>JAKSLP010000038.1 GCA_024401115.1 Bacteroidaceae bacterium | reverse complement strand
TAGCGCACCTGCTTTGGGAGCAGGGGGTCGTGGGTTCGAATCCCGCTACCCCGACGAAAGTTAAAAGGTCTACATATTGCATGTAGGCCTTTTTTGTTTTTGGATAAGCGAATGTAATATGCGATATTTACCTCTTTTCTTACTGTTCTTTTGCCTGCCAGTTTTATCTGTCGGTCAGACGGCTAAAACGGACTCTGTTTGCCGGGTTACTGCTGAAGAGCATTTTCGTCCCAAGCAACTGATTCTTCCGGGTGCTTTGTTGGCTGTGGGTGCACTGGGCGTTGAGAATGGTTGGCTGGGTTCTGTTGACAGAAAAGTAAATGAGGGAATTTCAGATCTGTCTGGAGGGCATCATATCGGTTTAGATGATTATTTGCGCTTTGCTCCTTTGGTGGGGTCTGTCGTCCTGTCGCAGGCTGGCGTGTCTACTCCATATTCCCTGGAGGAGCGGTTGGCTGTTCGGGCAACTTCCTTCATGGCTTATTTCGCTTTGGTTGGTGGATTGAAGCAGGTAGTACACGAAACCCGTCCAGACGGGTCTGATCGAAAATCTTTCCCTTCCGGACATACTACAGTGGCTTTCATGGGAGCAGAGCATATCCGTACTGAGTATGGTGGTTGGTATGGTGTTGGGGCTTATACTGTGGCTTGCGGTGTGGCTTTTCTGCGCTTGTATAATCAGAAACATTGGCTGAATGATGTAGTGGCAGGTGCAGGAACCGGAATATTGTGTGCTAGGTTAGGTTATTGGCTGTTGCCTTATGAGCGCAAGCTGTTTAAGTTGAAAACTAAGAATGATGGCTCCTCATTTGTGGCATTACCTACATTTGACGCCTCCAGAAACGCAGTGGGTTGTGCTATGGCATATCAATTCTAAGAGTATTATGGCAAAGGAAAAGAAGATATATGTCTGCAAGGAATGTGGACAGGAATCGCCTAAATGGGTAGGTCGTTGCCCGGCCTGCGGAAATTGGAATACATTTGTTGAGCAGGTGGTCCGTAAGGAGGCAGCCTCGGCACGAACACTGCCAGAGGGATTTGAGGTGCATGATGGCAGACCAAAGCCCCGGATGTTGAGTGAGATTGAGACGAAGGAGGAGCCACGCATAGATATGAGAGATGCAGAGTTGAACCGTGTCTTGGGCGGTGGCCTGGTTCCGGGTTCTTTGGTCCTTTTGGGTGGCGAACCGGGTATCGGAAAATCCACCTTAGTCTTGCAGACTGTAATGAATCTTCGCCATCTTCGTGTGTTGTATGTCAGTGGCGAGGAGAGTGCACGCCAGCTTAAACTGCGTGCCGATCGCTTGAAATGTCTGTCTCCCGTTTCCGGTGAATCTGAGTCCGATCAGGATTGCATGATTGTATGTGAAACTTCTCTTGAACAGATATTCACTCACATTAAGAACACTCAACCGCAGTTAGTTGTGGTAGATTCCATTCAGACCATCAGTACTGAAACGGTTGATTCCTCTCCAGGCAGTATTGTTCAGGTTCGTGAATGTGCGGCTATGTTGCTTAAGTTTGCCAAAACACAGAATGTGCCGGTACTTCTCATCGGCCATATTACAAAAGAGGGTACGCTGGCCGGCCCGAAGATTCTGGAACACATTGTGGATACCGTGTTACAGTTCGAGGGTGATCAGCATTATATGTACCGTATTTTGCGCAGTATCAAGAACCGTTTTGGAAGCACTTCCGAGTTGGGTATATATGAAATGCGTGCCGATGGCTTGCGTCAGGTCAGCAATCCTTCCGAACTGCTGTTGAGTGAAAACCTCGAGGGATTGAGTGGCGTGGCTGTATCTTCTGCGATTGAGGGAGTTCGCCCATTCTTAATAGAGACGCAGGCTTTGGTCAGTACCGCAGCTTATGGAACACCTCAGCGTAGTGCTACTGGGTTTGATTCCAGACGATTGAACATGCTTTTGGCTGTGTTGGAGAAGAGAATTGGTTTCAAGATGGCTCAGAAGGATGTCTATTTAAATATAGCCGGAGGTTTGAGAGTAAGTGATCCGGCCATTGACCTGTCAGTTATTGCTGCTATTATTTCCAGCAACATGGATTGCGGATTGGAGGCTGACGTCTGTATGGCTGGAGAGGTGGGATTGAGTGGCGAAATACGCCCGGTTTCCCGCATCGAACAGCGTATAGCTGAAGCAGAAAAGTTAGGTTTCAAGAGAATGCTTTTGCCACGAAGTAACATGCAGGGATTGGACTTGCAACGTTATTCTATAGAACTGGTTCCGGTCCGTAAGGTGGAAGAGGCTGTTAGGGAACTATTTGGTTGAAAGAAGTATGACAGAGGAATTTCAGATACGTGTGCTGCCAGAGGTGGCAGTCAATGAGCAGAACATTACCGCTTATCTGGTCAGGGAAAAAGGATTGAACGCTCACCAGATCAAGGCGGTGCGTGTGCTGAAACGCAGCATTGATGCCCGTCAGCGCACTATTTTTGTTAATCTCAAGGTTCGTGCATACGTTAACGAGCTGCCTCAGGATGATGCCTTTATCCGTACCGAATATCCATCGGTCGAGGGAAAGCCTTCGGCTGTGGTGGTCGGAGCTGGCCCTGGAGGCTTGTTTGCTGCTCTTCGCTTGATTGAACTGGGCGTGCGTCCTGTCGTTTTGGAACGGGGTAAGGATGTGCACGAGCGCAAGAAGGACATCGCTAATATCTCGCGTCTTCATACCGTGGACGGAGAAAGCAACTATAGTTTTGGTGAGGGTGGTGCCGGTGCCTATTCCGATGGCAAACTGTATACCCGCAGTAAGAAACGCGGTAATGTGGATAAGATCTTGAATGTGTTTTGCCAACATGGTGCCAGCGCCAGTATCCTGTGCGATGCGCATCCTCATATCGGAACAGATAAGTTGCCCCGTGTCATCGAGAACATGCGCAACCAGATTATCGCCAGTGGTGGTGAGGTGCATTTCCAGACCAAGATGACCGGATTGATTATCCGAAACGAGCAGGTGGTGGGTGTTCAAACTGCCGATGGCCGTGAGTTTAGAGGGCCGGTTATTCTGGCTACCGGTCATTCTGCCCGTGATGTGTACCGCTACCTGTTCAACCAGGGTGTGGAAATTGAGGCAAAAGGATTGGCGGTAGGCGTCCGTTTGGAACATCCTTCCATGCTGATCGACCAGATTCAGTATCATCGCCGTGAGGGTAGAGGCCAGTACTTGCCTGCTGCTGAATATAGTTTTGTCCACCAGGTGCAGGATCGTGGCGTGTACAGTTTCTGTATGTGTCCCGGTGGCTTCGTCGTTCCAGCTGCCAGCGGTCCGGAGCAGTTGGTCGTAAATGGCATGTCGCCCAGTAATCGCGCAGGCAAATGGAGCAATTCCGGTATGGTGGTCGAGCTGCATCCGGAGGATTTGATGGAGAAATCCCTCCGTACATTGGTGAGAGATTATGCTGCCGAGAAGAACCAACCCCTGTTGAATGCTGAACATCCGCTGAGCGTGATGCAGTTCCAGGATGCCTTGGAAAAACAGTGCTGGATTGCCGGTAACATGAAACAGACAGCTCCGGCCCAGCGCATGAATGATTTTGTGAACCGCCGTTTGAGTTCTGATCTGCCTAAGTCTTCCTATGCTCCAGGCCTGATTGCCTCACCGTTGCATTTCTGGATGCCTAAATTTATCTCTGAGCGACTGAAGCAGGGATTTCTGCAGTTCGGTAAGATGAGCCGGGGATTCCTGACCAACGAGGCTGTGATGATTGGCGTGGAGACACGCACCAGTAGCCCGGTTAGAATTGTCCGTGATAATGAGACTCTTCATCATGTCCGTATCAAGGGATTGTTCCCGTGCGGCGAAGGTGCCGGATATGCCGGAGGCATTGTTTCTGCCGGTGTGGACGGTGAGCGTTGTGCCGAGGCTCTGGCGGCTTGGTATCTGACTCAGCCCCAATCGTAATCTTCATATGATATCATGCCAATGTCCGGCCTTGAACGATTGTATTCTTCAGGGCCGGACATTGGTATTCTTTCATATGGGTTGGAACTAATGCCTTAACGGTATGTCTTGGGGCAAATAGTGTGATTTTTATTTTGTTGTCCCGCCAAAACCGAGTATATTTGCAATTTCAAGCCCTGCGGGTGGTTTATCCCCTGTTGTAAGGGGGGCTTGTCGGGCAAAATATATAATATAAGAGCAATGAAAGTATTAAAGTTTGGCGGAACATCCGTAGGTTCCGTAGAGAGTATCCTGAATCTAAAGAAAATTGTACAGGATGCTGCAAAAGGTGAGAAGATTATTGTGGTAGTGTCAGCTTTGGGCGGTATAACCGACAAACTGATTAACACTTCCAAGCAGGCCGCAGCTGGTGATAGTTCGTATATTATCAGCTACGATGAGATTTTGGCCCGTCATCACAAGATGATTCAGGCTGTTATTACAGATGCCGGCCGTCAGGTGGCTGTCATGCATGAGGTGGATAACCTGTTGCGTGAGTTGCGTGATATTTATCAGGGTGTGTTCCTGATTCACGACCTTACTCCAAAGACCTCTGCTGCCATTGTTAGCTACGGTGAGCGCATTTCCAGCATTATCGCTGCAGAGCTGACCGGTGCCAAGTGGTTTGATTCCCGTGAATTCATTAAGACAAACAGTAAGTTTGGTAAGCATATTTTAAATACAGAGCTGACCAATAAGTTGGTTCAGGAGACTTTTGCTGAATTGCCTCAGTTGTCTCTGATTCCTGGTTTCATCTCTACCGATGAGGTGACTGGTGAGGTAACCAACCTGGGTCGTGGCGGTTCCGACTATACTGCAGCTATTGTAGCCGCGGCTTTAGATGCTGATGTGCTTGAAATTTGGACTGATGTGGACGGCTTCATGACTGCCGACCCTCGTGTCATCAGCACAGCCTATGTCATCGATGAACTGAGTTATGTAGAGGCTATGGAGTTATGTAACTTCGGTGCCAAGGTGGTTTATCCTCCTACCATTTATCCGGTTTGCCACAAGAATATTCCTATTTGGATCAAGAATACATTTAAGCCTGAGGCCAAGGGTACTGTCATCAAGCAGGATGTTGCCGAGGGTAGCAAGAGTATTAAGGGTATTTCATCCATCAACGATACCAGCCTGATTACCGTTACCGGTCTGGGTATGGTGGGTGTGATTGGTGTCAATTCACGAATCTTCCAGACTTTGGCCCAGAACGGAATCAGTGTGTTCCTGGTTTCTCAGGCTTCTTCCGAGAACAGTACTTCTATCGGTGTGCGTAATGAGGATGCTCCTCTGGCTTGCGAGGTTCTGAACGGTGAGTTTGCCAAAGAGATAGAGATGGGTGAGATTACTCCTATCACGGCCGAGTCAAATCTGGCAACAGTGGCTATCGTTGGTGAGAACATGAAGCATACTCCGGGTATTGCCGGTAAGCTGTTCGGCACATTGGGCCGCAACGGTATCAATGTCATTGCCTGTGCACAGGGTGCTTCCGAGACCAACATCTCATTTGTTGTCAACAGTAAGCAGTTGCGTAAGAGCTTGAACGTAATTCACGACAGCTTTTTTCTGAGTGAGTACCAGGTGCTGAACTTGTTCATCTGCGGAACGGGTACTGTGGGCAATAGCTTGATTCAGCAGATCCGTAGCCAGTACGAGAAACTGAAGCATGAGCGCAACCTGAAACTGAATGTGGTGGGTATTGCCGGTAGCCGTAAGGCCATGTATACCCGTGAGGGATTGAATCTGGATAATTATAAGCAGCGCCTGAATGAGGAGGGTGAAGATAGCAATATCCAGTTGCTTCGTGATAATGTCATCGGCATGAACATCTTCAACTCTGTATTTGTGGATTGTACTGCCAGTGCCGAGGTGGCTGCGCTTTACAAGGACTTTCTGGAGCATAATATCGCCGTTGTGGCAGCCAATAAGATTGCTGCTTCATCCGATTATAATAATTATCACATCTTGAAGGAAACAGCCCGTAAGCGTGGCGTGAAGTTCCTGTTCGAGACCAATGTGGGTGCCGGTCTTCCTATCATCAAGACGGTCAATGACTTGATCAATAGTGGTGATAAGATTTTGAAGATAGAGGCTGTACTGAGCGGAACCCTGAATTATGTATTTAACGAGTTGTCCGAGGATGTGCCTTTCAGCCGTACCGTTCAGATGGCTAAGGAATGTGGCTATGCTGAGCCTGATCCACGAATTGATTTGAGCGGAAAGGATGTGGTCCGTAAGCTGACTATCCTGTCCCGCGAGGCAGGTTTCCCTATCAATCAGGAGGATGTTCAGATCCGTCTGTTCCTGGATGAGAAGTACTTCCAGGGCTCGGTAGAGGACTTCTGGAAGATTTTGCCAGAGGTGGATGCCCGTTTCGAGGCCGAGAGAAAGGAACTGGAGAGCAAGCACATGCGCCGTCGTTTCGTGGCGAGCATGGAGGATGGAAAAGCTGTGGTTGAGCTCCGTCAGGTCGACCAGAAGCATCCTTTCTATGAGTTGGAAGGAAGTAATAACATCATCCTTCTCACCACCGAGCGTTATCAGGAGTATCCGATGTTGATTCAGGGCTATGGTGCCGGTGCCAGCGTGACCGCAGCAGGTGTCTTTGCCGATATCATGAGTATTGCCAATATTTAAGCCATGAAACATCTGATTATATTGGCGGATGGATCGGCCGATTGGGCTTGTCCATCCTTGGGTGGTAATACCCTATATCAGTATGCCAAGACTCCGAATATGGACCTTTTGGCTCGTATGGGTCGCTGCGGACGCCTGAAAACGGTTGCCGACGGTTTCCATCCGGGTAGCGAGGTGGCTAACTCTTCCATCTTGGGTTACGATCAGCACAAGGTCTATGAGGGCCGCGGCTGCCTGGAAGCAGCCAGCATCGGTTACGAGATGCAGCCTGGCGATATGGCTATGCGCTGTAATATTGTCTGTCTGGAAGGGGAAATCCTGAAGAATCATTCATCGGGTCATATTACTACCGAGGATGCGGATGTACTGATTAAGTACTTGCAAAAGCATTTGGGTAATGAGCGTGTCAGCTTCACTACCGGTGTACAGTACCGTCATTTGCTGGTTGTCAAAGGTGGCGATAAACGTATAAAGTGTGTACCTCCTCACGATGTGCCAGGTCAGCCATGGCGCCCGTTGCTAATCCAGCCCGAAGTGCCAGAGGCACAGGAGACTGCTGATTTGCTGAATGACCTGATTCTGAAGTCGCAGGATTTGCTGGCTAAGCATCCGCTTAATCTGGAGCGTCAGGCCGAGGGTAAGGATCCGGCCAACAGCATTTGGCCTTGGAGCCCTGGCTATCGTCCTTCCATGGAGCCGCTGTCTGTGACCTATCCTCAGATACAAAAAGGTGCTGTCATCACAGCTGTTGATTTGATTCGTGGTATTGGTCATTATGCGGGTTTGCGTATCATTGATGTTCCTGGTGCTACCGGTCTCTATAACACCAATTATGCAGGCAAGTGCCAGGCAGCTATAAACGCATTGAAGACCGATGATTTTGTGTATTTGCATCTTGAAGGACCGGATGAGGCTGGTCATGAAGGCAATATCTGGCTGAAGTTGCAGACCATCGAGGACATTGATTCCAAGATCGTTGGACCTATCTATGAGGAGGTGAAAAATTGGCAGGAGCCAGTGGCCATTGCCGTTCTGCCCGATCATCCTACGCCTTGCGAGTACCGCACGCATACCAACGAGCCGGTACCGTTCCTGATTTGGGCACCGGGCATGGAGCCTGATGAGGTGCAGACCTTCGATGAGGTGTCTTGCGTATCCGGTTCTTACGGACTGTTGGAGGGTGATGAGTTTATCAAACTGTTTATGAGCATTTGATAGTCATCCTGAGCGGAGCCCAGTGAAAATTTAATAATGTCATCCTGAGCGGAGCCCAATGAAAATTAATAATGTCATCCTGAGCAAAGCGAAGGATCTTTATAAACTGAAAAGCAAAAAGTATAAGAGATATGAAATACTACAGTACCAACGGTAATGCGGCTCATGCCACTTTGCATGAGGCTGTTGTTAAGGGGTTGGCCAGTGACAAGGGCTTGTTTATGCCTCAGGTCATTAAGCCGTTGCCACAATCGTTTTATGATGAGATTGAGAATCTGTCGTTTCAGGAGATTGCCTATCGGGTAGCAGATGCTTTCTTTGGTGAGGATGTCCCTGCCGATACCTTGAAGCAGATCGTTTACGACACACTGTCATTTGATGTCCCTGCCGTAAAGGTTAAGGAGAACATCTATTCCCTGGAACTGTTCCACGGACCGACCTTGGCTTTTAAGGATGTAGGCGCACGCTTTATGGCCCGTCTGCTGGGCTACTTCATCCGTCAGGAGGGTAATGAACAGGTGAATGTGTTGGTGGCTACATCGGGTGACACCGGTAGCGCCGTGGCCAATGGTTTCTTGGGTGTTGAGGGTATCCACGTTTATGTGCTGTATCCAAAAGGCAAGGTCAGCCCTATCCAGGAGTGCCAGTTCACCACTTTGGGCCAGAATATCACCGCATTGGAGATTGATGGCGTGTTCGATGATTGTCAGGCGCTGGTTAAGAATGCGTTCATGGATGCCGATTTGAATCAGCACATGAAACTGACATCTGCCAATTCCATCAATGTGGCCCGCTTCCTGCCTCAGGCTTTCTATTATTTCTATGCGTATGCGCAGCTGAAGAAACTGGGTAAGGCCGACCAGATGGTGGTATGTGTGCCATCGGGCAACTTTGGTAACATTTGCTCTGCCTTGTTTGGTAAGCGTATGGGATTGCCTGTAAAGCGTTTTATCGCAGCTAATAATGCCAATGATATTTTCTTCAATTATCTGAAGACTGGAGACTATAATCCAAAACCATCGGTGCAGACTATTGCCAATGCCATGGATGTGGGTGATCCTTCCAACTTTGCACGTATCTACGACTTGTATGGTAAGGACCATGCGGCCATCTGTGCGGATATCAGTGGCGCTACTTATTCCGATGAGCAGATTGCGGAAAGCATGCGTCAGTGCCTGGCCGAGACCGGTTATGTGTGCGATCCACACGGTGCATGCGGTTACCGTGCTCTGAGCGAGGGCTTACAGGAGGGTGAGGTCGGAGTATTCCTGGAGACTGCTCATCCGGCCAAGTTCAAGGGCGTTGTGGATGGCATCTTGGGTAGTGATATCGAAATACCAGCCAAACTGCAGGCCTTTATGAAGGGCACCAAGCAGAGCGTGGAACTGCCAAAGGATTTCGAGTCGTTCAAGGCATATTTGATGAAGCAATAAATAAAAACGGAGTGGGCATCAGCCTACTCCGTTTTCATAAATACGAAATACACAGCCAGCAGCAGACAGGCAAAGGCTGCGAAATGATTCCAATGCAGTGCCTCACCGGCAAACAGCACCTTGGTGAAGACTGTAAATACTATCAGCGAGATGACTTCCTGAATGACTTTCAGCTGCATCAGGCTGAACGGTCCTCCGTTTTCTACAAATCCGATTCGGTTCGCTGGTACCTGAAGGGCGTATTCTGCCAGAGCAATGCTCCAACTGAACAGGATGATGGCATACAGTGGCCAGTTGGTCGAGATGTTCATATCTTGCAGTTTCAGATGGCCATACCAGGCAAAAGTCATAAAGATGTTAGAGCCCAGCAGCAGTAACACGGTGTATATTCCATTCATACGTTTTCTTTTTATAAAATCGGGTGCAAAATTACGTCATTTCTTACAAAAAGTAAATAACCGTGACCTAAATCTGCGATAAAAATGCTAACTTAGCGCCAAATTAAAACCAATAAGACCAAATATCTATGAAATTTACAGCTTTATCTTTGCTGTTTTGCATGTCTATGCCTGCAGTGGCAATGGCTCAGCAAGGACCGGGCGATGCCTGGAAAAATCCTCAGGTAAATGAAATCAACCGTTTGCCTATGCATACCACTTTTTCTCCAGAGCAGGAGCAGCGTGTTTCCTTGCATGGACAGTGGAAATTCAATTATGTGACTAATCCTGATTTGGCTCCTGACAATTTCTTTGCTGTGGGTTACGATGACAGCGATTGGAAGGAAATGCCGGTTCCAGGTGTTTGGGAACTGAACGGCTTTGGCGATCCTTTGTACGTCAATATCGGTTATGCATGGCGCGGACACTATAAGAATAATCCATGTATTCCTCCTACCGAGGAGAATCACGTGGGTAGCTACCGTCGTGAGATTCAGGTGCCTGCCGATTGGAACGGTCAGCAGATTATCGTTCACTTCGGTTCGGTGACCAGTAACATCGCCTTGTATGTAAACGGTAAGTTTGTAGGTTACAGCGAGGACAGCAAGTTGGCTTGTGAGTTCGATGTGACCAAGTTCCTGAAGGTGGGCCAGAAGAACCTCTTTGCGTTCCGCATCATGCGTTGGTGCGATGGTACTTATTTCGAGGACCAGGACTTCTTCCGTTACAGCGGTGTGGCTCGCGACAGTTACTTGTACACCCGTAATGCAGCTAATCATGTGGAGGATATCCGACTGGTGGGCAATCTGGAGAACAACTATAAGGACGGTGTGCTGGATGTTCAGTTGAAACTGAGCAACAAGAACCTGACTGCTGATATCGAGTTGAGTGATGAGCAGGGTAAGGTCCTGGGTACTGCTCAGGGCAAGGGCCTGAATGTGAAGCAGCAGATTAAGGTGGCTGGCGTTCAGCCTTGGAGTGCTGAAATTCCTAACCGCTATAACGTAAAGGTAACCTTGAAGGATGCCAAGGGTCAGGTGGTGGAGACTATTCCTTTGAAGACCGGTTTCCGCAGCATCGAAATGAAGAATCAGCAGGTTTTGGTGAACGGACAGCCTATCCTGATCAAGGGTGCTGACCGTCATGAGCTGGATCCATACGGTGGTTACGTACTGAGTCACGACCGTATGCTGCAGGATATCCAGGAGATGAAGAAGATGAACATCAATGCGGTTCGTACTTGTCATTATCCGGACGATCCATACTGGTATGAACTGTGTGACAAGTATGGTATCTACATGGTGGCTGAGGCTAACCTGGAGAGCCACGGTATGGGCTATGGCAAGGAGTCTCTGGCCAAGTTCCCTGAACTGTTGAAGCCTCATATGGAGCGTAACCAGCGCAATGTGCAGTGCAACTTCAATCATCCTAGCATCATTTTCTGGTCTATGGGTAATGAGGCTGGCGATGGCGTAAACTTTGAGAATGTTTACAAGTGGATTAAGAACGAGGATACTTCCCGTCCTGTTCAGTACGAGCGTGCTGGCTTGAACGATCATACCGACATCTATTGCCCTATGTACGCATGGCCTAAGGATGTGGAGAAGTTTGCCCTGAGTGGCGATCCTCGTCCAATGATTCAGTGTGAGTATGCACACGCCATGGGTAACTCTCAGGGTGGTTTCAAGGAATACTGGGATTTGTACCGTAAGTATCCTAACCTGCAGGGTGGCTTTATCTGGGACTTCGTAGATCAGAGTCCTATGGCTGTCAACAAGCGCAACCAGTATACTTATGTATATGGCGGTGATATGAACGACTATGATTCACCGGATGACCGCAACTTCTGTAACAACGGTCTGGTGGCTCCTGACCGTACCTGGCATCCTTCTGCTTACGAGGTGAAGCATTATTACCAGAACCTGTGGGTTACTCCGGTTGACCTGCAGAAGGGTATCGTTGAGGTTTATAACGAGAACTTCTTCCGTCATCTTTCTACCTACTACATGACATGGAGCCTGATGGTGGATGGCAATTCAGTACAGAACGGTGTGATGAGTGACTGGAGATGTGCTCCTCAGAAGAAGTTGCAGGTTACCTTGCCTTACGATTTGTCGGGTATTCCTGCCGGCAAGGAGGTGATGCTGAACGTGAACTTCTACGAGAAGAAGGCTTCTCCATTGATTCCTGCCGGTTATTCGGTAGCTAGCAATCAGCTGGTTATTAACGATTATCAGCCTAAGGCACTGGTTCTGGATAATCCTAATAACGTACAGATGCCAACCATCGACAATAGCGGCAAGCACCTGATTGTGAAGGGTGATAACTTCCAGATTGATTTCTGTAAGGTTCGTGGCTGGATTGTGGAATACCAGAGCAACGGTCAGCAGTTGCTGGCTAATAATGCGGCTTTGGCTCCTAACTTCTGGCGTGCTCCTACTGATAACGACTTTGGTGCAAACCTGCAGAAGCGTATGCGCGTTTGGCACGATGTTAAGCCTGTCATGACTGATCAGAAGGCTGAGGTGGTAGGCGACTATGTGGTAGTGACCACCAAGCACGATTTGAAGGAAATCGAGGGTTCTATGACCATGACTTATACCATCAGCAAGACCGGTCAGGTGAAGGTGAATGAGAAGATGACCGTAGGCAAGAAAGACCTGATGGGCATGTTCCGCTACGGTATGAAGGTGCAGTTGCCTAAGACCTTTCAGACCGTGAAGTACTGGGGCCGTGGTCCTGTTGAGAACTATATCGACCGTAAGGGCGCAGCCTTCGTGGGCCGCTATACCCAGACCGTTGACGAGCAGGCTTCTCTGGATTATGTCCGTCCTCAGGAGATGGGTAACAAGACCGACCTCCGTGAATGGCAGGTTTCCAATGGCTCATTCGGCCTGAACTTTACCAGCGACCAGCTGTTCAGTGCCAGTGCATTGAACTATACCATCGAGAGCTTGGACGAAGGTCTGGCTAAGGATAATGGCCACACCGAACTGGTTCCAAAGGCTGACTTTGTTACCGTTTGCATTGACCAGGCTCAGTGGGGTGTTGGTGGTGTCGACTCATGGGGCGCTCTGCCATTGGAGCAGCATCAGTTGAAGGCTGGTGATAAGGAGTTCACCTTCATGATTACTCCTGCAAAGTAAAATGAAAACAAAAACCATACCATTTATTGCTGGTATCTCTGCTGAACCGCAGCAGATACCAGCAATTTTGGATGCTAAGGATATACCTTTTACCGCCATTGATACGGTAAACTGGTCCGAATATCCCTATCAGCCAGAAGTGAAGTTCCGCATGGTGCAGACCGATGGGGCTTTGGTGCTGCACTATGTAGTAACGGAACAGAGTGTAAAGGCCGAGGCCGGACACGATAACGGTCATGTGTGGGAGGATGCCTGCGTGGAGTTCTTCTCTGTACCGGCTGGTGACGGCATCTATTACAATATGGAATGCAATTGTGCGGGGCAGTTGCTCGTTGCTGCCGGCCCTAATCGTGAGGGACGGGAGTTTGCTTCGGAAGAGGTACTGAAAGGTGTGAAGCGGTGGTCATCGCTGGGTTCTGAGTCTTTTGCTGAAAGAGTAGGCGAGTGTACCTGGCAATTGGCACTGTACGTTCCGCTGAGTACTTACTTCAAGCATCAGATAACGAGTCTGAAAGGAAAAAGCATCCGTGCCAATTTCTACAAGTGTGGAGATAACCTGATGCAGGCCCATTTCCTGTCTTGGAACCCGATAGATTTACCTTCTCCGAATTTCCATTGCCCTGCCCATTTCGGAGAAATCGTATTCGAATAACCAATTGTCAATTATCAATTGTCAATTGTCAATTAAATATTAAAGGAGGCTTAAAAAGCCTCCTTTAATATTTCCGGATGTTCGTTGTATGCCTTGACTATCAGCTCACCGAACAGGTTGTTTGCCCAGGCAAACCAGCTGCGGGTGAAGTTGGTGTGGTCATTAACGTTGAATGCCTCGTGCATGAAACCGGTGTTACCCTCGGTATTGCGCAGCATCTTGATGCAGTTCTTGATTTCCTTGGCATCATCAGTAGTTAGGGCCTTCATGATGATACTCATAGGCCAAGCCATCTGCAGACCTACGTGAGGCCCACCGATACCCTCACCGTCCTTACCGGAGAAGAAGTATGGGTTGTTATGGCTCCAAACCAGGTTGCGGGTGTTCTGGTAGATAGGGTCGTTCTTGTCGCAGTAGCCCAGATATGGAGCAGCCAGCAAACTTGGAACATTCGCATCATCCATGCAGTAGCTGTTTCCGAAACCGTCCACCTCGTAGGCGTATACCTTGCCGCACACTGGGTGGTTCACTACGGCATATTGCTGGATGGCATCATCCACCTCACTGGCCAAGGCGGTACACTCGCTGGCAAATGCGGTATTCTTATATACCTTGGTTTCAATCTCAGCCAACTGGCGCAGGGATACTACGGCAAACATGTTGGATGGAATCAGGAAACCGTATTGGGTGGCATCGTCTGATGGGCGGAAGGCCGAGAAGATCAGACCTACAGGATTTACCGGAGCACCGTAGCCGTGGTTCATCTGGCTGTCGGTAGGAGCGGTGGTATTACGCTGGAACTTGTAAGGGCCCAGGCCGTTCTTACGCTGCTGCTCCTTGAACGTCTTCATCACCAGCTGCATGGCTGCATGCCAGTTGCCGTCGAATACCGAGGTGTCACCGGTAATGGTCCAGTACAGGTAAGCCAGACGGATAGGGTAGCACAGCGAGTCAATCTCGTACTTGCGCTCGTGCAGTTCGTCTTTCATGTCGGTATGGTCGCTCTTCCACTGGCTGCCGGTAGGTCCGAAGTTGAACGCATTGGCATATGGGTCGATGTTGATGCAGGCAGCCTGGCGGTTGATGGCACCGGCAATCAGCTGGCGCAGCTCGGCATCGTCTTTTGTCAGCTGGATATATGGAGTCAACTGGGCTGACGAGTCGCGCAGCCACATGGCATCGATATCACCTGTGATGACAAAGGTATCTGGTCGGCCGTTGATGATGGAATGCTTCACGGTGGTATCCAATGTGTTTGGATAGCAGTTCATGAACATCTCGCGCAGCTTTGGGTCTGCAATGGCCTTGCTTACTTTCTGTATCAGGGCTTCCACAGCCTTGGATGAGAACTTGCGGTCAGCCTTGGCAGGACGCTTGTTGCCGTCCTCGTTAATCGCCATGGTCTGGGCGATAGCATCGGTTTTTTCTGTGATATTTGCTTTTACTGGTGCGTTGCTGAGAAGTAGTAATAACGCACTGAAAGGAATAAATTTAGTGTTCATTAGTGTTGGTTTATAGATTTTCTGCAAATGTAATAAAATAATTCGTATCTTTGCGGAAATACACCGAATATCATGAAAAACAAAATTCTTTTAGGGTTATGCTGTTTGGCTATGCCGGCTCACGCCCAGGAACTGATACCTATGGTGCAGTTGCATGCCGGGAGTTTCTATATGGGTGGACTGGGATACAACGAGAATTTCGATGAGATACCCGTACACCGTGTTACATTGACCAAAGATTTTAAGATGGGGGCCACCGAGGTCACCAATGCACAATACGAGCAGTTCCGTCCCGGGCATCGTGCCCTTCGCGGCAAGAACGGATTATCCGTAGGCGATGATGAGGCTGTGGTGAATGTCAGCTATGACGATGCCGTGGCATTCTGCGAGTGGCTTACCCGAAAGGAGGGAAAGACCTACCGTCTGCCTACCGAGGCGGAGTGGGAGTATGCCTGCCGTGCGGGTACCTATTGGGATTACTATACCGGCGATGGCTTGTCTGATGAACTGTGCCGGAATCAGACTATTGTACGCGACTTGAAGCAGGTGTCGCTGCAGGTGGGCAAGACCCGTCCTAATCCTTGGGGACTCTATGATATGCACGGCAATGTGGAGGAGTGGTGCCTGGACTGGTATGGCCCATACGTGGCCGATGCCCAGACCGACCCGGTGGGTTATGGGACTGGACTGGCCCGTGTGACTCGTGGCGGTAGCCATAACACCCCTCACAAGTACCTGCGCAGTGCCAACCGCATGGCCATGCTGCCGCAGGACAAGCATGAGATGACCGGTTTCCGTGTGGTTCAGGCCGATTACCCTGCCACCGAACCGCTGGCCCAGCCGGTGGAGAACTATGCCGTGAGCCAGACGAAATACAGTTGGACCAAGGTCGCCGGACCGGTGTTCAATGAGCCTCAGGTCTTTGTCATTCAGCCTCAGGACGGACACACGCCTTTCTATACCCACAATCACCAGCCGGCCATTACCTGGTGTGACAACGGCGACTTGCTGGCCATCTGGTTCAGTGCCAATCAGGAGAACGAGCGTGAGATGACGGTGCTGCAGAGCCGCCTTCATCCGGGTTTTACGGAGTGGGAGCCTGCCCGTGAGTTCTACCGCATTCCGGACCGCAACCTTACCGGAAGCAGTCTGATGCGTGACAGTCAGGGCACGTTGTATCACATGAACGGTGTGGAGCGTGCAGGCGACTGGCAGAACCTGGCACTGACCTACCGGAAGAGTACCGATAACGGTCTAACCTGGAGTACACCGGAACTGGTGGCTCCCGAGCATACCGTCCATCACCAGGTCATTCAGGGACCTACCATTCTGAAGAACGGATGGTTCATGCAGGCATGCGATGCGGGCCCGGGTGGAGCCGATGGTACTGCCTTGTTTATCAGTAAGGATCAGGGTAAGACCTGGACCGACCAGAGTCACGGACAGCCGTTGGGCGAGATTACCGAAGGCGGTCATGGCCCTGTCATCGCAGGTATCCATGCCGGCGTGGTGCAGCTTAAGGACGGTTCACTGATGGCCTTGGGCCGTAACAACAATATCAAGGGTGCCGATGGCATTCCGCACATGACCATGAGCCTTTCCAAGGACTATGGTGAGACCTGGGAATATCATGCCAGTCCGTTCCCGCCTATCGATGGCGGCCAGCGTGGTGTGCTGATGCGTCTGAACGAGGGACCGATTGTGTTCTTCTGTTTTACCGATCATCCGCAGCGCACTCCCGAGGCACAGCGGGGTATGATGTTTACGGACCGGAACGGTAAGCAGTTCCGTGGCTATGGCCTGTATGCGGCGGTGTCTTATGACGAGGGAAAGACCTGGCCGGTGCGTAAACTGGTCAGCGACGGCAAGTACCGTTTCCTGAACGGTGGTGCCTGGACCCGATTCTTCGAGATGGACGACCATCGTGCCGAGCCCCGCGGTTACATGGCCGGCTGCCAGACACCGGACGACATGATTCATCTGGTCAGCAGCCGCATCCATTACAGCTTTAACTTGAAATGGTTGGAAAGTAAATAAATACAATATAGCATTATGAAATACGTATCAAAACTATTCACTGCTGCCGTGTGCTCTATGGGCTTGATGGCCTGTCAGACACAACCTTCGGCAACGCAGGATCCGGTGGATTATGTCAATCCTTACATCGGTAACATCAGCCACCTGCTGGTGCCTACCTATCCTACCGTACACCTGCCAAACAGCATCATGCGCGTGTATCCCGAGCGCGAGAATTTTACGGGTAATGTTATCAGCGGTCTGCCACTGATCGTGACCAGTCATCGCGGCAGTTCTGCGTTCAACTTAAGTCCTTACCAGGGTGATTTGGAGAAGGCCGCCAATGTCATCAGTTACGGTTATGACAACGAGGTGATTAAGCCTTATTTCTATAGCGTGGACCTGGACGATGAGGATATCTCCGTGCAGTATGCTCCTTCGCACCAGTCGGGTATCTACCAACTGGGTTTTGCCCAGAAGGGCGAGCCGGTTTACCTGCTGTTCAATACCCGCAACGGTGAACTGACCACCGATGGAAAGACCATCAGCGGCTTCCAGAATCTGGAGAACAATACCAAGATTTATATCTACATGGAGACCGACAAGGCTCCAACCGAGGTCACTCAGCGCCCTGTGGCCCGTGAGCGCCAGTCCTGCTACGCCCTGGCTTATCCGCAGGGAACCGACAAGTTGAACGTACGCTACGGTGTGTCATTCATCTCCGTGGATCAGGCCAAGAAGAACCTGCAGCGCGAGATTACCCATTACGATGTACAGAAGACGGCAGCCGAGGGCCGCGACCTGTGGAATGCTACGCTGGGCAAGATTAACGTAAAGGGTGGAACCTTGGACGAGAAGACCATCTTCTATACCTCACTGTACCGCACCTACGAGCGCATGATCTGTATCTCCGAGGATGGCCAGTACTACAGTGCTTACGACAATCAGGTACACCAGGACGAGGGTACTCCATTCTATGTGGACGACTGGATTTGGGATACCTATCGTGCCACTCATCCGCTGCGTCTGATTGTGGAGACCCAGAAGGAGAGCGATATGGTGAACTCTTTCATCCGCATGGCTTATCAGCTTACTCCACACTGGATGCCTACCTTCCCTGAGGTGACCGGCGATAGCCGTCGGATGAACAGTAACCACGGTGTGGCTACCGTGCTGGATGCCTACAACAAGGGTATGCGCAGCTTCGACCTGGCTCAGGCCTACGAGGTGTGCAAGGCGGGCATCACCGAGAAGACCCTGGCTCCATGGTCGGGCAAGCCTGCCGGTGTGCTGGATAAGTTCTTCAAGGATCACGGCTATTTCCCATCGTTGGCTCCGGGCGAGACCGAGACCGTTCCTGAGGTGCATTCGTTCGAGCGCCGCCAGCCGGTGGCTGTTACCCTGGGTACCGTTTTCGATGAGTGGTGTCTGGGTAACATTGCCAAGAACCTGGGTAATAAGGAGGATGCCGATTACTTCCTGAATCACAGTCTGAACTACCGTACCATCTATAACGAGAAGACCGGTTTCTTCCATCCGAAGGACAGCTTCGGCGTATTTGTCGAGCCATTCGATTACCGTTATCCTACCGGCTTGGGCGCGCGCGATGCCTATGACGAGAACAACGGTTGGGAGTACCGCTGGGATGTTCAGCATAATGTGGCCGACCTGATTAAGATGATGGGCGGTAAGGAGAAGTTCGTGAACGAGCTGGAGAGGATGTTCTCTGAGCCTCTGGGCAAGAGCCGTTTCGATTTCTATGCCACGTATCCGGATCATTCGGGCAATGTGGGCCAGTTCTCTATGGGTAACGAGCCTGCTTGCCATATTCCTTATTTATATAATTATGCCGGTCAGCCTTGGCGCACCCAGAAGCGTGTACGCAACCTGCTCAAGCAGTGGTTCCGCAATGACCTGATGGGTGTTCCTGGCGATGAGGACGGTGGCGGTATGACTGCCTTTGTGGTATTCTCCATGATGGGATTCTACCCCGTTACTCCTGGTTTGCCTATGTACGTCATCGGCAGTCCTACCTTCCAGGACCTGAGCATCAAGTTGGAGAACGGCAAGACCTTCCAGCTCAAGTGCCTGAACTACGATCCGGAGAACAAGTACATCCAGTCGGCTAAGCTGAACGGCAAGGAATGGACCAAGTCCTGGTTCTCACACGATGACCTGATGAATGGCGGTACCCTGGAACTGGTCATGGGTAAGCATCCGAACAAGGCTTGGGGTGCAGCCGATGCCGATCTGCCACCTTCATTTACTATGGAATAAATAATGTCATTCTGAGCGAAGCCCCAGAGATAAATAATGTCATTCTGAGCGAAGCGAAGAATCTTTCTAAAACCGGAAGGCATACTAGCCAGTAAAGATCCTTCGTTTCACTCAGGATGACAGCTGTGAACAGAAAAAACAACATAATAAAACAATGAAGACAATCCTAACTTTCCTGGCCGCATTGCTGTTCCCTGTAGCAGTCAATGCCGCCGAACCCGTGGATCTGAAACCCAACCGCACCTCAACACTGCGCTTGCCTTCCGTTCCGCTGGTCGTATCCGATCCCTATTTCTCTATCTGGTCACCCTATGACCAGCTGATGCAGGGATCCGTAACCCATTGGACCGATAACCCGAAGACCCTGATCGGTGCCATCCGTGTGGACGGTCAGACCTACCGCTTCCTGGGCAAGGATAGGGTAGTGCTGAACAACCTGCTGTGCATGGCCGATGAGCAGACCTGGGAGGGCCGCTATACCCGCCAGACTCCGGCTGCCGACTGGATGAATCCGGAGTTCAACGACAGTCAGTGGAAAACCGGAAAGGCCGGTTTCGGTACCACCGAGAATGCCTATGTGGGCACTCCTTGGGTGGAGGAGTACAGCGATATCTATGTGCGCCGTACCTTCCAGGTGGACGATCTGACCGACGACGCCCTGTACCTGGGCTATGCCAATGACGATGAGTTTGAGATTTACCTGAACGGCGTGAAACTGCACTCCACTCCCGAGTGTCATCATCAGGCCACTCATATCCTCCTGACCGATGAGCAGAAGAAGGCCCTGCGCAAGGGTACCAACGTGCTGGCCGGTCACTGCCACAACATCACCGGTGGTGCGTATATCGATTTCGGCCTGTACCGCGAGGATAATTCGGCTGCCCGCTTCACTGCCGAGGCCCGTCAGACCAGCGTCAGTGTCCTGGCCACCAGTTCGTATTATACCTTTGCCTGCGGTCCTGTGGAACTGAATGTGGTGTTCACCGCTCCTCAGCTGATTGACGACCTGGACCTGCTGTCTACTCCGGTCAATTACATCTCTTATCAGGTACGCTCTACCGACAAGAAGGCACACGACGTGCAGGTGTATTTCGAGACCAGTCCCGATATGGCGGTCAACTCACTGGCACAGCCTACCGTGGCCAATACCCTGCAGAAGAATGGTCTGGCTTATGTCAAGGCCGGTACCATCGAGCAGCCTATCTGTGCCCAGCAGGGCGACCAGATCTGCATCGACTGGGGTTATGTGTATCTGGCAGGCAAGGAGGGCAATGGCCGGAAGGTGAGTCTGGGTGATGCCAGCGACATGAAGAAGGCCTTCATGCAGCAGGGCGGATTGCTGCCTTCCAAGAGCGAGGTGGTGACCCGCGACAAGCACATGCCGGCCATGGCCTATGTGCATGATCTGGGTAAGGTGGGTACTGTCCCAGTGCAGGACTACCTGATGATGGGATACGACGATGATTACGCTATCGAGTACATGCACCAGTTGCGCATGGGTTACTGGAAGCACGACGGTGCGGTGACCATTACCGATGCGTTCGAGCGTCTGCGCGACAACTACGGTTCCATTATGCAGCGCTGCCAGGACCTGGATGCCATGATCTATGACGATGCACTGCAGGCTGGCGGCCAGCAGTATGCCGAGATCTGTTCGGCTTCCTACCGTCAGGTCATGTCGGCTCATAAGCTGTTTACCGACCGTCAGGGCCGCTTGTTGTGGTTCTCTAAGGAGAATAACAGTAACGGCTGCGTGAACACCGTGGATTTGACTTATCCTTCGGCTCCGCTGTACCTTATTTATAATCCGGAACTGGAGAAGGGCATGATGACCAGTATCTTCGAGTACAGCCGTTCCGGTCGCTGGACCAAGCCTTTCGCTGCACATGACCTGGGTACTTATCCGATTGCCAACGGTCAGGTGTATGGTGGCGATATGCCGGTGGAGGAGAGCGGTAACATGCTGATTCTGTCGGCTGCCATCTCTAAGATTGACGGCAATACCGATTATGTGAAGCCTTACTGGGATATCCTGACCACTTGGGCCGATTACCTGGTGGAGAACGGTCTGGACCCTTCTAATCAGTTGTGTACCGACGACTTTGCCGGTCACTGGGCACACAATGCCAACTTGTCTGTCAAGGCTATCATGGGTATCCAGGCCTATAGCGAGATGGCCCGCATGATGAACATGACCGCACTGGCCGACCGCTACGGTGCCATTGCCAAGGACATGGCAGGTAAGTGGGAGAAGATGGCCGATGACGGTGACCATTACCGCCTGGCATTCGACCGCGAGAATACTTGGAGCCAGAAGTATAATATGGTATGGGATAAAATGTGGGGCACCAACCTGTTCTCGGCACAGGTGTTCGACAAGGAGATTAGTTGCTACCTGAAGAACCAGAATGCCTACGGTCTGCCTTTGGACTGCCGCAAGGAATACACCAAGAGCGACTGGATCATGTGGTCGGCAGCCATGTCGCCCGACCAGGAAACCTTCCAGAAGTTTGCCGCTCCGCTGTACCGTTACATCAACGAGACCACCACACGCGTTCCAATCAGCGATTGGCACCACACCGACAGCGGTGAGTGGGTAGGTTTCCGTGCCCGCTCGGTTATCGGCGGTTACTGGATGCAGGTCCTGATGAATAAGATGAGATAAAAAACAGGGTGTGTCATTTCAAATGGCACACCCTGTTTTTTATTATTTGTTTTTTCCTTACTGCATCTCACGCAGACGCACCTCTATCTTCTTTCCGGCAGCATCTACCTTATCCTTTACTTCCTGCACGTTGGTGTTGGAGAAGTGGTAAGGGATGAAGATTTTTGGCTCAATCAGAAGAGCTGCCTCAACAGCCTGCTCAGGGGTCATGGTCGGACCGTTGATGGGCAGGAAGCAGAGATCAATGTTCTTGATATCCTTGAGTTCAGGAATCATATCCAGGTCACCGGCAATGTAGATACGGAATCCGTCAATCGTCAGGACATAGCCGTTGCCCACACCCTTAGGGTGTTTCTGAAGGTTCTCCGGTGCCAGATTATAGGCAGGAACAGCATCCACGTTCAGATAGTCATTGACCCGGACGGAACTGCCGTTTTCCAGGGCTACGGTTCTTGCAGGGAGCTTCTCCAGACTGCGCTGGTTGGCGTAGATGAGGGTAGACTCCTTCAGCAGTGGTTCTACTGCTTTAGGGTCCATGTGATCACCATGCTCATGGCAGATCAGGATCAGATCGGCTTTGTTGAACTTGCTGTAGTCGGTGTAGCGGCTTACCGGATCCACCTGGATGATGTAGTCGTCCACACGGATTTCCATGGATGCATGCTTGATTAGGGTTACTGAGATGTTCTTGCCGCTTTGGGTCTGGAACTTCTCAACGGCAAAATCCTGTGCCTGGGTGGTGATGACCGACATCATCAGAGCCAGTAAAAAAAACAGTTTTTTCATATTCTTTTATTTGGATAGATTGACCAATCGTTGCAAATTTAGTCTAAATAATTCATTATACCTCCTTATTATACCTATTTTTACGTATGTATTTCCAACTTTCATACTTTTTTGACTAATGAAGATTATATATAAGGTATTTGGACTATGAATTTGTTAAAAATGAATGCGAATAGAATAATTTGCCGCCCAAAAAAACCTTTTAAATAAAAAAAATACTTAAATTTGCACACATTAATCTATAGTGGTCATACTATCTGTTGGAAACATGCATAGCCTTAAATCCTTCTATAGTACTATAAACACGTAAATTATTGTGGGAACAATATTAGTAACAATATACTATATAAACACCAAAATCAATTAGTTATGTCAAAACGACTTACATCAGTTAGCATGATGATGGCATTGATGAGCTTTGCTCCAGTGGTATCATTTGCAGCTACAGACAATGTAGCAGGTGTGTCAATCACACAACAGAATGGTGCTTGTAAGGGTACAGTCATTGATAGCACTGGCGAACCCGTAATTGGTGCTTCTATCCTTGTAAAGGGTACCACCAATGGTACAATCACCGATTTGGATGGTAACTTCACTATCAGTGGAGTTCAGAGAGGTGCTACTCTCGTTGTTTCTTTCGTAGGTTATACTACTCAGGAAGTAGTTTGGAACGGCCAGCCTCTGAACGTTACTTTGGAGGATGACTCTCAGGCTTTGGAAGAGGTTGTTGTAACCGCTATGGGTATCAAGAAGGATGCCAAGAAGGTTGGTTACGCTATTTCTACCGTAAAGGCTGAGGATTTGACCAAGACTGGTGCTACTACTTTGGCTTCTGGTCTGTATGGTAAGGCTACCGGTGTACGTATTAACTCTGCTCCTGGTGGTGGTACTTCTGCTGTATCTATTCAGGTACGTGGTTTGTCATCAATCAGCGGTAACACCCAGCCATTGATCGTAATGGACGGTGTGCCTATCCACAACGGTAACGCTAACAACGGTGACTACTGGTCAGCACAGCGTACCGAGTCTAACGGTTTCGTTGATATCAACCCAGAGGACGTTGAGAGCATCTCAATTTTGAAGGGTGCTGCTGCATCTGCTCTGTACGGTTCCGAGGCTGCTAACGGTGTTGTAATGATCACCACCAAGAAGGGTAAGCAGGGTACTGGTACTCGCGTGGATTTGAGCGCTAACTTCAGCTGGGATCATGTAGCTTACATGCCAGAGATCCAGAAGGAGTTCGGTCCTGGTTACGATAACTGGGTACTGGGCGATACTCAGGAGGCTGCTACCGGTTTCATCACCGGTCGTCGTTTCGATCGCAACGGTAACGGTATTGTTACTCCTAACCGTGAGACCTATCGTGCTTATGGTGCTCGTTACGATGCATCTAAGAGTGTTACTTACTTCGATGGTACACAGCGTGCATTCACCCCAATCGATCACAATCAGTGGGCTGATATCTTCCGCACCGGTTTCAACCAGACTTACAACTTGTCTCTGACCAACAGCACAGAGCACAACAGCATGCGTTTCTCTTATACTTACAATGACAACAAGTCAATGCAGTATAACTCAAACAACAACAAGCATGTATTCAATGTAAACGGCACTCTGGATGTAGCTAAGGGCTTGAAGATTAACTATACCGCTTCTTATACCACTCAGAACATCAAGAACCGTGCATATCGTATCTCACGTCTGACTCAGAACTACTCGGGTATGTTCGGTGGTTTCACCGATGTTGCTTACATCCGTGACCACACTGTAACTTCTTTGGGTTACATGAACTCTACCTTCCACTTGAACGGTGGTACCACCAATACTCTGACTCCAGACGAGCAGTTCCTGTACACCCCAATGGGTTCTGATGCTTTGATGAGCGAGTATTTCTGGAACATCATGGGTAAGACTCAGGAGGAGCAGCACACCCGTTTCTTGGGTAGTGTTAACCCAACTTGGGAGATCATTCCTGGTTTGACCTTGGCTGGCCGTATCGCAACCGACTTGACCATTGATAAGATTGAGAACAAGAACAGCGCTGAGAATGCACACCTGTTCTCTACCAACGGTCAGTACAGCGACTCTTACGGTCTGATGAACAAGAAGTATGAGATCTTCTATGGTGATATCATGCTGAGCTTCGATAAGACCTTCGGTGAGAAGCACAATGTAACCGCTAACTTGGGTTGGAATGCCCGTCAGGAGAACTTCTACGCTTCTAGCGTAAGCACTTCTCAGGGTTTGACTCAGGAGAACTGGTTCAACTTGAACGCATCTGTAGGTACCAAGAACGCTAGCATGCAGCGTCAGAGCTTGCAGCGTACCGGTATGTTCGCAACCGCTAGCTACGGTTTCGACATGTGGGGTTACTTGGAAGGTACTATCCGTCAGGAGAAGACTTCTACCCTGAAGAGCGGTAGCAACTCATTCTGGTATCCATCTGTAAGTGCTTCTGTAGTTTACACCGAGCTGATGAAGGACAAGTGCCCAACATGGTGGGATTACGGTAAGTTGCGTGCTTCATTCGGTATCGTAGGTAACGCTCCTGAAATCTACTATGCTAACTTGGCATACAACCAGAGCTCAGTACTGCGCGACCAGACCTATACTTACAACTACATGGATGTAAAAATCGGTAACGAGTCTATCAAGCCAGAGAAGAAGTATGAGTATGAGATCGGTATCGAGAACAAGTTCTTCGGCAACCGTCTGGGTATGGAGTTCAGCTACTACTACAACGATATCAAGGATCAGATCCTGACTGCAACTTCTGCAGCATCTATGGGTGCTACCAGCATGTTGATGAACGTCGGTGAGCTGACCAACTCAGGTATTGAGTTGAGCGTTTACGGTACACCTGTTCAGACCAAGGACTGGAGATGGGATGTTCGTGCTAACTTGGCATTCAACAAGAATAAGGTAAAGAAGCTGGCTGATGGTTTGGACGTTTTGAACCACACCGGTTTCGATAACGGTGCTGCAAACCTGGAGTCTCACGTTGGTCAGCCAATGGGTGACTGGTATGCATATACCTGGAAGCAGGATGCAAAGGGTAACTACGTCGTAGGTTCTGACGGTTTGTATGTAACTGATACTGAGACCCGTCACAAGGTAGGTAACGCTATGCCAGATGCTACTGGTGGTTTCGGTACCAGCCTGAGCTACAAGAACTGGACTTTGGATATGAACTTCGACTTCCGTATCGGTGGTGATATGTTGAACTTGCCATGGCAGTACATGATGGATGCCGGTAACATTACAGATGCAGTTGGTGTACGTGATGGTGCTACCGGTGGTGTTTACTACTATAGCGATGCTGACGATGTATCTAACAAGGGTTCTTTGCACCGTGTTGAGGCTCCTTCTGGTTACCAGCGTGGTGTAACATCTATTGACGGTCACTTGGTATGGGACAACGGTTTGATTCAGCCAGGTGTTAAGGAGGATGGTACTCCTAACGACATCATCGTTACTCAGTTCGAGGCTAACAATAGTCAGTACGGCTGGGGTACTTCTTCTACCCAGAGCTATGCTGATGCTATTCAGAAGAACTCTTACATCAAGTGTCGTGAGATTACCTTGGGTTACACTTTGCCAACCAAGATTACCAAGAAGTTCTCTTGCAGCAACTTGTCTGTATCTGCATTCGTTCGCAACCCATTCTACATCTATCGTAGCTTGAAGATGTTCGATGCTGAGAACGCCGATGGTACAACCTGGATCTGGCAGTCAGTTTGCGGTAACGGTTCTGCTTCTGCCCGCACATTCGGTTTGTCACTCCGTGCAAGTTTCTAACACGAAGTCTCATTTATCAATAAAAGAAAGAATATTATGAAAAAGATATTTTCAATCGCATTGGGTTGCGTGGCATTGGCTTCTCTCTTCAGCTGCTCTGAGGAGTCTTATGACGAGAAGTATGCTGATCCTTCTAAGACCCAGACAGTAGGTGTACCTCAGGTATTCACCGCTATTATGATGAAGGGAAATACCTGGATGAACCCAGTGTATTACCGCTGGTATGTTCAGTCTTCTACCTCTGGTGTATTCTCAGGTGTAGTAGGTGAGGCTAACGGCCGTGGCCGTTTCCGTGGTGCCAGCGAAGGTTATTTCAACACCCGTTGGATGAACTTCTACGACATGCTGACCCAGTTCCGTGTTCTGGAGAACACTTACGATCAGTTGTCAGAGGCTGAGCGCTCTGCTAACGAGGTATTTGTTCACCTGGGCCGTACCGTATTGGAGGCTCAGTTGCACGAGATGATGTCTCTGTTCGGTGACGTTCCATTCACTGGCGCTGGTACTCTGTGGAAGACCAGTGACTATGCTGCTTCTAAGGAGGCTGCTGTTTACGATGACGACCAGAATCTGTATGTTCAGATTATGAACGACCTGAAGCAGACCAATGACTTCCTGGCTGGCCCTATCAATGCTGCTGGTTTAACCGCTTTAAAGATGCAGGATTTCACTACCGCTGGTGGTGATATTGATATGTGGCGTCGTTTCACCAACTCTTTGCGTCTGCGTGTTGCTCTGCACTGTGCTACTAATGGTGCTCTGACTTCTCAGGCTCAGGCTGTTATCGGTGAGATTTTGAACAACCCTACTCAGTATCCTCTGATTGAGACTGCTGACCAGCTGATGGGTGTTACTGCTAATACCAGTAACGATACCTTCAACTATGGTAAGGGTACTTCTCAGGCTTTGGCTACCAGCTCTTACGGTGCTGGTTCAAAGTCTATGCTGGATGCTATGAACGTTCCTGCTAACGGTATTCCAGATGCTAACACTGACCCTCGTTTGCCTTACATTTACGACTGTAACCCAGACGGTGAGTACATTGCTTACGATGTTACCATGACTTCAACTGAAATTGATCAGTTGGCTACCGAGAAGACTAAGTACTTCCTGGATAAGGGTATCTCTCAGTGTAACTACTTCTGCCGTATGGACTCTATGGCAGTTGCAGGTTGGGCTGACTATCAGGGTAACGAGAACCTGAACGGTATTTGGATTGGTCCTGCTGAGGTTGCTCTGAGCAAGGCTGAGGCTTATGCTATGGGTTACGGTGTTGCTGCTGACGAGGCTAAGGCTAAGGAGAACTTTGTTAGTGGTGTTGTAGCTTCTATCGAGTACTACAAGAACATGAAGCTGAACAGCTCTATGTATGCTGGTAACCTGAACGATAGCTATAAGGGTTATCGTGAATTGGTTATCTCTACCGAGGCTGAAGAGAAGGCTTATGCAGAGAGCATCTGGGACGGTACTCAGAAGTGTATTGCTACCCAGTTGTGGCTGAACTTCGGTTTCATGAATGAGTTGGAGGCTTGGAACGTAGTACGTCGTACCGGTTATCCATTCAACGCATTTGCTTCTGACCGTCAGCGTACAGACTATGCAACTCCTCCTCACCGTTTGCCTTATCCATCGGATGAGATCAACTACAATGCAGACAACTATGCTGCTGCTAAGGCTGCAACCTATGTTGAGGAGACAGGTTACTACTCTCCACTGTTCTGGGCTACTAAGGATTATTTCAACATCGTTGCTGATAAATAATTCAAGCTCTATATAAAAAAGGCGTGCTTTCCGGCACGCCTTTTTTGTTTTATTGTTATATTTGCAAAAAATATACGGCTATGAAGCGTTTGGTACTCTTATTCTTTTCTTTGTGGATGGTAGGCCATGTGGCACATGCCCAGCAATATGTCTTGTCGGAATTCACCGTTAGCGTGGCCAAGATGAAGCGTGGACTTCCTTTGCGAGAGAAATTCAATTATAATTGCAAGACTCAGCGCATGGAGTTTATGGACGGCAATAATGTGATGGAATTGAGTAATCCTGAACAGGTGGATACCTTGTTTCTTGGTGGTCATAAGATGATTCCATACGGTGTCCGCTTCCTAGATATTACTTACACCAGCCCGTCATTCTCCCTGGCTGTGGACTATAAGGCTAAAATGGAAAATCAGGGCAAGGTAGGAGCTATGGGAATTAAGACCCAGGGAAGTGTTGAGAGCATTGATATGCGCATTATCGGACAGAACCCGGGCGTGGAGCACATCAAGAACATTGAGGCTTGGAAAATGCACAGCGACAATTCTTATTTTCTGGTTCAGAAGAACAAGATGAAACGCTTCAATAATGCCAAGACATTGATAAAGATCCTTCCGGATAAGGCCGCTCAGATTCAGGCTTATATAGATGAACATAAGACCAATTTCAGCGATCCTGATCAGGTGCTGGAACTGCTGAAAACATTACTTTGAACTGATTTATATTCCCGCCTCTTTCTTTCCAGAATGGAAGGAGAGAGGCGGGAGTGATTTTGTCAGTCTTGAAAGAAATAGGGAAACCCCTATGGACAATTAGGGATTTCCCTTTGCCATTTGTTGAAATTGTTCGTATTTTTGCAAAACCCAAAATATCACGCTATGAGAACGATAATTACCATATTATTGCTGTCTGCCATCAGCTGTTTACAGCTGTCAGCCCAGGATAAGGTGTTCCTGTCCGAACGGGTGTTCCTGGCACCGGTCACCTCGTATTGCTCACCCAGTGACACACTGCAGATTACCGGACAGGTGCTGTCCACCAGCCATGAGGATTTCTATCCCTATAGCCGCTATGTGTATATCGACCTCATAGATGCCAACAACCTGGTGCAGACCACCATCAAGGCACGGTGCGGCGATGACGGATATTTCTTCACCTCGATACCACTTGACCTGTATACCGCCGAGGGTG
>JAKSLP010000037.1 GCA_024401115.1 Bacteroidaceae bacterium | reverse complement strand
AGGACCTCAATTAAGATGGAATCTAGTTTACTCTATTCTAAAACTACCTAAATAAACATCACCATTTCCTAGGGTTATGGTCATCTGGTAAAGACCTTCCGAATAACCGGTAAAGTCCAGGCAGACGGTGTCATGGCCATTTATATAATAGGTACCTGAGATACTAGAACTACCATCAGCCGCCATAACTGAAACAACAGCGTTGCCCAGATATCTATTGATATCAATACTGAGTACATCCCCATTAACTGTCAGGTCGAATGATGGAGAGATTGTTCGTCCACCATTATTGTTGTTACTTGAATCCTTCACAATAGGATCATCAATAATAATGTTGGCATTTAAATTTGTACAAAACAGCAAAGCCAACAGATAAACTAATATAAACTTCTTACTCATAATTTAATAAAATTAATATTTATGATGCAAAATTAGGCATGATGGGTAATTTCAGCAAATTGAAGAGGTATAATTATTCGTCCAAAATGAAACAAACCATATTTTATTGGTAAACATTGATTTACACACAATATTTCAAACAAACATCAATAAATAAAGGTATAAAATCAGACGTTAATTAACATTATTTTACAGTATATTGCAGATATATTCACGTGTTGAAATGGATTTGCCCTCAATGCCTAATGTGGGTTTTAAATTAAGTAACCGTTGCTTTATAGCCTGCAATCCTCTTTCATAAAAACGAAGAAGATCATTATTATTAAGGCCCAACTTAAGCAGCATACAGAATCTAATATCCTTTTCTTTCAAATCGGGATGCCTTTCCCTCAATGTAGGAAGAAAACCGGGTACCAATTCATTAAGATAAGTTTCTATCTCCAGCCAATCTGTATTGGACAGAGTTTCTGCTGTCTTTTTGTCCTTCAGCTCATTAATTTTATTGGAAAAATCAACCCTTGACAAGATTAGTTTTTTATACAGTTCTATTTGCCGTTCTCGACTCTCGATAATAAGGTTTATTTTCTCCTGCTCAACATCATGTTTAAGCTTTTCAATCTTATTCCTTTCTTGTTCCAGAAGAATTTGCTTCCTGGACATTCGTCTCTGAGTATAAAACAACAAGGTCAATAAGATAAAGATAATCAATAATGCTGTCAGGGCGATTCCAAAAACCCACTGCTTCTCCATTAGCAGTTCCTCCTTCCGATTTAGGGCTACTTTATCTTTCATGTATTCCACATTCTCTTTTTCAGAAGTAAGATAAAGCTGACGAAGATAAACTAATGAAGAATCAACATAGTGCTTGGTTTCACTATCACCATTCTGTTCCAGGCCTATTTCCGCAAGTTTCACAAAAGCTACATATTTATCTTTACTGGTTGCGGCATGGCCCAAAGATTCAACCAGGACACTCTTAGCTGAATCTAATAAATTGGCAGCCATATAACATTCCGACAGCAAGCTGTATAATGAACTCGGCTTACGGGGGACTGTTTCCAATGCCTTATGAGCATAGCTTAATGCGGAATCCACTTGATTGTCCCGAAGAAATGACGATGATACGGAATGGTATGCATCACCAATCAATTGATCATTCTTTGAGGATAGTGCTTCCTTTAGAGCCTGTTTCATATAGACTTTTGACGAGTCCGGATTATGCAACTGGTTATGGCAATTGCCTATATTTATCAACAGATAAACCTTATTGGAAAGTTTTGTGGAATCATATTGGCATAAAAGCCGGTAGGCATTACGGGCTAGCAATAAGGCCTCATCCGGATTACTTATTCTTAACAAACGGCTCAGTTTCTCGGATGACAGATACTGTGTATATAGATCTCCCTGTTTCTCGGATGAATCAATAGCCGTAAGAAAACAATCTTTTGCTAATTTCGCACTGTCAACAAGGGAGTAATACTTCCCCATATAATAGAAGCACTTTGCATAAAGACTATCATCAGCATGCAAAGTATAATAATTGTAGGATAAACGAAGAAGCGAATCACTATTAACATCCAATCCGCTCTTGTCCTGCGCCATGTAATAGACCAGATTGTAGTAAGCCAAATGCTGCTCTGAAAACGTGCTCCGGTTACACTGAGAAAGTACAACTAACGAACTATCCGGATTACTGTTCAGTAAACTATAGGCATACAGAACTCTTTTCAACTCATTTGGTCTTGTGCTGCAACCGAAAAAGAATGCACACAAGATGAACAGGGGCAGGATATGTTTATATAAATGCTTCATGGCTGCAAATATAGCCCAATTATACTAAAGTATATAATTTGGGAGGTATAATTCTCAGCCAGTCCAATTTTAACGATAAAACATTAATATTCTACTAATTAATCTATTTTTATAATAATATTGAGGTATAATTTTTGATATAAATACATGTTTTTTTGTTACCTTCATCCATAATCTCAGCGTTCACGTACCGGATTCTCTGATTCCGGTTTCCCAACTCACATCAGTTCAATAACCTGATGATTGAATTCTATCACATCACCGGGAATGCACTTGGCACGCTTTCGCAGTTCCACCTCGCCGTTTCTCTTTACCATGCCTTCTGACACCACAAACTGGGCAGTGGCACCTGAATCCACCAGACTTGTAGCCTTCAGCAACTGGATGAGCTGTATGAACTCTTCACCCTCACGTAATTTAAATTTTATTGTTTTCATAAATAATCATATTATATAGTTATTGTATTTGGCGGTTCAAATGTAGCAATAATCCATTTTCCGGCAAAGCGGATACCATAAAAAACACAGCCTGAATTAAATGTACTTGGAGGATTATCAGCCACCAATTGTGGACAACTGACGGAAAACAAGATATATTTTTAACCATTTGATTTCACACTTGGCCGAAATTCTGTAATTTTGCACCCAGTTTTAACACTATCTAGATCATATAGTATATGAAAGCATTCAAAGTTCTGGCTTTGGCAGTGGTATCACTGCTGGCCTTTGCTGCTTGCTCTACCGAAAACAGTAAGTATGAGACAGTAGCCGGTGACCCTCTGGGCACCAAGATTTACACCCTGCAGAACGGACTGAAAGTGTATATGTCAGTCAACAAGCAGGAACCTCGTATCCAAACCTTCATTGCTGTCCGTAGCGGTGGTAAGAACGACCCAGCCGACAATACCGGTCTGGCTCACTACCTGGAGCACCTGATGTTCAAGGGCACTCCTTCACTGGGTACTACCGATTACGAGGCAGAGAAAGTAATCCTGGATCAGATTGAGGATCTGTACGAGGTGTACAGAACCAAGACTGATGAGGCCGAAAGACGTGCCCTGTATCATGTCATCGACTCGCTGAGCTATGAGGCATCTAAAATCTCCATTCCTAACGAGTACGACAAGGCCATGTCTATCATCGGTTCCACCGGTTCAAACGCTTCCACATCGGAGGATGTAACCAGCTACACCGAGAACATTCCTTCCAACCAGATTGAGAACTGGGCCAAGGTTCAGGCCGACCGTTTCAAGAACATGGTGATCCGTGGTTTCCACACCGAGCTGGAGACTGTTTATGAGGAGTACAACATGTACATGAACGTGGACAGCGAGAACGCCATGTATGCCATGGATTCTGTTCTGTACAAGCATCATCCTTACGGCACACAGACCGTTCTGGGTACCTCTGATCACTTGAAGAACCCTTCTATCAAGGCTATCAAGAAGCAGAAGGAGACCATGTATGTGCCTAACAACTGTGCTATCTGTCTGTCGGGTGATTTTGACCCGGATGAGATGGTAGCTATCATCGAGAAGTACTTTGGTGACTGGCAGCCTAATCCAAATATCCCTGAGCTGAAATACGAGCCAGAGGAGGAGATTACTGCCCCTGTAACCCGCCACGTATACGGTACCGATGCTGAGTTTGTGATGATTGGCTGGAGAATTCCTGGCCAGAGCACTCAGGAGAGCGAGATCGGTAGCATTGTAGGTGATATCATGAACAACGGCATGGCCGGTCTGATTGACCTGGATATCAACCAGCAGCAGAAGATGCTGAAGGCTTCGGCATCGGCTGACAGAAGAGTGGATTACGGTGAGTTCGACCTGGAGGGTTTCCCTAATAAGGGTCAGAGCATGGAAGAGGTTCGCGACCTGTTGCTGGCTGAAATGGCCAAGCTTCGTGCAGGTGACTTCAACGAGGACCTGATTGCTGCCTCGGTAGCTAACCAGAAGCTGCGCCAGATGCGTGCATTGGAGAGCAACGGCCAGCGTGCACGCCAGTATGTCACCTCGTTCATCGCAAAGCATAATTGGGCTGACGATGTTCACAAGATGGAGCGTCTGGAGAAGATTACCAAGGCTGACGTTGTGGCTTGGGCCAACAAGTACCTGGGCGAGAACAGCTATTGCGTAGTATTCAAGCACGTGGGTGCTAATCCTAAGAACCAGAAGATTGTGGCTCCTGCCATCACTCCTATCGCTACCAACCGCGATAAGCAGAGTGCCTTCCTGACCGAAATCCAGAACAGCGAGGTACAGCCTATCGAGCCTGTATTCGTAAACTATGCAACCGACCTTTCTAAATCGGATGTTAAGGAGGGTATGGAACTGCTGTACAAGAAGAACGATATCAACGAGGTGGCTCAGCTGAACTTCATCTTCGACGAGGGTCTGCTGAATGATCCTGCCCTGAACATGGCCGTGGATTATGTGTCTTATCTGGGTACACAGACCAACAGCGCCGAGAAGATGGCACTGGAGATGTATAAACTGGCCAGCAGCTTCAGCTTCAGAACTACTACCAACAGCCTGCAGCTGTCTGTCTCAGGTCTGAATGAAAACATGGGCAAGGCACTGGATCTGGTAGAAGACCTGATAGCCAATGCTGCAGCCGATGAGAAGGTACTGGAGTCTTACAAGCAGTCATTGCTGAAGTCGCGTAACGACAACAAGTTCAACCAGAACGCTTGTACCACCGCCTTGAACAATTACGTTATGTACGGTCCTGAGTATGTGAAGAAGGTTACCATGACCGATGAGCAGATTATGAACATTACTTCAGAAGAGCTGTTGGCTAAGGTAAAGGAACTGCTGAACAAGCAGCACACCGTGGCTTACTATGGTCCTTCAAGCGAGGCAGACGTGAAGAGCCTGCTGGCTGAGCATCATAAGGTAGCTGACAAGCTGGAGCCTCTGACCAAGCTGTATGCACAGAAGGTGCTGACCACCACTCCTAAGGTGTTCATTGCACCTTACAAGACCCGTCAGTTCAACTATATCCAGTTTACCTGCGACGGTGCCAAGTATGCTCCAGAAGACGATGCTGTGGTACGTCTGTACAACTCTTACTTCGGCAGCGGTATGAATGCCATCGTATTCCAGGAGATGCGTGAGGCACGCGCATTGGCTTACAGAGCCCGTGCAAGCCTGAACGTACCAACCTTTACCGATGACGCATACTCATTCCAGGCTACTATCGGCTCACAGAGCGACAAGTTGCACATTGCCGTAGAGGCATTTGATGATATCATCAACAACATGCCTGAGAGCCAGAAGGCATTCGACATTGCCAAGGCTTCAATCGATGCTACCCTGCGCACCCAGCGCACCACCGGCATGCAGGTGATCAACAATTACCTGGCTGACCGTGAGTTGGGCAGAACTGAGCCTAATGCCAAGTTCATCTACGAGACCGCTAAGAACCTGACCCTGCAGGATGTGGTTGCTGCTCAGCAGAAGTATGTAAAGAACCGCACCTATATCTATGGTCTGCTGGGTGATGCCACCCTGTTGGATTTGCCTTACCTGCGCACCATGGGTCCAGTAGAGCAGGTTTCTCTGGAAACTGTATTCGGTTACTAATTCCATTCCAAATAATGTATAAGGCATGGGCTCGGAAGCTTTCCGGGCCCATGCTTTTTTTGTTCTTCATTTTCCGATTCCTTAAATTAGCGCTTTTTAAGAACCTATTGCTTGACCATAAAAAAAAATAATGTACCTTTGTCCCCGAAAAACTAATTGATTATATCCATTATGAACGAAGAGACAGTTTCATCGTCATTATCACTCGATCTGAGCCATCTGGCACTGAGTGACCTGGTAAGTTTTGCAACCTCGGCATGCAAGAACCTGGTCATTGCCGCTCTGGTTTTTTTCATCGGACGATTCATCATCAAGCGAATCATCATGCTGGTTCGGAAAATCATGGAGAAGAAAAACATGGATCCTTCTCTCTTCACTTTCTTGGACAGCCTGATTTCCATTACCTTAAATTTTGTTTTAGCCATTGCCGTAATTGGCATTCTGGGTATTGAAACCAGTTCGTTTGTCGCACTGTTTGCCAGTGCCGGTGTTGCTATCGGTATGGCATTAAGCGGAACCATGCAGAACTTTGCTGGTGGCGTAATGGTACTGATCTTTAAGCCTTATAAGATTGGTGATTACATTGAGGCTGCCGGTTTCGCGGGAACCGTTAAGGAGATTCAGATTTTCAATACCATCCTGATTACTCCAGACAACCAGACCATTATCATTCCTAACAATAGTCTTTCTACCAGCAGCATGCGCAACTACAGTACGGCTACTCACCGAAGAGTGGATATTGATGTGGAGGTGGCTTATGGCACCGATGCCGCTAAAGTGAGAGAAATTCTGGAGGAGATCATCAACGAAAACCCACTCATCCTGAAAGAAGGGGCTTATGCTCCTGCCATCCCAATGACCGCAATGAAAGGCAGTTCCATCGAATTCCAGATGCGAATGTGGGTGGAATCTGCCAATTACTGGGGAGTTAAATTTGATGTAACAGAAAAAGTATACACTGTACTGACCGAACGTGGAATAGAAATTCCTTTCCAGCAGTTGGATGTTCATTTGAAGCAATGAATAATCAAATATCAACACTACATTCTATGGAAACTGAGAATCTGCCCAAAGACCCCATCATGCTGATGAGCCTTCTGAACATGAAATTACGCGATGAATTCGACTCATTTGAGGAATTATGCCTTAGTTTAGGCTTAGATCAAGAGGCGATAGAGAACATTCTGGCACCTATGGGATTTGAGTACATGCCCGAAGTAAATCAGTTCAGATAATGAGAAAGATTCTGACGCTTGTTCTGGGATTTCTATTGGTGAGCCTTTCCGCTTTGGCCCAAGGTACACTAGCCAAAAAGATGCAGGCAATGGGATACCTGAATCTCAAGACGTTGGATTCCACCCTTGTTATCGACCTGATGTATACCCGTGCGGATAATTTCACCGGAGTGGTCCTGTACGAGGATTTGACTGAAGCCTACCTGTACCCCACAGCAGCCCGTGCCGTGGTAAAGGCACAGCAAGCCCTTCACAAGATTCATCCGGATTACAACCTGAAAATCTGTGATGCCAGTCGTCCCATGTCGGTACAGAAAAAGATGTATGATGTGGTAAGGGGCACCCCGAAAAACATCTATGTCAGCAATCCTGCCAATGGCGGAGGCCTTCACAACTATGGTCTGGCTGTAGACGTGACCATTGTGGACAAGAACGGCAAGGAACTGGACATGGGTACCAAAGTGGACCACTTAGGCAAAGAGGCCCATATCAATACCGAAGCAGCCATGGTTCAGGCTGGAACTATCTCTGCCCAAGCCAAGAAAAACCGGGAGCTGTTACGCCAGGTGATGAGAGAAGCCGGATACAAACCGCTACAGAGTGAATGGTGGCATTTCAACTTTGTAACCCGGGCTGAAGCCAAAGCTAAATACAAGGTTTTGAATTTCTGATGCAGGAAACGCTGGATTTCATATCAAACCACCGGAATGATGACGTTCGCAATCTGGCGTTGCAGGCGTCACGCTATCCGAATGTGGACATGCCTTTTGCCATCGACCAGATTGCCGGCTATCAGACCGCCTTACAAAAACTGCCCACCTATGCCCAAACGGCAGGCATCTATTATCCGCATCACCTGAGCATGGAACAATGCTCGTCTGAGCAAACTGCCCGACACAAAGCAGAAATCATAGCCAATATTCTGTCAAATAAAGACTCTTTTGCTGATTTGACCGCAGGTTTTGGCATTGACTTTTCCTTTATCGCTCCATTATTCAAACAGAGTACAGCCATCGAAAGGCAGGAATACCTGTGCGAAATCCAACAACATAACCACCCCTTATTAGGACTTGAACATACTCAGGTGTTGAACACGGATGCTGCCCGTTATCTGGAAAATATGAAACCGGTAGATTGGATTTTTCTGGATCCGGCCCGAAGAGATGCCCATGGCGGTAAAGTGGTGGCTATTACGGATTGCGAACCCAATGTGGCAGAATGGGAAGACTTACTGCTGGAGAAAGCTAACTATGTGATGGTGAAACTATCACCCATGCTGGATATCACACTGGCTGTGAGAACCCTGAAACACGTCCGTGAAGTGCATGTCGTTGCGGTCAATAACGAGTGTAAGGAACTGTTGTTTATTCTGGACAAAAACATTCATTCCATCGAGAATATTCAACTTGAAGCAACCAATCTGACCGCTCAGGGAAACCAGACGTTCCGGTTTACTCTGCTAGAAGAGGGCGCCTCAACTGTAACCTATTCCGACAATATTCAGCAGTATCTGTATGAGCCCAATTCAGCACTCATCAAATCGGGAGCCTTCCGTGCAGTAGCCCATCAATTCCAATTGCAGAAACTGCACCCCAACAGTCACTTATACACCAGCAATCAGAATGTCCCCGAATTTCCAGGCAGGTGCTTTACCGTGGAAAGCGTGAGCGGATTCGGCAAAAAAGACATGAAACTCTTCTTGCAAGGATTGACTCAAGCCAATCTGTCTGTCCGTAATTTTCCCACATCGGTAGCCGACCTTCGCAAGCGCCTGAAGCTAAAGGACGGAGGTGACGTCTATCTGTTTGCCACAACACTTAAAGAGAGTGAAAAAGTGCTTATTAAGTGTAGAAAGACTGAAAAAAACAAAGATTGAAAAATCTTAGGGTGATAATTTGAAAAATTATCGTTAACTTTACACCCAAATATCTTTTATATCTGGAACAATGACCGTAACCATTAAGAAAGTATCCTCAAAGAAGGACTTAAAGACTTTCATCCGCTTTAACTACGAGATGTACAAGGATGTGGCATATAAGGTGCCAGAACTTTATGAGGACATGATAGACACACTGACCCCTGGACGAAATGCAGCCCTGGAATTCTGTGATTTTGCCTGTTTTCTGGCTTTAAAGGACGATAAGGTGGTGGGCCGTGTGGCTGCCATCATCAACCATCGTGCCAACGAGAAGTGGGGTAAGAAAACTGTCCGTTTTGGATGGATTGATTTCATCGATGACCTGGAAGTCAGCACCATGTTGCTGGATGCTGTGGCTAACTTCGGTCGTCAGCACGGTATGAACGAAATAGAAGGTCCTCTGGGATTCACAGATATGGATCCTGAAGGTATGCTAATTGAAGGATACCAGGAACTGGGAACCATGGCAACCATCTACAACTTCCCTTATTATCCTCAGCATATGGAGAAACTGGGATACGAGAAAGCTGCCGACTGGGTGGAGTTCCGCATTACCGTTCCGGAGAAGATTCCAGATAAAATGATTCGCATCAGCGAGATTGTACGCAAGAAATTCAATCTTCATATCGTGGAACTGACCCACAAGCTCATCAAGGAGAAGAACTATGGCCAGAAAATCTTTGACCTGATTAACGAAAGTTACAAGGATCTGTTCGGTTTTGCCGAACTGACTCCTGCCCAAATCCAGCAATACGTAAAGACCTACCTGGGACTGCTGAACTTGGATATGGTTTGCCTGATTGAAGATGCAGAGGACAATCTGGTGGGTGTAGGAATCTCGATGGGCAGCCTGTCGGTAGCCCTGCAGAAAGCTAAAGGAAAGATGTTCCCATTCGGTTGGTATCACCTGCTTAAAGCGCTGAAATGGAAGGATGCTGACACACTGGACCTGCTGTTGGTGGCCGTGAAGCCTGAATACCAGAGCAAGGGAGTTAACTCACTGCTGTTTACTGAGCTGATTCCACGATTCCAAAAGAGAGGCTTCAAGTATGGAGAGAGCAACCCAGAGTTGGAGACCAATTCTGCCGTACAGAAACAGTGGGAGTATTTTGAAACCCGTCAGCACAAACGCCGCCGTTGTTTCACCAAGAAAATTGAAGATTAAGCATGGAAGAGCAGAATTTGCCTTTGTCAGACCAACAAACATCCTATACCGACGATAATATCCGGCACCTGTCCGATATGGAACATGTGCGTACCCGCCCCGGTATGTACATCGGCCGATTGGGTGACGGATCATCCTCGGAAGACGGTATATATGTACTTTTGAAGGAAATCATCGACAACAGTATCGATGAATTCAAGATGAATGCCGGAAAACGCATTGAAATCACCATCGAGGACAACCTTCGTGTGGGTGTTCGCGACTATGGCCGCGGCATTCCCCAGGGTAAGCTGATTGAAGCAGTCAGCATGCTGAACACCGGTGGTAAATATGACTCTAAGGCTTTCAAGAAGAGCGTGGGTCTGAACGGTGTGGGTGCCAAAGCGGTCAACGCCCTGAGCACTCAGTTTGAGGTGCACAGCTACCGCGACGGACAGGTTCGTAAGGCAACCTTCAAGAAGGGTGTGCTTCAGAGCGATGTAACCGAACCGACACAAGACGAGAACGGTACATATATTTTCTTTGAACCGGATAACACGCTTTTCAAGCACTACAGTTTCCACAATGAGTTTGTAGAGAACCTGCTTCGTAATTACACTTACCTGAATACCGGACTGACCATCATGTACAATGGACGCAGAATCCTGTCCCGTAACGGATTGGAAGATCTGCTGAAGGACAAGATGGATGCGGAAGAGTTATATCCCATCATCCACCTAAAGGGTGAAGACATTGAAATTGCCTTTACCCATGCCAAACAGAACGGCGAGGAGTACTACAGTTTCGTCAACGGACAGTACACTCCTCTGGGCGGTACCCATCAGGCGGCTTTCAAGGAGCACATCGGACGAACCATCAAGGAATTCTTTGGCAAGAACTGGGAGCCGGTGGACATCCGTAACGGTATGGTGGCAGCTATCGCCATCAATGTACAGGAACCACAGTTCGAGAGCCAGACCAAGATTAAGTTGGGTTCGCTGACCATGGAACCGGAAGGCGGAATCAGTGTAAACAAATATGTAGGCGACTTCATCAAGACAGAAGTGGACAACTACATGCACAAGAATCCGACGGTGGTAGAGGCCATGCAAACCAAGATAGCAGACAGCGAGCATGACCGTAAGGCTATGGCCGGAATTGCCAAACTGGCACGCGAAAGAGCCAAGAAGGCCAATCTGCACAACAGTAAATTGCGCGACTGCCACATTCACTTGAACGATGCCAAAGGTGACCGCAAGGAAGACAGTTGCATTTTCATCACCGAGGGACTCTCGGCCAGCGGAAGCATTACCAAGAGCCGTGACGTGGAAACCCAAGCAGTATTCTCTCTCCGCGGCAAACCGCTGAACACATTCGGCCTGACCAAAAAGATTGTGTATGAAAATGAGGAATTCAACCTGCTTCAGGCTGCATTGAACATTGAAGACGGACTGGAAGGACTTCGCTATAATAAAGTCATTGTGGCTACCGATGCTGATGTGGACGGTATGCACATCCGACTGCTGATGATAACCTTCTTCTTGCAGTTCTTCCCCGACCTGATCAAGAAGGGTCACGTATACATCCTTCAGACCCCATTGTTCCGTGTGCGCAACAAGAAGAAAAAGTCCAAGAAGGAAGAAAAGGAGGCCGGAAAGAAAAAGAAACACAGTGAGGGTCGCAGTGAATACGAGACCATCTACTGCTATAGCGATGAAGAGCGCATAAAAGCCATCGAAAAACTGAGTCCGAATCCGGAAATCACCCGATTCAAAGGTTTGGGTGAGATTTCCCCTGAAGAATTCCAGGGCTTCATCGGCGAAGATATCCGCTTGGAACAGGTAACCCTGAGCAAAAACGACTTAGTGAAAGAATTGCTGGAATACTATATGGGAAAGAACACCAAGGAAAGACAGCAGTTCATCATAGATAATCTGGTGGTGGAAGAGGACCGACCAGAAGACTTTGAAATAGACTGAAATGAAAAAGAGAATTGCCCTATTTCCGGGTACTTTCGACCCATTTACAGTTGGGCACGAGAGCGTAGTGAACCGAACACTGAAGTTCATGGATGAAGTGATTATCGGCATCGGTGTAAACGAAAGTAAGCGAACACTGTTTTCGGCCAAGGACCGCTTGGATATGATCCAAAAGTTGTATGCACACGAGCCAAGAGTAAAAGTGATGGCGTATGAGACCCTGACCATGGACTTTGCCAAAGAGCAGAATGCAGATTTTATCGTCAGAGGTATCCGTAGCGTCAAAGACTTTGAATACGAGGAAACCATTGCCGACATCAACCGGCAGATTTCGGGTGTGGAAACTCTGTTGCTTTATACTGAAGCCCAACTGACCAGTGTGAGTAGCAGTGTGGTACGCGAACTGTACAGCTACGGAAAAGACGTATCGCGATTCCTGCCCAAAGGATTAACCCTCCCAGAGAAAAAAGACAAATAAAGAATGACAGCACGACTATCCGCCCTTTTGTTTATACTGTTGCCAACTTTTCTGTTTGCCCAACAGCGTCCCATCCGGTTTAACGAAGACCAGTTGCGCAAGTTGCAGACAGCGGAGTTTGCCATTACACAGTTGTATGTGGATTCGGTAAACGAGGAGAAACTGGTTGAGGATGCCATCCGCGGCATGCTCAAGGAACTGGACCCCCACTCTTCCTACTCCACTGCCGCTGAAGTCAAGAAACTGAATGAGCCGTTAGTGGGCAATTTCGAGGGCATAGGCGTCCAATTCAACATGGTTGAGGATACCCTGATGGTTATCCAGCCAGTCAGCAAGGGTCCCAGTGAAAAGGTGGGCATCATGGCAGGAGACCGGATTGTAGCGGTCAACGATACCGCCATTGCCGGAGTGAAAATGTCTCAGGATGAAATCATGAAGCGCCTGAGAGGCCCTAAGAACAGCAAGGTCAAATTAGGAGTAGTCCGCAGAAACGTTCCAGGTGAACTGATATTCACCGTGGTACGCGACAAGATTCCGGTAACCACACTGGATGCTGCATTCATGATTACCCCTACCATCGGTTACATCCGCATCGGCAGTTTTGGAAATACCACTGAGGAAGAGGCTGTTATGGCCATCGCAAAGCTAAAAGACGAGGGCATGCAGAAACTGATTCTCGACCTGCAGGATAATGGTGGCGGATACCTTCATGCTTCTGTAAATGTGGCCAGTTTCTTTCTGAAACCTGGAAGTCTGGTGGTTTATACTGAAGGACTGAACCAAAAGAAGCAAGAACTGAAATCACACAGCATGGCTATTCTTCAGGACATGCCCCTGACTATTCTGGTCAACCAGAATACAGCCTCAGCTGCAGAGATTGTCACCGGAGCCATGCAAGACTATGACCGTGCACTCATTGTAGGCCGACGCACTTTCGGCAAGGGATTGGTTCAGCGTCCCATCGACTTGCCTGATGGCAGTATGATTCGACTCACTACAGCCCGCTATTATACTCCTGCCGGTCGCTGTATCCAGAAGCCCTACGAAAAAGGTGAAAGCGATGCCTACCGGATGGACATTGTCAACCGTCTGGAACACGGAGAGTTAAACAATGCTGACAGCATCCATGTCTCCGACTCACTGAAGTATAAGACCCTGGTAAAGGGAAGAACCGTTTATGGTGGTGGAGGTATTATTCCTGATGAATTTGTACCGATTGACACCACCCGCACAACGCCATACCACCGGGCCCTGTTGCGTAGCAGTGCATTTGTGCAGACGACACTGAAATACATTGACGGGCACCGTGAGCAACTACACAACCAATACCCAACCTTTGACATCTTCCAAAAGAACTTTCAGGTTGACGACGAACTGCTGGAGTTGCTCAAGACAGTGGGCAAGAGCATGAATGCCGAATTTAACCCAGAGGATTACGAGAAATCCAAATACTATATTAATCTTCAGTTAAAGGCACTGATAGCACGCGACCTTTGGGACATGAGCGAATACTATCATGTGATCTGCGAGATGGATAACACCCTGAAAAGGGCATTGGAATTAATGAAAGACTAACCCATTCTGAATTCAATAATGGATTTTAATATTAGAGAACAACAAAACCAGAGCGACCGCGAATTTGAAAATGCGCTCCGTCCCCTATCCTTCGATGACTTCACTGGTCAGCTTAAGGTGGTGGAGAACCTGCGCATCTTTGTTCAGGCTGCCAAAATGCGTGGTGAGCCACTGGATCACACGCTACTCCATGGCCCTCCGGGTCTGGGTAAGACCACATTAAGCCAGATTATCGCAAATGAATTGGGAGTGGGCATTAAGATATCGTCAGGTCCTGTGCTGGACAAACCCGGTGATTTGGCAGGTTTGCTCACCTCACTGGAACCAAACGACGTACTCTTTATTGATGAGATTCACCGTCTTCAGCCTGTAGTGGAGGAATACCTGTACAGTGCCATGGAGGATTACCGGATTGACATTCTGATTGATAAGGGTCCTTCAGCACGAAGCATACAGATTGACCTGAATCCGTTCACTCTGGTAGGAGCCACTACCCGAAGCGGCTTGCTGACCTCTCCTCTGCGTGCTCGATTCGGTATCAATATGCATCTGCAATATTACGAAGCAGAAACGCTACAGCGCATTGTAACCCGTTCTGCCAACATTCTCCGTGTACCTATCGACTGTAAGGCAGCAGGAGAAATTGCCAGACGAAGCCGAGGAACGCCCCGAATTGCCAATGCCCTGTTGAGACGCGTCCGTGACTTTGCCCAAGTGAAGGGAAACGGACGCATTGACGTGGAAATCGCAAAGTTCGCCCTTGAGGCACTTAATATTGACACCTACGGACTGGATGAGATAGACAACAAGATTCTGTTGACCCTGATTGACAAGTTCCGTGGAGGACCTGTAGGCATCAGCACCATAGCTACGGCACTTGGCGAAGATGCCGGGACAGTGGAGGAAGTTTATGAACCTTATCTTATTCAGGAAGGATTCCTTAAGCGAACCCCACGGGGAAGAGTGGTTACAGAACTGGCTTACAAACATTTGGGACGCAGCATACAGAATGGATACCTGGATGACGGAATGCCCAATCTGTTCAGCTAAATACTAATTGTAATTCTTAGTAAAATGATCAGTTACCAAACTGATGGCGTAAGAATGCCATCTATAAAAAAAAGAGATACTAACCGCTGGATTAAGCAAGTAGCAGAAACCTATGGAAAGAAAGTAGGCGAAATTGCATACATCTTTGTGGATGATGCGAAGATTCTGGAGGTGAACCAGCAATATCTTCAGCATGACTATTACACAGACATCATCACATTTGATTACAGTGAGGACAATACGATAAGCGGAGATCTGTTTATCTCATTGGACACCGTAAGAACCAATGCTGAGGGACTGAAATGTGCCTATGAAGATGAACTGCACCGTGTCATCATTCATGGAATCTTGCACCTTTGCGGTATAAATGATAAAGGACCCGGTGAACGTGAAATAATGGAAGCTGCCGAAAATAAGGCCCTTTCAATGCGTTAAGATATGGCTGGATTAAAATCACTAGTCAAAGATACGGCTATTTACGGTCTGAGTAGTATTATCGGCCGTTTTCTGAACTATCTTTTAGTTCCAATATATACAGCAAAACTGTCGGCTGCATCAGGCGGATATGGCATTATAACCAATGTCTATGCCTATGTGGCGTTACTGATGGTATTGCTGACATACGGCATGGAGACTACCTTCTTCCGATTTGCCAACAAAGAGGGAGAGAAACCCATGGAGGTTTACAGCACTACGCTTATGTCCGTGGGTATGACCAGTATTTTATTTGTCATCATCGTGCTCACGTTCCTGAATCCTATTGCAGGCTGCATGGGTTATGAACAACATCCAGAATACATCGGTATGATGTTTTGCTGTGTGGCCATTGATGCGTTTCAGGCTATTCCTTTCGCTTATTTGCGTTATCAGAACAGAGCCATCAAATTTGCATCGCTAAAGCTTCTGTTCATCATCATGAACATTCTGCTTAATTTGTGCTATTTTGTCTGGTTCCCTGACCTGTATGAACTTTATCCCGATATTATCGGCCAGATTTACCGCCCTGGTATCGGTGTAGGTTATGCCTTTGGTGTAAATCTGCTATGTACAGCAAGCATTACAGTTTGGCTGTGGCCTGAGATTACAGCACATAACTGGAAATTCAACACTGCATTATGGAAAAGAATGCTGGTTTATTCTGCCCCATTGGTTATCCTGGGCTTAGCCGGAATTTTGAATCAGACAGCAGATAAGATTCTATTTCCTTACCTGCGTCCAGAAGACGGAAGCGTACAGTTGGGTATCTATGGTGCTGCCAGCAAGATTGCCATGATTATGGCCATGATTACTCAGGCGTTCCGATTTGCCTATGAGCCTATTGTCTTTGGTAAATCGAAAGACAAGGACTCTAAAATCATGTATGCACAAGCCATGAAGTTCTTTATTATCTTCACCCTTTTGGCTTTCCTGTGTGTTGTGTTCTACATGGATATCCTGAAATACCTGATTGGTTCCGACTATTGGGAGGGTTTACGCGTCATTCCTATTGTAATGGCAGCAGAAATCATGATGGGTATCTACTTTAACTTGAGTTTCTGGTACAAACTGATTGACGAGACTAAATGGGGAGCAATTTTCTCTCTGGCCGGCTGTGCAGTCCTTATTGCTGTAAATGTCATTTTCGTCCCTCAATTAGGCTATATTGCCTGTGCTTGGGGAGGATTTGCCGGATATGCTACAGCCATGTGCCTGTCGTACTTTGTGGGGCAGAAAAAATACCCGATCAACTATGACATGAAAAGTATCAGCATTTACGTTCTCATTGCCCTGGTGCTGTTCAGCATAAGCCAAGAGTTGCCTGCTACATGGAACATGTGGGTAAGAATGAGCGTCAATACTTTATTGCTGTTTGTATTCATTTTCTATATCGTAAAAAAAGACTTTCCTTTAAAGAACCTGCCAGTAATAGGCAAGTATTTCAAATAACCGACATAATGAAAAAGACAATCGCTATCTTTATCGTGCTTATCCAAGCACTCACCATTCATGCACATGAAGGAATGTGGATGCTGAATAACCTAAAAGCTCCACTCATCACGCAGATGCAGGAATTGGGACTGCAACTGAACCAAAACCAGTTGTACAATCCCTACGGAGCCTCACTGAAAGATGCGGTTGTCAGTTTCGGAGGTTTTTGTACTGGTGTTGTAGTAAGTCCCGATGGTTTGGTTTTCACCAATCACCACTGTGGATTTGAGCGCATCCAACAGCACTCGTCTACCGAGAACGACTACCTGAAAGAAGGTTTTATTGCAAAAACCAGGGAAGAGGAATTGCCTAATCCGGGATTATTTGTCAGTTTCCTGCTGAGAACCATTGATGTAAGTAGCCGCGTAAAAAGCGCCATCCCTTCCGGTGCTTCGGAAGAACAACGCGAAGAGATTGTGGATTCTGTTTGTACGGTAATCCAAAACGAAGCCATACAAGGCGATTCATCGCTGAATGCTGTTGTTTCTCCCTATTATCAGGGAAATGAATATTATCTGTCGGTCTACCGTGACTACAAGGATGTCCGCTTGGTCTTTGCCCCTCCCAGCAGTGTAGGTAAATTCGGAGGAGATACAGACAATTGGGAATGGCCACGACATACCGGTGATTTCAGCATTTTCAGAATCTATGCTGATGCCAATAATGAGCCTGCAGAATTTGACAGCGCCAATGTGCCTTATCGCCCTTCCACCTATGCGCCCATATCGCTTCAAGGCTATCAGGAAGGCTCATACAGCATGACTGTAGGTTATCCGGGACAAACCATACGCTACTTGTCATCTTACGGAATAGAGGAAAGAATGGCAGGTATGAATGAATCCATGATTCAGGTGCGCGGACTTAAACAGGATATCTGGAGACGCGCCATGGATGCCAATACCAACATCCGCATCATGTATGACTCCAAATACGCTGAGAGTTCCAATTATTGGAAGAATTCCATCGGAATGAATGAAAGCATCGGCAAACTGGGAATCCTGGAGCAGAAGCACAGAACCGAAAAGGAACTGACGGAATGGATATCCCAAAACGCCCGACGAAAAGAAAAATACAGCGGTATAGTGGAAAAACTGGCCAAGGCCTATGCTGAACGGTCACAAGTAAACAAACCTTTCTATTTCATGTATGAGAGTTTTGTAAATGCCAGCGACGTGCTCCGGAATGCAGCCTTGCTGTTGCGTACCGATTTCTCAGAAGATAATCCAGATGCCGTGCAAACCCTTTCCGACCTTCTGGACAGTTATAAGGATATCGATTTGAATCTGGACAAGGAAGTATTCGTGGCCATGCTGAATTTTTATCGCGAAAAATTCCCAGACCCTGAATATTTGCCAGATTTTTACTCAATTATTGATAATGCATACGATGGAAACTACCAGGCTTATGCTGATTCAGTCTATAGTCAGAGTATGCTGGTGAGCCGTGATAAACTTATCGACCTCATACAGTCTGATGACATGCAGGCTGCCAATGAAGATCCTTTAATTTATCTGATGATTGACGTATTTGTCAAGATCCAGGAACTTCAGCACCAGGTTTATGCTTCTACACTGGCCATCGATGAGAACGAGCGATTGCTGAATGCCGCCTTACGCGAGATGGACCAGTCTCAGGCCTATTATTCCGATGCCAACAGTACCATGAGAATGAGTTTTGGAACCGTTCAGAGCTACACGATGAACAACGGAAAGAACAGTGGCATTTACTGTGGTCCTGACGGCTTGTTGAATAAAGCAGAAACCGCTAGTACCAATAAGGATTATGAGTTGATTCCAAGCATTAAAGCTTTAATGGAGAATGCCGATTTTGGAAATTACCGTGATAAAACAAGCAAGGACCTGCAACTCTGTTTCCTAACCAATAACGATATTACCGGCGGAAACAGCGGTTCTCCTGTATTCAACGGCAAGGGAGAATTAATCGGTCTTGCTTTTGACGGCAACTGGGAAGCTATGAGCAGTGACATTGCCTTCAATAAACAACTTCAGCGTTGTATCAGCGTGGATATCCGCTATGTACTTTTTATGATTGACAAATGGGGAAATGCCCAGAATCTCCTGACAGAACTAACAATGCAATAAAACCGCCAGGACCTTATTGCCAACCAAGGATTAAAGTATATTAATAAAGAAGGTTACGATTACGCTATTAACAAAATCAGTAAACATACTGCCTACAATTGGAATCAAGAGGTAAGCCTTGATAGATGGCTGGTATTTGTCACAAATGGCCTGCATATTGGCCATGGCATTAGGCGTAGCACCCATTCCGAATCCACAGAAACCAGAGGTAAGCACAGCGGCATCATAGTCCCTGCCCATCACACGGAACACCACAAAGTAAGCAAAGAGAATCATGATTATCAGCTGAACCGACAGCATAGCCACCAGCGGAAGAGCCAGTTCTGCCAACTCCCAAAGGCGTAGGGTAACCATGGCTATACCCAAGAATAACGAAAGACAAATGCCACCCAAATCACTGATCTGATCCATCGGTATATCCAACTTATGGGTATACTCGCTATAATTACGCATAATTGCGGCAACAATCATGCCACCCATATAAATAGGGAATGTCATACCTGTCAATGACAAGGCATAGCTGACCAATGTACCAATACCCACCGCTACAATCATCTGGAATACTGCTGTTGTATAGGCAGAATCATGATGCTCTGCATGGCTCTCCTGAATTATGGCATCCACATCATTAGAGGCTGTACTGAGCAAACCATGCTTCTCGATCAACCGTTCACCAATGGGGCCACCAATCAATGAACCGGCAACCAAGCCAAAAGTAGCAGCTGCTGTAGTCAGTGTGGTCGCTCCAGAAACACCCATTTCCTCCAAAACAGGTCCAAAGGCTCCAGATGTGCCATGGCCACCCACCATCGGGATAGATCCGGCAGTCATACCTATAAGGCTATCCAATCCTAATCCATTGGCAATACCAATGGCAACAACATTTTGAACAACCACCATGAAAGCGACAAGCGCTACTAATAAGGCTAATGGACGTCCACCCTGCTTAACGGTCTTGAAATTGGCCTGGAAACCAACAGAAGTGAAAAAGAAAACCATGCACACCTGCTTCATCGTATCATCAAAGCCGCAAACAAACCAGCCGGTGAGATAGCCCATCAATGACAATAACGCAAACAATAAACCACCAATTACAGGTGAAGGAATACAGAAATGAGCTAAGACTGGAATTCGTTTCTTTAATAAATTACCAAACCATAAAGCAACAACAGCGACAGCAAGTGTCTGATACAAATCGAGTGTGACCATATCTATCTTGACATTTAATTATGCAAAAGTAAGAAAATCTTTCAAGGAATGCAACAAATTGTTTATCTTTGTAGGGAGATATAAAACAAACAACCATGAAAAGTATTAGAGAATTGTACAGAATAGGTACAGGTCCCAGCAGCAGTCACACAATGGGACCGCGAAAGGCTGCAGAGATTTTCCTAGCAAAGCATCCTGAAGCCAAAGCTTTTGAAGTGACTCTTTTCGGAAGCCTGGCAGCCACTGGAAAAGGCCACTTGACCGATGTGGCTATTCTGGATACATTGGAGCCCCATGCTCCTACCACCATTGTGTGGAAGCCTACGGTGTTCCTGCCTTTTCATCCCAACGGCATGACATTCAAATCCCTCAACGAGCGGGGAGAATCCACCGATGAGTGGACCGTATTCAGTGTAGGCGGAGGAGCTCTGGCCGAGGAGAACAGCCATAATGCCGATACTCCAGAAATCTATGACATGAACTACATGACCGATATCCTGCAGTGGTGCAACCGTACCGGACGCACCTATTGGGAATATGTAGAACTGTGCGAGGGTAAGGAAATTTGGGATTTCCTGCAGGAAGTGTGGGATGTAATGCGTACCTCAGTCGAGGAAGGCATTGACAATGAGGGTGTGCTGCCTGGCCCATTAAACTTGCGGAGAAAAGCCAATTCCTACTTTATCAAAGCGGCAGGCTATCAGGCTAATGCACGCAGCCGCGGTTTGATTTTCAGCTATGCACTGGCTGTTAGCGAGCAGAATGCTGGTGGAGGACGAATTGTAACAGCACCAACATGTGGAAGTTGCGGTGTTTTACCCGGCGTCCTATATCACATGTGGAAAAGCCGCGACATCAGCGATATTCGCATAAAAAGAGCGATTGCCACTGCTGGACTTATCGGTAATGTGGTAAAGCAGAATGCCAGTATTTCTGGTGCAGAAGTGGGCTGCCAAGGTGAAGTTGGAGTAGCTTGTGCCATGGCTGCAGGAGCTGCTAGCCAGTTATTCGGAGGTAGTCCTGCCCAAATAGAATATTCTGCAGAAATGGGATTGGAACACCATTTGGGTATGACTTGTGACCCTATCTGCGGATTGGTTCAAATTCCATGTATCGAGCGCAATGCGTATGCTGCTGCCCGTGCCCTGGATTGCAACACATATGCCGCATTCAGCGACGGCACTCACCGTGTATCGTTTGACAAGGTGGTGGATGTGATGAAAAAGACAGGTCATGACCTTCCTTCACTCTATAAAGAGACCAGTGAAGGAGGACTTGCGAAAGATTTTACTCAGATGTAAAAAAAGGCTGGAATTATCCAGCCTTTTTTTATTCAAAATTAAACAACGAATAAAAACCTGTTATTGTGAAAACCTGCTTCACTTCTGGAGACACCCCCTTAATCGTTACATCTCCATTTTGAGAGATAGTCTGTTTACGCAAAGAAAGGAACAATCGCAATCCTGAAGATGAGATAAACTCCAAATTGGAACAGTCTAAAACAATGTGCTTGTCTGCATTGTCCATTAATGGCTGCAAATCACGAGCAAACTGAGGTGCAGCGGCTGTATCTAATCTGCCAGACAAAACACCAAGCATCGTACCGTTGTTTTCGGAAATTTCAAGTGTCATAATATCTATATTTATTTTATTTATTCTATTAATTCATTCACCCAATCATTATCAGTCGGTTACGCTTATCTTTATATTCATAACTAACCTTGCTCATCAACTGATTGACCAAGAAGATGCCCAATCCGCCTATCGGACGTTTATCGGCATCGAGAGTGATATCAGGGGCTTCCGTTTGAGTCGGATCAAACGGCACACCCTCATCCTCTAACACAAAGCGCAAAAAACCATCGTTGTCATCAACGGTCAAATAAATTGGCATATGATTCTGCCCTGGGTATGCGTAATTCATAACATTGACCACAGCCTCTTCCAATGCCAAATTAAGGTTAAACACCTTATCTGGTAGTAAGCCCAACCGGTCACCCAATGAATCAATCCACTCGCCAAGACGAGGAACCTCATTGATATCATTTGTCAGTTTTAATGTATCCTTCATTGCAACTTACCATAGTTCATTTGCACTCACAACGCAAAAATAATTCTTTTTCCACAATAAACACTCACATTTTGCGAAAAACCTTATTTTTACCTTTATTTAATGCTTCAACAGTCCGTAATTGTCCAATTAATGTATCCACTGGTATTTTAAAGCCACAAAGCATACTTAATAACCGAAAAAATACTATATTTGCAAATAAAGCATCCATTAAGAAATAAGAGAGTAATGCTATGATCTGCAAACACATCAACATGAACAGCATGATGTATGCGCTTTACCGCATCATCAAAAATGAAAATGGCACCATAATTGATGGTGAAATCATCGAAGCAAATCAAAAATATTGTGATTATTATCATGTAGAAGGCGACCCTACCGGAAAACGCCGTTCCGAGGTGCTCCCTAAATCCAAGAATTTTGCCAATGAGATGATGCATCGAGCGTTGGAAACAGGAAAGACACAGGTTTGCAGCTATGTCGAGGATAATCTGGGTGAACTGAGCGTTGTTTTTGAACCCGTAGGAGATGATACAGTGGGCATTTGCACCTTTGATGCGGCAATGGCCAATCATCAGCAGATTCGAAAAGACCAACAAGCCAGAATCAATGCACTCTGCTTCCAGCTGATGGATGGTATCATTTGGCGATGGGATGTGCAAAAGCAGGAATGTTACTCGAACGATGCAATGTTTATTCGTGATTTTGAGCTAAACGGATTGAGAGTAGATGATGAAACAGGACTATTGGTCTGGTCGTTTGAAGGAATGACCAATAGTATCTATGAAGAGGATCGAGATGAATTTGACCGTATAGTCAAAAATTACTTGAATGATCCTAAAGGACGTCTTCAGCACACCTTCCGGATGAAGACACCAAACGGATTACAACAGGTAGACCTACGTGTATGTATTGAAGACTTTGATGCAGATGGTAAACCTAATAAATTCATCGGTGTTACACGGTTTATATAAATCATAAAGGAATAGACCGTTCATTTATGATTGTTTTCCGCCATTTATGTCAACATAAGAAAAAGGCCCCATTTCTGGAGCCTTTTCTTATGATTCAATTCTACAGCTTATTAATCTGCTACATTAAAATTCTCACTAATATTCAATCGGTTCATTTCCTTTCTTGCTGCATTTTGCAATGACAATGATTTTGTCTGACGGAACAAAGCCATCATCCTCGGTCACCGCGACCTCAGTCCCGATCTGAATGATGATGGCCGGATTATCCCTGACGAGTACATCAAACAATGTCCCTGTCTGGACACCATGCTGGAGTACGAAGACCTCCAGCCCGCCGGTCTCTGGGAGGGAAAACCTATTTATAAATAAAGTTTATGAAAAAAAATATCCGTATTATCCTGTTCATCGTCCGTTCCGTACTGTTCTATCGCGAGGCACATCCCCCACGGAAGGAATAACATTCAGGGCTGGGTGATTACCCAGCCCTGATTTATTACATGGCATTTGATTCCTGTTTATATTTCCAGTGAGCAGCCACACCCTGCTCGGCATCATAATCCATCTGTTCGGAACGGATCTGGATTTCAATCCAGTTGCAGTCAGGCCCCATGGCTGTCATTTGTAAGGCTCTATAGCCTGATGGTTTAGGATTAGTCACCCAATCCTTGATACGGTCTGGATGAATGCGGTAAAGCATGGAAATGATGGTATAGATACGCCAGCAGTAAAAACGCTCAGGATCCATCTGCTGCAACTGGTATTCTTTTACCGCTGCCGTCTCAGCATTCTGGTCCACACTGTTCTGCGGAGCCATAGGAAGCGGCTCGATGACCGGCTTAGGCTTATAGACAATGCGAGTGGCAAACAGGTCGTACACATCATCAAATTCTTTATGGTCATTGCGCATTTTACGCCAAATACTATAGACAGACTTCATGCGATACTTAAAATCGTACTCAATGCCCAATTCATCCAGCATGGAACGGATGGGCAAGGCAAAGGTACGGAAAACCATCTCGCACGACATCTCGGAATCAATAAGCAGTTTCTTGAGTTTCTTATAATCCTCAGGAAAACCTAATTTCACCGATAGTTCCTGTAATTCCTGCTGTTCATGATACAAACCGTTTTCCTCGGCTACGGGAACCACATTTTTCAAGATGTTTGTAATATAGGATTCAGAATCAGCCACAGGACAAACGCCACTGTTGTCCCACTGACGCATTTCTGTCAGATACTGCTGGATATAAGCTTTGGTTTCGGTATTGTCCATATCTGTAAATATTAATGTATAAACCTAGCGGCATTATCGCCTATTGTCTGCACAAATATACTACTTTTTCCATACATTTGAAAAACTTTGTATATATTTGCATCTCAATAAAAACAACAAAATTTTAGAATATGGATTTAATACCTAGTTTTGCGGTTGACCATACCAATCTTCAACCCGGCATTTATGTTTCACGCCAAGACTGTGTGGGTGGTGAGGCTGTTACCACTTATGACATTCGCATGACCGCTCCCAATCAGGAGCCAGCACTGGCACCGGCAGCCATTCATACCATTGAGCATCTGGTGGCCACATTCCTTAGAAACAATGATTCCTGGAAGGATTTCATCATCTACTGGGGACCGATGGGATGTCTTACCGGAAATTACCTGATCATGAAGGGCTATCATCTGCCAGAGGTGGTGCGCGATCTGATGATTCAGGCATTCCAGTACGTGATAGACTATGACGACGAGGTGCCCGGCACCACACCTGCCACCTGCGGCAACTGTCTGATGCACGACCTGCCTATGGCCAAGTACGAGGCAAAGCGCTATGTGAAGCGCCTGACCGAGGCTTTCTGCTGCGAGTACCCTGGCGTGGAAAGACCAATGGCTAAAGGTGACAAACAGTTCTTCGATGCCTGATTAAACACCAAAAATACAGAATAAAAACACCAAATTACACCAAAATTATACCTGAATGAAAAAGACATTAATCAGTTTACTGATGATGGTGACAGCCCTGACATCATGGGCTCAGTTGCCAAGAGCAGAGTATCCACGTCCGCAATTTGAACGTCAGGACTGGGTGAACCTTAACGGAGAGTGGAGTTACACTTTCGACTTTGTAGGTTCAGGAATGGAAAAGAAACTGTACGAGAGTAACGGATTTAGCGGTAAGATTACCGTTCCATTCTGTCCTGAGAGCAAGCTTTCGGGTGTGGAATACACCGATTTTATTAACAACATCTGGTATCAGCGCCAGATTACCATGCCAGCATCCTGGAAAGGCAGAAACATCATGCTGAATTTCCAAGCCGTGTATTATAACTCTGAAGTGTTTGTGGATGGCACCCTTGCCGGACGCCATTTTGGCGGTTCCACCGGTTTCAGCATCGACATCACCCGTTTTGTAAGCGATGGTAAGCCACACTCTCTGGTGGTTCATGCCTACAGCGATACACGCACCCTGAAACAGCCTGCCGGCAAGCAGAATGTGCGCCTGAACCAGTTTGAATGTATGTACACCCGTACTACCGGTATCTGGCAGACCGTATGGATGGAGCCAGTATCACCTAACGCCCTGCAGAGCGCTCAGGTGATTACCGATATTGACCAGAAGCAGGTAGTGATCCGTCCTCAATTCTATAATGCGAACGGAGCCACCATTACAGCTACTCTGAAAGAAGGCAATAAGGTGATAGCAGCCCAGACCGTAGGTGCCAGCGATGCGGCTACTCTTGTTTTACCGGTCAAAAATCCTAAATTATGGTCACCGGAATCACCTTATCTTTATGACCTGACCTATGAGGTTAAAGACAAGCAGGGAACCGTATTGGATAAGGTATCCTCTTATGTGGGTATGCGTAAAATCCATGTGGAGGGCAACCGTGTCTATCTGAATAACGAGCCATTCTACCAGCGTCTGGTATTGGATCAGGGTTTCTATCCTGATGGCATCTGGACTGCTCCAAGTGACGAGGCCCTGAAGCATGACATCGAGCTGAGCATGGCTGCTGGATTCAACGGTGCCCGTCTGCATCAGAAGGTATTTGAGGAAAGATTCCACTACTGGGCCGACAAACTAGGATACATTACCTGGGGAGAGGCTCCATCATGGGGTATGAATGCTAATGATCCTGAAGTGGCACGCAACTTCACCACCGAATGGAGAGAAGAAGTGATTCGTGACCGCAATCATCCATCCATTGTTACCTGGACACCGATGAACGAGGAGTTCTGGCCAGACAGAGTACAGTTCCCACGCTTTGTGACCGATCTGTACACCCTAACCAAGCAATTGGACCCTACCCGTCCGTTCCACGATGTAAGCGGCGGTGCCCATGTGAAGACTGACATCTATACCACCCACAATTACGAACAGGATCCTGCCAAACTAAAAGAGATTATCTTTAACGGCAAGGAATGGTTCCAGGGCCCTCACGAGCCTATTGACTTGTATTGGACCAATGTAGGTTACAACCGCCCTACAGATATCAACGTGTACAAGTATCTGACCTATGACGCTCCTACCATCCCTTATCTGCTTGATGAGTTTGGTGGTATCAAGTGGGTAAAGGGCCAGGATAAGGCAACAGGCAACAGCAATCAGTCGTGGGGCTACGGTGAGCCACCTCACTCATTGGAGGAGTTCTACGCGCGTCTGGAAGGCCAGGTAGATGCTTTGATGAGTATTGCCAACAATGTATGGGGCTACTGCTACACTCAGCTCACTGATGTGGAGCAGGAGCAGAATGGCGTATACTTCTACGACAGAACCAGCAAGTTTGACATGAATAGGATTAAGGCCATATTCAGCAAGAAACCTGCTGACAGCAGATACTAAACAACACAAAAATGACGGGTTAATCACCCGTCATTTTTGTTATCAGTTCTATTACTCTATTCAACTTATTTTGAAAATCTCCCTCGTTTCCTATAACGAAATGTTGGGGATGATCACTCCAGGCTTTTAATGTCCGTTGGTCTAAGCTACGCGCCGTGGCTAATCCCTCCTCATCAGCCTTTTCCAGGCGCTGTGCGTTGTTTGCCGTGGTATAATAGGCTTCTGCACCATCGGCAGCAGTAACCAAGTGCAGAACGCCATCATAACGCCCTAGAAGTTGTTCTCGGGTAACGCCTAAATCCTCGGAAATCTGCTTCCATATTTCATTACCCATGTACACAGTAATATCCAGCAGTCCACGGTCACAAACTAACAATGTTGGACAATCTGTAATCGTTTCAGCCATTTTAATAAATGCATTCTCAAGCGCCATTTGGATCTCCATGGTGGATTTCTCACCTTGATAAAAGAAGGCTCGATTAGTGGTTAAATAATCCATTCCTGACTGGATAAAAATGGTAGGCACCTCTGGAATTGTAAACACCTTATATCCCAATGCAGTAAAATGCTGAACAATCGTGGTAAGAGCTGTTGTCTTTCCACCACACGGACCACCTGTTAAAACGATTTTTTTCATGGTATTAAAATAAAAAAGGGCTGCAAATATTGCAGCCCTTTTATAGTTAATGACTGAATTGATTAGTCGTTCAACTTAGCAACGATGAACTCGCGGTTCAGACGAGCGATGTTGCTGATGGTCTCGCACTTAGGACAAACAGCCTCGCAAGCACGGGTGTTGGTACAGTTACCAAAGCCCAGCTCATCCATCTTAGCAACCATTGCCTTTGCACGCTTAGCAGCCTCAGGACGACCCTGTGGCAACAATGCCAACTGGCTAACCTTAGAAGATACGAACAGCATAGCTGAACCGTTCTTACAAGCAGCTACACAAGCACCGCAACCGATACAGCTAGCGCAATCCATTGCCTCGTCAGCATCCTGCTTAGGAATCAGGATAGCATTAGCATCCTGAGGAGCACCGGTACGAACAGTGGTGTAACCACCAGCCTGCATGATCTTATCAAAAGCGGTACGGTCTACCATACAGTCCTTGATTACAGGGAAACCAGCAGAACGCCAAGGCTCAACAGTGATTACATCACCATCATTGAACTTACGCATGTACAACTGACATGTGGTAGCGCCACGCTCGGTCTTACCATGAGGAGTACCGTTTACATACAGAGAGCACATACCACAGATACCCTCACGGCAGTCGTGATCGAATACGAATGGCTCCTTACCTTCTGCAATCAACTCCTCGTTCAGGATATCCAACATCTCCAGGAATGAGGTGTCATCTGGAATATCCTTCATATTATGCTGCTCGAAATGACCCTTATCCTTTGGACCATTCTGCTTCCAATACTTAATTGTAAATGAAATATTCTTTGCCATAATAATGTAGTCTTTAGATATTAGTTCTTGTAGTTACGTGTCTGAACCTTAATTGCCTCATACTCCAGAGGCTCCTTGATCAGTTCAGGAGCTTCGGTCTCGCCCTTGAACTCCCAGCAACCTACATAGAAGAAGTTAGCGTCATCACGCTTAGCCTCACCTTCCTCGGTCTGATGCTCCTCACGGAAATGACCACCGCAAGACTCCTCACGGCTCAATGCATCGTAAGCAATCAGACGACCCATGGTGATGAAGTCATCCAAGTGGATAGCCTTATCCAACTCAACGTTCAAGCCTTCGCGAGAACCTGGGATGAACAAGTTGGTATCGAACTCCTTACGCAGCTCGTCAATCAACTTGATACCCTTCTCCAAACCTTCCTTGGTACGACCCATACCGATGTACTCCCAGCAGATGTGACCCAACTCCTTGTGGATAGAATCTACAGAACGCTTACCCTTGATGTTCATCAGCTTCTGGATACGCTCCTCGGTAGCCTTCTCAACCTCAACAAACTCAGGAGCATCAGTAGAGATGCGTGGCCAGATAGCCTGGTCAGCCAAATAGTTCTGGATGGTGTATGGCAATACGAAATAACCATCAGCCAAACCCTGCATCAAAGCAGAAGCACCCAGACGGTTAGCACCGTGATCAGAGAAGTTGCACTCGCCGATAGCGAACAGACCTGGGATAGTGGTCATCAACTCATAGTCAACCCAGATACCACCCATAGTATAGTGGATAGCAGGGAAGATCATCATTGGGTTATAGTAATCTAAACCGTTCTTTGACAGACGCTTCTCACCTGGGTTAACGTCAGTGATCTCCTCGTACATGTCGAACAGGTTGCCATAACGCTGCAGAACTACATCAATACCCAAACGCTGGATAGACTCAGAGAAATCCAAGAATACAGCCAAACCGGTATTGTTTACACCAAAGCCCTTATCGCAACGCTCCTTAGCAGCACGTGAAGCAACGTCACGTGGAACCAAGTTACCGAATGCAGGATAACGGCGCTCCAGATAGTAGTCACGATCCTCCTCTGGAATCTCCCAACCTTCCTTGGTACCAGCCTGCAGAGCCTTAGCATCCTCCAGTTTCTTAGGAACCCAGATACGACCATCGTTACGCAGAGACTCAGACATCAAAGTCAGCTTAGACTGCTTGTCACCGTGTACTGGAATACAGGTTGGGTGAATCTGAACGTAGCAAGGATTTGCAAACAAAGCACCCTTACGATAGCAAGACATAGCAGCAGTTACGTTACAACCCATTGCATTGGTTGACAAGAAGTAGGTATTACCGTAACCACCAGTAGCGATAACAACTGCATTTGCAGAGAAGCGCTCCAGCTTACCGGTTACCAGGTTCTTAGCGATGATACCACGAGCGCGGCCGTCAATAACAACAACGTCCAGCATCTCATAACGGGTATACAACTTAACCTTCTTAGCATTAACCTGGCAGCTCAGTGCAGAATAAGCACCCAGCAACAGCTGCTGACCGGTCTGACCCTTAGCATAGAAAGTACGGCTTACCTGAGCACCACCGAATGAACGGTTAGCCAAAGTACCACCATATTCACGTGCGAAAGGAACACCCTGAGCAACACACTGGTCGATGATGCTGTTAGAAACCTCA
>JAKSLP010000036.1 GCA_024401115.1 Bacteroidaceae bacterium | reverse complement strand
TCCTTAATGACATAATTTGAGAATGTAGCCTCTGTTTCAGGAGCTGCAGCAAAACCTACGGAACACAAGTTTGGTTCTGTATTAAAGTCATGGGTGCGTCCATAGGTGCCTATCTGGAAACGGCTAGCCTTGAATGTTTCACCACCCACATTACCTACAGCAAATCCACCTCCAAAACGTCTGCCTTGAGTATCCTCGCCAGTCAGCACATCCGTACCATCAATGACAAAATACATCATACTGGTCTGCACAAACACACGCACAGTATGCTTATCAGCCTTATTCGCAGATGTAAATATCTGATTGATATTAGTTTTAGGATATTTAGCCTGATTAATGGTCAGCATAGGCATATCAGCCTTATCACCCTTATCATAACCCACTCTGTATACATTCAGAGAAGCGCCTTGAGCTTGCCCTACCCCACTCAGATCCAATTCAACACGAATGTAATTGGTACCCGACATGTTCTTTACATTCTGGAAGGCGTCTTTCAAGCGGAAATCGTTTGCACCCAAAATCAAGGAAGCTTTTCCTCCCTTCTTAATCTGAATTTCAGAGCAAATTTCGAAATAGCTGTGTGAAGCAGCATCCAGAACTTTTGTCTTAGAACCGATAAACTGAGCGCCATCCCATGCACGAATGGACGGATCCATCAAACCCGTCTCAAATTTTGAGGATGATTTTAGCTCCTTTCCCTTAGAATCCCACACCGTTAAGTCCCAGGTATACTCTTTCTCTGCTTGCAGAGCAACACCCAAATATTTGATGTTATCGCTATATCCTGAGTTAACCTTGCCGGAATTCCAGACAACTTTATTATCAGATGCGCGTTTGACAACAATTTGATACGCCTGTTGTTTCACTCCACGCTCATCTGATTGCATCTGCCAACTGAACACAGGATGAGTGTCCTCTATCATCAAAGGTTCCACTACATCTTGAACCTTAAGATTCACGATGGTAGATGACGCATGGGCACAAATAGAACATACTAGCAATCCTGCCAGTAATAAACCCTTAGCTAAATTCATACGTGATCATTTTTAGAACTCAAACTGCTCCAATTTCAAAGAACCACACTCATTCATGATTCCTACATATTTCTCGAATTCTGGAGTTGCAGCATGCTTTGCCAAAACCTCGCCATTCTGCCATGTCTCACAGATCATAAAAATACCTGGACGTGTAGCGCTTTCAAAAACATCGTAAGCAATAACACCCTCATGATTCAATGAGCATGCGGTTAAACTCTTTGCAGCTTCTAAAGCTTCTGCATACTTTCCTTCATTGGCCTGGAAAAAGCAATTCAAACGTAACATAGATATCTTTTTTATAAGGTTAATAAATTAATGTACAAAAGTAGTCATTTATTTTTAATAATCAAACGATTTTACTGGAAATAACATTAATACAATTTGATGTATAGTTGTATAGACAAGTAGTCAGCCGAATACAAAGTCATATCCAGAAAGAAATCCTTTTAAACAACAAGACATCTAGCTGTTAAATTAAATGGTAAAATATAACATATTATACAACTATTCATTTATACATCTAATTGTTTGTTTGTCTATTTATCCATTCGTTTAGTTATCTGTGTATCTTTTTATCTTGTCTTCTTTTCATCTTTTTGTTTTATTATTTTGTTATCTTCTTGTTTTATAGTTTTATCGTTTTATTGTCTATTTATTTATTCATCTCGTCTTCTTTACATCGTATTATATTTTCGTCTTATTATATTATTGTATTGTTGTGTTGTTGTCATGATGTCTATTTATTGAATCAACTAGTCTACACTACATTCAAATGTTTATTTATCTTAATATTTAATCAAATAGTCGTTATAATATTAAAACATTTAGTAATTTTGTAGCAACAAAATAAGAAATACAACATTATGGCTACACCTAAAAAAAACAAACCAGTATCAGCGCAATTCATGACATTGCCAAAATTGGATAATGACAAAAAAAACAATACAGTAGAAGAGGTAAAGAATGAACCAAAGGTACAGGAACCTGTAAATAATCCAGAACCAGCTGTTACTCCACAAGTTAACGTTGAAAACGTACCAGTAAACTATGTTAGATCTGCAAAAAAACCAGGACCAGTAAAATATGAATTGATTCCTGGTGAAAAGGAAATCAGAACTCAAATTGGAATTCCAGAATCATTGAACGAGGTGATTAAGGAAGAAGCATTCCGACGTCGAATCACTGTAAAACAGCTTATCGGTGATATATTAATGAAAGAATTTGGAAGCAAATTATAATTAGCATCTGTATATCAGCTTATTAAACACATCAATGCGTTTAGCTGTATAATTGTATAAATGTTTAGATGAATATATATGGATAAAAAGAAGCATACATTGAAAGTTATTTCAATTATAAACCATAAAGGTGGAGTAGGAAAGACTATAACTGCTCAGAACTTAGGCGCCGCTTTAACAGAATTAAAGCAGAATGTGTTGTTGATCGATTTTGACCCGCAGCATAACTTAAGTAAGCATTGTGGAGTGACAAAAGAGAATATAGAAGAGGGAAGAACTATTTCAGATCTGATTAAGGGAACAACAGACCAATTCCAACCTTATCAGGCTAATGAAAATGGAAAGATGTATATCATCCCATCAACTGAACAATTAGCAATAGATAACATAGAATTCAGCGCAGAAGAAAATGCAGAGGAAATTCCAATGCACTTAAAGAATATAATGGATAGAATTGATTTAATCGACACATTTGACTATGCCATTATAGACAGTGCCCCAGGAAGCAGTATGCTGATGGTAAATTCATTATATGCTGCAGATTTGGTTTTATTACCAATTGCAGATCTGGACAGTATGGATGGTGTAGAAACAGTGGTAAGCATGATGGCAGGAAATAATCTGCCAGCCAAGGCAAGATACATCATTACAAAATATGATGTACGTATAAAAACCAACCGTGAAATTAGAGATGTACTGATATATAATTATGGTGAAAGTACAATGCATAGTACTATTCGTGTATGTAACGCTCTTAGTGAAGCAGCACGTAATAATACTGACGTATTTGAATATGCTCCTAAAAGTAATGGGGCACAAGATTACGCTACTCTGGCAAAAGAAATTCACGGTCAACGAAAAAAACTTTTCCCTAATAAATAAGTTAAGAATTTGTCCGTAAAAGGCTAGTTTCAGAATCAGTAAAATAGAAGAATAAAGAGTTAGTAATTTGTCCGCAAACTTGATTCGCGACTTTTACAAAAATCTTCTATTTTACTGATTTTCTTTTTTTTAAATAGAAGCATCCAAAAAATTAAATAAAAAGGAGAGAGAAAAACACAACTTAGTGAAAAAAAAACAGTTAGCAATTTGTCCGAAATTAGAGTGAAAATAGAACAAAGAAAGGATAGAAATTTGTGAATAAGGAACTTATAAAGATAATTATTACACATTTTTACCCTGGTTTTACGGACAAAACTATAACTTCAGGGTATTTTTCATGCTTTATAATCAATGTTATTCACTAATGCTTGAAAACGAGACCTATCGATCGAATTATTTTTCATAATAAGGCATTATAGAATAATAGAATATATAGGATTTGTAACCTATTGAAATTCAGTTAATAGTAATTCTATTTCCGGACAAAACCTAAACTGTTCGAGGACAAATCCTTAAGTTGTTTCGGACAAATCTCTAAGTTCAGCAAGACAAATCCATAACTTCTTCAGGACAAAACCTTAAGTTGAAATTCAGTCTCGGACAAAACCATAACTCCATATGGACAAAACCTTAAGTCCGCTTGTTTTCCGGACAGAACCTTAACTTCACGCGGACAAAACATTAACTCTTTTGTTATTAAAATATAATAAATTACTGATAATCCGTTTTTTCCGTTTCAGGAGTTTTCAGATAAAAAAAAACTTCATATTTTTGCACCAAAGTTATTCAAATGGCACAGCAGAAGAGTAAAAAAACGAAAAAGGAAGAAGCGTTGGAGAAAGCTATCATCCGTAATATTCCTACCGAAGGCATCAGTTACATCAACTCGCCTTTGGCCTTCACCCTGATGCGCACCGATCTTTCCAAGAATCAGGTGGACATTACGGTGGAATTGGCAGATTTGCTTCAGGACAAAATCAGCACTTATCTCACCGAGCAGAAGAGGGTAGGAAGCATTGCTCCTTATCTCTTCTCTGAAGAAGAGATGGGAGGGCAGATGACACCCATGAGAATATACTTTTCTGCGCTTAACATCATTCCTCAATATTACAAGGATGTGGAGCTGGCTGCTAAGACATTGTTTGACCAGACCATATACACGCCTGTCACTGTCGATGGACAATCTTCCATCAAGGCTGTGCATCTGTTCAGTTCCCTGGTTACTCCATCTACTCCGAAAGACGAGACCAAGGAAAGGAGCATTACCCGTCGCAAGGGATTCATCGAGTTTACCATAAACCCTGAGGCGATGAGCACCCTGTTTTCCATGCAGGGAGGTTATAGCCGGTACATCAAGGAAGTGACCAGACGTTGCAAGCGTCCTACCACCAGCCGTATCTATACCTTTATTACAGCCTACCGCAAGCGTGGTGAGTGGAAGGTTCTCTATACAGAATTGCATTCCATGTTGGGATATGACGAGTATGTAAAGGGTAAATGGGTGCCTAATAAGTACAAGGATTATTCTGATTTTAAAAAACGCGTACTGGTTCCTGCCGAAGCTGATTTGCGTGAATTGGCACTTCAGGAACAGGTGGATTGTTATTTTTCATTCGAGGAAATACCTTTCAAGGGCAAGCGAGGGGGTACTCCTGAATACATTTTGTTCCACATTGTAACCACCCCATTAGGCAGTCAGCATGATCGTCAGACCGATGATGCCCGTGAAATCATCGAGTTGAAGAGCTATCTGCAAGGTGAATTTGGAATGAATAAAACCGATTGTCAGGGTCTGCTTACTCTAATGGGAGAGGATGGTGACGTGAAAGCATTGTTGGATTATGCCCGTCATTTGAACCAGTACATCAAAGATAATGAGGCTAAAATTAAGAATGTGAAGCTTTATGCTTTGAAATCTTTGCGTAAATGGATAGCCGATAGGGTAGAGGAAGTGGAGCCAATAGAGTCTGTTGATCCTAAAAAAACGGCTGTTCAGCCTGAAAGAGTGGAACCGGAAGAGCCAAAAACCGATCCGCAATTATTAAAAAAATGGGATAAATTCCTACTTTTGGTCCAGAATTTTATTATAGAAGAGCAGTTCAAAGTGTGGATTCGTCCAATTGTTCCCCTCACTTTTCAAGATGATGTGCTTATTATTCAAGTTCCGAACAGTTTTTTTAGGGAGTATATTGAGGATAAACTGATAGAATCCATGGCTCCAGCCTTGCGGAAGATATTCGGAAACAAGGTAATATTACATTATAAGTACAGAGATTAAAGCGGAAGTTAGACACCAACAATCATAAAAATCCCTGGTCCATGAGCAGTAAAAACTGCCTGAGACCAGGGATTATATTTTTGAAAACGGATATTTTTTAATCCAGATATTCAGTTTTGTCTTCTATGCCGGCATCCCGTAATGCTTCTTTACGTTCGGTACAGGTGCCACATTTACCACAATGTTTTTCACCTCCTTTGTAGCAAGACCATGTCTCTGTGTAGTCGATTCCCATATTTTTCCCATGGCGTGCAATGTCAGTTTTAGTGATATTGGTATAGGGAGCCACAATTTCGATGTGCTCATAGGTACCGAACTGCATGGCTTGCGACATGGCTTTTACAAAATCCTCACGGCAGTCGGGATAAATGGCATGATCACCAAAATGGTTGGCCAGCATCACCTTGGTCAGTCCGTTGCTCTCTGCCAATCCGCAAGCAATGGCCAGCATTATACCGTTTCTGAAGGGAACAACGGTACTTTTCATGTTTTCATCATCATAACTGCCTTCCGGAATCTCTTCACCTCCCTTTAACAAGGACGACTTGAAATAGTCGGCCATAAAGCCTAAAGGAATAACTATATGCTTGATTCCCAATCGTTCACAGTGTAGTTTTGCAAAAGGAATCTCATTGGCGTTGTGTTTGCTGCCGTAGTCAAAAGTGACAGCCAGTGCTATACGGTCGGCATATTCGTGCAGTAGAGTAATACTGTCCATGCCTCCTGAAACAATAATTACCGAATCTTTCATGATCATCTTATTTTCTGCAAAGTTACGCCAATCTCGGTGTCAGACAAAATTATAGTTGCTTTTTTTGACGCCTATACCATAAAAAACGCCTACCTTTGCAACTCATATAATAAATAAGGTATAGGAGATGATGCAGAAAGTAAACCTGCGTAAGGACTTGCGCCTGTTGGCAGGACCTATTTTTGTTGAGACATTGCTGATGATGACATTGGGCGCAATGGACACCATCATGCTGAGCCAGTTTGATGACAATGCTGTGGCTGCTGTGGGAGTGGTCAACCAGCTGATCACTTTTGCCTTGCTGGTTTTTGCCATCATTAATGTGGGGACTTCGGTGTTGTGCTCACAATACATTGGTGCACGACAACAGGAAAAGGTGGTTCAGGTTACCGGTGTGGCTCTTCTTCTCAATACCATTTTGGGTATTTTGGTCAGCATCATCCTTCATTTGGGTGCCCCGGGACTGCTTCATTTCATGGGATTGCGACCGGAATTGATGCAATATGGTGTGAATTATATGGAGATTGTGGGTGGATTGCTATTCTTTCAGGCGATATCACAACCCATTTCCGCATCGCTTCGTGCTGCAGATAAGGCCATTTATCCCATGATGGTTATCGTTGTGGTCAATATCCTGAACATCTTTGGCAACTATTCATTGATTTTCGGTAAGTTCGGAATGCCGGCCCTGGGCGTTGAGGGTGCCGCTATTTCCACCTGTTTTTCCCGTTGCATCTCCATGATCTTGCTGTTCATTATTCTGTTCCGCAAGCATATCCCCAGTTTCCCCATGCATTTGTTCCGTCCGTTCCCTTGGATTCAGCTTCGGAATCTGTTGAAGATTGGATTACCTTCTGCGGGCGAAAACATGTCGTACGACTTGCAGCAGATAGTCATCACATACTGTATGAACATGTTGGGAAACAACGAGTTGGCCACCCGAACCTATGTGGTGAATATCGTGATGTTTGTCTATCTGTTTTGTATTGCTGTGGCGCAGGGAGGAGCCATCATCATCGGTCATTTGGTAGGCGACCATAAGTACAAGGCAGCTTATCACATGGGCCGGTATGTGATGAAGTGGGCGCTTATCGTTACTCTTACGCTCTCCTTCATATGGGCACTTAACGGACGTCTCATCTTCTCTTGGCTTACTGACAATCAGGAGATTATCCGTATGGGTGCTATGGTTATGTGGCTGGATGTACTGTTGGAAACCGGTCGTGTAATCAATATCTATGCATGTAATGCCTTGCGTTCTGCTGGCGATATTTATTTCCCATTTTATTTGGGCGTTATTGTTCAATGGGGAGTAGGCGTGTTGTTGGGATATGTATTCGGTATTAGTTTGGAATGGGGCATTGCCGGAATGTGGATTGCCTTTATGCTGGATGAGAACATTCGAGGCTTCATTTTTGTAAAACGTTGGAACAGTATGAAGTGGGCCAAGAAAGGTTTTGTTAAATAAGCGCCAAATTATTTGGGCATCAGCCGATAATGTCGTAATTTTGCATCGTGTTTGCGAGGTGACATTAGCAACACATCCTAAAAATTAATAAAGATGTATACAGTAATAAAATCAATGGAGGTTTCTGCTGCTCACAGCTTGAACCTGTCTTACGAGAGCAAATGCTCCAATCTCCACGGTCACAATTGGAGAATTACCGTCTATTGCCGATGCAAGGAACTGAATGCGGACGGCATGGTTATTGATTTCAGCCACATCAAACGTCGCATTAAGCGCCAGTTGGATCATCAGAACTTGAATGAGGTGCTTCCATTTAATCCTACGGCAGAGAACATTGCCAAATGGGTTTGCGATCAGATAGAATACTGTTATCGTGTTGATGTACAGGAATCTAAAGATAATACAGCCATTTACGAAAAAGATGAATAACCCCAAAAAGACTGATAGAATGAATATCAGTCTTTTTTTATGCCCATAAAAAATGAAGTGAATCCAAGCGCTCTTGGTATTCACTTCATCCTAACATACACACTTTATTTGGATCAAATAGATCTTCTTTTTACATCAGTCCGGCTTTTCCTAAGACAATGAGCATCGTATAGCCTAAGACCAGTCCGGTAATACCCATAATCAGTCCCACACGCATCATCTGTTTTTGCTCTATCAGACCTGTGGCATGTGCCAGTGCGTTGGGTGGGGTAGAGATAGGCATGACCATGGCCAACGATGAACCTAAAGCCACACCAATCAATAGGGTGGATACTCCTCCCAATGGAGCCAGGGTTTCTGCAGCCGAGATACCGGCCATAGCCAGAATAGGAATCAGCAAATTGGCAGTTGCCGTATGCGAGATAAAGTTGGCCATAGCGTAACACAACACACCCGAACCTACAATCATCAGTACTGGTGACCATGTGTTAAATGGTATTGTATCAATTAGATGTGTAGCTAAACCAGTATCCTGCAAAGCTAATCCGAGAGCAAATCCACCAGCTACCATCCAGAGAACAGACCAGTTGATTTCTTCCAAATCTCTTCGTCCGATGATACCTGCCACACAGAAGGCTCCAACCGGAAGCATGGCTACCACATTCGAGTTTACTCCTGAAATTTTATCGGTCATCCACAGCAGGATGGTGATCAGGAAGATGACATACACAAATTTTTCCTGCCATGGTTTCAACTGACGTTCAGCACTTTCCTGAATGTTCAGCTCGATGCGTTTTTGGGTGAAAGGGAACAGCAACAGCAGTACGCGCCATGCGATGAATAGCAATAACAGTGCAAATGGGAACATGAACATCATCCACTGACCGAAACCGATATTCAGATTCAGACCCTCAGGGTCGTTCAGGAACTTCAGGGCAATGGCATTTGGAGGGGTACCGATAGGGGTACCGATACCACCGATGTTGGCACCAACGGGAATAGCCAGAGCCAGACAGATTTTACCTTTTCCATTGGCTGGCAGTGATTTAAGTACTGGAGCCAGGAATGTAAGCATCATGGCTGCAGTGGCGGTATTCGATAGGAACATTGAGAATAGTCCGGTAACCAGGATGAATCCCAACAGCACATTTTCTGATTTTGTACCGAATGGTTTCAGCATGATGCGTGCCAGTTTGACGTCCAAACCGGATTTTGTGGCAGCAATGGCCAGAATGAATCCACCGATAAACAGCATGATGATGGGATCGGCAAAACAGGCCATTATTTTCTTATAGGAAATAAGTGTACCCAACTGATCCACTGAATAACAGCTATTTAATAAGGTCAGACTGCTGTCGCTTGCGCAAAACAGAAGGATGACGATGATAGCCACTGAAGTATTCCATGCAGGAATGGCCTCACAGATCCACATGAGAGTGGCAAAGCAGAAAACAGCAATCGTTCGCTGTTCCACAACGGTCAGGTTGCTGATGCCGAAGAATGAGGCTGGCACATTCCACAGAATCAATAATAGAATAAAGCAGGCCAACAGTTTCATGAACCGCTTGCACTTGGTTGCTTCACGCATCTGTAATTTGGCGTTGTGGATTTGCTCCACCAGAGCGTAACCTAAAAAGTTCTTGAACATGATCAGCAGTTTTTTACGGTATCGTCTTCAATGGTGGTTTTGCCGTTGCTCAGGCACTCGCTACATTTACAAAATAGGTGTAAGGCCACACTTGCTGTCATGACCATAACGGAAATAATAAGAATAGAAGTTTCCATATTGATGATATGTTTTGGTTTTCGGATGCAAAGGTAGGGGGCTTCTATAACGTTTGCTAATAGGCGATAAGTTTAGTTTCGATACCGGCTATCGTTGAAATCCTATCTGTTTTTTCTATACTTGCTATCTGCTTTGGGAATTTTGCCTATCTGAAAAACCGATAGCTGCAATCGATAAAAATATATTTTATCGATAGGTGTATGTCCAAAAAAAGTGTATCTTTGCAACCAAAACAGAGGAGTTATGGAACTGAGGCAACTGAAATATTTCGTAAAGGTAGCAGAATTAGGGTCGTTTTCCGAGGCTTCCCGTCAGCTGCACATCACACAAAGTACTATCTCACAGCAGGTTCATCAGTTGGAAGAGGAACTGAATGTAGAACTGCTGATTCGAGATTCGCACAAGGTGCAGCTTAGTGATATTGGTCGCGCCTTTTTGCCACAGGCCATTAAGGCGCTTCATGAAGTATCCACTTGCATCGATAAGATTCACGATGTACAGCAGTTGGGCGTAGGCGAGTTGAATATCGGCACCACACTGACCTTCACCTCTTTATTATGCGAGACGGTCAAGGAGTTCATCCGAAATTATCCGGGAGTCAAGTTGAATCTGGTTTGTGCCAGCATGGAGGATTTGATGAAGATGCTGGACCGTCAGGAGATTGATCTTGCCCTCAGTTATAAGTCGAATGTGGTGTGTCCCGATATAGAGTCACATATCCTTTTCGGCAATAGTCTGGCTGTGGTGGTAGATGAGCATCATCCGCTTACTGAATTGCCCAGTGTCCGTCTGGCCGATTTGGAACGCTTTCCTTTGGCGCTTCCTGCCAAGGGCATGCAGGCCCGAAATGCCTTTGATAAGATAGTGGAAACCAAGGACTATCGATTCGATATCCGATTGGAAATCAATGAAGTGAATCTGCTTATGGAGGTTATCCGTGGTACCCGTATGGTCACCCTTCTTTCCGAGGCAACAGCCAAACACATGACCGGAATCACCACTTTGCGTCTGGACCAGCAGGATACTTCCATGGAAGGTTCGTTCCATGTAAAAAGAGGTGCGTATTGCAAGAATGCCACCAAGGAATTTCTCCGTTTGCTCTGTAAGACCCGTCCTTACGGTCTGGCCATGATGGACTTGCTGTAAATCTGCCGTTTCGCCTATTGGCGAATCTTTTTGCCGGAAACAGAAAATTGAGTACCTTTGCAGCCGGTTTACAGAAAGTAGTGTGATGAGAAAAATCAACGAGATATTTTATAGCCTGCAAGGAGAGGGTTTTCATACCGGAACGCCTGCCGTTTTTGTGCGCTTTTCTGGATGCAACCTGAAGTGTCCGTTCTGTGACACTCAGCATGAGAACGGAACGATGATGTCTGACGAGCAGATCGTTCAGCAGATTCTGCAATACCCTTCCCGAACCGTCATCCTTACCGGAGGCGAGCCTTCCCTATGGATTGATGATGCCTTTATTTGCCGTTTGCATGAGGCCGGATTGTATGTGTGCATTGAGACCAACGGCACCCGTGCACTTCCCGAGGGAATTGATTGGGTGACCTGTTCCCCAAAGGATGGGGGAGAGGTGGTGCTTACCCGAATGGACGAGGTGAAGGTGGTTTTCCAGGGACAGGATATTACCGCTTACGAGCAGATGCCTGCCCGTCATTTCTTCCTCCAGCCTTGTTCGTGTCAAAATACGTCCGAAACCGTGGAATGTATTCTTCAGCACCCCAAATGGAGGTTGAGTTTACAGACTCACAAGTATATCGGAATTGCATAACAATATTGGCGGATTTAGTTACTAAACCCGCCAATATTGTTAAATACAGTTAAAACTCACATTGTTTGCGTGCACAACGCTTGCAAATATCCAAAAATGCCGTATCTTTGCATCGTGTTTTTCATAGTATTAGATTTAAGGTTAACAAGGTTGGGGTTCAGCGGAACCCCTTTTTTTATGTCCGTACCTTAATACTGATGGTCATCCTCGGTCCACACATTATCCACACTTAGTGTAAATCCTTGTGAATTGTTGAAGAAGAATCCCGTATATCGGGTAATCTGTGCTGCAGCCACTGGCACGTCATTCAGCACATGACTGGTCACCTCATCGCCATTGGCATCGCGTGCCGTTGCGGTCAGTGTTCCCACGGTTTCTGCCTGTTCCGGAAGGAAGCTGTACAGGTTGAACGATGTTCCCTTTACATTCCAATAGTTGGATGGAATACTGAACTTGACCGAAATCTTGCCGGCTTCCGTGCCGCTCATGGTGTTCAGGTCCAGTTCCCACGAACCATCCGATGCGGTCATCTCCATTTCAGAAACGCCACTGATCACACCTTCATTCAGCACCATCTGGATTTGTGCCACACGGATAGGCAGGCTGATCTGCTGTCCCGAAAGGGTTTCCTGACCGACAGTCAGATTCACCGATTGGGCCCAACAGTTTTTTAGCGACTTGACCGATGAGTCCCAGGTGACGGTCATGGCATCGGTATCGTACCGCTGGAATGCATTGTCGGCTGCCACAAAGTACAGCTTGTGCTGACCGTACAGCAGATTCAGCGACAGATTATCCAGCACGTCACCTTCCACATCGGTATCGGCCGACACGTTTCGGGTGTAAACCTTTACCGTCCCATCAGGAGCAGCATCCAGCACCAGCAGTTGGGTAGGAGTGGCTGTCGATACCGCACGGGTACTCATGCTCTCCATCGTTGTCTGCATGCCGAAGCTTACCGTACGGCTGTTCTGGACAGGGGTTACAAACTCGTCCTCCACCATGGCATCTTCTACCAGGGCAGTGGAACATGAACAGGTTGTGGCAGCCACCAGGGCGCCCAACATCATCTCAAAAGCTTTTCTCGAAAGAGTTTTCATAAACTTCTGACAAATTTTAAGGGTTAGTAATACTATGAAAATGAAGCGGTTGCTTCTTGATATACTACCCTTGTCAGCAAGTTCTGAAACGTAGCGGATTCCGTAAATGGCAGTCGTCTGCTTTGCAGGACTTTGGCTGCCGGCATTCAGAAACATCAAAAATGCGTAATTGCTGTCAATTGCGGCACAAAAATACACCGATTTTCTGGCAGTACCAAAAAATCGGTGAAATTTTTATTGCATACAACTGATCAGCATTTCCAAAACCTGATCGGTATCGTGATAATCTACTTTATGATTAGCCAGATAGGTTTCCACCTTATCCTTTCGTTCAGGAATCAGTTTCAGCAGAGTCTTGGTGTTGTTGAAACGCTTCATCTTGTTCTTCTGGATCAGATAATAGCCGTTGTCGTTCTCGTGTTTCCAGACACTCAGCTCGTGCAGCTCGGGATGATTCTGGTGAATGCCCAATGATTTCAGATCCATACTGGCTACCGACATCTGGCTTCGGGTACCCATGGCACCTTCGCGTCCCAGGTTCACAGCTTTGGCCTTATAATCCACGGCCAATGAGAATTCCTTACAACGGAACACCACTTCCAGGAACTTGGTGCTGTAGGGAATCATCTTGTGTGGGCCCAAATAGAGTGTGTCAATGGCCTCAGAGTTAGTCAGTTCCATTACGGTCTCACCATCCATGAACTCCATGCGTTGGGTGTTGCAGTTGTAGTTGAACAAACCACGGACCGGCTGTCCGTTCTTCATTTTTGCCGAACAGGCGGTAAACTCTTTCAGCAGATATTGTTGAGCATGGGCTGTAGGTGCCAGAGCCAGAAACAGTCCCGCAAGTATCAATGCTTTCATGATATTCTTTTTTTACGTTTTAACCAAATTCCTTTCTCATGCAAATTTACAATAATTACCCGAAATCGCTCCCCAATTGTGAGAAAAAGGTTGAATTTGTGGGAAAATGGTCAATTTTCCGTAGAAAAAGGTAATAACACCTATTTATATTGTTTTTATCTTTGCACTCGGAAAATTATATTTACGAACCAGAAAACGAATTATACATGAAGAAAAGATTTTGCATAATTGGCTTGCTGTTACTGGCTGCTGCATCTGTATCGGCACAAGAGGTTTTCGGATGGCGAGGACCAAATCGTGATGGTATCTATCCTGAAACCGGCCTGCTGAAGGAATGGCCTGCTCAGGGTCCTGCCCTGAAGTGGGAAACTACCGTTATCGGTAAGGGTTATTCCAGTCCTATCATTGTAGGCAACCGCCTGTATATCACCGGAATGGATGAGGACCAGACTCATGAGGTCTTCTATTGCTTCGATCTGAATGGCCAGTTGCAATATTCTACCGTATACAGTACCCCATGGACCCAAAGTTATCCTGAGACCCGTACCACACCGGCTATCCAGGGCGATAAGGCATGGGTGATCAGTGGTTCGGGTGATATTGTCTGCCTGAACATTGCTGACGGTTCCATCGTTTGGAAGGTGGAGGGTGCTGCCAAGTTCCAGCGCAAGACCGGAAAATGGGGAACTTCGGAATGTCCGTTGGTATATGATGATAAGATTGTGTTCATGCCTGGAGGCGAACTGACTACCATGGTGGCTCTGAACAAGAATACCGGTGAGGTAATGTGGCAGAGTGAGTCTATCCACGAGCAGAGTAATTATGTTAATCCGTTGATGGTCAATCATAACGGCCAGCGTATTATCATCAGCATTGCTCAATACACCATCATTGGTGTGAACCCTGATAATGGCGAGATTATGTTCAAACATAAGGGTGAGTTTGCCCGCACTCCTGAGGATATGGCCAAGGGTTACGAGTCAATCTGTACCAATACACCTATTTATAAAGACGGTTATCTGTTCTTCTCCAACGGTTACGACATGGGTTCTGTTAAGCTGAAGCTGAACGATGACAATAGGGGAGTGACCCGTGTATGGCGTAACGAGAGCCTGGATACTCACCACGGACACCAGATTTTGCTGGATGGTGTGCTGTACGGTTCCAACTGGACCAACAACACCTCGGGCAACTGGATGGCAGTGGATTGGGAAACCGGTCAGACTTTGTGGGAAACCGCTTGGCCTGGAGGTAAGGGCAAGGGTTCCATTGTAAGTGCCGAGGGTAAGCTGTACCAGTACGACGAGCGTCGTGGATTTGTGGCACTGGTCAATCCAAGTCGCGAGAAACTCGATATCATCAGCGAGTTCCGCATCACCAAGGGTGACGGTCCTTTTTGGGCACATCCGGTAATCAACGATGGTGTGATGTACATCCGCCACGGTGGTTATCTGGCTGCCTTTTCTATCAAATAAATTACAATTTTAGGGGATTAGGGAGGAACGGACGTATCGTTCCTCCTTTTTTTAGGCTTTTTAGGGTATAAAATATTCAGTGAAAAGAAATATTCACTAAATTTGCACCTCGAAAATATGATGCACTTGGGGGAGTGCATTCTTTACGAACTGATCTTTGGTGATTGGCATCATGCATGCCGATAAAAGGGAATACGGTGAGAATCCGTAACAGTACCCGCTACTGTAAGGTTTTGTGCATCAGCACATTCTGGAATAAGTCACTATCTGTTTGCCGGATGGGAAGGCCCAGGAAAACCAAGTCAGGAAACCTGCCAAAGGTGATTAATAACTTTTGTCTGCGGGGTGAACAGACATTTTATTAAAACATTTTATGCGTCATTATTTATGGGCTGCAGCCGTTTTATCAGCGGCAGTAGCAATGCCTGTGCAGCTTAAGGCACAGGATCTCAGCAAGGATACCATTCATCTTGCTGAAATTGAGATTATTGGCAACTATCGTAAGCCTTCTGCTGTCAGCAAGTTGCCTGTTCCCACTATCAAGTCGCCACTTACCGTCAGCATGGTGGGTGCCGAACAAATCAAGGATTTAGGTGTCACCAGCATGGTGGGTGTTACCCGCAACATGACCGGTATCCGTCCCAACAATACCTATGGCGGTTTTCAGACTTATACCATCCGTGGTTTCAGCGATTTCGTGTTGCTGAACGATGGTATCCGTGACGAGCGTCACAACATGTGGGGATCGGCTCCAAACACCAACTTGGCTTCTGTCGAGAGGGTAGAGGTGCTGAAGGGTGCTGCTTCCGTTATGTTCGGCCATTCGGCTTTGGGTGGTGTCATCAACCTGATTCACAAGCAGCCTACCGAAACCACTCATGTCAATGCCCGCATGGGTATCGGCAGTTGGGGCAAGTACCTTACCGAGGCTGGTGCCAGCGGTAAGATTGCCGAGGGACTGACTTTCCGTACCGATTTCTCTATGAGCGGTGGCGAGGGATGGCGTCATACCAACGAGCGTCTGGCTAATGCGCATCTGGCTCTGAATTGGGAGATGTCGGATTTCGATGAACTGAAGTTCTCGGTTAGTGCCAAGAACGACCGTTACGGTTCGGATACCGGTCAGCCTCATTTCATGTACGACTTGTTCGACCTGAATGGTAAACAGGCTTATTCTAAGGGAGATATCAATCCTGCCATCGACCGTCGTACCCGTTATGCCGATCCTCTGGATCACCTGAATGATAAGGATATTACCTTCTCTGCCGATTATACCCATTATTTCAAGAATCGCGACTGGCGCATCAATGAGCATGCTTCGTACTATCTGGATGATCTGTCGTATTACGCTACCGAGAAACTGAATTATCTTACTGCCGTTAATCCTGGAGCCGGTTTCGATCATTATTATATGACTGGCGACAAGAAGACTTATATCGATATCAACCGCATCCAGCGTCAGGGATTTGCCTTTGACTATAAGGTGAAGCTGTTCCAGAACCAGTTGGAATTGCATGGAAAGGCTAAGACCGGTTCGGTAACTCATGACCTGATGTTTGGTTATAATTTCTCGCACATGTCGGCTCCACGTTACCAGAACGCCAAGTTCTCAGGCCCAGGTCATCTGTCTGTAGTTGATGCAGTTAACCCTCAGCTCAACCAGGGTAATGTAGATGCACCTTTCCAGAAGCTGAACAAAGTCTGGGAGACCAATCATGCACTCTATGCTGGTGATTACATGAAACTGACCGACAAGTTGAGCGCTTTGGCCAGTTTGCGTTTCGACAGTTTCCACCGTACGTTCAACCAGAGCAATGTGGATGGAAAGACCATGGTGAAACCGGGTGAGGATAAGACCATGACCGATTACGCACTTACTTATCGTGCCTGCCTGCTGTATCAGTTCAACAATGACGTGAATGTATACGGATCGGCCAGCAACTTCTACAAGCCTACCCGTACCTATGCTCAGGACGGTTATGTGTATGTGGGTAGTGACGGTAAGGAGATTAAGCCTGACGGTACCAATATCTTCAAGCCTATCAGCGGTTACCAGTTCGAGGTGGGCTCACACATCGGTTTGGCTTCATGGCTGACCGCCAATGTGGCTGCCTTCTACATCAATAAGAACAATATGGTGGAGAACCTGGGCAAGACCGACGATGGAAAGAACATTTCCGGACAGGTGGGACGTGCTGATTCTAAGGGAGTTGAGATCGACTTCTTTGCAGAACCGGTCTTCGGATGGACCATCGATGGCGGTTATACCTATACCGATGCCCGTGTGCGTGAGTTCAGTGCCACCGAATATGCCAAGAATGCTCAGGAGGGCAATGTGCTGACCCATGCGCCAAAGCACATGTATTACGGTTGGACTTACTACCGCTTCCACAGCACTCCACTGAAGGGCTTGCAGTTCGGTGCCGGTTTCAACGGCAGCAGCAAGACTTATGTGAATGCGGCCAACACGATGGAATTTGCTCCTTATGCTGTTGTCAATGCGATGGTTAGCTACAAGTTCCATAACATCAAGTTGCAATGCAATTTCAATAACATCTTCGATAAGACCTATTACACCACAGCAGTCAGCACCACCGGTTATATTCCAGAAGAGGGCCGTAACGTGCTGTTCACTGCCTCATTCGATTTGTAATTAAGATGAAACAACTTCATAAATTTATTCTCTCTCTCCACCGCATCTTGGGAACACTGCTTAGTGCAGTGTTCCTGATGTGGTTTCTCACGGGCATGGTCATGCTGTTTCATGGGTCGTTCCCCAGTGCCGACAAATCCTCACGGCTGGATCCTCTGGTGCAAACGCCCCAGAATTTCCTGCCGCTGGATTCCATCCTTCCCGATAAGCCTTTTACGGGACTGACACTCAACCGGTATGTGGGGAATACCACCTTTCAGGTCACCACAGCCGATTCGGTTTATACCCTTACCCCCTTGGGAAAACCGTTTGAGAATCTGATGGATAATGTTCAGTTGAAGTTGGTTTGCCAGCGATGGTGTCCGGCACCAGTGGTGCGTTGCGATACCTTGGATGATTTGAACCAGTGGGTTCCTTTTGGCAGCTATCGTCGGGAACTCCCCATCCTGAAATATACCTTTGCTGATGATGAAAGCCACCATCTGTATGTGGGCAGTAAGACCGGCAATGTGCTGCAGTTCACCACATTAAGCCAGCGTATATGGGCTTGGTTGGGCCCTATTCCGCATTGGATTTACTTCACTTGGCTCCGGAGCGATCGCGACCTGTGGATTCAGACCGTCAGTTGGATGGCGGGCATCGGTTGCATCATGGTCCTTTCGGGCATGTGGACCGGTGTTACCGTCTGGCTTCGCACCCGCAGGAACCGCCGGAACGGTTTCTCACCTTATAAGAAGAAATGGTATCACTGGCATTATGTCACCGGATTTGTCTTTGGAGTGGTCTGCCTCAGTTATGCGTTCAGTGGCATGATGTCACTGGTCAAGCTTCCTCCTGGTTTCATCAGTCATGTGGAATTGGACTTCGATCCCCGGCAAACGATTGACGAGACTCCTGCTGACACCTATCAGTTGGATTATCGTCAAGTGATTGAAGCTCAACCCGATGCGGTTCAGATTACTTGGAAGCATCTGGCTCATATCCCGTTCTATACTGTTCTGCTGAAGGACGGATCAACGGTCAATTACGATGCCCGTACATCGGCTCTCCGGGAACTCGACCTGTCAGAAGACGAGATCTTTGATGTCGTGAAATCGGCCTATCGCCAGCATGGCATAGATATTGTTGCCTCTACTGTCGAGACCCAGAATTTTCAGGAACTGTACTACAATAGGGTACAGGGAACCGGAAAGGATGTCCTTCCGGTGGTGAAGGTGTCGGTTAACGATGCCGATAAGGGTGTGTTCTACATCAATCCGTCCAACGGGTCGGTCCGTTATGTGGATACTACCGGACGATGGTCGTACTGGATGTACCGTGGATTGCACAAGCTTCGTTTCCCGGGAATCGTCGAGGTGGAGTGGCTTCGCATCCTGCTCTCTCTGCTGGTTTTGGCAGGTGGAACCGTGGTGTGCGTCACCGGAGTGGTCTTGGGTTGCCGTTACATTTCCCGAACAGTAAGAAAGAAACAATAAAAACATAATAACGTGAAAAAACTACTATCTATCGTGATCCTGTGCCTCATGACACTCAACGTGTTAGCACAGAAACAGGCCATTTTGGTCGTTCAGTTCGGAACCTCAAACGATGAGGGCCGTACCACAGCACTCGATGTGTTGTTCAATGATGTGAAACAGCGGTACGCTAATTATGAGGTGCGCGAATGCTACACTTCACCTACCATCCGCCGGATTCTGGCCAAAAAGGGAGTGAAGAAGGAGAGTGCTACCGATGCGCTCTTACGTCTGCATCTCGACGGCTTTGAGCAGGTGTTTGTCATGCCAACCTTCCTGCTGGATGGTGTGGAGATGAGCATGCTTCGCGATGAGGTTCGTACTGTCTCTCAGTTCTTTAAGGAGATTAAGGTGGGCAATCCGGTACTCTACAAGTTGGACGATTTTCATGCAGTGGCCGATCTGCTCACAAAGCAGTTGCCTGCCAAGGACGAAGCGGTCCTGTTTGTTGGTCATGGTAACGAATATGCCAGTACGGGAGCCTACACCATGTTGGGTCAGATCATGCAGCAGAAGGGCAACTTTATGGTGGGTACCATCGAGGGCTGGCCCGATCTGGAATCTTCGGTGGCTATGGTGAATCCCAAGAAGTTCAAGCGGGTTCAGGTCATCCCTCTGCTTCTGGCTTCCGGTGTTCATGTGCGTGAGGATGTCGATGGCGAGTGGCGTCCGGCTCTGGAGGAAAAGGGTTTCCAGGTTCAGGTGTCCTATCACGGTTTAGGTGAGGATAAGGCGTTCCGGAATCTCATCCTCTCTCATTTGGAACAGCTTCTCAAGTGACCGCCCCCCCCTTTGTCATCCTGAGTGAAGCGTACTACACAAGGGGACTTGTGTAGTTGCCCCCTCTTGTCATTCTGAGCGGAATGTAATGAAGCGAAGAATCTTTCTGAATAAGTAGTGGTAATATTAAAAGAATGCTCTACTAGCCAGGAAAGATTCTTCGCTTTGCTCAGAATGACATTTTTTGATTTAGTTTTTGTATCTTTACGCCAAATTATGGCCGATCATGAAAAACCCGCTCCGGAAAGTACTGAAAATTCTGGCGATAGCAGTCGCAACCGTACTGCTGTTGCTGGTGCTTTCTGTGTCCGGTGCGTACTGGTGGTTCAGTAGGGACGAAGCCCGACAGTTGGTGTTCGAGAAGGGTATCGGGCTGTTGCAGGAGAAACTGCAAACCCGGGTTTCGGCCGATAGCGTGCGACTGGAGGTGCTCCGGGGACAGGTGCATTTTTATGGGGTGCAGATTAACGACCGGCAGGATTCCTTGCTGATGCACATTGGCGAACTTCGGGCGGGCATTGATCCGCAGGCCTTACGCCACCGGATCGTAAAGGTGAGCCGTCTGGAACTAAGGAATGCCGATGTGCGCATGTGGCGGGATTCACTCCAAAGCAATTTCCAGTTTGTGGCGGATGCTTTCCGGAAGAAGCCGGATGCCAAACCGAAGAAGCAACCCCAATGGGTCAAAAAGTGGAAACTGGAATGGGATGTGGAGGATGTGGTTCTTCAGCAGGTGCATGCCCGATGGGATGTCAGGAATAAGGTGCGGAAGAACCTGAACAAGCCTCACCGGGGGGCGTTCGATGCCAATCATCTGGATGCTACACTCAACCTGAGAGCGAGTTTGCAGCAGTCGGGCGATGAGGGTTACCGCTTCATAATCAAGGAGATGAATGCCACCGATTCCGGTAGCGGATTACAGGTGGACCGTTTGACCGCCCAAGCCACACTCTTCAAGGATAGGATAGAGACGGGAAATGTGCTGATTCAGATGGCTCAAACCGAAATCCGCCTTCAGCCTTTTACGCTGGACTTGAAAGAGAAACTGATCAGCCGGCCATTCATCCTTTCCGCCAACGTGCTGCTGTCGGATTTGGCACAACCGTTTGCACCTGATTTAGAGAACTTTACCACTCCATTGCAACTCACCACTCTGGTCAGTGGCCCGTTGGACAGCTTGCGGGTGGAGGACATTCATATCCAGAGTCCCGATGAGCATTTCGACTTGAAAGCCAACGGCTCGCTTGCGGGATTGTTCCGCAAGGCGCCTTTCCTGAACCTGCAGTTCCGGGATATCGACCTGAAGGCCACCCACAGCATGAAGGAACAGTTGGTCATGCATTTCTCCAAGAAAATGCGACTGAAGATGATTCGCCAGATGAAGGCCATCGGTGATATCCGTTTCCAGGGTTCGTTGGACGTGCGCTATCTGGATGAGCTCATTTCCGGCCGCCTCTCCACCCGTTTCGGTGAGGTGAACACCACCTTCAGCATTCTGAATAAGGAGCATAAGATGATCGGAAATCTGGTCACTTCATCGCTCGAAATCGGCAAGTTGATGAACATTCCGCTTTTGGGACCTGCCAATTGCCGCATCGATTTCGATTTGAATATCAGCAAGAAAACTCCTCGTCCTGCATCGGCATTACCGAACGGGCGCTTGCCTTTGGGTAGTCTCAAGGCTTGGGTGAACAAGGCGCAATACAGCAGCATTGTGGCTCCGGAGGTGTGTGTGGATTTGCAGAGCGATGGCAGTACGGCTTCGGGAAAGCTGTGGATGCCGGGGCAACTGGAGAGCCTGCAGGTGGATGTGAAGTACATTCAGACCGATGACGAGCAGACCGTCTGGTTCCAGTCCACCCGTGAGGCGCAACAGTGGTTGCTCCGGGAGAGTGTGGACCTGTTGCGCGACCGTCTGGGGACGGATGTGGAAGCCGACAGTATCGATGTGCATCTGCTGGATGGTGAGGCACGCCTGTATGGCATCCGCATGAAGGACCAGCAGAACAAGCCGTTCTTCAGCATGGATACCCTTAGTGTGTCGCTCGATGCTCAGGAACTGCTGGAGCGTACCGTCCATATCACTCACTTGGGTCTCTATGGCATTGATACTCACCTCAGTAAGGATGCCCGTGATGCCAATTTCCGTTTCCTGTTCCAGGCGTTCAACAAGCACAGGAAACCGAAGAAGACGGTCAACCGGAATGCTCCTCGAAAGCGACTCTTCGAACTGGCGATGGATGTGCAGGAGCTTCTCATCGAACGCATGCATGTGACATGGAACGTGACCGATAAGATGCTTCATGCTCAGGACAGTCCCAATGCCGGCATTTTCGACCCGAATCATGTGGACCTGTTGCTTAACATGCGGGCCAGTGCGCGTTCGGAAGATAATAATTACATGTTGGATATCAAGCAGATGAGTCTGAATGAGCAGGAGAGTGGCTTGAAAATCGACAGCCTTCGCACCCGTGCCGTTTGGGATACCCGCATGCTTCATCTCGACAGCTTGTATGTGCGGTTGCCGAACTCCTGGATTCACCTCGGTCCGCTGGCTTTCGATCCCGAGGACTTGGGTCTGGCGGGTCCGCTGGATTTCCGTGCGCATGTCCGTATGCAGGATATTTCCGATGCCTTCGCGCCTGCCTTCAGCCAGTTCACCACACCGGTGAACGTGAAGGGTAGGGTAGGCGGCAACCTGAATAATATGTTTATCGATGAACTGGAGGTGCATACGCCAGGGAACGGGTTTAACCTCAGGCTCGAGGGCGACTTGAACGGATTGAGGGGAGGTCGTGAGGCCATGAACCTGCAACTCCGGAACATTGATTTACAGAGTGATAACCCTACCTTGATGCAACTGGTCGACCATTTCTCCACCAAGATGCAACTGAAGATGATTCGCCAGATGCAGGCTTTGGGAAATATTCATTTCGATGGAAAGGCCGATGTGCTCCCTGGGCGTGAGAACATCTCGGGCAATCTGAGTACGGAATATGGCGATGTGGAGACCGCCTTTACCATCAACGGCCGCACCCGTCTCATGAACGGCTATCTGGAATTTCCTGCCTTGGCATTAGGCAAGTTCCTGAATGTGAGAAAGTTGGGCACTATCAACGGTCATGTCGATTTCCTCTTTAATCTGGATGCCCGGGCTGCCCGTTCCCACAGTGCTTTGCCCAACGGCCGTCTGCCTCAGGGCAATCTGAGGGCTACCGTTCACAATGCCCGTTACGGCAAGTTCCGGGTGCAGCGGATTGAGGGTGATGTGGAGAGTGATGGCAGTACGGCCACCGGAACCGTCAAGGTTCACCGGAAACTCTCGAACCTGACGTTGAAGTTTAACTACATCCAGACTGATGAGGAACAACGCCTGAAGGTAAAGCCTAAATTCCGCCTGCACCTGTGGCGCTCTCGCCGGAGCCGTCATCCTTTCGAGTTCCGCATTCAGGACGATGAGGGCACGTTTGTTCCGGTGGAATAAGGAAAAAACAAATCCCCGGAACACGTTCCGGGGATTATTTATTATAGAATCAATTACTTGTCTCCAAAAGCCTCACCAATCTGAGCCACCAAATCATCCCAGATCTCTGGGTGTTTCACTTTGGCACAAGCCCGCTGCAGCAGGTTCACATGACGGTTGGTTCTAGGAACCAGACATTCTTTACCATTCTCGTCATTAACCATCAGACTGTAGGTGTTAGGACAGGAAATTACCTTCCATGCTACTCTTCTATTCATATCATATATTATTAAGGGAACGGAACATCCCGAACCCGAATACAAAGGTAGTGAATATTTGGCATCTTACAAGTTTCTGGCCAACTATTTCCTAAAGAAAGTCCCCGAAAAATAAATATAGGTTTGGGAAAAATCTGTATATTTGCAAACGTGACGCTAACAAAAACAAGATTTATGAAAAGAATACTTACCATTGCCCTTGCTGTCCTGACCCTGATGGGTGGCAAGGCATCGGCTCAGACAGAAAACTATCCGCACGATAATTTCTATTGGCTCACTCAGATCAATAAGGCATCGTTGCTGATGAACCCTACCGTGGGACTGCTGGACAAGGACTCGGCAGCGGTCTATGGACGTGCGCTGGAGAAAGTCATTCAGGAGCATGCGGCTCCCGATGCCTACCGTCCGGCCAATGTAGTGGAGGTGGAGACCATGATTGTGGAGCATTCCAGTCCCTATGCCACCGCCATTCATGTGGGCCGTTCATCGCAGGACATGTTCGCCACCGCCCGTATGGCTATCGTGCGCGAGAATATGCTGGTGTTGGCTGAGAATCTTAACGAGCTGATTGCTACCATGTTGCAGATGAGCGAGCAGTACAAGGAAGTGGTGGTGCCTGAGTTTACCAATGGTGTGGTGGCACAACCCAACAGCCTGGGTCATGTGATTCTGGCGTATTGCAATGCGTTCATGCGTGATCTGGACCGAGTGCGCGAGTTCTACAACCGTCTGGATCAGTGCCCTATGGGAACAGGCGTGCTGAACGGTTCCAGTTGGCCGTTGGACAGAAAGATGATGGCGGATTACCTGGGATTCTCGAAGGTGGCAGATAATGCCTTCGATGCCAATCAGATACGTTCGTCCGAGATACTGCCGGAAGCCGGTTTCGTATGTTCCAGCATCGCTCTGCATGCCGGTGAAATCATGGCCGATCTAGTGAGACAGTACTCTCAGCCTTTGCCTTGGTTCCTGCTCAAGGAGGGCAACGGCAATACCTATGCATCGAGTGCCATGCCGCAGAAGCGCAATCCGGGTATCATCAATTCCACCCGTGTGATGGCTTCCGAGATTCTGGGAGCAGCCCAGACTACGGTTTACCGCCAGCATAATCTTCCGGTGGGAATGGCCGATGGCCGTGGCGACAAGAGCATGATTGTTCCTACCACCGCTCAGTGTGTGAAGATGGTGAACCGTGTGCTGAATGCTTTGGATATCTTCCCCGATCGTGCCTTGGAGGCGCTGAGGGGCGACTGGTCCACATCCGAGGAACTGGCCGACTGCCTGATGCGTGAATATCATGTTCCTTTCCGTACCGGTCATCATTATTGCTCTGAAATAGTGGGATTTGCCAAGCAGCACAACTATAATCCGTCCAACTTCCCTTACCGGGAGGCGAAGCGTATTTACAAGGAGGTGGTGGCTGTGGTGAAGGGCCTTCCTGCAGAATTGCCTTACAGCGAGAAGGAGTGGCGCGAGAAACTGGACCCTGTCCACATGGTGCAGTCCAGAGTCATTTCCGGCGGACCTCAGTTGCCTGAAATGAACCGCATGCTTACCGAGGCCAAGGCCTTGCATCAGACTTATATCGATTGGACCCGTGACCGGAAGCAGGCTCTGGCCGATGCCGACCGAAAGTTGCAGTCTGATTTCCAGGCGTTAATCAAATAAATACTTAAATCTGACATCGCTATGATTTACCTGTGTATCTGTATTCTGGCACTCATCTCAGCAGTAGCCTACATCATTTGCAAGCCTGTGGTCCGTGAGGAGGACAAGGAGTAACTGCTCTCGCCCCACTTCAAATTGGTCAGCCTGGGTAAACCGTTCAAGCTGATGACCTGGTTTCTTGCCGCATTCCTCAGCATCGTGATGTTTGTGTTCCGTGACGATCCCGACGGTCTGATTCCCCTTACCATGGTGGGAGTGGTGGTTACCGGCATGTGTGCGGCCATCGGATACTTTTTGCGTGCCAGCTATTATACCGATGATGACGAGCAGCTGACCTACGTTAAGCATAAGAAACAGAAGTGGTGCCTGAAGTGGGACCAGATAGACCATGTGTACCGTCGTATAGTCTATACCGGCAGCACCTTTGCGGTTTACTATGACATATACACTACCGACGGTCAGGTCATCAAGAGCCTGCCTCCCGTCACCGGACGTATGTTGAAGAAACATAAGGATTTAGAGAAGTACCATACCGTACCTTTTGTTCCGGTGCTCATGTTCATCATCCTCATCGTTGCGATCTTGCTCGTAATTTTTGGCAATTAATCCGATTTTAATTGTAAGTTACGCGTTAACAGTTAACGCTTTCGCACAAGCCGCGGGGGCCTTGCTGATTCTTCTGGCCCCCCTGTCATTCTACCCCCCTAATGTCATCCTGAGCGATAGCGAAGGATCTTTCTATTCCGCATGGCAAAAAGTATGCACTACTTATTCAGAAAGATCTTTCGCTATCGCTCAAGATGACAAATCAGTAATTTCAAGCTGAAAATTTCATTATGGTTTAAATTTCCATTATCTTCGCACTTCAGAAGAAGACTCAAAAAACGCCTCAATCCGAAATAACGAAAGCTCTAAAATTGAAGAAAGAATATGAAGAAAGTAAAGAATAACATATTTGATGTGGATGCACTCCTAGATAAGGAGCTTGGAGCAGTAGGAACTCCTGAGCGTGAAGCCAACCGTCGTCAGGCAGATGCCTTCTTCTCTGGTCAGATCATTGAGGAGGCTAGAAAGAAAGCGGGCCTTACTCAAGAACAGCTGGCAGAGCGTATTGGTACAAACAAGAGTTATATCAGCAGGGTGGAAACAGGGAGAACAGAACCGAGAATGGGAACTTTCTACCGCATTGCTGCTGCATTAGGGTTGACTGTAGAGCTGGTTGCTTATTAATAATGCTGACATGAATCCAGTGGCAGCTGCCGTCCGTTTCCCAGATCAGTTGGTCGAAATGGAGGTTGTCCATCATCCAGACGAACCATTTTTTGCCGGTCTTTTTATCCGGAACATGAATGTCGGCCGCTTCGCCCGTCAGGATGACATCTGGGGGGATGATACTTCCCCCATGTAACAAATCCACACCTACCACCCTACGCAAATAACCAATCCCGTTATAATAATAGGTCAAAAACGCCGGATTGGTTATTTTTTAAAATATTCAGAAAATAAACACACTTTTATGGTGGTGGTGACGGATATTCCCGTACCTTTGCATCGCAATCAGATAAGGATTGCAAGTTATCCTGCACAGAATAGCAGGCGATATTTACAAATACCTCATACAACAAAAACCAGACAGCTTCTCAGGAAGCATCACATGAGCTAACGACTCATAAACCCTATCACCGTTCACCATCCCAGGTGGGCAGATTCAGCACTCAAAATTCCATTTTCTTTTAGGAAATAAACACTTTAGCATTGGGGCTCTCAACGTATCCTGTCTGGACATGCTATAATCCACAAATTATTAATCTTCAAAGGGTTAATTGCGGTTATAAACAAAGGAATACTGCCCCCCTGCGAAAAAAAACTGTTTATTATGACTAGAAAAAACAACAAGAAAAGTACCACTCTGCAGAAAATGGTAGCTGATAGCTCAAAAGATTTGCAGGTTATCACCCTTAACGATGGCAAAGAGGCCATTATTGGCGAGATGAGTTATAGAGATCTGTTCAATTTTGCCCATATCAATCGTCTCCGAATCAATCTGGTGGTGAAAGATGAAAGCCAGTCGGATGAGTGGACCGTTCTTCCCATATACATCTGTGAAGAATTGTGTTTAGAGCAAATCATATTACTTTATTTTCAGGATGCTTATCAGTGTATAGATTTCGAGGGTACATATTCTCGTGAGTCAGCAAAGTATGTGGGTAGATTCATTCGTTCAGGGGCATCACCTGTAGAAATAGAGAAAGCCATTCAGGAAAAGGAATCTATCACCCGCATGTTTAAGGAATTCAAGTTAGGTTATAGATCAGGTTACTCTCTCGTTATGGCGAAAGACTATACCGAACAAATGATTTTACCCAATTATAGCACATGCCTTTCGTTCAAGCATATTACACTGGCTTATGCGCTCACCGAAGTGACTGAGGAAACCACGGCCTATGCTGCCAAGGTTCTGCTCAGTGGTAAGAATATTCCATGCGTTATGGGCATGATGCCAGAGGATGTTGCCAAGATTTTGGACACAGAAACGAAATTACTATATGGTATAGAACCTCGTGGTGAATATTTCATGGGCCCTTTCATCATCATTGATGGTTCAGGAGATGTGGGCTTTTCATACCGGGAATCCAAGGATGGAAAAACTTGGTTCTGGACTGGAGGCGAACACAGCGGTAGTCCATTGATGGATAGTATGTTTTTTGATGAGACCGAGAGTATTGACCTGTTGCTTGAAAAATCAACAGATGAGCACTATATGATGTGGAAGCCGGTAAAATTGGAATATGATGAGACTAGATGGTTTATCAATCTGCCAACAGTAGATTAAAAGACAACGTGTCACGTACGCTCAGCACAGCCCTTCTTTATGGCAAGGGCTATGGCTGTGTGCATGATTTTGCCTATTCCGCGCGACTGGCTAGGATAAATGCTGATACATATCCTCAGAGTCTGGTCGGCCTGGTGATAGGTTCAGCTACAATATCGCATAGATTCTCATGCTGATAATGATTGACAGCCGACATTGAATGAGCCAGATACATGAGCGGGATACCCAACCGGCTTTCCAGCTCAGCAATACTCTTAAATGAAAAATTGGTTTGTCCCGAAAGAATCTTGCTGACATATTGAGGTGAGCAACCTAATTTTTCAGCTACATCCGATCGGCTTAATCCATTGGCCTGCATGAAATCAATAATTCCTAGAGCCACATTTTGCGACCATTCCAGCCATTTGGCATTCTCTTGCCGCCATTCTGCCTCTTTCACAAAAGTAGATTCCTCCTCACTTTGGTGAGCTTTCAGGAAGTCTAATGTCTTCTTTCTCATTCTGATTCCTCTTTTATGTAATCTACAAAACTGTCTTGGTCAAAGATACCTTTGTCTTTAAGAAAATCCGTTTGCAAAGTTAATAACTGATTTCCTGATATGCAACTTATAAGTTGCGAAAGTGAAGATTTCTCCATCATAACCATGAAATGGTTCATAATAGAACTGAATACCAGAGTGGATTCTTTGTGCTGAAAAGAACATGAATTCCTTTCGAGTTCCCTGATCAAAAGATGCATTGGAAACTGCGGAGATCTGCGATAAGCTATGCACATGTGCCCTCTTATCTTGATGCTCATTATAAGCCATAAGTCTTGCTGCAAAAGTACGGTTTATTTATGATTTTACAAAAAATGAGGATGATTTTTTAGTGACATGGATTCAAGTTCAGTTGGTTCCAATTTGGAACATACTGCTTTAGTAGGTGATATTGGAAAACACATGTTCCATTTTGGAACGCATGATACTGTCCCTTCCCCATGTCACTCAGTTCAAAAACGGTCGGGATATACGACTAAAGTTGCAGTATAAAACATAGCAATTCGCCATATAAGTTGCCAAGAATATCAACGGTTCGGAAATACCGAACGTTTCGAGATGAGAGGGTCAAATTCTAATAGCGAAATAATTATTTTATTGCCCCAGAGGCATTCCTAACACCGAAATAATTCCGTCTTTCCCCTTCTCAGGTCTCTTTCACCTCCGTTCTAGGTCTCTTTCACCTTCGCTTCAGGTCTCTTTCACCATAGCTTCAAAGCTCTTTTTACCCCCTATTTTTTAGCTATGTTGAAATGGGCTTAATACGTATGTAAATCAATGGTATAACGGAGGTGAAATAATGGTAATTCTTTATTGTCACGAATCTATGTTGAATGGTATGAAGCAAAAAAAAGTGCCATATTGTGCCATAAAGTGCCATATTGTGCCAGAATGTGCCATAAAGTGCCAGACCCGTTTCTCCGTCGCCGTACCTTTGCATTATGATTTCTTGGAGGCATAACTTATGACGGACGTCAGTCATAAGTTAAGACCGGAAGGAGTCATAAGTTAAGACCGAAAGTGGGAGATTTCAGTGTATCCCTGACCAGCAAGGGTGCCGAGAGTGCCGACAAGTTCAGTGCCCAGAACATCACCGGTGTGAATGTGGTGTGGGACTGCGGTACCGAGTTCAAGAACCTGCTGAACGATGCCGAGTTCAACCTGGTAGCCAGCCGCAAGGCTCAGGAAGCAGTCCTCAAGGCCATCAAGGCCGGTGAAACCGTGGTAGATCTGACCAATCCGGATGGTTCACCAGATGGTTCCCCATCTGATGGACAACAGTCAGAGTCGCCTAACGGCGGTCAACAGTCAACGGACAACGGTCAACAGACTCCATCCGGTGGTAACGGCAGCAACCAGCAGACCGGTGGTGGAACCACTGACCAGGGAGGTGTAGACGATAATAACCCACCAGCCTTCGGTTAATCCATTCTACCCTTTAATGTCATCCTGAGGAGCCCCCTCTGTCATTCCCTTTAATGTCATCCTGAGGAGCGTAGCGACGTGAGGATCTTTCTAAATAAGTAGTGCATACTTTTCATACTCATGAGGAAAGCTCTTCTGCTACACGCTCAGGATGACAAGAGGCTGAATGACAACTGAAAAAACCTAGAACTTTGAAAGAAAAATCGGCAATTCTCCTGCTATTCTCCGGCATCCTCCTCGCCTACATCTCCCTATTCCTGCCACCCCCAGGCGAGATCCACGAGACCGTAATCTACGTATTCGCCCAGATCCTAATCTACGCTGGCAGCATCTTTGGAATAGAGCACTACATCAACGAGAAGTTGAAGAAGTAAACCACCACAAAAAAACCACCGCACTTCACAGTGCAGTGGTTTTTGTTTGTCAAATAAAAATTTTTGTAAAATGAAATTTTAAAAAATGAGTTACACGCTTCACAGCGGATAATCCTTTTGGTATTTAACTATGTTAATAAACTATCACAACGCTGCAAAGATAATCATTTCCCCCCAAATAACCAAAAGAGTGTTAACTGTTAACGCGTAACTGGCAATTAAAGCGTGTTTATTTTGGTGGACTTATCAAAACCCTCTATCTTTGCAATCAGAAAGTAAGTCGTACAACAGCTGTGATGTAATCGAGTTGCGCAGAAGTCCCCGCCCGCGAGGCATCACTCTTTATGAG
>JAKSLP010000035.1 GCA_024401115.1 Bacteroidaceae bacterium | reverse complement strand
ACCAATAGTGAATCTTTTCATGCTCCAACTCATACTTCAACTGAGCATAAAGCTGGGGATAGTTAATCTCCCCATCATTCCTGATGAATTCACCATCAGGAATACGGATGCACAGGAATCGACGGGAGCCGGTAGAGTCGACCAACGGCTGTGGATTGTTGGTAGTACCCACAAACGATGCAAATCGCTGTCTCTCCTTCTGTGCCCTACCATAGATGGGACGACCATTGACCTTAATTTTGGACAGGGCCTGTTTCAATTCTGCTTGTTGCGAGGGTTTAATCTGATCCATCTCATCCAGATTGACCAGAAGGTTGTTGCTCAATGCCATTTCCTTGTCGTTCTTGTTGCCCAAATTGATGTGATCCAGATAATAGGAACGCAATTCGGGTGGCAGGATGCTGTTGCAGAAGGTACTTTTACCGCAACCCTGCTGACCGATAAACACCATCACGCACTCATTGCCATGACAGGCATCCATACCCAACCAATGAGCAGGCATGGCACGAAGGGCTATGGATGCCAATCCGTGCATCTCGGTTGTCATTTTAGGAATACAGTTGAAGAAATCATCCACATAGTCGTGACCGTCCCATTCCGGCAGGTTATCCCAGAACTCACGGACAGGATTATACTTAGGGGTTTCCTCGGAATAGATGTATTCCTCCAGTTTTTGCTTCAGTCCCTTAATCTCCAAACCTTCTTTACGGATACGGCGGCACACGGAATTGAATCCCTCTCGTGTCAACGGACGGAAGGCTGCAGGTTCTTCAGACTTTTCGCAGATTTCATACTTGTCAGACAAAACGTTCTGTCTGAACGAATAATTCTCAGAAAGATACTCTTCGAGCATCTCAATCTGTACCTGTTCGGGCACAGAGGATAATAAACTCATAAATAAGATAGGTTAACTCAGTTTTTTTAGTTTTCTCAAATCTTTTCAGCACTCTTCGCTGAAAGTGGGTGCAAAGATAGCCGTTTATTTTGACGCTACAAATATTTGTCCCCCAAATTGAATTAAATATCCGGTTTTACGTGAAAGTCGGTTCAAAAAAGCCGGTTGAAGTGGCAGGTTAGTGGCAGGTTAAAGCCAACCTGCCACTGCTGTTTTCTGAATGATATTCAATAGGTAACAAAGCCTTTAGTGGCAGGTGGCAGGTTGGACGTCAAAAACTGATTTCTATGTTATTATTTTGCTTAGTGCAGTTTATTTTTACTTGCGCTAAGTAAACTTTTTACCTCCTTAGGTAAATAATATTTGCCAAGCATTCCAGTCTCGGATAATTTATGTACATTTGCATAATCAAACACACAAATACCTGAATCTATGAAAAAGATTACCATTTTATCTTTGCTTTTAAGCATCTTTATGCCAACATGGGCACAGAAGACCGTCACAGTGAAATCACCAGACGGACAGGTGGAAATGCGACTGAATGTTACCGCCGAGGGACTGACTTATGACTTGTTCCGTGCCGGCAATGCTGTACTGACAGAAAACACCATGGGACTGGAACTGAACGGAAAGGAAATTACCGCTGCTCCTAAGATTACCGGACAAAAAACGATTCACTTACAGGAAACCATCCGCCCTGTTGTGCCACTGAAGTTCAGTACTATCCAGAACGACTGCAACGAGGCAACCGTCAATTTTAAGAACCAGTTCAGTGTGGTGCTGCGCGCCTATAACGATGGTGTGGCTTACCGCTTTGTAACCCGACAGAAAGGGCAGGTAGAGGTGAATAACGAGACCATCGGCCTGAATGTGCCTCAGAGTTGGAAACTGCACCTGCAGGAGCCTAAGGATTTCTGGACCAGTTACGAAGAGAAGTATACCCACAAGACCCGTGCGGAATGGACAGAGGGAACCATGAGTAACCTGCCTGTCCTGATGGAAGGTCCAAACTGCAAGGTTCTGGTTTGCGAGACCGACCTTCAGGATTACCCTTGTGCTTTTCTGAAAAACACCGATAACAACCTGAAAAGCGTATTCCCTCCTATGCCTCTGAAATTTGAGCCATGGTATGACCGCCGGTTGAAAATTGCCGAAGCAGCCGATTACATTGCCAAGACCGAAGGTACACGCGCATTCCCCTGGCGTTATATGGTTATCGGAAACGATGCTCAGATTGTGGAGAACACCATGAGCGCACGCTTGATTGGCAACAACTGCGAACTGGCTGATACCGACTGGATTAAGCCTGGACGTGTAAGCTGGGACTGGTGGAACCGCTGGTCAATCTATGGTCCTGACGTGAACTTTGTGGCAGGTATCAACACCCCTACTTATAAGTATTACATCGACTTTGCATCAAAGTACGGTTTGGAATATATTATCATGGATGAGGGTTGTAGTGCCAGCACCACCGATGTGTTCCATGCCAATCCGGATGTGGACCTGGAAGGCCTGATCCGCTATGGTGCCCAGAAGAATGTGGGCATTGTGCTGTGGCTGACATGGCTGGCAGTAGAGGAGAATCCTACCCTGCTGGAAACCATTGCCAGCTGGGGTGTGAAGGGTGTGAAGATCGACTTCATGGACCGCAGCGACCAGTGGATGGTGAACTGGTATGAGCGTACAGCCAAGGAGGCGGCAAAGCATCACCTGTTTGTGGATTATCACGGTGCGTTCAAACCTGCAGGTTTGGAGTTCCGCTACCCTAACGTGCTGTCATACGAAGGTGTAAGAGGTATGGAGCAGATGGGAACCTGCGTTCCTGAGAACAGCATCTATTTCCCATTCATGCGTAATGCTGTGGGTGCCATGGATTATACCCCAGGTGCCATGCAGAGCACCCAGCCAGAGCGCTATGGAGCCGAGGCGCCAAATGCCATGAGTATCGGTACCCGTGCCTACCAGCTGGCTCTGTTTGTGGTATTCGAGAGCGGTATCCAGATGCTGGCAGACAGCCCTACCGAATACCTGAAGCGTCCGGATTGCACCGAGTTCCTGGCATCAGTTCCTGTAACCTGGGACGAAACCCGCGTTCTGGATGCCAAAGCCGGTGAGTACATCCTTGTTGCAAAGCGTAAAGGTGACGAATGGTTCATTGGTGGCATGACAAATAACACTCCACGTGATTTGACTGTCAAGTTGGATTTCCTGACCGTAGGAAAGTCTTACACTCAAACCTCATTCACAGACGGTCCTAATGCCCATCGTCAGGCTATGGACTATCGCAAAAATGTGAATACGGTAAACAGCCAGGGAACGCTGCAAGTAAAAATGGCAAGAAACGGCGGATTTGCCGCTGTATTGAAATAAAAAGAAAAGGCTCTCCATCTTGAAAATGGAGAGCCTTTTTAAACAAAAAAGACAACCAAGAGTGGAAGCCTCTTAATTGCCTAATTTATCCTTTCGGATTTGTAGCGGGACCCGGGATTGAACCGGGGACCTCATGATTATGAATCATGCGCTCTAACCAGCTGAGCTATCCCGCCATCAATCATTTCTTGATTGCGGATGCAAAGGTAAGTGTTTTTTTTCATTCTGCAAATCTTTACGCAAAAAAATAGCATAAATTTATTCAAAGTTCACCTTTTTCTCCACTTCAACCTCTTTAATAAATTATAAAAACTGCTAATCTTTCGCCGCTCTGCAAAAAATATAGTACTTTTGCAACTTGAAACAATATTTGCGTAGATTCATGTTAGGCATCAAGAAACTGGACATTTATGTCATCAAGAATTTCTGTCTGCTGTTTGCAGGCACATTCTTTGTTTGCCTTTTCGTTTTTATGATGCAGTTTCTTTGGAGATACGTGGACGAGTTGATCGGAAAAGGTCTGACCTTTGACGTTCTGGCTAAGTTCTTTTTCTATTCAGGTTTAACCCTGATTCCTATGTCTTTGCCTCTGGCCATTCTGCTGGCCGCACTGATCAGTTTCGGCAATATGGGTGAGCGCTTGGAATTATTGGCCATTCGTGCAGCAGGTATTTCCCTAATTAAGATTTTCCGCCCTCTGATAGTCATTGTGACTTTGCTTTCGTGCATGTCATTTTATTTTCAAAATGTCATTGGACCCGCTTCGTATGTAAAGCTATATACCCTGATCTGGAGTATGAAACAAACCTCTCCGGAGCTGGAAATTCCAGAAGGTGCCTTCTATAACGAGATTCAGGGATATAATGTTTATGTGAAACACAAGGATCAAAATACCGGTATGCTAAAAGATGTAATGATTTACACTTTGGGCGAAGGGTTTGAGAACGCACGAATCATCCTAGCCGATAGTGGTCGTCTGGACATGAGTGCAGACAAAGAGCACCTGGTACTGAGCTTGTATAGCGGTGAACAGTTCGAGAACCTGCAAAACATGAACGCAGGCGCCATCCATGTTCCTTACCGCAGAGAAACATTCAAATACAAACAGACCATCATCGACTTCAATACCGGATTCCAGATGCAGGATGCCTCATTTTTGAGCAGCAACAGTAGCACCAAGGGCATGACACAGATAAAGGCAGACATTGATTCGATGAATGTGGAAGTGGACAGTCTTGGCACAACATACTACAAGGACTTAAACCTATCGCTGATTAAAGGCGATGAATTCGGAATCCTATCCGCTACTACCACTGGAACCGAATTAGACACTAAGCCTATCCACCCAGAAGATGAGGAAGAGGAACTTACACAAAAGAAAAAGAAACTCACAACAGAACCTTTTGACACTCTTCTGGAACGTGTACGCAAAAACAGTCGCCAGGACATTGTTCAAGCTGCTATGCGCCAAACCTCAAACGCAAGCCGAGACTTGGAATTCAAACAGATGGTAGTACGTGAAAACGAGAGGCTGATTGCACGACATTGGGCTGAATGGCACAGAAAATTCTCTTTGTCATTGGCTTGTTTAGTATTCTTCTTCATCGGAGCCCCTTTGGGTGCTATCATCCGAAAAGGAGGATTGGGTATGCCCGTTATTATTTCTGTTATCATTTTCATCATTTACTACATTATCGACAATACGGCATATCGTCAGGCAATCTCCTTGCAAATTCCTGTATGGGTTGGCATGTGGCTGAGTACCATCATCCTGGCTCCTGTCGGCATATTCCTGACTTATAAGTCAAACCAGGATTCTACGGTATTTAACATCGACGCATATAAGAATTTCTTCCAGCGTATTTTGGGTATCCGTTCACATCGTGCCATTACCTTGAAAGAAGTTATCATTGAAACACCAGATTACATCAGCATAAGAACCCGCTTGGATGAATTAGAAACAAATTGCCGCAACTATGCAGAGCAGGCACACTTGCTGAAACCACCAAGCTACTTCAAATTATTTTGGCGAAACGAGCCCGACGAAGATGTTCTGGAGATCAGTAAGGCCATGGAGCAGATAATCATGGAATTGGGTAACAGCCGGAATAAGATTATCGTAGGAGAATTAAACGAGCTGCCAGTATTGAACGCCCATGCCCACACCAGTCCGTTTTCCAAACGATGGAAGAATGCCATTGCTGGTTTCTTGCTGCCAATAGGTGCAATTCTCTATTTCAGGATCTGGCGATACCGAATCCGATTGTTGCGCGATATGCGCCAAATCATCAAGAGTAAAGAGATTATTCAGACACAAATCAATAAGATAATAACAAATTAACCCATATGGATAAAATCAAATTGAACACCATTGAGGAGGCTATCGAAGCCTTCAAGGCAGGCGAATTCATTATCGTTGTGGATGATGAAGACCGCGAGAATGAAGGCGACTTCATTATCGCAGCCGAGAAAATCACCCCAGAGAAAGTGAATTTCATGTTGAAAAATGCCCGCGGATTATTGTGTGCTCCTATCACCAATGCCCGCTGCAAGGAACTGGATCTGCCTCATCAAGTTGGTGACAACACCAGTATTCTGGGCACTCCATTCACCGTAACTGTCGATAAGTTGGAAGGATGCTCTACCGGTGTTTCCGCTGCCGACCGTGCAGCAACCATTCTGGCACTGGCAGACCCAAACTCCACACCTGCCACATTCGGCCGTCCTGGCCACATCAATCCGCTGTATGCACAGGACAATGGAGTACTGGCTAGAGCCGGACATACCGAGGCTGCCATCGACTTTGCGCGATTGGCGGGCTTGTACCCTGCAGCAGCTCTGATGGAAATCATGAACGAGGATGGTACCATGGCTCGTTTACCTGAGTTGAAAGTTGTTGCAGACAAGCACAACATGAAGCTCGTATCCATCCGCGACTTGATTGCTTACCGTCTGCAGAAAGAAAGTCTGGTTGAGCAGGGAGTCGAAGTAGACATGCCGACCCAGTATGGTCATTTCCGTCTGATTCCTTTCCGCCAAATGAGTAATGGTTTGGAACATGTAGCATTGATTAAGGGCACATGGGAACCAGACGAGCCTGTCCTGGTACGCGTTCATTCATCCTGCATGACCGGTGACATCTTCGGAAGTCAGCGTTGCGACTGTGGCGAGCAGCTGCATCGCGCCATGATGGAAGTAGAGAAAGCTGGCAAAGGTGTAATCCTGTACCTGAGCCAGGAAGGACGCGGCATAGGACTGATGAATAAGATTCGCGCCTACAAGCTGCAGGAGCAGGGCATGGATACCGTAGATGCCAACCTGCATCTGGGATTCAAGGCTGATGAGCGTGAATATGGAACCGGTGCTCAAATCCTTCATAAGCTGGGCGTACGCAAGATGCGTCTTCTGACCAACAACCCTGTTAAGCGTGTGGGACTGGAAGCCTTTGGCTTGGAGATTGTAGAAAATGTTCCTATCGAAGTGGCTCCTACCCAATACGATGAAAGCTACCTGAAGACCAAACAGAATCGTATGGGGCACACATTACATTTAAATTGAAATAAATCATAAATAGTATAAAATGAATACACTTTCAGATCGTTTGTGCCGTTTGGCACAGTCACAGACTTTGATGATGTCACAGAAGAGCCAGGAACTGAAGGCCCAGGGCATCGATGTTATTAACATGAGTGTAGGTGAACCAGACTTCAACACTCCCGACCATATCAAGGAGGCAGCTAAGAAGGCTATTGACGACAACTTCTCACGCTACTCTCCAGTTCCAGGCTATCCTGCACTGAAGAATGCCATTGTTGCCAAGTTGAAAAATGAGAATGGACTGGATTTCCAGCCTTCTCAGATTCTGTGCTCTAACGGTGCCAAGCAGAGTGTCTGCAATGTCATCATGGCATTGGTAAATAAGGGTGACGAGGTTATCGTACCTGCTCCATACTGGGTTTCTTATACCGAGATGGTAAAGTTGGCTGATGGTACTCCAGTCATTGTTGAGGCTGGTATTGAACAGGATTTCAAGATCACTCCAGCTCAGTTGGAGGCTGCAATTACCCCAAATACCCGTGCACTTATTCTGTGCTCTCCTTCTAACCCTACCGGTTCTGTATACACCAAGGAGGAGTTGCGTGGTTTGGCCGATGTTCTGGTTAAGTATCCTCGCGTTATCGTTATTGCTGACGAGATTTACGAGCATATCAACTATGTGGGTCGCCACGAAAGCATCTGCCAGTTCGAGGACATGAAGGAGCAGACCGTTATCATCAATGGTGTTTCAAAGGCTTATGCCATGACAGGTTGGCGTATCGGTTTTATTGCTGCTCCAGAATGGATTGTAAAGGGTTGCAACAAGCTGCAGGGTCAATACACCAGCGGTCCTTGTTCTGTAAGCCAGATGGCAGCTGTAGCCGCTTATACCGGCACTCAAGAACCTGTAGAGATGATGCGTCAGGCATTTGAGCGCAGAAAGAACCTGATTGTTAAGTTGGCAAAGGATATTCCAGGTATGGAAGTCAACGATCCTAAGGGTGCTTTCTATCTGTTCCCTAAGTGCTCTTCATTCTATGGCAAGAAGTGTGGCGACCGTGTCATCAACAACTCTATGGACTTTGCCATGTACCTGTTGGAAGAAGGTCATGTAGCCACAGTAGGTGGTGATGCATTCGGTAGCCCTGAATGCTTCCGTATGAGCTATGCTACCAGCGATGAGAACATCGTTGAGGCCATGAAACGCATCAAGGAGTGCTGCGCAAAGTTGGTCTAAGAAATAAAAAAACGGATTTTAGGGGGCCAATGCCCTAAAAAAGTTCAAAATTTATTTCTAGATTGACAAAAATCTGTATCTTTGCATAGGAATATAAACATAACTAACTAATAATTTAAATTTATATCATTATGGCTTACGTAATTGGTGACGACTGCGTTGCATGCGGAACTTGCATCGACGAGTGCCCAGCAGGTGCTATCTCTGAGGGCGAAAAGTATTCAATCAACCCAGATGCTTGTCTGGATTGCGGTACATGTGCTGACGCTTGCCCATCAGGTGCTATCACCGAGGGTTAAATAAAAAAGATAAAAAATCCCCGCCAGTTTGGCGGGGATTTTTTGTTTCTTGCAGAAAATGAGCAAGATTAGCAAAAAATCAGCGGCATAAGTTTTGATAAAAGCAAAAAAAGTCGTTACTTTGCACCCGCTTTCGCATTGGTCGCTGTCATGGGAAGAGTAACCTGATATGCCAATGTCGGACGACACAACAATTTTTTAATGTATATTTCAAAATGGATTTAATTAAAATTGCTGAAGAAGCATTTGCTACTGGCAAGGAATTCCCAAAGTTCAAGGCAGGTGATACCATTACCGTAGCTTACAAAATCGTCGAGGGTAACAAGGAGCGTATCCAGTTGTATCGTGGTGTTGTAATCAAGATCGCTGGTCACCAGAACAAGAAGCGCTTCACCGTTCGTAAGATGTCTGGTACTGTAGGTGTAGAGCGTATCTTCCCTATCGACTCTCCAAACATCGAGAGCATTGAGGTGAACAAGGTTGGTAAGGTACGTCGCGCTAAGCTGTACTACTTGCGTAACCTGACTGGTAAGAAGGCTCGTATCGCTGAAAAGCGTACCAACGCATAAGAAAAAATAAAAGGTCTGCAGATTTGCAGACCTTTATTTTTATTTCTTAACCAGTGTGATTCCATCTTCCAGGGTAATCAAACGGTGTTTGTACAGATCGCCCACAGCACGCTTGAATACCTTCTTGCTTACACCAAACTCGGCATAAATGGCGTCCGAATCACTTTTGTCATTGAATGGGGTATGACCTCCATGCTGCTCCAGATATTCACGCAACTGCTGAGCAAATCCCAGAACTGAAGCCTGACCGTGCTGATTCTGCAGTTCAAGGTCAATCTTTCCATCCTCGCGTACATTCTTTATATAGGCTTTCACTTTATCACCGGTATGTAACGGACGGAACACCTCATTGTCATACAGCAGACCGGTATAACGGCCATCAATAATAGCCTTGAATCCTAAATCGGTCTTCTGCTGAATCAGCAAATCCACCTCATCACCTTTATTATATGTACCCGGTTCCGGATGCGAGAGATACCGGTCTACCTTGGCGGTAGCTACAATGCGATAGCTCTCCTCGTCGATATATACATAGACAATATAGCTGCGGTCTTGCTGCATCTTCATCTTCTGCTCACGGAAAGGAACAAACAGGTCCTTCATCAGTCCCCAGTCCAGAAAAGCGCCAAACTGATTTACCCAATTAACCTTCAAGTAAGCAAACTCACCCACCTGTGCCTTTGGAGTCAAAGTCGTTGCTATCAGACGTTCTTCCTGATCCAAATACAAGAAAACTTCCAGTTCATCACCCGGTTTACATCCTTCGGGAACATAACGGGTAGGCAACAGAATTTCACCTGCCTCCTCACCACCATCCAGATATACGCCAAAATCAACGGTCTTTACCACCGTCAAACGATTCATTCTTCCTAATTCAATCATTCCTGTTCCTCCACAATTTTTCCATCTTTCATGCGAATGGTACGGTCGGTCAACTGTGCCAATTCCTCGTCATGAGTGACAATTACAAATGTCTGTCCATACTTATCCCGTAAATCAAAAAACAGCTGATGCAGTTCCTGCTTATTTTTAGTATCCAAACTGCCAGATGGCTCATCGGCCAGTATTACAGACGGCTGATTCACCAAAGCACGGGCCACCGCTACACGTTGTTTCTCACCACCAGACAATTCGTTTGGCTTATGATGAGCACGGTCAGACAATCCCATATATTCCAAAAGTTCCATAGCTCTGGCGCGGGCCTCCTTGGCTGAAATTCCTGCAATCAATGCCGGTATCTCCACATTCTCCAATGCCGAAAACTCCGGCAACAACTGATGGAACTGGAAAACAAAGCCAATATGTTGATTGCGGAAACGCGACAGTTCCTTCTGTGTCAATCCACCAGCCTCAATGCCATCAATGACCAGACTACCGGAGTCGGCCTTGTCCAATGTGCCCATAATCTGGAGAAGCGTGGTCTTGCCTGCTCCACTAGGGCCAACAACACTCACCACCTCGCCACGATTGATGGTAAGGTCAATGCCTTTAAGTACCTGAAGCGAGCCGAAACTCTTGGTTATGTTTTTTAATTCTATCATTAATTTCTAATCTTTTTAGTCACATAATCCATAATGGTAGCATACAATGTACGCTGTGCCTGGGCACGAGGCGCCACAAAGGAAACCTGCTGCTGGCCAGGATCGCCCAACTGGTCTGGATAGATCAGCATCACACTGGCATCGGCAAAATACTTCAACTGATCAGGTAAATCCTCAAATGCCGGACGATAGGATATTGAGCCCGGACGTGCCATCACAAAAGCCCACAACTGGTCTTCCTGTACTTGAGAGGTCAACATCATAAGGTCATCCCAGTCCTCCATGTTTTCAAATGCCATACGGACATTATCATGCTTATTCTGGATATAATTCTCAATTCGCTCATTGGTAAACTTAGGGCCGAAGAACGTAATACGGCATCCCAGCTGAATAGCCATGCGTGACAAACGGTCAATCCACCGATGAAAACCGGTCTCATACTCTGCACTCTGAGGAACGATAACCTTTATACTGCGCAAGGTATTTACCGGTATCAAACACTTGACAATCATCAGTTGCCGGAAAGTACCGGCTAGAAGGCTCTTGGTCAAGGCGCCATAGAACGAATCGGCAATGGATCGCTTGTGGTGCATACCAATGACCAGTTCAGACGATTCAGTCTCATTAAGCGCATGCAGCACTCCACTGGCGATATTGGTAGCCAACCGACTATGAGTCTGCATAGGGACATCAGCCGCCTCACACAATTTGACTGCCTGTTCCAACAGATGCTTGCCGCGGGCGCGTTCCATCTGTCCCTTCTCGTCATCACCCGATACCGTCAGACCTATCAAGGCACGGTTCAGGGATGGATTACGCATCATCAGAGCCATATTCACCAACGATGGCATGACATCAGGATAACGCATAGGGATAAGAATCTTCTCGTCATCACTCTGTTCCTCTTTCTGATCAGCCTGTTCCAATGCCATGCGGCGTGAGGCATAGTCGGTAGCCAATGAACTGATGATGCAAGAGAAAAGAATCATCATCACCACGCCATTCAGTACGGCATCATCCATGAGATATACACCCGGCGAAACTTCCAGTCGGGTACCAACCATCACCATGGCCAATGCACCTGCTGCATGAGCTTCGGTAAGACCGAACATCATCCATCCTTCCACATTGGTACGGCGGAAAAGTTTTGCCCCCAGAAAAGCAGCCAACAATTTAGACAGCGTGCCGGCCACTACCATTGCAATAACCACCCATACCGTATACAGATTCTGGAAAAGCAGACTGATATTGATGAGCATGCCTACTCCTATCAGGAAATAAGGGATAAACAATGCATTTCCAACGAACTCGATTCTATTCATTAGCGGAGATACATGAGGGATAAAACGGTTCAGGGCCAGACCGGCCAGGAATGCACCGAAAATTCCTTCCAAGCCGCAGAATTCAGCCATACCGCCACAAAAGAACACCACCGCCAGTACATAAGTAAACTGCATGACATTATCGGCCACATTACGGAAGAATAATCGGGAAATCCAAGGTACAAAGACTATCACCATCACGCAGTACAACAGACAGCGGAGTACAAACCAGCTCCAATATATCCAATCGTTATTCCCTTGAAACACACCCGATATCGCCGCCAAAATCACCAAAGCTGTAAGTAAAGCCAACATGGTAGCAGCAATGGAAATGGTCACCACCGGATTGCGGTTTACACCATATCTTCCCACAATCGGATAACTGACCAACGTGTGAGAAGCCAGGATACAAGCCATCAGCATGGAAGCCCACCAGCTGAAATGCAGGACATGTTGTCCCACCAGCAAACCCGAAGCAAAAGGGATGGAAAAGGTAAGTACGCCAAACAGGATGCCATTCACCCTATTCCGTTTGAAACCTTCCAAATCCATTTCCAGTCCAGCCAGAAACATGATATAGAAAATTCCCACATTGCCGAACAGTTCAAAACTGCTGTCCCGTTCCAAGATTCCCAATCCATAAGGACCCACAACGATACCCGCCAATATCATACCAATGATATGGGGGATACGCAACCGGCTCAAAAACATGGGAGCTAAAAGAATGATGCAAATCACCAGGAAAAAAATCCAAGTGGAGTTCTGAATAGGCAAATAAAATGCGGGAAACAGCTCGTGCATCAAAGGTATCTTTAAATTTCTATGCAAAATAACTAAAAATTTACCAATTAGCGTAGTAAATCCAATTAAAAGTTATAATTTTGCACTCGTTTTTAAGGAAGAAGATTACTAACAATTTAATTTTACAGAAGATGAAAGTTGCTATTGTGGGCGCCAGTGGTGCAGTGGGACAAGAATTCCTGCGCGTTCTGGAAGAGAGAAATTTCCCCATGGATGAGTTGTTGCTGTTTGGTTCAAGCCGTAGCGCAGGTACCAAATATACCTTCCGCGGTAAGGAAATTGAGGTAAAACTCTTGCAGCACAATGATGATTTTAAGGGAGTAGACATTGCTTTCACCTCTGCAGGTGCCGGCACTTCAAAAGAATTTGCAGAAACCATCACCAAGTATGGTGCGGTCATGATTGATAATTCCAGCGCATTCCGTATGGATGCAGATGTTCCATTGGTCGTTCCAGAGTGTAATGCTGAGGATGCATTGGTTCGCCCTCGCGGTATCATTGCTAACCCGAACTGTACTACCATCATGATGGTAGTGGTTTTGCAGCCACTGGAGAAACTGAGCCACATCAAGCGCATTCATGTTGCCAGCTATCAGGCTGCCAGCGGTGCCGGTGCAGCAGCTATGGCTGAGTTGGAGCAACAGTATCGCGAGGTATTGGATGGCAAGCCAGCAACAGTGAACAAATTTGCTTATCAGTTGGCCTACAATGTTATCCCTCAGATTGATGTGTTCCAGGATAACGGATATACCAAGGAAGAGATGAAGATGTTCAACGAGACCAAGAAGATTATGCATACCGACGCTGCATGTTCAGCTATGTGCGTACGCGTACCTTCATTGCGTTCTCATTCTGAGGCTGTTTGGATTGAGTTCGAGAGTCCGGTAAGCGTAGAAGCTGCACAGAAGGCCTTGGCCGAGGGTGAGGGTGTACAGCTGATGGATGACCCAAGCAATAAGGTTTACCCAATGCCATTGTTCCTGGCAGGAAAGGATGACGTTTATGTAGGCCGTGTACGCGAAGACCTGTCAAATCCTAACGGTCTGACCTTGTGGTTGGTAGGTGATCAGATTAAGAAGGGCGCAGCACTGAACGCCGTTCAGATTGCAGAATACCTGATTAAGGTTGGCAACGTGAAATAATAAAATCTTACCAATAAAAAAAGGCGGTTCTTAATGAGCCGCCTTTTTTATTTTCTTTAAATAGACATCGAAGATTAGTGTAGAGTATCCTGGGACACTACCATCTGACGAGCCTGCTGCCTTATAAGCCAAATCCTCAGGCACATACAGTCTCCAGTAATCACCCTCGTGCATATACATCAAAGCGGTGGTCCAGCCCTCGATAACACCGTTACAAGCAAATGTGCTTGAAGGAGCCCATTGTGCTGATTCTGCATCTAAATCACCATAGAAATTCTGATCAAACACCTTACCCATAGGATAAGATACAGTTGGTATCAGGCGGCCACGGTAATGAACCTGAACAGAGTCAGTGAAAAGAGGGCTTTCAGTACCGTTTCCCTTCTCAATGATCTTGGCATATACAAAATCCTGAGCTGTTGCCGTAGAGCCAACGAATTCACTTTCGTTCTGCTTGTAGGTTCTCATGACCTTCCATTGGCCCACGTCCTCTCCTTGATTAGTGCGGGCCATGGATGCCAGAGAATCTATGAAAGTGTAATTGCGCTGATCCCAGTCGCCTTCAAATTCACCAATCTCCACAGTCTCGGAGCAGGCAATGAATGAAAGACCCAGAAACGCTACAAAAAACCAGAAACACTTCTTCATATCAATATTACATCAATTTCTTCAACAGTGAAGTCAAGCTAACCTGATCAGCAATGATGCTGTTCAACTGGTCAATAGAAACTCGCTGCTGCTGCATGGTATCACGGTTACGCAAGGTAACGCAATTGTCATTCAGAGTGTCGTGATCAACAGTTACACAGAATGGAGTACCGATAGCATCCTGACGACGATAACGCTTACCAATAGAATCCTTCTCATCATACTGGCAGTTGAAGTGGAACTTCAGGTCGTTAACAATCTCACGTGCCTTCTCTGGCAGACCATCTTTCTTAACCAATGGCAATACAGCCAACTTAACAGGTGCCAATGCAGGTGGCAATGCCAGAACAACTCGGGTCTCGCCATTCTCCAACTGCTCTTCCTTATAAGAAGCACACATTACACTCAGGAACATACGGTCAACACCAATTGAGGTCTCAATAACGTATGGAACATAGCTCTCGCCCAATTCTGGATCGAAATACTTAATCTGCTTGCCTGAATACTTCTCGTGCTGAGACAAGTCAAAGTTGGTGCGGCTATGAATACCCTCAACCTCCTTGAAACCGAATGGCATCAAGAACTCGATATCGGTAGCAGCATTAGCATAATGAGCCAACTTCTCATGATCATGGAAACGATAGTGATCGTCACCAAAGCCCAAAGCCTTGTGCCACTTCAAACGGGTCTCCTTCCATTTTGGGAACCACTCCAACTCTGTGCCAGGCTTTACGAAGAACTGCATCTCCATCTGCTCAAACTCACGCATACGGAAGATGAACTGACGGGCAACAATCTCGTTACGGAAAGCCTTACCAATCTGAGCAATACCGAATGGAATCTTCATACGACCGGTCTTCTGAACGTTCAGGTAGTTTACGAAGATACCCTGTGCAGTCTCAGGACGCAAGTAAATCTTCATTGCACCATCTGCTGTAGAACCCATCTCGGTAGAGAACATCAGGTTGAACTGACGAACCTCGGTCCAGTTACGGGTACCGCTGATAGGACATACAATTTCCTCATCCAAGATAATCTGACGCAACTCCTCCAAATCGGTAGCGTTCATTGCCTTTGCAAAACGCTCGTGCAATGCATCACGCTTAGCCTGAATTTCCAGCACCTTTGGACTGGTTGTACGGAACTGCTCCTCGTTGAAGCTATCCTTGAAACGCTTAGCAGCCTTTGCTACCTCTTTCTCTATTTTCTCATCGTACTTAGCAATCTGATCCTCAATCAGTACATCTGCACGATAACGCTTCTTACTGTCGCGATTGTCAATCAATGGGTCATTGAAAGCATCAACATGACCAGATGCCTTCCAAATAGTTGGATGCATAAAGATACAACTGTCGATACCTACAATATTCTCGTGCAGCAATACCATGCTCTGCCACCAGTACTGCTTGATATTATTCTTCATCTCAACACCCATCTGACCATAGTCATAAACAGCGCCTAATCCATCATAGATTTCGCTTGATGGGAAAACAAAGCCGTACTCCTTGCAGTGAGAAACGACTTTCTTGAAAACATCTTCTTGTGCCATATCTAATTATACTGTATTTTCGAGCCGCAAAGATACGGGTATTTTTTAGGATAGCAAAGGGATTAATTATTTTTAATTAATGACATTCTGTGGTTTTCCCTCCTGGAATGCCTTTACATTTGCAACGGCAATCTGCATCAATCGCTGACGGGCAGCGGTTGTAGCCCAAGCCACATGTGGAGTCAGGAAACAATTCTTGGCACTCAACAACGGATTATCGGCTGATGGAGGCTCAACGGTCATAACGTCGGCAGCGAATGCCTGGATGCGTCCCTCATTCAGGGCATCTGCCACATCCTGGTCGTTTACCAATGGGCCACGACCGGTATTGATTAAGATTGCGGTTGGCTTCATCAGAGCCAGACGTTCTGCATTTACCAAATGTTTGGTATTCTCTGTCAATGGACAGTTCAAGCTAATGACATCGCACTCCTTAAACAAATCCTCCAGAGTACTTTTCTGGAAACCTTCCGGCAACTGATCCTGTGCCTTTGAGGTATAAGCATGAACCTCCATACCCATTGCCTGCGCAATCTTGGCTGTAGCGGTACCGGTATTACCCAGACCTACGACACCCATCTTCAGACCCATCAGTTCAATCAGAGGATAATCCCAGAAACAGAAATCTGGATTGCTGCTCCAGCGGCCCTGACGGACAGCATCGGCATGGTGAGCCACATGGTGTGTAATATTCAGCAAATGAGCAAACACCATCTGTGCTACAGAATAAGTACTGTATGCAGGTACATTGGTCACGATAATGCCCAATTCTGCCGCAGCCTTGATATCTACGACATTATAGCCGGTAGCCAACACACCAACATACTTCAACTGGGGCAGATTCTTCATAGCCTCGGCAGAAATAATCACCTTGTTGGTCAACAGCACTTCAGCACCGGCTGCACGCTCCATCAATTCTGCCGGACTGGTACGGTCATAAATCACACACTCTCCTAACTGCTGCAGGGATTCCCAGCTAATATCACCAGGGTTGGCAGCGAATCCATCTAATACTACGATTTTCATTGTTTAATAATATATTTCTGCAAATATACTCATTATTTTACATAATGGTTTGCAAAAACTCTAAAAAAAGCGTAGATTTGCTCCTACTAAGACTATTATACATGAATATCGGATTACTAATAGCCGGAGGATCTGGCAACCGAATGGGACAGGACATTCCTAAACAATTTATGCATGTGGATGGATGCCCGGTCATTATTCATACATTATTATGTTTCCAGAAACATCCCGACATCGAGTCGATTGCTGTCGTTTGCCTCAAAGGATGGGAGACGGTACTGCAATCCTATGCCAACCAGTTTAACGTAACTAAACTGAAATGGATTTTCCCTGGCGGAGAAACAGGTATGCAGTCGATCCACAATGGCATTTTCGGTCTGAAAGATGCCGGTTGTGCTGATGATGATCTAGTGCTGATTCACGACTCGGTGCGTCCACTTCTATCACAAGATATTATCAGTAGCAATATTGCAACCTGCAAAGCCTATGGTTATGCGATTACAGGCATAAAGTGCAGGGAAGCCATTCTGGAAAGTGAAGATGGCTTTTCTTCAACAACCAGCATTCCACGGGACACTCTTATTCGCACACAGACTCCCCAGACATTCCGTTTGAAAGACATTGTAAATGCCCATGAGGAAGCTCGTCTGAAAGGTATAACAAACTCAGTGGCATCATGCACCCTTTTGGCAGAATTAGGAGGACGTGAGATGCACATCGTTCCGGGTTCCGAGAAAAACATCAAAATCACGACTGTTGAGGATTTGGAAATTCTAAAAGCATTGATGCACACACAGAAAGAAGATTGGCTTAAGTAATATGTCTTATTTTCATGATATAGAGAATGTAGCCCATCTACCTCTGCCATGGGAAAAGCTGAGCGGTTGCAACATCCTGATTACAGGTGCAACTGGTCTCATTGGCACATGTCTGACACAAGTGCTGATGGCACGTTCCGGTAAAGACTACCACGTGTATGCGACAGGCAGAGATGAGGCAAGAGCTAAAGAGCGTTTCGCCAAATTCCTTTCCGACCCTTCTTTTCACTTCATTCCTTATGACGTGACGATGCCACTTGAGGCTTCAGGGGTACCATTCCACTATATCATCCATGCAGCCAGCAATGCCAGCCCCAACTTTTTTGCCAATCATCCGGTAGAAGTAATCAAGAGTAACATACTCGGTGTATCTCATTTGATGGAGTACGGTATATCGCACCAAATGAGACGTCTATTGTATGTCTCGACTGGTGAAGTATATGGAGAAGGTGATGGACATGAATTTACAGAAAATTTCAGCGGCTATGTAGACTGTACTTCGTCCCGTTCCTGTTATCCGTCTTCAAAACGGGCTGCAGAGACATTGTGTGTCTCATACGCAGCTGAATATGGAGCAGATGTGGTAATCGCACGCCCCTGCCATACTTATGGTCCTCATTTTACAGAAAAAGACAACAGAGTCTATGCCCAATTCATCCGTAATGTTCTTCAGGGTCAGGACATCATCATGAAAAGTACCGGAGAACAGTTCCGGTCCTGGTGTTACGTCGTGGATTGCGTTTCGGCCTTACTTTATATTTTACTTAGAGGAATAAACGGACAAGCCTACAACATTGCTGACAATTCATCCAACATATCCATTCGCAATTTGGCTGAGATGATCGCCGGGATAGGAGGCAAAGAAGTCGTCATGCAACTTCCCTCTGACGATGAGAAGAAAGGATATAATGTAGTGACACGTTCGGTTTTTTCTACCCAGAAACTGGAAAGTTTAGGTTGGAGTGTCCAAGGTAGCATGATTGAAAAAATGGAGAGGACAGTAGAAGAATGTAAAAACCGGAAATAGGTCTTATTTCTTTCTCAACACATAATGCAGCGTTTCAAGAAAGATTTCCAACCTGCACACATACATCACCAAAATATAAAGAAAGGCAGCCAAAATCACTTTTCCTGCAAACCGCATATAAATATCGTCTATCAACTGACAGGACTGGATTGTCACCCACATTACTACAGCCGAAGCTGACAAGAAAGGAATAATATCACACAAAGCCCTAATCAGAGACAAATGGATTTCCTTTTGAACAAAATAGTGCCAAGCCAATAACCAACAAACATTCAGGGCCACATAGGCATATAGCATGCCATGAATTCCGTAAGGATACGACACGACAAGCAATGCCAATTGCAGAAGACTAAGTAAAATGGTATTCCACATATAGATATTGCTTTTACCCTTACTGATAAGTAAATTAGCATATAGATTGGTAATAGGTAAGAAGGCGCCTCCAACACTTAGGATGCTTAAAATATGAGCACTTTCCAACCATTTTTCCGTAATGAGAATCGTGATTAATTCTTCAGAAACAGCAGACAGCCCAAACATAACCGGAAATGCCACGAGAGCGGTAAACTGCAGCATTTTACGGAACACATTACACTGTCGGTCTGCATCTTCTTTTACCTGAGCAAAAACGGGTTGTGCCACACTGTTCACCATTCCTGTAATCAGGTTCTGCCCCATTGTGGTCCATTTATTGCCTTGATTATAATAACCCACAGCCTGACCATTAAAGAACTTACCCAATATTACAGAAAAGACATTATTATTGACATGGTTAAAGATATTGGTAGCCAATAGTTTGCAACTGAATCCGAACATTTCACGGATAGGGCTAAAATTCCAATTCAATGTAGGTCGCCATCCACTGAAATACCAAAAGAAGCTAGTGGTAATAATGATATAACAAATATTCTGAGTAGCAATACCCCAATACGAGAACCCCCAAAAAGCCAAAGTCACACCTATTACACCAGACACGCATAGCGCTGTAAAAGTAGCGATTGTGCGTTGCTTTACTTGCATTTCCCTGAACATCTTAGCAAAATGCGCTGTACCCAAGCTACTGATAAAGAAACCGGCAAACTGATAGCGTGCCAAGGCTGTAAGTTCTGGTGTATGGTAGAATTCCGCGATTAATGGAGCGCAAGCAAATAGCAACATATACAGGCACCCGCTCACCATCACACTGAACCAAAACACGGCATTATAATCATTATGGGTGACCTCTTTTTTATTAGCCAATGCTGCAGTAAATCCGCTTTCCTGAATGCTGCTGGCTATCAAGGAAAAAATGGTAAGCATGCCCACCATGCCATAATCGGAAGGTGAGAGCAAGCGTCCCAGAAATATGCCAAAGACCAAATTGAGCAACTGCTGTAAGCCATTGCTCATACCGCCCCAAAAGATACCTTTAGCCGTTTTGTCTTTTAGCGTGTCGCCCATAATTTCTTATTTTTTGATTACCGCACGAAGTATAAACCAGACATGCCTCAAAACTGTATCCAACCATCCATAATGTCCAGCCATAATGCTAAAACGTTCCATAAGCGATGCTCGATGGTTCTTGATACTCATTCCTCCCTGTAAATAGCGGATTGTAGTGAGGTGAGTGTTCAAATACAACCCTGAACGCTTCATGATACGGATACACCAGTCAAAATCAGAACTGAAACGATAACTGAGATCATACAACTCCTCAATCGCCAATTTCCGGGAAGCCCAAAAAGCCTGATGACAAACCAGCATACCGTCCCGGAAACTTTTCCAATCCAATGTCTCAGGTGTTGACAAACGCCTCATCCGGACGAATTCACCATTATCATCAACAATTTCAGTCTCGCCATATACCACATCGGGCCACTTATCGCCATTACCTATGATTGCATCTGCCACTAACTGTAAGGTGTTGACATCCTTGAACTGGTCACCCGCATTCAAGAAGATCAAATAATCACCCTTTGCTATACGAATACCCTTATTCATAGCATCATACAATCCCTTATCCGGTTCACTGATAATGCGAGTGATAATAGAGGAATACGATTCACATAATTCCAGGGTTCGGTCCCGGCTTACCCCATCAATAATGTAATATTCATAATTAGAATAAGTCTGCGAGGCAACACTTTTTAGCGTCCGTTCAATAAAAGGTTCAGCATTAAAGGTTACCGTCAAAATAGAGAAGCGCGGAGTTCCGGGATTACTGTTCATGCCCAATTGCTTTATTATATATTTCAATATAGCGCTTGGCTACTGTGCTCTCTGAATAAGTCTGCTGCGCCTTTCGGGTAGCCATTTCACTCAAGGTTTCGTAATCGTCCTCCACCAAGGCCCAGTGAATACCATTTGCAAAATCCTGGGCATTTTTATACTCTGCCACATAGCCATTGTGCAAATGATCAATCATTTGAGGAATACCACCTGTATGGAATCCAACACAAGGCACGCCACAAGCCATAGCCTCGACAATGGTGTTAGGCAAATTATCCTGAAGAGACGGAGTGACATACAAATCTACGGCATTGTATACATCCACAAGGTCACGCTCGGCTGAGACATATTCCAAATCATAAACAGGGAAAGGAAAAAGATGGCGCATCTCATCACCAGCTTTACCCATGGTAACGATAGCCACATGATTGTTCAAATCGGGGTATTTCTCTTTTATCCACCGACATGCTTCAATCAGATAATCCACACCCTTTCGCTTGTCGGTGATTTTCAAAGATCCGAACAGAAGCAGGCGCATATCAGATGGCAAGTTCAGCTTCTTACGGGCAGCCTGTTTATTCATCGGATGGAATAAATTCGTATTAATGGCATTAGGTATGCTGCAAATATATTGATTCTCCAACAGTTTACTGCTCTTAGCCATTGATTCCAGCCACTGACTGCAAGCCACGAATGTCAGCTTGGCTTTTCCATACAACAGTCGTTTTGCCATAAACACCTTGCTGGAGATATCATTCTTGCTTCCACCTGTATAAAGGAGAGGACAATGATGGCAAGAACGTTGGTAACGTGTGCATTCACCAGAATAATGACAGATACCCGTAAAAGGCCACATATCATGCATGGTCCATACCACTGGTTTTCCGCTGGTGAGAATCCGTTCAATGTTTTGCAATGATAAGAATCCCTGATTAATCCAATGCAAATGAATAACATCAGCATCACGGAATTCCGGCAATAAGGTTATATCGGCACCCACATTAGCCAAGTCCACCTCAAACAGACGATGCTTATGAAAACGATTCGCCTTCCAGATACAGATGCGTTCCCATACGAATTTCAAGGCATGTTTCCATGATTTTTCCAGAGGGACAACCTGAACGTGGTCTGTCTGTTTGTCACGCACCAACATCTTAGCCTTGATTCCATTGTTGTTCAAGGCTTCCATCAATCGGTTGGCAGCAATTGCTGCACCTCCAATACGCTCAGATGTATTGACAATCAGTACACGCATATCCTTACTTAATCAGTTCGGGACAAATATACACACTGTGAATCTGACGTTTCTCCAAAGGAGGCAGTTTCATATAGTCCTTATAGAGATTCTTCAAATAGGCATCAGGGTTACAGGGTGCATTTACTTCTACTCCTTCAAAAAGGATACGACCAACTGGCAAGATCTCATCCCGGCGCTGCATCATTCCGTACCAGTTGTTGGTGGGCAGGCAAGTCAGATACTTGCTGCTTTTAGGAAGCAGGCGCCAAAGGACCTGATAAAGCAACACAAATTTCAATCCAAACCATATCAGTTTTGCCGTACTCTCTAAAGAGTAGTAATGCTTTCCTTTTAGCACAGAATTTGCAATACAGATGCCACGCAAAAATGGCCTACGCAACCGTCTAGGAACATAGGGATAATTTACATAAGGGAAGATATCCACAAAAAGGCCTTTTGGAGATTCTGTTTCAAAATCATCGTCCGGTTGAACATAAAACGAATTCAAATCCACCACTTTGGTCTGATCCAGCCGGTAAGACGGATCGATCTGCTTGTTCTGCAGGAACAGATGTGCAGGTAATTCCTCTTGAGCAATCCGCGTAAACCTGTCCAAATCCTCCTTTGTCATGGCTATATCAATGTCATCATCCCAAGGAATGAATCCACCGTGGCGAACAGCACCCAAAAGCGTTCCGCCTTCCAGCCAATAGGTAATATCGTGGCGGTCACAAATGTCCACAATGGTCTTTAGCATCTCCAACTGTTTAAGCTGGGATGTTCTCAAGGACTGGCTGTTATATTCTTTCAGGTAACTCGTTGACATCTTGTATAAATCGGATGCAAAGATAGAAAATTTTCAGCACTCCTCTGCCATGATTCCCCGATAATAATTAAGTCCGTACATAGGATAATAAGCGGCACGCAGGATTGACTTCCATTTTTTAGGCTCCTGAGCATGGAAGAGTTTATCGTGATGAGCCATGCAGAATACAGTTAATCTCAAATAGCCCATAAAACTCCGTTTGTTTTCCAGTTCAATCAGTTTGCGGACCAATTGCATACTTTCCGTAGCAAACAACTGGGGATTCAGACGCTCTAAATCAGACAGTAAAATCTCTATCTGCTGCAAGCGTTGCTTGAAATAGCCATTCAAAGGAGCATAGTTGTTCAACAAGAAAAAGAAAGTTTTCAAACCTGCCTTACCGCTGTTTTCCACAGGAATGGTCTCTGTGGCTGTAGCAGCCCGGGAATGACGGCGGAAATTGACCAGCACCTTATCCGGGAATGTAATACTCTCTGCCACTGCAGCAATAAACTGCAACTGCCAGTCATACATCATGGTGATTCTGCCTATTGGCGGAAGATAAGTTAGCAATTCTCTCCTAAACAGTTGCACATGTCCTGGCACTTCACTGAGGTAGCACAGACGAAGCGCGTGCAGACAAGGCATACGGTCGTCCCACTTCACCGGAAATCCATCCGTGGAAAATGGTTTTGAGAATCCTCCACACATCAGTTTAGTCCCTATCGATTTCAACTGAGTCTCCAGTTTGTCGGCCTCCCAGATATCATCCTGATCACTGATGGCAATGAAATCACCCTTTGCTTTACGTAATGCCGACATGAAATTTCCGTTTATGCCTTTACGGTCTGTATTATGAAACAGTTTTATCTGAGGATACTTTTGGGTGTATTCAGTAAGGATGGCCCAAGTGGCATCCGTTGAGCCATCATCCTGAATGAGTATCTCATTGGCTGGTACAGTTTGAGCCAGCAAAGAATCAATCTGTTCTCTGATATAGGAAGCACCATTATAAGTGCACATTACAATAGAAACGGTCATACACTATCTAATTAAAATACTTCACCCTGTCCCTTTAGGCTATTCGGGGACAGGGTGAAGTAGATTTGAAAAATAATAGGTTTCGTTTTAGACGTTCAATTTTGTACTGCAAAGATAAGTCAATTATAAAAGCATACAAGATTTTCACGTTCACAAATTGTTCACAAATGATTCAACCTTCAAAAACAGGCTGTGAACATTTTGTTACCTATTTAGTTTCCAATTATTTACATTTCTAAAATATACTTATCAAATTGGTCTGCGCTACCGTCGTTTCCTGTAATTTTCTTGTACAATCGTGCTCTGGAAACTGCCACGGCCTGCTTGGTGCGACTCACATGATAGGCTATATCTGTCACCGATACATTTATTTTTATCAATAAACTGATCTGCAATTCTATGACCGAAAGCTTAGGTACCAATGCATACAGACGAGTCACGAAGTTGGGATATGCTTCGTCTATGGCATCACGCAAAGATTTCCAATCTTCCTCTGTCACGCGTACATCTTCCATACGTGCCCGATGGAAAAGACGGTAGATTCCCGACTCTGTCAGTAATGCGACATTATCCTCCGGTTTTGAATCTTGATGCGCCTGAGCCACGGCCTCTTCCAACTGTTGTTTCATCTGCTGTTCCTCAAACAGACGGGAATTCCGATAATGAGCTTCCTGAAAAATTCGCTGGCGTCGTTCCACCTGAACAGCCCGGCGCAATCTGCGCTTCATATAGAAATAGACCAACACAAGCATCAGCATCAACAGCAGGCAGAACAGCATCAGGAAGTCAATCTGGACACGGTCCAACGTATGACGCCAGTTGTACTGCACCACCTGTTCCTGCAGGCTGCGAACCAGAAACGCTGTATCTATAGGCTCAGTGTTCATCTATTATTTCTTTCTTACCAACTGTACCGCTGCCAGCACAATCATTCCCAACAGCAGAAGCATGGACACCCAGGCAACAGCCTCGGTGGTATGGATGCTTTGAGGATCAAAATTCATCTCGATGGTATGCTTTCCGGCAGGAACATACATAGCACGAAGCACGTAATTGGCACGACCTAATCTTGCCTCAGCGCCATCAATGGTTGCGGTCCAATCGGGATAATAAATCTCCGAAAATACAATCACACCGCCTTCTGTGCTTTCTGTCTCGTATATCAGATGGTTCGGTTCGTAAGACACCAATTTTACACTTGCGGTAGAATCAGTCGCTAGAGTCTCTGCCCCATTCAGGACATCCTTGAATTTAGCATCCACCACAGCTACACGACGTGGATCCTGTGCGCCAGTGCCCTCCAGTTCCTCATTGGCGTTATTGACATACTGAACCGCCTCTACAAACCAGGCATTACCCATGGCATTCAAGTTCTGCAATGGAATGGTATTGCCTTGCTGGTCAACAGGGACAATCACATATTTGGTATTCAGCATATTGATGACTGGAGAAACCTCTGGACTTACCTGTTCCATATCGCCCTGAGCATTAATGATGGCATCATACAGGACAGTTATCTCTGGTTGGATATGAGCCTCAATCAATTCCTGATAGCGACGCAGTTTGGCTGCATGGTAACCGCCCACACTCTTGTGCCAATAGGAAGTGTTGTTTTCATTGAACGTACTACCGGCCAGATTCAGCACGCGATAATCCAATGATTTGTCCTGCAAGATATCCTGATCGGTCTGCGTAGGAGAAAAATGATTATCCTGCTCGGTCTTTGCCACAAACATGTCATCACTGAGATAACGCTTGTTCACGTTCCACATATCACCCAGGCAGAGAGCAATAAGCAATCCTCCCACTGCCAGTTGCTTGCGTTGCTCATCCCAACTCTTCATGCCAAATCCGTAGAACAATAATGCAGCTGCGCCACCGAAGATAAACAGGAAACTGCGCCATGCATCAGCCGAGAACATGGCACCACGCATCTCATTCAGATTATCCAGCACCTGTCCCTGCATGGACGGATCGATTCCATTCTTGATTGCGGCAACCTCACCACTGGAGATGCAAGTACCCAGAATACCAGGGAAGACAGAGAACAGCAAAGCGATAGCAGCTGTACCGCCAAACGAGATAAGGAATGGTTTGAAATGCTGCTTGAAACTTGCTTCACTGGCAAGCAGTTCCTTCAAACCCAACATAGCCAACAATGGTATGGTAAACTCGGCAATCACCAGAGCAGATGAAACGGCACGGAATTTAGCATACATCGGAATGTAATCGATACAGAAATCTGTAAAGGCCATATAGTTCTTTCCCCAAGCAAAGAGGAAAGACAGCAAAGTAGCTCCTAAAAGTGCCCACTTCAGCGGTCCCTTAACTAACCAGGCACCTAAGATGAACAGGGCAAAGACCAAGGCACCCACATACACCGGGCCTTGTATTCCTGGCTGCTCACCCCAATATTGTGGCAACTGGTTGTAAAGCGAAGCCAGCTCCGGTTGGGCATGCGCCATGGCATCGTCATTCCGGGACAAGGACAGATAGGTGTTTCCACGGCTGCTGGCACCACCCTTGGCATTGGGTACCAGTAATGTCCAAGTCTCACCTATTCCGTAACTCCATTGAGTAATATAACTGCGTTCCAATCCAGAATTTGTCTGATCACCGGTATTTTCCTTGATCAGTTCGCTTTTGCCACGCATGGTTTCCTTACTGTACTCGTAAGTATGGTAAAGGTTGCTGATGTTGATGCCGACTGCTATCATGCCAGCCACCGCCAGCACACCGGTCGCTTTGGCAAAACGTGCCATCTGCTTTTGCTGAATGGCCTCCACCAAGTAAGCAACAGCAATAAATAACATACAGAAGAGGAAATAATAGCTCATCTGTACATGATTGGCCTTAATCTGCATGGCAGCAAACAAGGCAGTAACTGCACCACCCGTCAACAATTTTCCGCGATAGCAAAGTACCATTCCGGCAATAGTTGGAGGGATGTAAGCCAAAGTCATCACTTTCCAGATATGACCTGCGGCAATAATAATAAAGAAATAGCTGGAGAATGCCCAGACAATAGCACCCAATGCCGCCATCCAGACCCTGAAGTCAAAGGCACGGAGCAGGATATAGAAGCCCAACATCAGGGCAAACACATACCACACATAATTAGGCAAATACAGATGATATAAGCCTACGACCTGATTGAACACATCTGTAGAGCCATAGCTTGGAGCTATCTGATAGGTAGGCATACCACCAAACAAGGCATTTGTCCAACGGGACATCTCTCCCGTTGCCTCATGATAATCGCCGACTTCCTTCGACGAGCCAATGCCGGCCTCTGAATCGTGCTGGTTCAGGATGCGTCCCTCTGTCACTGCCGGCCAGAAATATGCCATGGACAAAGCAACAAAAAAGACGATTGCCAAAAGGTCGGGTATAACAATTTTCCAGTTCTTCATTCTAAATAAAATTTGCTTGCAAAGATAGCGAATTTCCCTAAAAATTAAGTATCTTTGTAGCGAATAATCATTTAGAATCAGTAAAAGAACTACCATGAAGATTGGAATCATCACAGCCATGAACTCCGAGAAAGAGCAGATTGTGCAGTTATTGGAGGGCATGACAGAACATAAGGAGGGTAAATTCACCTATGTAGAAGGTCGTTTGAATGGAAATGACCTAATCATTATGGAATCAGGCATCGGTAAGGTAAATGCGGCCATCGGAACCGTTGAACTGATCAAGACCTATAAGCCGGATTGCATTATCAGTACAGGTGTGGCTGGTGGAATTGACCGTGAATTAAGCGTGATGGATGTGGTAGTGAGCAAGAAGATTGTTTATCACGATGTATATTGTGGCGAAGGCAATGCTTTTGGTCAGGTACAGGGACTTCCTTTATACTTCCCATGCAATGAGAAATTGTTTGAATGTGCTACCAGCCTGGATACAGATACTACTATTGTTGGCGGTTTGATTTGCTCTGGTGATAAGTTTATATCTGAACCGGGTACTCTTTTCAATATCAAAGAGGACTGGCCTGACGGCTTGGCTGTTGACATGGAATCTGGCGCCATTGCCCAGACCTGCTACATCTATGATGTTCCATTCATCAGTTTCCGTATCATCAGCGACACTCCGGGTGTGGAACAGCACTGGGAGCAATATGCTAATTTCTGGGAAAGCATGGCACATGCCTCATTCGGTGTAACGAGAACCTTCCTGGAAAACCTACCCAATGAACTTTAAGACTGTAGACACTACGACATGAGCGACGAACTAATACCAACAGACGAAGATATTCAGAACGAGGGACACTCGGATTACAGACCTGACGTCAATGGCGACCAGGTGCTGCAACTGACAGGCATGTACCAGAGCTGGTTTCTGGATTATGCCTCTTATGTTATTCTGGAGCGTGCCGTCCCCCATGTATTGGACGGACTGAAACCCGTACAGCGACGCATCCTGCATTCCATGAAACGAATGGATGACGGACGCTATAACAAAGTGGCAAATATCGTGGGACACACTATGCAGTTCCACCCTCATGGCGATGCTTCCATCAAGGATGCATTGGTTCAGTTGGGTCAAAAGGATTTGCTTATCGACTGCCAGGGCAACTGGGGTAACATCCTTACGGGTGACGATGCCGCAGCTGCCCGTTATATCGAGGCCCGTCTGTCCAAATTTGCACTCGATGTGGTCTTTAACCCTAAGACAACAGAGTGGAAACTCAGTTATGACGGACGTAACAATGAGCCTATCTCCTTACCTGTCAAATTTCCTTTGCTGTTGGCTCAAGGTGCCAACGGTATTGCCGTAGGTCTTTCTTCAAAGATATTGCCACACAACTTGAATGAAATCTGTGAGGCTGCCATTGCATACCTGCATAATAAGCCTTTCAATCTGTATCCAGACTTCCAGACAGGTGGTAGCATTGACGTGAGCCGCTATAATGACGGTGAACGTGGAGGCGTGGTAAAGGTACGTGCCAAGATCAACAAATTGGACAACAAGACACTGTGCATCACTGAAATCCCATTTGGTGAGACCACTACTACCGTCATTGATTCCATTACCAAGGCTGTCGACAAGGGTAAGATTAAGGTGCGTAAGGTGGATGACAATACAGCCGCCAATGTAGAGATTCTGGTGCATCTGGCACCTGGTGCATCTTCTGATAAGACCTTGGATGCATTATATGCATTCACCAACTGTGAGGTAAGCATTTCGCCAAACTGCTGTGTTATTGATGACAACAAACCGCATTTTCTTAGCGTCAGCGAAGTGTTACGCCGTTCGGTGGACATGACCCTCAGCCTGCTGAAGAAAGAATTGGAAATCCGTAAGGGTGAATTGCTGGAAGCCTTGCATTATGCATCTCTGGAAAAGATTTTCATTGAGGAGCGCATTTACAAGGACCGCAAATTTGAGAATGCAGACGACATGGATGCCGCATGTGCACACATTGACGACCGACTGACTCCATTCTATCCTCAGTTCATCCGCGAGGTAACCAAGGAAGATATCCTGAAGCTGATGGAGATTAAGATGCAGCGTATTCTGAAATTCAATAAGGAAAAAGCAGACGAAGCCATCGCTCGCATGAAGGCTGAGATTGAGCAGATCGACTATGATTTAGCTCACATGGTGGATGTAACCACCAAATGGTTTAAGTTGCTGCAAGAGCGCTACGGAAAGAATCACCCTCGTCAGACAGAAGTTCGCAATTTCGATACCATTGACTCTACTAAGGTGGCAGAAGCCAACGAGAAATTATATATCAATCGTGAAGACGGCTTTATCGGAACATCACTCAAGAAAGATGAGTATGTAGCCAACTGTTCCGATCTGGATGATGTCATCATCTTCTATAAAGACGGCAAGTACAAGATTATTAAGGTCGCTGAGAAGATTTTCGTCGGCAAGAACATCTTGCATATTGACATTTTCAAAAAGAACGATAAGCGTACCATCTATAATGCCGTATACCGTGACGGCAAGGGTGGCAACTATTATATCAAACGTTTTGCTGTAACCGGCATCACCCGTGACAAGGAGTATGACATTACCATGGGAACGCCAGGCAGTAAACTGATGTATTTCACAGCAAATCCTAATGGTGAAGCCGAGATTATCAAGATTACCTTCAAACCCGATCCGAAGCTGAAGAAGATCTTTATAGAAAAAGACTTTAGCGAGGTGATGATTAAGGGGCGTCAGGCTATGGGCAATCTGCTCAGCAAGAGTGAAATTGCCCGGATTGGGCTGAAGCAGCGTGGAGGATCTACTTTAGGAGGAAGAAAGGTTTGGTTTGATCCGGACATTCTGCGCCTGAATTATGATGGTCGCGGAAACTATCTGGGCGAGTTCCATAGTGAAGATAAGATTCTGGTCGTAGAGGATAATGGTACATTCTACACCACAACATTTGACGTGAACAACCACTACGAGACCAATATTATCCGCATGGAGAAGTTTGAGCAGGGGAAGGTTTGGAGTGCAGTCTTATACGATTTCGACCAGCAAGGATTACCTTATCTGAAGCGCTTCCCTATGGATGCGTCAGTCAAGCCTCAGAACTTCTTGGGTGAAAACAAGAAGAACAAACTTATTTTACTCACCGATGTGGTCTATCCAAGAATCAAAGTTACTTTTGGAGGTGGTGATTCGTTCCGTGAAGCTGTGGAAGTGGATGTTGAGCAATTCATTACCATCAAGAGTTTCAAAGCAAAAGGCAAGCGATTGTCCACCTATCAGGTAGCCAAGGTAGAGGAACTGGAACCGGTACGTTTCCCTGAGAAAGCAGAAGGATCTGCCGAGACAGCCTCTTCAGAGCCAGAGAACCTGGACCCTGATGCAGGAAAGAGCGATCAGGATATCATTGACGAATTGACTGGACAATTGAAACTGTTCTGATGAGAAAGATTCTTTCATTAATCATCTGTTGCCTCTCTCTTTGGGCACAGGCACAAGAAGTCAGCCACACCCTGTCATTGGGTGTAGGCTTGACCAATGTGTACGATGATTACCTTTCACCATTGGAATATACCGGTACAGAGGCACGCATTCAGCGGGAAACATTCCGACAGACACACTGGATGGACAACAACGTATATGTCCAGACCCAGTTGAACGCTCATGCCAGCTATGGAAAAGGGCCGAATAAATCGGGCAAGATGTACGAAGGCATCCTGAATTGGAATATCGGATGGCTTTATCAATGGCAAATTAACGATAAGCTAACCGTTCTGGCAGGTCCAATGGCCGACCTTAACGCCGGTGTCATCTATAACAAACGGAACTCAAACAATCCCGCACAGGCAAAGGCTTATGTCAATGCCGATATCAGCGGTATGGCTTTCTACCGTTTCAGAATGTTCAAGCGTCCGTTCCGACTAAGATACCAGGTTTCAGTTCCGATCATGGGAGTCATGTTTTCACCGGAATATGGTGAATCCTACTACGAGATGTTCGAACTGAAACATGGCGGTTTACATAATGTGTGTTTCACAACCCCATTCAGCCAGCCATCCCTCAGACACTCTCTTTATTTGGATTTCACCTTAGCGAGAACCAATATGCGCGTTGGGTACATGGGCGATTTACAGCAAAGTTCTGTCAACAAGCTGAAGAGTCACACCTACAGCCACGCATTTATGGTGGGTGTAACCAAGAATTTCATCATTAGTAAAAAGCCCATTCAATGAAAAAATACCTGTTCATACTCGTAGCCTCCATCCTATCTTTTACCAGTTGCATTCAGGGAGAAGATTGGGAAAATAAGCCGCAGGATAATTTCGAAGCCCTTTGGAGTATCATTGACAAGCATTATTGTTTTTTTGACTACAAGGCTAATGCCATAGGACTGGATTGGAATGAGGTTCACTCTCGCTATGCCGACCGCATTGCCCCACTAATGAACGACAATCAGTTGTTCGAAGTTTTAGGTGAGATGCTTGCCGAACTGAAAGACGGTCATGTCAATCTGTATGCTGCACATGATGTGGCTCGCAATTGGAGTTGGAAGGAAGATTTTCCTACTAATTTTAACGACAGCATCCATAAACTGTATTTGGGCAAGGACTACAAGATCTCGTCAGGATTATATTATAAGATTCTGGATGACAATATCGGTTACATCTATTGCGGCAGTTTCAGCAACACGATTGGTGAAGGAAACCTAAGCATTGTGCTAAATGCGTTGGCTGAATGCAATGCCCTAATTATTGATATCCGTCAGAATGGCGGTGGAGAGTTGGTCAATGCCTCACGGTTTGCATCCCGATTTACCAATGAGAAGCTACTCACTGGATATATGAGTCATAAAACGGGACCAGGTCACAATGACTTTTCAGCATATGAAGAATTGTGGTTAGAGCCTTCCGATGGCTTACGTTGGCAAAAGCCTGTAGCCTTACTGACCAACCGCAGTTGCTACAGTTCCGCCAATTCGTTTGTCAACCAGATGAAAGAATGCCCCAAAGTTACTGTTATCGGAGACCGGACGGGTGGTGGAAGCGGTATGCCATTCAGTAGCGAATTACCAAACGGGTGGAGCATTAGATTCTCAGCTTGTCCTATGCTGGATGCCCGTAAACAGCATATCGAATTTGGAATAGAGCCGGACATTTCCGTATCAATGAAAACAGAAGACATTCTGGACAACAAGGATACCATTATTGAGTATGCCCGAGAATTTCTGAAAAAGTAATTGGGCAATTCAGATTTATTTGTTACCTTTGTACCCGCTATCCAAACAGCACTATTGCGCTTGTGGTGAAATTGGTAGACACGCCAGACTTAGGATCTGGTGCTTCGCG
>JAKSLP010000034.1 GCA_024401115.1 Bacteroidaceae bacterium | reverse complement strand
TGTTGCCACTGAAGAGCAGATGAACTTGCAGATTATCTATTTGCTGGGTGTCGGACGATTCTATGGAGGTGACTATGCACAAAACAGCGGCAACCAAACCAACCAGGCAATGAACAGTATTCTTACTTCTACCCTAAGCGGACAGTTCAACCAGATGCTGTCAAAGGCTATCGACAGCAACAACTGGAATCTGGGTGCCAACATTAATCCGGGACAGAACGGAATGAATGACATGGAGTTCCAAACCATGTTGCAGGGTAGCCTGTTCAATAACCGTCTGTTGATCAACGGAAATTTCGGCTACAAGGAGAATGCAATGATGAATACCAACTTTGTGGGCGACTTTGATGTACAGTGGATGCTTAACAAGGCACGAACCATCAGTCTGAAAGCCTATAATGAGACCAACGACAGATACTTTACACGAAACACCTTAAACACCCAAGGATTAGGAATTCAGGTAAGACGCGAGTTTGAACGATGGAGCGACCTGTTCCACTTCTCACGACGCAATCAAAAGAAGTAGTATTATTTCTGTTCCCAGAACTCCCGTTCCCTTCGTCTGCGTTCCCACTCTTCCCGTCTGCGTCTCTCTGATTCTTTCTGGTTTTTCAGTGTTTCCAGCAGTTCATCATAATGATCTATAAAATAGACCATCTGCTGATAGCTGTATGCGGTTGCTCTCTCCGATCGGGTCAACTCGTTAGGATTATTTTTCAAGGATTCCGGCACCATACCCACAAACTTCTTTGCATAAGCCAAGGCCTTTTCTGGCTGAGTGTAACTGAAATGTCCGCATAATGTAGAGAAAATACGTATACGGGTAGGATTCAGCTCATACATCTTAAGCATGGTTTGTTCATAGGCATCGTCCTGATCGGGCACAGCATTATACACGGTGGCCATACCATTGTACAGCCAGTTCAGCGTACTGTCATTCGGAATCACCAGGTCACGTGCCTCCTCAATATATTCTACGGCTTCCTTCTTCCACGAGGTCTTGGCCCCTGCCAATGCCGTATAATACAATAGGTTCGTGTTCTCCGGATCTATCTTAAGTGCCCGGTTTAAATCGGAATAGGCCTCAAAATACCGATCCAGGCCAAAGAATGTCATACCCCGGAAATAATGGGTGTAATAGCTGTGATCACCCATGCGAACCAACTGGTTGTACCGTTCCAATGCCGGCTTGAAACGCTCTTGTCGGAAGAATGCTTCAGCGGCATTCTGATTGATGACCAAGTTCAACGTGTCCTTCAAACGGTACTGGTCAGTGATACGGATACACTCATCGTATTCCTTTGCCTTATTCAGCAGACTGCTCAGGGCCTCGATAGTGCCATAGTCATCGGGATCCAATTCATAGGCCTTGCTCAGAGCCACAAAGGCAAATCCGTCTTCTTGCAAACGGTATTGGCAAATGCCCTGCATGCGCCAAGCCGCCACATCAGTCGTATCACGTTCTATCAGTCGCTTGCATTCGGCAATTCCCTGCTGATAGTTGCCCAACGACATCAGGCACCGCACCCTCTTGTGCAGGGCCTCATCGTGAAGGGAATCTATTTTCAATACATCAGAATAGGCTTGCAGCGCCTTGATGTATTGCGCATTCTGCCGGAAATTCTCTGCCTGTTCCAAACGTTCTGTCAGTTGGCTGTTCACGCTTTGTGCCTGAAGAGAAAGCGTGCAACCTAGGAACAGGAATGGCAACATTATTGTCAGATGATGCGACTTGCGGCGGGAAGTTGCGGTGGTAAAACCCAGCACAAAAGTCGCATGATAACCGCTTTCGGCATGTTCCTGCAGTTCCAGGCTTCCACCCTGTTTAATCATCACTCTGCGGCTTAGGCTCAAGCCGATGCCGTTTCCCGTTCTTTTCGTGGTAAAGAAAGGCACAAAAATCTCCCTGGCCACTTCCAAAGGAATCGGTGCACCGTCATTGCTGACCTTCAGAAAAACATCCGTTTCAGATTGGCGCACCGCCTTAAGCCCGATGCGCTGTGCACCGGCCTCAATGGCATTCTTAATCATATTGATTATAACCTGACGCAACAGATTCTCATCGGTGTGGATAATTAGGTTTGGCGTATTCACCTTGATATGGACCTCCACATCAGGATAAAGGGCTGGGAACTGTTTCAGGAACGGTTCCACCAGTACATCTACGGGTTCAGGATCCTGCAGGGCAGAGAACTTACGGAACCCCTCCACGAAGGATATCAGTCCTGAACTGGTCTCGTGAATGGCACGTATTCCATCATATAACGGTGTTCCCTCTACATCCTTGCGACGCATGAACGTATCACTGATGCTGGCGATTGGAGCTGCAGAGTTCATAATCTCATGAGTAAGCACCCGAGTAATGCGTTCCCAGGATTCCACCTCATTCTGATTCAATTGGGTCTGAATCATGGCACCCAACTGATTAAGTGTTTCCTGCATTGTTTTTTCACCGAAAAACAAGCCCTTAAGCGGCAAGCGAAACATAAAGTCGCGGTTGCGTATGGCCTCCAGCATGATTTCACTGCGATCTTGCAGCAATCGCTGATGTTGCCAGTACCACACCACACATGCCACAAGACAAACCGCAAATCCTATGATGAATCCGACAATCATGACATTTTCTTCAGTTTATTATATAAAGTCTGCCGGGTAATACCCAGCATCTCGGCAGCCTTGGACATATTGCCGTGACTCTTGTCCAATGCACGCTGAATGTGGTCGGATTCCAACTTGTCCAAGGGTTCCAACTCACGCTGTTTCTTCATTACATCGGTCAGTTTATGTACCAATTCCTCATTATCCCAAGGCTTGGTGATAAAGTCCGAGGCACCGTTCTTCAGTCCCTTGACTGCCAATGGCACATCTGCATAGGCAGTGAGCAGCACTACCGGAATATCGGGATGACGTTTCTGAAGAGTTTGCAACCAGAATATGCCTTCCTGGCCGGAGTTCACTCCCAATGAAAAATTCATGTCCAGCAAAATCATGTCCACAGCTTCCTGCTGCAACAAGGCCATCATCTTATCTGGCTCATCCAGAGTCAGCACTTTATCAAACACTTCATTCAGACAGTATTTCAGGGCTGTGAGGATGCCGGTATTGTCATCTACAGCCAATAAGGTTCCGTATTTTTCCATAATAATCAACTTGTTTGGGCAAAGATACAATAATAGTGTCTAAATGTTAGACACAATAGTGTATAAAAATCATACAATTGAGTTCCAAGACCTCTTTTTCCTTTGTACACCACCAATAGCAGGCCTAATTTTGTGATTAATTACACCCGGAGAGAAAATATTACCACTAAAAATAGATTACATATAAAAAGGAATAGAATAATTTATGGATGTTATTATAGAAAAGAAAAAGGGACTGAGGCGAAAGCACATTCTTTATATATTAGGAGGATTCGCCTTATTACTGTTGTGCGGGTGGCTTATCCTTGGCAATCATGCTTCGACTTTGAGGGTGGATGCCAGCCAGCTGACGCTTTCAGACGTAAAGCAGAGCGAATTCAAGGATTACATGCGTGTCAACGGGCAGGTACAACCCATCCAGGTAGTGCAGATTTCTCCCGAGGAAGGGGGCATCGTGTTGGAAAAGGTGGCAGAAGAAGGGTCAATAGTTCATCAAGGAGATGTAATCGTTCGCTTGAACAACAGCGGATTGGATCTGCAAATTCTTAATGCTGAGGCCGAACTTGCGGAGAAGCAAAACATGCTGCGAAACACTCAAGTGACTATGCAGCAGGACAAGCTGAACAACGAGACGGAAAAGGCTTCATTGGATATGGATACGCAACGGAAATGGCGTACGTACCAGCAAAACGAGCACCTTTATAACGAGAAAGTCATCAGCCGTGAAGAGTATCTGCAGAGCAAGGAGGATTATGAGCTGGCAAAGAAGAAACATACGCTCATCTCACAGCGCCTGCAGCAGGACAGTATCTACCGTACCGTACAGATGGACCAGATGGAGGACAACCTGAGCAACATGCGAAGAAATGCGGAACTGGTACGCAACCGTAAAGGTAAACTTGAGGTTCGAAGTGCAATTAACGGTGAACTGGGTTTACTGGATGTGGAATTAGGACAAAACATTACAGCTGGTCAGAAAATCGGGCAAATCAATGATTTGAGCGACTTTAAGATAGAGGCACAGATTGACGAGAGTTATATCGACCGGATACACAATGGCTTGGATGCAACCTTCGAGCGGAACAACGAAAAGTATGCTTTGCGTGTCCGCAAGGTGTATCCTGAGGTTCGTGAAGGCAAATTCCGCACCGATTTCGTTTTTAGCGGCAAACGTCCGGATAACATTCGAAGCGGACAGACCTATTACATCAATCTGGAGTTAGGACAACCCGAGCAGGCGGTTATCATTCCGCGTGGTCCTTTTTTCCAAACTTCCTGTGGCAACTGGATATTCGTACTGAACAAAAGCGGCAACAAAGCCTATCGCCGCAACATCCTCATCGGCCGTCAGAATCCCCAGTATTATGAGGTGCTTGAAGGTCTGGAACCTGGCGAGCGCGTCATCACATCAGGATACGAGGCATTTAAGGACATAGAAGTTTTAATTATCAAATAAAGAGTCGTATTTTTGTGGTATGAAATCATTTCTCTACATCATCAACCGGTTTAGGACTGCAAATCTGCTCAACCTCTTGGGGTTGACTGTCGCTTTTGCTGCATTCTATCTGTTCATGACTCAGGTACAGTTTACGCGTCAGTACAATGAGGGGTTGTATCATCATCAAGATCTGTTTCGTTTGGAAGCAACCGATCCTTCAGGAAGAGTTTCCTGGATGGCCAACAATCCCAGACCATTAGTGGAGCATTTATACGATTTACCTCAAGTGGAGGATGTATACATGTACCAAAATGCTCAACACGATTACATTGTTATCGCTGATAATGAGATAACATGCCACTATACCAACATCCTACCCGGTTCGCTGAAAGCGCTTCACCCCGTTGTACTGGATGGTAAACTGGACATGTTGGCCAGCGATGATGTCATTCTTTCCGAATCCCTGGCCATGATTTTTTTTCATACCACTCAAGCTGTAGGAAAGCAGATCAAAGTTGCTAACGGAAAGACAGTTAATGTGGTTGGTGTCATTCAGGATTTTCCAGAGAACTGTGTGGTACGCAACGGCCTTTTTGTAAATCTGGATAAGATAGACCAAGATAATCTCGACAATTGGAATTACAATTGTCTGGTGTATCTTCATCCCGGAACGGATATCGTCGCACTGGCTAATCACCTGAAAGAATGGTATATCGAGCGGAGACTAGGCTATAATCTTAAGGATGCCACTCCAGATGAAATCGATGAAGTGATGGATTACTTCAAATTACTGAATTTCAGACTTATTCATATATCAAAGACCTACATGTCCGGAGTGGATCCTAATGAAGACAAAGGAAACCAAGGTATGTTAATCGTCCTGTCACTGGCCTGTATTCTGGTCATTGTTGTAGCGGCCATCAACTTCACCAACTTCACCCTGGCTCAAACCCCTGTTCGTATCAAGGGCATTAATACCCGTAAGGTCTTGGGACAGAGTCTGGCCAGCTTACGTTTGGGCATGGTTGCCGAAGGTGTCTGTTTTTCCTTAACCGCCTGGGTGTTGGCCATGGTCTTGTGTCTGATACTGAACGCCATTCCCGATATCCAGTCTGCCTTCCTAGGTTCTCTGGTCTTTACTCGGCATATCGATCTGTTTATGCTCACCCTGTTCATAGCCTTGCTGGTGGGCGTACTTGCATCAATCTATCCGGCATGGTATGCCACCTCGTTTGTCCCAGCCCTGGTATTGAAAGGTGCCTTTAGTCTGTCTCCCCGGGGTATCTTCCTGCGAAAGCTACTGGTAGGCGTACAAATTACCATTGCCATCATCATGATATGTTACATCGGCATCCTGGCTCTTCAAAGCCGCTACATCTATCGTTCGGATTATGGATTCGACAAAGACCAGATTCTGGTTACCATCTTGCAGGGACAGGAGGCTAAAAAGAAGAAACAGAGCATTCGTGAGGAAGTGATGAAACTGCCCGGTGTAGAAAATACCTGTTTCAGCCAGTTTATTCCCGGTGTGGAAGACTTGATCATGTGGTGGGGACGCGGAACTAACGATAAAACCGTTTATTTTTATTGCTTACCCGTGGATTGGCATTTCTTGAGTACATACGGCATACCGGTCATCGAGGGGCGCGACTTTAGGGCTCATGACGGTGATACCTATATCATTAACCAGACAATGAAAAATGAGTACGACTGGATTGAGATAGATAAGGTTATTATTGACGGCGATCTGCCTGTCAATGGAGTCTGTCGCAATTTTCGTCTGTTCAGCATGCGGAAAAGCAGTTCAACTCCTACAGCCTTCATTATCTATGGCGATCGTTACCAGTGGAACGACAGTTGCAATAAACTGAGCATCCGCGTGTCGCCCCATGCGGACAAGATTGCGTTAAAAAAGCAAATCGAAGCGATAATCAATGCCAAGCTCAACAACCAAAGTGCCCAAGTGGACCTATTGGATCAGTTAATGGACAACACGTATAAGGAAGAATTCCGTTTCATCCGTCAGGTTGATGTCTTCTGCGTTATCTGTTTCATCATCACATTAATAGGAGTATTCTGCCTGACAATGTTCGAAACGGAGTACCGGCGCAAGGAGATTGGCGTACGCCGTGTATTGGGAAGCCATACCTTCAGAATCTTGGTCCTGTTTAACCGCCAGTACTTGATGCAGACTCTTCTTGGCTTTGCAATTGCCATACCCGTCAGTTATCATATGGGTAATGAGTGGCTTACCAACTTTGCCGATCACACCGAAATTTCCTGGTGGTTATTCCCACTGTCACTTTTCATTGTGGGAACAGTTACTGTGCTTACCGTCAGTATACAAAGCTGGCGCGTGGCACATGAGAACCCTGTAAATAGCATTAAAAACGAATAAGAAAGAACACTATGATAAAGATTGAGAATCTGAAGAAAGTTTTTCATACCGAAGAGGTTGACACCATCGCACTGAACGGCATTAACCTGGAAGTAAGCGAAGGCGAGTTTGTGGCCATCATGGGACCCTCAGGCTGCGGTAAATCTACATTGTTGAATATCCTGGGACTGTTGGACAACCCAAGCGAGGGAACATACTACCTGGCCGGACAAGAAGTAGGTCACCTGAAGGAGAGCCAGCGTACCGATGTGCGCAAAGGTAATATCGGTTTTGTGTTCCAGAGTTTCAACCTGATTGACGAGTTGAATGTGTTCGAGAATGTGGAATTACCACTTACCTTCATGGGCGTACCGACTGCCAAGCGAAAGCAACAGGTCACGGAAATCTTACGACGCATGGGCGTCAGCCATCGAGTCAAGCACTATCCCCAGCAGTTGTCCGGAGGTCAGCAACAGCGTGTGGCCATTGCCCGTGCCATTATCACCAACCCCAAAATCATACTGGCCGATGAGCCTACAGGTAATCTGGATAGTAAGAATGGTACCGAGGTCATGGAAATGCTCACAGAACTGAACCGCGAGGGTACCACCATCGTCATGGTCACCCACTCACAGCGCGATGCCTCATACGCCCAGCGCATCATTAATCTGTTTGATGGAGAAGTCGTTAGGGAATCTCTTGGGTTGTAATTGCCCCAGTTATATTATTCTTTGTATCTAGCTATTTATAAAACAACCAATTTTAGTGCGGTTTATTTTGTATTCTAACGGGATTGACGTATCTTCGCACCGAAAATTGCAGAGGGACGGTCTGTCGCTTGCGGATTTCGGTCCGTTAGAGGAAAGTCCGGGCAACACAGAGCAGATCACTTCTTAATGGGAAGCAGGTCGTGAGATTTGGGTAATGTGGAAGAAAATAACCGCCTCTTCGTGAGGTAAGGGTGAGAAGGTGGGGTAAGAGCCCACCAGTCGCATGGTGACATGCGGGCTGCACATCCTGAGCGTTGCAAATTCAAATATACCGGTGATTGAGGGCTGCTCGTCCGAGCCGGAGGGTAGAATGCGCAGCAACATGCTGGAGCCTGTTGGTGACAACAGGTCAAGATAAATGACAGACGCCAGATTTTCTGGTACAGAACCCGGCTTATAGGCCCTCTGTAATTTTTTTATTGCCTATGAACCAAAAAAACATCTGGAAAACCCGACAGCAGGTACGGCTTCAACAGTACTTTGAAGATGACTCAGTAATTCAGGTAGAATGGCTGAGACGATTGATTATTTGCCTGAAGGTGTTGTGGTTAACTATACGGATGTTCGTAAATGACCGCATCAACACCCGTGCATCAGCACTTACGTACACCACTATGTTAGCCACAGTGCCCATGCTGGCTATCGTCTTTGCAGTGGCTAAGGGATTCGGCATTGCCGAACATGTAGAAAACCTGCTGATCGATAATTTCAAAGGACAGGAAGAAGTGGTACAGATGCTGATGGGTACAGTAAGCAAATACATTGAGCACACACGCAGTGGCCTGTTCCTGGGTGTAGGTTTCGCCATGCTGGCCTATACCATCGTCATGCTGACAGGAACCATCGAAGATTCATTCAACCACATCTGGCAGGTGAAAAAGCAGCGTTCTCCGCTCCGTAAGCTTACCAATTATTTCTCCATGCTCCTGCTGCTGCCTTTCCTGTTGATGTTTATAAGCGGTTTCAACGTATTCTTGGAAACCATGTCCAAAAGCATGGAAGAATATGTCATTTTGGGTAGTACCACCCGTTTTTTCATCCGGCTTATTCCCTATGGAGTCAGCAGCTTGCTGATGGTAGCACTGTATGTGTTCATGCCGAATACCCGGGTGCGTTTCAGTAGCGCTCTCATCCCGGGTGTACTGTGTGGTATGGCTTTTCAGGCATTCCAGGCGCTGTACATCAACTCACAAATCTGGGTCACCAACTACAACGCCATTTATGGTAGTTTCGCTGCCATTCCTATGTTCCTGATTTGGACACAGACTTCCTGGTGTATCTGCCTGTTCGGTGCCGAATTAGCCTTTGCTATACAGAACCGTAACATGTTAGGCGACAGATTGGATGGACGACAGATGAGCCGCAACGACCATGATTTTGTGTGTCTGCTGATTCTGTCACTCATCGGCAAGCGTTTCAAAGAGAGTTCCTCAAAGTTACAGCCCTACTCTGCCGACGAATTGGCCCATGAGTTGAGACTTCCTATCCGACTGATCAACAATATGATATACGATTTAATCCGCTTGCACTGGATCTATGCTATTGACCATTCTAAAGAGGAGAAGGAACGCTATAACTTGGCTTCGGACATTACTAAAACATCGTTGGATGATGTCATCCGGTCTTTTGACCGCGACCATGAGTGCCGTGTGCAGATTGACCGTAAGAAGAAGTTCAAGCAGCAGTGGGATGTGTATTGCAAGATAAAGAATGCCCAGCAGGAAAGGCAAAGTCAGCTGTTGGTCGAGGACTTATTCGAATAAAAAAGAAGCGCCACATTCGTGACGCTTCTTTTTTTTATTTCTCTTCCATCTCTCCTTGGATGTATATTCTAACCATCTCTGTCTTGGCATTGGTTCGCAAGGTTATCGACTTGCGGAAGGTGCCCAGCACCTTACCCCTGCCATCATAGGTTACGGTAATACTGCCGCGCTCACCCGGACGGATAGGTTCCTTGGAATACTTGGGAACAGTGCATCCGCAACTGGCTACAGCCTGATGAATCACCAACAGGTCATTACCCGTATTGGTGAAATAGAACTTACAGGTCTGCACAGGCGAAGACTCTGGAAAACGTCCAAAGTCATACATGGTCTGATCAAACTTTATCTCAGCCTTTTTTACAGCAGGTGCCTTCTTCTCGGTCTGATCCTGCTTTTGGGCCTGAGCCTGTGTTTGTGCACTGACACCCAAGGTAAGGCACAAACCCAGCATTAATACGGCTAACTTTTTCATGACTTACAAAGTATAGCTGACACCAAAGCTCAAAGACTCGTTCAACTGAATGTGGCTGAATGTATTAGCATCATCATAGCGGGCATTCAGGAATATCTTGGCAGACAGGAATTTATTAACAGCAAAGTCCAAGGTGTTTTCCCACATACTCTCCACATTGTGATATGAGGTAAACATGTAGAACATGCTGGTCCATTTGATGTTCTTAGCGAAATACAATTCATGATCCATCTGGATACGGGAACCGAGCTTGAGATCGGAATGTTTACCTTCAAAACCCGGATAACTGTTCTCCAAGACCTCGGTCTTGTCTACATAGACATAGTTCATAGAGAATGGCAGCAGAGCCAAAGACACATTGTATGATTTCTCCTTGCTCTTCTTGAAATCCATACCGATAGAGGCATTGAACTTTAAAGGTGACAGGAAACTAGAGTAGATGCGGGTATCATTGGTCTTATAGCCAGGGAAGAACTGGTTGTCCATGGTAGCCAGTGCGGTATAGTACCAGTTCTTGGTTGCCTTATAACCGAACTTGCTGGTAAGACGGAACAAGTCATTGTTGGTCTTGAACTTGTGCAGAGAGTCGGCCTTTGAGGAAATGAAGCCAACCTTAATTTCTGCCTTGTTTTCCCACAAGATTTTGTCTTGATCATTGTAATTAGCCTCTAGGGTCATACCGGTCAGCATGGTATTACTACTTTCACCTCCCTTATACCAGTCGGCTGAAACGTAGCTTTGTGAGAATTGGAAATATACATTGGCGTTGTATTTCCAAAACTTAGGCTTCTCGGCAATAGGATCTACAGAACCGAAATCAGCCTTAGGAGCCTCCACCTTGGCCATCTCAGCCACCTTTATGCTGGGTTGCTCCACCTTCTTCTCGCGGGTGGCTACTGTACTTGCTGTAGCCGCGTCAATCACAGCATCGGTCTGGCTGTAACGTCCGGGATTAGTCACATAAGCCGCCATTAAAGTCTGATTGACTGCGGTCTGTTCAGTTGAGTCTGCATCGATGGTGAATGCCTCATGCAATGCATTACTGTAATAGGTATCACCACTCATCATCTGATAAAGAAAAGGATCCACGTCAGCTCCATAAGCCTTAGGCTGGCTGTAACGCTGCATAATGCTGCTGAGAGAATCCTGATACTGCGCACCGATAGCGCTGAAAGCGCTGGATGAGGTCTGGGCCAGAGCCGAGAATGAACTCATGACAAGTCCGCAGAAAAGAACAATGCTTAGTTTCTTCATTATATTCTATTTTTGGAATGACTGCCGCAAAGATAGGTGTTTTTTTTAAAACAGTGAACTATTTTTTGTTTTTACTCTTCGGCAATTCAAGTATTTTCCGTAATTTTGCGCCCTTGAATGTAGATTTTCATAAATTAAGGAATATAAATTAAAGAAGATAGATATGGATAAAAACAGCCTTATCGGATTCACACTGATGGGTTTGGTACTGGTAGCATTCAGCTATTACACCCAGCCTAGTCAGGAAGAACTCCGTGAAAGACAAAGACAAGACTCCATTGCTCAGGTAAGCTACGAAAAGCAGGAGCAGGAGAAAGAGGCAGCAAAGGCTGCTGCCGAGGCCAAAAAGGCCGCACAACTGGAAACATTGCTGACTGACAGTAGCAGTCTGTTCTTCACCGGTAAAAACCTGCAGGAGCAGACCATCAGTCTGGAGAATGAACTGGTAAAATACGACCTGAACACCAAGGGTGCAGTCATTAAGCAGGCTACTCTGAAGAACTACACTAATCAGGACCGCGTCACTCCTATTTCGCTGTTCGACGGCGAAGCTGACTATATGGATTTTGCCATTGCCGGCAAGCAGAGCAATGTCATCGCTAGCGACATGTTGATGGAGCCTATCAATGTTACCGACAGCACCGTAACCATGCGTTTGGCTATGGGTACCGGTCACATTGACTTTGCTTATACCCTGGTTCCAAACAGCTACATGCTGAACTTGAGCATTCAGGCTGAAGGTGTGGCTAACTATTTCAATCCGACCAACAACGTGCTGACCATGAGCATGCACGAAAAGGCTAAGCAGTTGGAAAAGGGTTATACGTTCGAGAACCGCTACTCTACCCTGACCTATCAGGAGAGCGACGGTGACACTGACTACCTGAGCCAGAACAGCAACAAGCAGAAGACACTGGATGAGCCTCTGGATTGGGTAGCATTCAAGAACCAGTTCTTCAGCTGCGCTTTCATTGCTGACCAGAATTTCAACGACGCTAAACTGAGTAGTAACATGATGGATAAGGGCACCGGATTCCTAAAGGAGTACGATGCACAGGCTACTACAGCCTTCGATCCTACAGGTAAGCAGGCTACCAACCTGCAGTTCTATTTCGGTCCAAACCATTTCCAAACCCTTCAGGCTCATAATAAACTGAGCATCAGCGGCAAGAACCTGGAATTGGAAGAGTTGGTTGATCTGGGTTGGCCTCTGTTCCGCTGGATTAACCGTTTCGTAACATTGTACATCTTCGATTGGCTGAAGGGCTGGGGTCTGAACATGGGTATTGTACTGATGATCATGACCTTGATCATGAATGCCATAGTATATCCCCTGCGTCACAAGAGCTTTATGTCTTCAGCCAAGATGCGTGCACTGAAGCCTAAGATGGAGGCGCTCAACGCCAAGTATCCTAATCAGGAAGACGCTATGCGCAAGCAGCAGGAGATGATGCAGATTTACAATGAATATGGTGTTAGTCCAATGGGCGGCTGTCTGCCAATGCTGATTCAGATGCCTGTATGGATCGCGCTGTTCAACTTCGTACCAAATGCAATCGAGTTGCGCCAGCAGAGTTTCCTGTGGGCAGACGACCTGAGTACCTATGATGATCTGTTGAGCTGGGGCTTCAACATCTGGGGTATCGGCGACCACTTGAGCCTGTTCTGTATCCTGTTCTGTGCAACCAACATTATTTCTTCTGTCATCAACATGAATCAGCAGGATAACGGAAGCAACCCTCAGATGCAGAGCATGAAGTGGATGATGTACATCATGCCGGTAATGTTCTTCTTTATCTTCAACGACTACAGTAGCGGTCTGTGCTGGTACTATTTTGTCAGCGGTCTGGTAAGCGTGCTGATGATGCAGGTAATGAAGTGGAGAACTGATGATGCAGCTCTATTGGCAAAGTTGGAGAAACGCCGTGCAGAGCGTAAAGCTAATCCAAAGCTGGCAAAGAGAGGCGGATTCCAAGACCGTCTGCAGAAAATGATGGAGATGCAGGAAGAACTGCAGCGCCAGCAGAGAGAACAACAGAATAAGAAATAAGAGCAAAAAAGCAGTGCCGTAAAGCACTGCTTTTTTATTTTACATTAAAAAGGAAGATCATCGGTGCTCCCACCGCCACCTTGTGCAAATGGATCACTTGCAGGGAATGGTACCTCTGGCGGTATTGGTGCAGCAACCTGAGGTTCAGGCTGTACACGGTCTACCTTCCATGCACGGATAGAGTTGTACCAACGGCCTTGGTATTCACGTGCATCTATATCAAAGGATACAGTCACCTCTTCACCTGCCTGAATAGCAAACTGAGTGATCTTGTCCTCACCAAATACATCAAAACACATCTTACGGGGATACTGGTCATGAGTTTCCAATACATATGACTGAACAGCCCATGGATTTCCCGTTGCTTTTGCTACACCTACTCGCTTTTCGAGTACGGCGATAATTTTTCCACTTAGTTCCATATCGTTCGTTTAAATCAGCGCAAAAGTACTAAAATACTTTTAATGCGTCTAATTATTGAGAGGATTTTTCGTCAATGTGTGGATAATTTTGTAAATTTGTCCCCATTATAGAATAATCAAAAATCAAACGAAAAGACTATGAAATTTGTTGTTTCCAGCAAGACTCTCAGCAGTCATCTGCAGGCTATCGGTCGCGTGATTCTGAGCAAAAACTCCCTAGTGATTCTCGATAATTTCCTGTTCGAGGTGAAGGACGGACTTTTGGTCCTGACAGCCAGCGACGGTGAGACTACCCTAATCAGTACTCTGGAACTGGTAGATAATCAAGGCAATGGCCGATTCTCTATCAAATCTAAGAAGATTCTGGAGGCGCTGAAGGATATTCCTGAACAGCCATTGACATTCGAGGTGAATGACGAAACACTGGAGATGACAATCACCTATATGAATGGTAAGTACAACCTGTATGCTCAGGACGCAGAAGCATTTCCTCTGCCAATAGCTATGGGTGAGGCTACTACACTGACTCTACCAGCAGAGAAGCTGTTGAAGGCTATTGACTATACGCTTTTTGCCAGCAGCGTTGGCAGCATCCATGCGGCCATGAATGGTATCTACTTCGACATTACTACCGACGGCCTGACCATCGTGGCTACCGACGGACATAAGTTAGTCCGCTTCCGCGATTTCACCAACAAGGCTCAGGACATGAATACCAGTTTCATCCTGCCTCGCAAGCCTGCACAAATGCTGAAGAATATCTGCACCAAGGATAGCGGTGCTGTGGTAGTAGCATTCGACGGTAAAAACGCCACCTTCACCATTGACGGTGTGAAGATGATTTGCCGACTGATTGAGAGCCGTTTCCCTAAATATAACGCTGTAATCCCTACCAACAATCCTTATACCCTGAGCGTGGACCGTATGGGTCTGCTGGGGGCACTGCGCCGTGTACTGGTATTTGCCAGCGAGTCTGACACATTGGTAAAGGTTCAGCTGAACAACAACGAGATTACCCTGAGCGGTCAGGACCTTGGTTTCAGCACTAGCGCTGAGGAGCACCTGAACTGTTCTTACAACGGCAATAAGATGGAAATCGGTTTCAAAGGTTCATTCCTGCTGGAAATGCTGAATAACCTGCCAGGTGGTGAAATCACCATCGAACTGGCTGACGCTACCCGCCCTGGTCTGCTGATTCCTAACGAGCAGAAAGAGGATGAGGATCTGCTGATGTTGCTGATGCCAATGATTCTTAAGGACTGATTACACATGGCAAAACTGAACTTAACCAAACCCATCGTTTTCTTTGACCTGGAAACCACAGGCGTGGATGTCAGCAAGGACAATATTGTTGAAATCTGCCTGATTAAAGTGTTTCCTGACGGTCACGATGAGTCTATGACATACCGGGTCAACCCGGGTCGCCCTATTCCTGCGCAGGCTACAGCCGTACACCACATTTCAGATGAAGATGTGAAGGATTGCCCAACCTTTAAGGAACTGGCGCCTAAGATTGGTACATTCATAAAGGGTTGCGATTTAGGGGGATTCAACAGTAACAAATTTGATATTCCCATGTTGGTGGAGGAGTTTCTCCGCAACGGTTATAATATCGACCTGACCAACACACGCTGTGTGGATGTACAGAACATCTATCATAAGTTGGAAAGACGCACCTTGGTGGCTGCATTCAAATACTATTGCGGAAAAGACCTAGAGGCGGGCTTTGATGTAGACGGCAAGCACGTGGAAGCTCATGCTGCACTTGCCGATACCATCGCCACTTATGAGGTCTTGAAAGCTCAGTTGGATATGTATCCGGAGGAGTTGAAGAACGATATCACTGAACTGGCCAATTTCTCACGCATGAACCGCAACGTGGATTTAGCCGGACGTATCGTACTGAACGACAAGGATGAGCCTGTATTCTCTTTCGGAAAGTACAAGGATGTGCGCGTAACCGATGTATTGCGCCGTGATCCAGGCTATTTTGGATGGATTCTCCAAAGTGATTTTCCTTTGGAAACCAAGCAGACACTCACACGCCTGCGTCTGAGCGAGTTGAACAACCGCTAAGCTGCGTATGCTGAAACAACTGTACATTCAAAACTACACGCTCATTGACAAACTGGATATCAGTTTTGCCAACGGGTTTTCGGTGATTACCGGTGAGACCGGTGCCGGAAAGAGCATCATGTTAGGGGCCATCGCACTGCTGCTGGGGCAGCGTGCTGATTCCAAAGTCATCCGGCAGGGTGCGACAAAGTGTGTCGTAGAGGCCACATTCGGTTTGGATAACCCTGCAGCCGTCACCCTTCTTAAAGACTTTGACGAGGAGTGCGATGTTCAGGAATGCATTATCCGCCGTGAACTGATGGCTTCAGGTAAAAGCCGCGCTTTCATCAACGACTCTCCCGCCCCATTGTCTGTCCTGAAACAGTTGGGCGAACTGTTGCTGGATGTACACTCACAACATAAGAATTTGCTGCTGAATCAGGCGGATTTCCAGTTGGAAGTACTGGATACCCTGGCTCACAACGAACTGCAGCGTAAGGAATACCTATTGACATATCAGAATTACCGCCAGAAGCAAAGGGAACTGCAGAATGCTATTGAAACGGCCCAGCAGAATCAGGCGGAGGAAGATTACCTAAACTTCCAGTTCCAGCAACTGGACGAGGCTCGTCTGGAACCGGGCGAGCAGGAAGAGCTGGAAGAGGAACAGGATATGCTGACGCATGCCGAGGATATCAAACAGGCGCTGTTTGAATGCAATGGCCTGCTGCAGAACGACCAGCAGGGCATCATCGGTCAGTTGCGTATGGTATTGGGGACATTAAACAGTTTGTCTGACATGTATCCCAAGAGCCGTGAATGGGCTGAGCGTGTGGAAAGCACATACATCGAATTGAAGGATATTGCCGATGAATTGGAACAGGAGGAGGAACGGGTGGAATTCAATCCACAACGATTGGAACTGGTCAATGACCGCTTGGACACCTTATATTCGCTGCAGAAGAAACACGGCAAGCAGAGCGTAGAGGAACTGATTACCCTGCGTGATGAACTGGCAGCTAAATTGGAGTGCATCGGCAACAGCGATGAACATATCGCACAACTGAAGGCTGAGGTTCTAAAACTGGGCAAGGAGTTGAATGCCAAAGCTAAGGTTCTGACCGAACAGCGAAAAAAGAGTGCTGTGATAGTCGAAAAGGAAATGAAAGCACGGCTTATCCCACTAGGCATGCCGAATGTACAGTTCGTAGTAGAACTGAACGTATTAAAGGAACCCACCTCAACCGGTACGGACAAAGTTCGTTTCCTGTTCAGTGCCAACAAGGGTAATACCCCACAGGAACTGTCTCAAGTGGCATCAGGTGGTGAGATTGCACGCGTAATGCTGTCACTGAAAGCGCTGATAGCCGGTTCGGTTCAATTGCCAACCATTATCTTTGATGAGATTGATACCGGTGTATCGGGACAGATAGCCGAGAAGATGGCTATGATCATGAAGGAAATGGGCGACAACCAACGTCAGGTCATCAGCATCACTCACCTGCCCCAGATTGCAGCCAAGGGCAGTGTGCATTACAAGGTTTACAAAGACGATAACGACGAGATAACAACCAGTCACATGAAACAACTGGGCGAAGAAGAACGCGTGGAAGAAATTGCACACATGGTAAGCGGCTCGGAACTGACCGAAGCAGCCTTGAACAACGCCCGGGAATTACTGAAATAAGATATGGAAGAAAGAAATGAAATGATTTTCGGCATCCGTGCGGTGATTGAAGCCATCGAAGCCGGAAAGGATATTGATAAAGTGCTGATTAAGCGTGATCTGGGTGGTGACCTGGCCAAGGAACTGTTCTCTGCCTTGAAGCAGGTGGAATGCCCTGTCCAGCGCGTGCCAATGGAGAAACTGAACCGCATCACCCGTAAGAATCATCAGGGTGTCATTGCATTCATATCATCCATTACCTACCAGAAAGTGGAAGATGTGGTGCCGATGCTGTTCGATGAGGGCAAGAGCCCACTGTTGGTCATGCTGGACGGTATTACAGATGTACGCAACTTTGGTGCTATTGCCCGTACATGCAACTGTGCAGCAGTGGATGCCATCATCATCCCTCAACGCAACAGTGTGACTGCCAATGCCGATGCTATCAAGACTTCTGCCGGTGCACTGCACACTCTCCCGGTATGTCGTGAGAGCAATTTGTTGGAAACTATCAAATATCTGAAAGAAAGCGGTTTCCATGTAGTAGCTGCCACCGAGAAGGGTGATTATGACTACGACAAGGCAGACTATAAAGATCCGCTGTGCATTATCATGGGTGCCGAGGATAAGGGTATTCCTTACGAACACCTGGCCCTTTGTGATGAATGGGTAAAGATTCCTATTTTAGGCAACATCGAGAGTTTGAACGTGTCTGTCGCTGCAGGTGTGCTGATTTACGAGGCTGTTAAGCAAAGAAGACAATAAAAACCCAACGACAGAAAAACAAGATTTAAAATGAATAAATTTGGATTACTTACTGCCGGCATGCTGCTGACCTGTACTTCTGCATGGAGTCAGGCTTGGGTAGCACAGGCTAAGAAGTCGGTTTTCTCCGTGATCACGTACGATGCCAACGGAGACATCAAGAATACAGGTAATGGTTTCTTCATCACCGAGGATGGTGTGGGAATCTCTGACTATAAACTGTTTCAAGGTGCAGCCAAGGCTGTGATTGTGGACTGTGACGGTGCCAAGAATGACGTGTCTTTCATCTTAGGCGCTAACGATATGTACGATGTAGTGAAGTTTCAGGTAAAGACAGACAAGAAGACAACCGCTCTGGCCATGGCTCCCGCCCAAGGTACTGCCGGACAGGCTGCTTACCTATTGCCTTACACCACACAGAAAAATGCCACCGCTCAAAAGGTGACCCTGAAGGATGCGGCTACAGTAGCTGAGAAATACGGTTTCTATACCATCGATGCAGCCGTTAGCGAAAAGAACGTGAGCTGTCCACTGATGAATGCCAACGGACAAGTATTGGGTCTGATTCAGAAAGGTACAGAGAGTGAGAGCTATGCCATGTCGGCTGATTTTGCAAAGCAACTGACCATCAATGCCTTGTCATCCAATGACTACACACTGAACAGCATCGGAATCACCAAAGGTCTTCCAGATAGTGAAGATGAAGCTTTGGTTCTGTTGATGACCTCACGCAGCAATCCGAACTATCTGGAGCAGTTGGAGATGTTCATCAAGCAACATCCGGACAATGCGGACGGATATCTGCGTCGTGCCCAGTATAATGTGGACGTACAGCAGTATGAGCAGGCTGAAAACGACTTGAACATTTACCTTGAAAAGGATGCCGACAAGGCTGATGCACACTACAATATAGGTTATCTGATTTATAACAAGGCCACTTATGCTCCAGAGCCTGCCTATAAGGACTGGACCCGTGAAAAGGCACTCAGTGAAGTGGAAACCGCTATCAGCATGAACCCCAACCAGCCGGTTTACCTGAAGATGGATGCGGATATTCTGTATGCTATGGGTGACTTCGCCAAGGCTTATTCGGTTTACGAGAAATTGATGGAAACTGACCTGAAGGGTCCTGCTGTCTACAGCTATCTGGCACAGTGCAAGGTGGCAATGGAAGCTCCAGAGGAGGAAATCATTGCAATTCTGGACAAGGCTATGGAATCTTTCAACAAACCATACGGTGAGGATGCAGCACCTTATTTATATACCCGTGCCATGCACAAGGCTGAAGCCGGACAGTTGCGCGAGGCTGTAAACGACTTCAATGATGTGGAGCATATCTATGGCGGTCGTGCATCGGCTGATTTTTATCTGGAACGTGGCCGTGCAGAATCCAAGTGCAGAATGTACCAGCAGGCGCTGGACGACTTCAAGGAAGCTTGTGAACTGGCTCCTGGTGCTGAGGAGCCTCTAATTGAATTGGCCAGCCTGAACATCACTGTCAAGGATTATAATGCAGCTATGGAAACTGCGCAGAAGTTGCTAACAATTAACAGTGAATCCTCTTATGGCTACCGTTTCCTTGGATTTGCTCAGGTTAATTTAGGAAATAAGGCTGAGGGCAAAGCCAACCTAACCAAGGCTAAGGAACTGGGCGACCCTAATGCCCAGACCATTATCGATAAGTACTGCAAATAAATAAAGCGGGTCAGTGAAAATCACTGACCCGTATTTTTTTTAGCATTCCTGTAAGATTCGGAAAGCCGCTTCCAACACAGCATCGTTATCAATCTCCACAATACCTCCATCAGGACCTGGCTCGATGTGAATACCAATCAACTGGCCGTCTTTGTGGCTGGCACCGAAATAATTGCGCACTGTCTCTGCATCCAGACCCAGTTCATTAGCAATACGGTCCATGCTTCCGTTTGGCAATTGGTCTTTAATCTTACGAAGTTCATTGAATGAAATTCTTGTACTCATATTCTCCCTTATTTATATATTAATTAGTAATAGAAAAAGCTATAGATAAGCACCAGTATCACACTGAGTACAAATGTCAGTGATACCATATTGGCCGATGCGTAGAAATATCCCGAAGATGTACACTGCTCGGACACATAGTCGTGGCGGTCAAACCATTTATTTCTCAACCAACTATATATCAAATACATAACAGTTCCCCACATCAAACCGAAGCAGAAACCCACGAACACATCACCGGGGAAATGTAACCCCAGATAAATTCGGGTATAGGTATGTACCATGGCCCACGACAACATGGTCAGGGTAAACGCCTTACTGCGTACTACCAGTGAAAGGAACGTACACAAGGAGAAGGTGTTGGCGGCATGACTGGAAAAGAAACTGTACATGCCTCCTCTCAGTCCATTGACAGTCTGTACCATTCCCATAATTTCGGGGTCGTGCGTAGGGCGCAAACGGCCTACCAATGGTTTACAGATACCCGAAGAGACCCCTTCTGAAACTAGAAACAGACCAGCAACACATGCCAGCAATAAAATGGCCTGACGGGCAGAATTACTCTTCATCACCATATACAACATGCTCAGGAACATCGGGATCCATACCACGGTCTTGGTGGCAACAAACATAAACTGGTCCCATACCGCAGAGTCACTGCCGTTCAGTGCCAGCAATAATTCCTTATCCCATTCTACTAATTGTGCTAAATCCATCTTGTAACAAATTTATGAGTCAAATCACTTCAATCGCTGATGTCTCTACCCATCCAGTCTTTCCATCGTCCAGACGGATCTCCTTCCAGTCGCGCATAGCATCATCAACCAGATGCATCTTGGTTCCCTCATGAATGACAAACAGGTCCTTGCCATCCTGACTCGGTGTGCTCTTCACATGAACCGACTCCTGCATCAGCACAGCAGTATCATGGCGCAGCATCAGTACTTTTTCATGATAGGCAAACACATTAGCCAATATACAAATGACCAGTGCGGCAATACCAGCAAAGAATCCTATCTTGCGCAGAGCCATACGGTTCAGGAACAGATACACTCCCATCATACACAGGAAGAGTACGAAACATACGGTAGCCAGAATGCCCCACCCGTCCACTGACATAGAGTACAGGATTCCCTTGTACCAGGTCACGATAAAGATGTCCTGAAGGGCCACCACCTTGTCCTGAGTCTTATTTCGGGCCAGTTCCAGATTATGACGGATATTACGGTCACCCGGATCCAGCCTGAGCGCACGCTCGTAATTCAGCACGGCATGGCCCACCTTTTCCAGACGGTAATAACAATTTCCCAAATTATAGTACACATCGCTGCTATGTCCCTGCTCAAGCAACTGCTCATACAGCTCTGCAGCTTGGGCATAACGCTCCTGAACATAAGCCGTATCAGCCTGTGTCTTCAGGTCCTGGGCATTCATCAGCACAGCAGGAAACATCAGCAAGAATAAAAGATATATCAGTCTTTTCATACGGATTACTTCTTTATGGCGTTATCCACCTGTTCAATAATAGTGATGACCTTCTCGTAGAACTGGCTCATGGAATTTCCACTCTCTGCCGGAGCAAAGCGGGCAAATTCGCATTCATCCAATGCGTCCATTAAATTCTGAATCAAGGTATTATCCGACAGGCGCTCAGCCAGTTTCTCGCGGATATTATCCTTGTTCAGCGCCGACACAGGGATGCTCAATTTGTCGCTCACATAGCCATAGAGGGCACGCATTACCTCCTCGTAGAACGCTGTCTTATTGTTGTTCTTCAGCATCTCTGACGCTGTACGCAAACGTTTACGGGCCATCTTATTGGCACGCTTGGTGCGCATCAGGGCAATATTGGCATTCTCCATAGCCTGCTTGCGGAACAGGTATCCAATCACACCAAACACCAGTGTTGGGATGATGTAGAACAGCCAGTTGCCGGTGGAACCGAAATAGGTGTCCTCATCGTTCTGTCGCAGACTCACGTCACCTGTCTTAATGTAGCGGATATCGGTATCCAGTACATGGATGTCATCCTTGCTGTAGGTACTTACTCCACCATTGCCTGTCGATTTTCCTTTGGCAATATCCAGATTGTATTCCGGAGTTTCCAGGGTCTTATACGAATTGCTGGCCAAATCGAAATACACGAATGGAACCGCAGGAATGGTATATTTACCCGGATTACGTGGGACATACACAAACTCAAAGGTCTTGCTTCCTTCCATACCGGCAGTCGTCAGTTGGGAATCATCGGTTACCTTAGGGTCGTATACCTCAAAGTCCTTTGGCACATTCACCTCTGGAGTCTTGATCAGTTTCATGTTACCCTTACCCTCAATCTTAATCTTCAGGGTCAGAGCCTCACCCGACTTCACCTCGGCAGGTGTCAGTTCCGAAGTCATGGTGAAGTTGCCCACACCGCCTGAATAATTGGCTGGTTTGGCTGGCAATGGCTCTACGGTAATGTCGATAGATGGAGTCTGAATTTTCTTCTCCACCTCGGTATAGCTGCTGCCGGTATTGAAGAAGGCATCGAGTGGGTCCAAACTGCGTACTCGCTGTGCCACTACACCTTCAAAGGTGATTGATGGAATGGTAATCTTACCGGTCTGCTGTGGGAAAAGAACGTACTGGCTCCAAACCACGGTGTTATACATCTTGCCCTTGTAGTTCTCAGGGCTGAACACCTTATTGCGTGGCAAATCTATTTCCTGTACATGGAATCCCTTCAAGTCGGGCATCTTTGGTTGCAATGAAGTCAGGTTGACCAAGGTATATACCTTGTAAGTCAACAGGATAGCTTCTTGCTCATGCACCTTGGTCTTGTTGGCAGTAGCAGTGATAAACAGGTCTGAGCTGGTAATGTTACCATTCTCCTGCATCTGTACCTGTTGATTGCGTCCGCCACCCGAACTGCCATTGTTTCGGTTATTATTGCGACTGGCTGTTGGGTTGGTTCCCTCTACAATGGTTATTGACAGCGGCTTGGTTGTCATTTTCTTACCGTCCACTGTTACCTGTGCCTCGGGAATGGTGTACTTACCCTTCTTACGGGCACTAACGGTATAGGTATAGGTAACCGAACTACTGGAAGTGGACTTACCGTTGATAACCTGATAGCTGGAATAAGATGAGGTGTATGGACCGGCCAATACCTCAAAACCCTCAGAGTCAAAGTTCGGTCCCCTGAAGGCCGAAGGATTATCGGTAGTCACCACAAACTGCACACGGAACACCTCGCCCTCCTCTACCTCATCGGGAGCCTTGGCGGTGAATGTCTGCGCATGCAACCATACGGTCACCAAACATAAACAACAAAATAAAAACAATCTTTTCATCGTTTACCAATCTTTCTCTTTCTTACGTCGTGTGCCATTCTTTGGCTTCTGATTCATGCGTTCCTTGACAGCCTTCTCGTCCTGTTTTACAGCCTCGAGCAACTGCTGTGCATTCTCCTTCGACATCTCGTCCTGAGGTTGGGGTTGCTGCTGTGGCTGCTGTTGAGGAGGCTGCTGATCCTGCTGGTTCTGCTGTTGATCCTGCTGTTGTTGCTGATCTTTCTGATCCTGCTGGTTCTGCTGATCCTTGTCATGCTGCTGATTCTGGTTGTCCTGTGGATTATCCTTTCTCAGCTTCTGGCACAATGCCAGATTGTAGCGGGTCTCCTCATCGGTAGGATTCAGGCGGAGCGACTGCTTGTAGGCACTGATAGCCTTGTCGTATTCCTGTGTCAGTTGCAGGTTCACACCCAGATTATGGAAGATGCGGGCACCTTTTATACGGTTCTTGGCATCCTCACTCTGTGCCGTACGCACCAGCTTCTGGTTGGCAGGCACCGGATCTTTCTTCATCAGATAGGTCGTTCCCAAGTTGTACAGTACATGTACATTATTGGAATCCACCTCGTATGCCTTCAGGTATTCAGCCTCGGCCTTGTCGTAATTGCCCTGATGGAAATAGCGGTTGCCCGCCCGAAGGGCATTGCGGACCAGGGCCTGCTTAGAATCCTGTGCACATACCGGCACAGTCAGCAGCAGGCTGAACAGAATCAGCAATAAATTCCATCCTCTTCTCATTTCTTGAATAACTTTATATTCTTAAACAAAGGATTCTTCTTGTCCATGACAATCATCTCAACCAGCAGGACGACGAAGGCCAGGAGGCCAAACACCCAGTACTGCTCATTGTATTCGGTAAAGCTAACGGCAAACTCTGCCTTGGCCAGTTTGTCCAACTCCTTTTCCAGGGCATCGAGCGCTGAGTTAGAATTGTCTACATGAATATAGGCACCGTTTCCAGCCTGAGCCACCTGCTTACACATATCCTGATTCAGACGGGTAACCACCACGTTGCCCTCTGCATCTTTCTTGTAGTCAGACTCTCCCATCATACGGAATGGAGCACCTTCGTCCGAACCGACACCCAGCACAAATACACGCATGCCCTTATCGGCTGCGGCCTTGGCTGCTTCCAGTGCGCCGCCTTCGTGGTCCTCACCATCGGTTATGATCACAATAGCCTTACCCACATTCTCCAAACTGGTGAAACTGTTGGCTGCCAGACCGATAGCTGCGGCAAAGTCGGTTCCCTGAACATCAATCAGACCAGGATTAATCTGATCCAGGAACATCTTGGCGGATACGAAATCGGCGGTGATTGGCAATTGGGTGAAAGCTTCACCGGCAAATACCACCAAACCTACCTTGTCGTCATCAAAGTTGTCCACCAACTTCGATACCAGGTTCTTGGCTTTCTGCAGACGGCTGGGCTGAACATCCTCAGCCAACATGGAATTCGAGATATCCATACAGATTATGGCCTCGATACCCTCACGCTTCTGGTCAGGAATGGCACCCTCCTGTGGACGGGCCATCATCAGAATAACCAGGGTCAGACCGCAAAGGGCCAGGATATACTTAAGGTGATGGCGCAAAGCCGATGCATCGGGCATGAGCTGACGCAGCAGGTTGACATCACCATAGATGCGTAGTTTCTGACGCTGACGGAAATCCATAAACAGCATCAGTCCCACCAGCAGCGGGATGATGAGCAGCAGATACAGATATTCCGGATTGGCAAATCGTAACATATCTTCTTCGGTTTATGGGATTCTACGTAACAACAACTGACGGAGTATCAACTCGATAATCAGAGTTATCAGACCTATCAGTCCAAACAGCTGATACATCTCATATCTCTTGCTGTACTCACGTACTTTCAACTTGGATTTCTCCAGCTTATCAATATCATCATACACACGCTTCAACTCATCGTTGTTGGTAGCGCGGTAATACTGACCGTCGGTCATTTGGGCAATCTGAGTCAGGACCTCTTCGTCAATCTCAACAGGCAGGTTCACCATCTGATAGGTTCCTCCCACAGGATATGGATAAGGTGCCAGACCGTTCTTTCCCACTCCGATAGTATAGACACGCACGCCCAGGCTCTTGGCCATCTCGGCAGCGGTCAATGGAGAGATATCACCCATATTGTTCACACCATCGGTCAGCAGAATGATGACACGCGACTTGGCCTTGCTGCCTTCCAGACGGGTCAGCGCATTGGCTATACCCATACCCAAGGCTGTACCGTCGGCTATCAGACCGCTCTGAACACTCTCGCAACCCATGTCATGCAACAGCTGCATCACAACGGCATGGTCGGTGGTCATTGGGCATTGGGTGAAAGCGTCACCGGCAAAGAACGTCAAGCCGATATTATCGGTCTCACGGTCGGCCACAAAAGCCGAAGCCACACTCTTGGCAGCCTCCACACGGTTGGGCTGAAGGTCCTGTGCCAGCATACTGGTCGAGATATCCATGGCCAGCATGATGTCGATACCTTCCACCTCCTTGTTGCTCCAGTCATTGGTGGTCTGAGGACGCGCCAATGCCAGCACCAGCATGGTATAGGAGATAACACGCAGTACAAACGGAGCGTGTATCAGGTAGATACGCCAACTGCGGGGTGCATCCATATAGGCATGGGTATCGGGCACCTTCAGCGAAGGCGTGGTCTTCTTATGCCCGATGATGTACCATACGATGTAGGCCAGCAGCGGCAGCAACAGCAACAAATAGAATATATTTGCAAATGTCATATTCAATCAATTAGAAGCATAACCTGTACAACTCAAATCCAATGCCCACAATAGCGGCCACACTGCCGGCTGCCAGGATACCTATACCGACTATCAGGGCAATACGCTCCTGCTTTGAGCGCTTCTCCTCTACGGTCATCTCCGGTTCCTTGTTCAGAGTGGCAGGATCCACCTCCACCTTGGTGGCATTGATGAACTCGATGGCATTCACCAGGTTCATATCGTTCTCGTTCATCAGCGTGCTGTACTTGGCAAACTTCACCAAGTCGGCAGTCTGGAACAGGCTACGCAATTCATTCATGGATTCCACATCCTTTACCTCCTGCAGCTTGGCAATAATCTCGGCACTGGTCATCTCGGTGGCGTTAAAGTGATAACGCTCCTTGATATATACGCGCAGGGTATCGGTCAACTGGGTATAGTATTCCTTCGAATCCTCGGCTGCCCACTGCTTCTCGGCCTTGATGGTCTCGATGGCCTTCATGGCCTTCTGGTGAGGAGGCAACTTTGGAGCCAGGCGGATGTGCTTGATAATCGGCTTGTTATCCATCAGTCTCATGATGAAATAGATGCACAAGCCCAACATAGGCAGCAAGGCGATGGACAGCCAGAACAGCAATGCCCAGTCCTCCCAGGCAAACGGAGGGTCCAGCACATCCTTCGGAGGGAAGAAGTTCTCGGGATGCTCCAAGTCCACATCCACGGTCTCCACCTTCAGCGACATGTTCTGCGACAGATAAGGCTTCTCATCCACCAGCACCTCCATTGGGGGCAGGTAATAGTGACCCGAGTCGAACGAAGTGACCAGATAGTCACGGCTCACCAACTGGCGCTGTCCCTCGTTGATAGGTTCAATCACCGGTTCGCCGGCCTCCAGACACTCCACGCCTGCCACAATGGTGTCAGGGAATTCAGGAAGCACATACTGCGACTTGGCATCCATGCTCACCTGCAGATGTATCTTGGTCTGCTCGCCGATACGGATCAGCAGAGTATCCATCGACACGTCCACTGTCACCTGGGCAAACAGATTACAGCATAACCATATAACAGAAAGAAAAGCAAACGTTCTCTTCATCATGTCTTAATTTCGTTTTGCAAAAAGGCTCAGCAATGCCTTAACATAATCCTCGTCGGTACGCACGGATACGCTGTCCACATTGCTCTGGGTAAAGATGCGGCGCATGCGCTGCTGACGCTCCTCCCACCATTCGTGGTGTGCCTTGCGCAAACGCTTCGATGACGTATCGATGTACTGCTCATAACCGGTCTCAGCATCCTGCACCTTCACAATGCCCACATCGGGAAGGTCGGCCATGCGGCGGTCATAAATCTGGATAGCCACCAGGTCGTTCTTGCGGTTGGCTATGGTCATGGCATCCTTATAGTCCTTTGGATCAATGAAATCGCTCAGCATGAATGCAGTACAACGGCGCTTCTGTACATTGTTCAGGTATTCCAGTGCCTGCTTGATATCGGTGCGGTTGCTCTCGGCCTTAAAGCCCAGCAACTCACGGATGATATACAGAATGTGCTTTCTTCCCTTCTTGGGCGGAATGTACTTCTCAATCCTATCGGAGAAGAAGATCACACCAATCTTATCGTTGTTCTGGATGGCAGAGAAAGCCAGTGTAGCGGCAATCTCGGTCAGCATGTCGTTCGATTTCTGAATCACAGTTCCAAAGTCCAAACTGGATGACACATCCACCAGCAGCATCACCGTCAGCTCTCGCTCCTCCTCGAACACCTTGACGTATGGCTTATGGAAACGGGCAGTGACATTCCAGTTGATGTCACGCACGTCATCGCCGTACTGGTACTCGCGCACTTCGGAGAAAGTCATACCACGGCCCTTGAAGGCAGAGTGATACTGACCAGCGAAGATGTTAGCTGACAATCCCCTGGTCTTGATCTCAATCTGGCGTACCCTTTTCAGAATCTCACTCGTATCCATCTCTCAATTAAGGCACCTCGATACAGTTCAGAATCTTGCTGATGATTTCCTCGCTGGTAATGTTGCTTGCCTCGGCCTCATAGCTCAAGCCAATACGGTGACGCAATACATCGTGAGCCACTGCACGTACATCCTCAGGGATAACATAACCGCGGCGCTTGATGAATGCATAGGCACGCGAAGCCAGAGCCAGGTTGATGGAAGCACGTGGAGAACCACCGAAACTGATGTAGTCCTTCACCTCCTTCAAACCGTACTTCTCTGGGTAACGGGTAGCAAATACGATATCAGCGATATACTGTTCAATCTTCTCATCCAAATATACCTGACGGACAATCTCGCGAGCCTCCACGATATCCTGTGTACGCAGGATTGGCATAACGGTGCTCTTACCGCCACGGATGTTCTGACGGATAATCAGTTTCTCCTCCTCCAACTTTGGATAGTCTATGATAACCTTCAGCATGAAACGGTCCACCTGTGCCTCTGGCAATGAATAGGTACCCTCCTGCTCGATTGGGTTCTGGGTAGCCAGCACCAGGAATGGGCTTGGCAAGTCGAAAGTATCGTTTCCTAAGGTCACCTGACGCTCCTGCATGGCCTCGAGCAATGCACTCTGCACCTTGGCTGGAGCACGGTTGATCTCATCGGCCAACACGAAGTTAGCGAATACTGGACCTTTCTTTACGCTGAACTGCTCATCCTTCTGACTGTAGATCAGTGTACCGGTCACATCGGCTGGCAACAGATCGGGTGTAAACTGAATGCGGCTGAAATCCGCATCAATCAGGGATGCCAATGTCTTGATGGCCTTGGTCTTTGCCAAACCAGGCACACCTTCCAGCAACACATGACCGTCGGCCAACAGACCGATCAACAGTGACTCTACCAAATGCTTCTGACCTACGATCTGCTGATCCATACCAGCCATCAGATTGGTGACAAATGCGCTGTGCTGCTCAATGCGCTCGTTCAGAGCGCGAATATCAAAAGCTTCTGCCATAATTTATTCTATATTTCGTTTTGCGACCCCAAAATTAATCAATTTCAACGACTGGGGTTGCTAATTTTCTTTAAAAGACTTTGTCAAAAGTTAGATTTTAAGAGTATTTGTACTTTCCTCTCCTATTGCTTCTTCTTCAGCTTCAACTCTGGGATTTTCAGTACCGTTCCCGCAGCTACCATATCCGGATTCGGGATATTGTTGTACAGGGCAATGTAAGGGGCCATCTGACGGCTGCCGAAGTAACGCTCGGCAATGATTCGGATGGTTTCACCGCCACGCAGGGTATAGGTTTCCTTGGTTCCCACAATCAGATAGGCACCGCCCTTCAGCTGAGGGATATTGCTGTCAACGGTCTGCTCCACAGGCTTGGCTGCCGGCTTGGCTTCGGTCTTTGCGGCACCGGATTTGGGCTCCTCTGCCTTAGGCTCGGTTATCAGCTCGTTAGGCACCACCTTCTCCACCTCGATGGTGTCACGCACAATCTTCTGCACGTAAACAGTATCACGGATGATGGAAGGACGGTAACTGCTCTTTGATGAGAATACATTGAAATAGCCCAGCAGATAACCCAGCAACAGGGCGACGATGCAGAGCACAATCCATATATTTCTAAAATGATTATTCTTTGTCTCGGTCTCCGGTTCCGGTGTATGCTCCACAGGTTCGGGAGATACATTCACATTCACGGGATCCACCAGCTTCACCAGTACAGGTTCCGACGATGCCGTTTCTGCAGCAGTTTCAGCAGGCGCTGGCTGTTCCTTGACAGGTTCAGCGGGAACAACAGGCTCAGTCACAGGAGCCACAGGCTCAACGGCAGGTGCAGCAGGAATCTCCACCGCAGCAGGAGTCTCTGCTACAGGAACTTCCGGCTCTGCAAGAGCTGTAGGCTCTTCCGGGGTTACAGGAACTACTACGGGTTCCTCAACGGCAACAGGCTCCTCAACCTCAGGTTCAGGTTGAGCCACAACCGCAGGCTCTGCTGGTAATACAGGAGCCACAGGAACAACGGGTTCTATGCTAGGGATGAAAGGCTCTTCAGCCAGAAAATCCTCCAGACCCTCGACAGGTACGGTTTCCTCGAACTTGCGGTCCACCTCCTCCAGGTCCTCATCGGTCACGTCATCATTCAGCACCACGGTCTCGAAGTGCGCAAACGGACGGTTCACCATCTCTTTCAGACTATTGTCGGGAGTAAAGGTAATCTTGGCATGGCCGTCAATCAGGAATCTTTCGCCGGTATTCACGTTCACGCTCTCGCGGCTGTCCACGTCCACCAGCTTAAAGGTGCCAAGGCCTTTCACCTTGACTATCTTGTCCATTTCCAGACCCCGGGTAATGGTGTCGAAGAATACACGGACAAACGACTGGGCTTCATTCTTTTGCAAGCCCTCGGCCTCAGCCAGCAGCTCGGCCAGATCCTGTAACAAGAATTTTCCGTCCATCGTTATTTCAGTTTATCTTTTAAGGAAATACTCGGTTTGAAGCTCACGGTCAGTTTGGGTGGAACCAGCATTCTCTTCTTGGTAATAGGCGAAACCATCACGCGTTCCATCTTTTTCTTTACCTCCAGGTTGCCGAAGCCCTGTACAGACACCAGATTGCCGTCGCACAACTGCTCACTCAGGATCTGAATGACAGTGTCGGTCAGTTTCTGGGCGTTCTGTACCGAATACCCCGAACGGGTTGAAAGCTCACTGAGAAATTCCTTGTTGTTCATATGCGTTTTCCATATAAGTCGAAGTCATCCGCAGAGACGATTTCCACCTGATAGAAGCGGCCCGTATACAAACGTCCGTCAGCTACAGGAATCAGCACCTCCGGGTCAACCTCCGGTGAATCAAACTCGGTACGGCCAATGTAGTAGTCCCCTTCCCTGCGGTCGATGATCACCTTCAGTTTCTGCCCCACCTTCTTGTCCTGAAGCTCGGCAGAGATCTGCTGCTGGATGGCCATCAGCTCGCCCAGTCGCTTCTGCTTCACCTCATCCGGAACATCGTTCTCGTAATGGTCGGCAGAATAGGTACCCTCCTCCTCGGAATAGGCAAACGCGCCCATGCGGTCGAAGCGGGCCCAGCGGGTAAACTCCTTCAGTTCCTCAAAATCCTGCTCGGTCTCGCCAGGGAAACCCACCATCAGGGTGGTGCGCAGGTGAATGCCCGGAACCTCACGGCGCATGGTCTCAATCAGGTTCATGGTGTCCTGCTTGCTCACGTGGCGGTGCATGCGGTCCAGCATATTGTCGCTCACATGCTGCAGGGCGATATCCAGATATTTACATACATTGTCCTTCTCGCGCATCACTTTCAGAAGTTCCATAGGGAAATGCAGCGGATAAGCGTAGTGCAGACGAATCCATTCCACACCCGGGATGTCGGCAATCTGCTCCACCAGCTCGGCAATCTTCTGCTGTCCGTACAGATCCAGACCATAGTAAGTCAGCTCCTGGGCAATTACCTGAAACTCCTTCACGCCCTGCGATACCAGCAGTCGCACCTCATCCAGAATCTCCTCCATCGGGCGGCTCTTGTGCTTGCCGGTACTGATAGGAATGGCGCAATAGGCACAGTTGCGGTCGCAGCCTTCTGAAATCTTCAAATAAGCATAATGCTTGGGAGTGGTCTGCACACGGTGAATGTTATCATCGGTAGGAGCCTGACCCAATTCGTTCAGCAGCTCCTTCCAGTTGAACTTACCGTAAAACTTGTCCACCTCGGGAATCTCGGTCTCCAGCTCCGACAGGAAACGCTCCGACAGGCAGCCCATCACATAGAGACGTGACAGCTTGCCCTCGGCCTTGGCCTGGCAGAATTCCAGGATGGTATTGACCGATTCCTCCTTGGCATCGCCAATGAAGCCGCATGTATTGATGACTGCTATCTCACCGCGAGGGTGAGCAGCATCGTGTGTTACCGTATAGCCCTTTTCCTGAAGCTGATGCATCAGCTTCTCTGAATCCACCAGGTTCTTCGAGCAACCCAGTGTAATAATATCCACCTGATTCTTTTTCATCAGCACTCAGCGTCTTTGAACAGTGAATCCACAAACTCGCGGCGGTTGAATGGCTGCAAGTCCTCCATGCCCTCACCGATACCGATATAGCGTACAGGAATCTTGAACTGATCCGAGATGCCGATTACCACACCGCCCTTGGCAGTACCGTCCAGCTTGGTGATGGCCATCGAGGTAATCTCAGTAGCCTTGCTGAACTGCTTGGCCTGCTCGAATGCATTCTGTCCGGTAGAGCCGTCCAGCACCAGCATAACGTCATGTGGCGCATCCGGAACAATCTTCTTCATCACGTTCTTAATCTTGGTCAGCTCGTTCATCAGGTTGACCTTGTTGTGCAGACGACCTGCGGTATCGATAATCACCACATCCGCATTGTTAGCCACAGCCGAACTCAGGGTATCAAAAGCCACCGAAGCAGGGTCCGCACCCATCTTCTGCTTCACAACAGGCACGCCCACGCGCTCGCCCCAGATCACCAGCTGCTCCACGGCAGCGGCACGGAAGGTATCGGCAGCACCCAGGTACACCTTATAGCCCGCCTTCTTGTACTGGTACGCCATCTTGCCGATGGTAGTGGTCTTACCCACACCGTTCACGCCCACCACCATGATGATGTGCGGAGTCTTCAGTCCCTCCAGCGAGAAACCGTTATTATCATCCGTATTGTTTTCGGTAAGCAGTGATGAGATCTCATCACGCAGAATGCCTTTCAGCTCAGAAGTAGTCGTATACTTGTCGCGGGACACGCGCTCCTCGATACGCTCAATAATTTTCAGGGTGGTATCCACACCCACATCCGAAGTCACCAGCACCTCCTCCAGGTTGTCCAGGACATCGTCGTCAACCTTCGATTTTCCAGCGATAGCCTTGGCCAGTTTGCTGAAAAAACCCTCCTTTGTCTTCTCCAGACCCTTATCTAGATTCTTCTTCTTTTCTTTGGAGAAAAAATAAAAAAATCCCATATCCACATTTTTTTGCAAAGATAACGAAATTAATT
>JAKSLP010000033.1 GCA_024401115.1 Bacteroidaceae bacterium | reverse complement strand
AAAACGTAAATACATATACAATATGAATAAGAGAAGGAATTTGTTAAAATTTGCGCTGCCTTGCTGCTTTATGGTGTCCTGTAGTGGCGAAGCATTGGATTCTGGTTCTGAACCTGTGACTACTCCTGTTGAGTATTTCATCAGCCAAGATGATGAAATAATTGTGAATGAACCCGATCAGACTCCACAACTTTCTGTAAAGACAGAAGAACAGACACGTGGTGGCTGAACAAAAATATCAGTTATAACGGGGTGAAGAAACTGGATAATAATTATTGGACACAAGCATGGGTGCATAGAACTCAAGAGTTTGCAGCTCTTGAAGCAGCGGTAGGTGATAAGGTGATTATTCCTAGGATTGTGAAATAAAAGATATAAATTTAAGGCGTGGGCAAATACCCGCGTCTTAAATTTTAACCTATTGCGCGATTCGTAATCGAATTAGTTTCGCACAACAGCAATCTTTTCTATCATTTGACTTGTATATTACAAATATTGCGTATATTTGCGGAAAATATTGTGCGAAAAATTTCGCAACGAAAAACTTCGCATGCAATAAAGATTTGATATGAATCCATTTAAGTTTGGTACAATAGTACAAAATGAATACTTTACTGACCGTGTTTTAGAACTGGAAAAGGTAAAGCAGTTGCTGGATAGCGAGAATCACCTGGTGCTGATTTCTCCTCGACGTTTTGGTAAGAGCAGTTTGGTTGCAAAAGCTCTGGTGCAACTGGGGCGTCCTTCCATTACTATCGATTTCATGAAAGTGCTTAGCGTGGAGAATCTGGCGGCACAGATTCTGCGTGGGGTGTTTCGTTTGTACAAAATGGAAAAGATAAAGCACATGATGTCACATTTCCGTATTGCACCAACCGTATCGTACAATCCTATGACAGATGGGTGGGACGTAAGCTTTATGCCTTCTGTGGAAAATTCTTCTGTCATTCTGGAAGATGCCATGGAGCTTGTTGCTAAGGTTACATCACCAGAAAAGCGTCTGATAGTAGTGCTCGATGAATTTCAGGAAATCAATGAAATAGATAAGACGCTAGCCAAACAATTGAGGGCTATTATACAGCGGCAGGAAGGACTGAATTACATCTTCATGGGCAGTCTGGAATCCATGATGGATGAGATTTTCGAAAAGAAGAAATCGCCTTTCTATCATTTTGGTCAGCGAATGAACTTGAAGAAGATTCCTCATGATGATTTCTTGGACTATCTGGTGAATCGTCTGCCAGAAATGCCTGAAGACCGGAAGTTGGCAATCTGTAACGATATCTTGAGTTTTACTCATGAGCATCCCTATTATACCCAGCAACTGGCTGCTGCTGTGTATAATTGCATCGTATACCAGGGGCTGGTTGAGAACGTGGTGGAAAATGCGATTGTTCAGCAAGTGGCAGAGCATGATTTGGATTATGAACGTCTTTGGACGGGAATGAACCGTACTGATAGAAGAATTCTGCAGGTTCTGGCCACACAGAATAATCCGTTGTCTGATCGTAGTCTGCCGACCAGTACCACATTCAGTGCCTTGAAACGACTAGTGAAGCGCGGATATGTGATTAAGACAACCACCTACGAGTTGGAAGACCCCTTCTTCGGTCGTTGGATTCTTCATTAAGTCTCTTTCACCTCCGTATTACCTCCGTATCACCTCCGTTTGAAAGCCCTTTTTATACCCTGTTTCCAAACGGTGTTGAAATGGGGCTAATGCGTGTGTAAATCAATGTTATAACGAAGGAGTGGAAATGGTGTTCCCCTGCTTTGTTGAAACGGAGATGAATGGTTTGAAGTGCCAAAATGTGCCAGAAAACGCTATAAAGTGCCAACCCGGATTTGCTGATGCAGTAACTTTGCATGCAGAAGGCAAATAAACGACTTTTACCAAGGATTTTCCCCTCATTTGATTTGTAAAATACGAATAATGTGTATATTTGCGAAAAATCGAAGACATTCAATAGAAATAATACCTTGCACAGCATTATGAGACAAACACTACTGACAGCCCTGTTGGGCATTTCTCTGTTCATTTCCTGTACAGATGGTGAACCTGCTTCACCGGATTGTGGACTTTCCATTAATCAAATCGATAGCATATTCCAACATGCCGTCCAGCAATCCATGCTTCTGGCACAGGAATTGCAAGACCAACCCGACCGCTTTCCGAAGACTTTGGATGAAGAAGGTAATCTGGTAACCAGTGATATACACTGGTGGTGCTGTGGTTTTTTTCCGGGAACTCTTTGGATGTTGAGTGAACAACAACCTGACAACCTTCAGCTGCGGGAACTGGCCAAGGAATTTACCCAGAGGGTAGAACCGGTGAAGGATGAAAAAGGTTCACACGACATAGGATTCATGCTTCAATGCAGTTATGGGCAGGCTTTCCGCATCACTTCCGATAGCACTTACCTCTCTGTCCTGCGTAATGGAGCCAAGAATCTGGCAGGGCGATTCATGCCTAAAGCCGGTGTAATAAAATCGTGGGATTGGCCCAAACAGTGGCAGAATGCCGTTATTATTGATAATATGATGAATCTGGAATTGTTGGAGTTTGTAGGACATCTGGATAATGACAGCCTGCTGCTGCAGGTAGCCGATTCGCATGCCCAGCAAACACAGAAGAACCATTACCGTCCCGATTACTCCTGCTATCATGTGGTGGATTATGATGCCCAGACAGGTGAGGTCATGCATCGCCAAACCGCACAAGGATATGCTGATGAGAGTGCATGGGCCCGTGGACAAGCTTGGGGATTATATGGTTATACCATGATGTTCCGGGAAACAGGGAATAGTCTCTATTTGCAGCAGGCACAGCAGATTGCCAAGTATCTGATTCATCGCACCAACTGGCCGGATGATTTGATTCCCTATTGGGATTTCGATTGCCCAGAGATATCTGATACTCAGCGTGATGCATCGGCTGCAGCCATCATGGCTAGTGCCTTGCTGGAACTCTATATGTTGGACACCCAAAGCCTAGAGCGAAAGGAATGGCTGCAGTTTGCTGCCCACCAGCTTCAAAGTCTTTCAAGCTCTGATTATTTGGCTTCTTTAGGCAGTCATCATGGTTTTATCCTGATGCACAGCACCGGCCATCGCCCCAATGGTACTGAGGTGGATGTCCCCCTCAGTTATGCCGACTATTACTATGTCGAGGCATTGACGAGACTCAAAAAGATTCAGAGTAAGGAAAAGTAAGTCTTTTATTTCCTGATGGTCAGTAGTCCCACGGCCAACAGTATGAGTACTGCTCCTGAAATACTGAGTAGGGTGGCTGTTTCGCCTAAAACGCAGATACCGATCACCATGGCGGTGAGGGGCTCGAATGCACCCAAAATGGCCACAATGGTGGAGTCGATGAGACGAAGCGACATGGTGACGCATATGTTGCTAAGTGCAGTAGGAATAAGCCCTAGCAGGATAAGGTTAATCCAACCGTTTGTGCTACTAACTGTCTGAATCTCACCGGTGGTGATGAGACTGTAAATAATCAGGTAGATCATTCCTAAAAAGAAAACATAAAATGTCAGTTTCAGGCTGGGCATGTCCTTCATTTTCATGCGGGGAAGAAAGATTAGATACAGGGCATAACTGAGGCCGGAGAATAATCCCCAGAAAATACCTATGGCCGAGAATTGGCCATCTTCGGTAAACACATCCGTAAGCATCATTACGCCTAGTGTGGCCATCAGGACGGCGATGGTCAGTTTCATGTTGAACCTGTCGCCCAAAAACAGCAGACCGATAATGGAGCACCAGATAGGATCAGTGTAAACCAGAGCTGTAGCCACACCCGATGACAAGTAATGATAACACTCCAGTGTGGCCAGTGCTGTGCCCAGATAAAAAAAGGATAACAGAGAGATTCTCCAGAACGCTGACCATGAAATTTGCATAGGAGTGCGACGCAACAGAAGAGCAGCCAGCAGACCTAGGCTTCCGAACAGGAAACGGTATACCAAAATGCTGATATTTCCCATGCCTAGGGCTATTACGGGTATGGAAAATAAAGGGATAAGTCCGAAGGAAATTCCCGAAATTATACCGTTTATAAAGCCTCTTGTTTCCTTTGTTGCCATAATTGCTCAATTTTTATGCAAAGATAGGCATATTTTTGCGTTAATAAACCTTAACATCTTTAAAAGGTGGATATTTTGTCGTATTTTTGTTATTGAATACACTTAATGCATAATACTAACATAACACTAATATGTAATCAAATTATTCCAATTTCTTGAATGATGTCCGTCAATTTATTCCACAGGAGCGAATTTATACGGATGAATTACGCCGTCTGGCGTGGGGTACTGATGCCGGTTTTTACCGTCATATTCCTCAAATCGTTATTCGTTCTGCCAGCGAGGACGAGGTTTCTAAACTTTTGGTTCTGTCAGATAAGTATGACATTCCAGTTACATTCCGTGCGGCAGGTACCGCTCTTAGCGGTCAGAGTATTACCGATTCGGTTCTGATTGTTGCCGGTAAGAATTGGGAAAAGTATACTATTGCAGATAATGGTAAGAAGATTACTATGCAGCCTGGTTTGGTGGGCCATCGTGTAAATCAGTTGCTGGCTCCTTTCGGCCAGAAGCTTGGTCCCGATCCTGCAAGTATCAAGAGTGCCATGATTGGCGGTATTGTGATGAACAATGCTTCCGGTATGAACTGTGGTACTCATGCCAATAGTGACAAGATGATGCAGAGCGCACGAATCGTCCTTGCCGATGGTACTGTTTTGGATACTGGCGATGCCAAGAGCCGTGAGGCATTCAAGGCTTCTCACCCTGATTTCGTGAAAGGCATCGAGGCTTTGCGTGATGAGGTGAAGTCCAATAAGGCTTTGCATGACCGTATTCAGAAGAAGTATACCATCAAGAATGTGACTGGTTTGAATATTCGTCCGTTCATCGCTTACGAGGATCCTTTTGAGATTATTGCTCACTTGATGGTTGGTAGCGAGGGTACTCTGGCTTTCATGTCGGAGATTACCATGAATACCGTTCCTGAGGAGACCGCCAAGTCGACCGCTATGCTTTATTTCCCAACCATGAAGGAGTCTTGCCGTGCGGTTGTGGCTATGAAGAAATTGGTGGATCAGGACGGCCCTATCGTGAAGAGTGCCGAGATGCTGGATTACAAGAGTCTGGCTTCTGTTGATGATCCTGTTTATCTGAAATATGTTGAGGAACAGCGCCAGAAATTTGGTGCAAATGCAGACATCACTGGTCTTACCGCTGTATTGACTGAGGTAAAGTGCCTGAGTCAGGAGCAGATGGAGGCACAGAAGCAGATGGTGCTGGATTGCCTGAAGCAGTTCGAGGATTACATCCCATTCACCTTTACCGAGAATGTGGCTGAATATTCTAAGTTCTGGGCTATCCGTTCCGGTATTTTCCCAAGTGTGGGCGGTATGCGCGAACCGGGAACAACCTGTTTGATTGAGGACGTTGCCTTCCCAATCGAAGACTTGCCTGAGGCAACCGTAGAGTTGCAGCAGTTGCTGGCTCGTCACGGTTATGACGATGCATGTATCTATGGTCATGCACTGGAGGGTAACTATCACTTTATTATCAACCAGAGTTTCAAGACTCCAGCTGATACCGAGCGTTACGAGAAACTGATGGATGACGTTATCGCTCTGGTTGTGGATAAGTATGACGGCTCACTGAAGGCTGAGCACGGAACCGGCCGTAATATGGCTCCATTCGTTGAGCATGAGTGGGGTACCGAGGCTCATCAGCTGATGAAGAAGGTGAAGGCTCTGTTCGATCCAAAGAATTTGATCAATACCGGTGTTATCTTTAACGATGACCCAACCTGCCATATCAAGAACATCAAGCCTCTGCCTCTGCTGAAGGTTACCGACCTGGATCCAGATAAGGAACTGGCAGAGAGCATTTATGCGAAACTGAACAAGTGTATAGAGTGCGGTTTCTGTGAGGTGAACTGTGTGACTTGCGGATTTACCATGTCTTCACGTCAGCGTATGGTCATCCGTCGTGAGATTTCTCGCTTGCAGCAGACCGGTGAGGATCCAGCACGTTTGGAGTTGCTGAAGAAGCAGTATCAGTATCCGGGTAATGAGACTTGTGCCGGCGATGGCTTGTGCTCAACCTCATGTCCAATGGGTATCAACATTGCCGATCTGACTCACCTGATCCGACAGGAAAGTTTGCAGCCTGGTTCATTTGGCTACAATGTGGGTAATTTTGCTGCAAACCACTTCGAGGGCATCAAGAGCAGCTTGCGCCCAGTATTGTCATTGGCAAACTTGGGACATACCATTTTGGGTACAACTGCCATGAATGCTATTGGTGGAGCCATGCATGCTGCTGGTTTGCCAAAATGGTGTGCATCTATGCCTAAGGCCTTGTATGGCGTTCCTGCCAGTGCAGTGAAGGCTGAGCGTAAGGTAGTATACTTCCCAAGCTGTATCAACCAGACCATGGGCACTGCTAAGGATTCTCCGGTTAAGGAGCCACTGGTAAATAAGATGACCGCCCTGTTGAACAAGGCTGGCTATGAGGTGATTTATCCTAAGAATATGCAGAAACTTTGCTGTGGTACCATTTGGGAGAGCAAGGGTATGATGGATATTGCAGACCGCAAGGTAAAGGAACTGGAGGCTGCTCTTTGGGAGGCCAGTGAGCAGGGTAAGTATCCAGTATTGTGTGACCAGAGCCCATGTCTGCACCGTATGCGCCATTGCATCAAGCAGATGAAGCTGTATGAACCTGCAGAGTTTATCAGTACATTCCTGGTTCCATTCTTGAAGTTCAATCCAATCGACCGTCCTGTAGCCGTTCATGTAACCTGTTCTATGCGTCTGATGGGATTGGCTGATACCATCATCGGTCTGGCTAAGAAGTGTTCTACTAAGGTGGTTGTTCCTGAGGAGGTAGGTTGTTGCGGATTTGCAGGTGACCGTGGATTTACCCATCCTGAGGTGAACAAGTATGCTTTGCGCAAGCTGAAACCTCAGTTGGAGGCAAATAACATCCAGATCGGTTACAGCAACAGCCGTACCTGTGAGATTGGTTTGCATACCAATACTGGTGTTCCATACGTATCCATCGCTTATCTGGTGGACGAGTGCACAACACCTATTGAATAAAGTTAACCTTATAATATAATATATGAAAGCATTATTTACTATGGCGGTAGCCACTATGATGGCTATGCCTGTTTTGGCGGAGACTACCCCTGAAACAACAGAGGTGGGTGATTCGCTGAAGACTGAAAAGCAGACCGCAGGTTTCACTCCTCAGGATACATTTGAGGAAGGTTTTGTAACCAAGTACCTGAACGATGCTATTGCAAAGGGTTGGGAAAATGACGGTGCCGGCGAAAAGAAGGAATATGGCGCAAACATCACCAAGTATGCTTCTGCACCAAGTTTTGGCGGTTACTACATGGCCGGTTTCTATTACAGCGGTAAGGATGGAGCTCACTCAGGTGATGGTTTCAAGCAGAAGAACGTCCGTTTGTACGTGAAGGGTACATTGTTTGATGACTTTGCTTACCTGTTGCAGTTGCAGACCTCAAATGCCAGTTTCCACGTAAAGGACTACTGGTTGGAGTGGAAGAAGTACAAAGAGTTCCAGATTAAGGCAGGTCAGTTCATCCGTGTATTCGGTTTCGAGTGCCCATACAATCCTTACGAGTACCATGATGGCGCTTATGCACAGGTGACAGCCAAGTTGGCAGCACAGGCCGACTTTATTGGATATGATAATGGCGGCGGCCGTGACCAGGGTATCCAGTTCCAGGGTGATTTGTTCCCTGTAGGTCAGGATCAGCACAGTTTGATTCACTATCAGTTTATGGTATCAAACGGTCAGACCATCAACGCATCGGATGCAAACTCGCAGAAGGACTTGTCTGGTACCATCCAGATTCAGCCAATCAAGGGCTTGACCCTGGCTGCTTGGGGTTGGACCGGTAACTTTACCTGTACCGATGCTGCTTACAAAGGCGTAACTGTTAACCGTGACCGCTATATGTTCTCTATCTTCTATGATAAGGACGATTGGACATTCCGTTCTGAGTACGGTCATTCTGTAGGTCACAAGGTTTCTGATTATCAGAAAGATGGTACTTGGGCAGGAACTGGACGTGCTCAAGGTTGGTATGCAACATTGGGTATTCCTTGCAGCAATGTAGTGAAGACTTGGTTGAAGTATGATGCATATCAGGACGATGGTACCAAGAATACCACCCGTTCAATCTATTCCGTTTCTCCAAGTATTCAGGTACATAAGAATATGTGGTTCCAGCCACGTTTGGCTTATGTTCATGAAAATCTGGGTGACCAGAATTATTGCGAGGCATCTGTAGAATTTGGTATTCGTTTCTAAAAATCTAATAACTAAAAAAATACATACATTATGAGTATCGGATTAGCTGCTTTATTAGCATTCTTACCCATTCTGCTGGCTCTGATTTTGATGGCCGGCTTCCGCTGGCCTTCTACAAAGGCCATGCCATTATCATTCTTATTGGCTGCAGCCGAGGCTTTGATTTTCTGGAAGCTTTCTGCAGTACGTGTTGCAGCATTAACATTGGCTGGTTTCTGGAATGCCTTCGGTATCCTGATTATCGTGTTTGGTGCATTGTTGATCTATTACACCTTACAGACCAGTGGTGCAATGGAGACCATTCAGGCAGGTATGCAGGAGATTACTCCTGACCGTCGTCTTCAGGCCATCATCATCGGTTTCATGTTTTCTGCATTCATCGAGGGTGCTGCCGGTTTCGGTACACCAGCAGCATTGGCTGCTCCACTGTTGCTTGGCTTGGGTTTCCCTCCTTTGTGTGCTGCTATCGTATGTCTGTGCTTTAACAGTATTCCTGTAACATTCGGTGCTGTAGGTACTCCTACTATCAAGGGCTTCGGTTCTATCGAGACCGATGCGCTGCAGGCACTGAGCGATATGGGTATTGCCAATGCAGATTCAGCCATGGTTTACAAGCACATTGGTGAGTACGTAACCTTAGGTCACTTGCCTATGCTGATTCTGTTGCCTATCTTCATGTTGGGTTTCATGACCCGCTTCTTCGGTAAGAATAAGAAATGGAGCGAAGGTTTCGCAGTTTGGAAGTACTGTCTGATGGCATCTGTATGCTTTGGTGTTCCATATTATATTTTAGCATGGTGGTCAGGTCCGGAAATTCCATCTATGATGGGTGGTATCATCGGTCTGGGCGTATTGGTTTGGTTGACCAAGAAAGGCGTATGTGTGCCTAAGGAAGTATGGAGTTTTGCAGACCAGAAGGAATGGGATGCAGACTGGAGCGGTAATATCAAGGCAACCGACGTCAAGGAGTTCAAGAAGCACATGAGTCAGGTTAAGGCTTGGATGCCTTATGTATTGTGCGGTATCATTCTGGTTATTACCCGTGTTCCTGCTTTCGGTTTGAAGCCATTGGTTAATGACCCAATGTTCAGCCTTGGCTTTAAGAACATTCTGGGTGAGGAAGGTGTAAACGAATCTATCGCATTGCTGAACCTGCCAGGTATCATTCCATTTATCTTGGTAGCTATTCTGACTATCTTCATGCACGGCATGACCAAGGATGACGAAGTAGGCAAAGATAAGGTTAAGCGTGCTTGGAGTACTGCTTTGGGCAAGATGAAGGCTCCAACCATTGCTATGTTGGCTTCTGTAGCTCTGGTTTCTATTTTCAAGGGCTCTTCTGCAACTGAGGTCCTGATTGGTGGCAATGCTGGTATCTCTATGCCTATGGCTATGGCTACACTGCTGTCAACTACATTCGCTCCTGTTTGGCCATTGCTGATTTCTTACATCGGCGGTCTGGGTGCATTCATCACCGGTTCTAACACTGTAGCAGATATGCTGTTTGCTAACTTCCAGTGGGATGCTGCTACAGCTTTGGGTTATACTCCAAATCAGCATTTCGTAGCAGTAGCAATGCAGGGCGTTGGTGGTGCTATGGGTAACATGATCTGTATCCATAATATCGTATCAGCTTGTGCTGTATTGGGTCTTATTGGTCATGAGGGCCAGATTCTGCGCAAGACCTGGATTCCATTCGCAATTTACGGCTTGGCTGTAGGTGCTGTGGCATTCGTTTTAATGTCTGTAGTTGGTTGATAAATTAATAAATGACGGATAAGGGAATAAAGCCTTTGTCCGTCATTACAAACAAAATTAGTAAAAATGAAAATTGGATTATTTGTTCCTTGCTATGTAGATGCTCTCTATCCAGAGGTAGGTGTAGCTACATACAAGTTACTGAAAAGCCTTGGTTTGGACGTGGAGTACCCTGAAAAGCAGACTTGCTGCGGCCAGCCAATGGGTAATGCTGGTTTCCAGCAGAAGTCAGAGAAATTGGTAGAGGATTACGATAAGTTGTTCGCTCCTTATGATTATGTCGTAGCACCATCTGCCAGTTGCGCATCTTATATTAAGTTCTTTCATCCAGGTATCGTAAAGCATGAGTGTGAGGCTGCCAAGAAGACTATGGACTTGGTCGAATTCTTGCATGATGTTATCAAGCCTACTTCTTTGAAGGCTAAATTCCCTCATACTGTAAGTTTGCACAACAGCTGCCACGGTGTTCGTGAGTTGGGTTTGTCTTCTCCATCTGAGCGTGTTATGCCTCGTTTCAACAAGATTAAGGACTTGTTGCAGTTGGTAGAGGGTATCAAGGTTGTTGAGCCTGAGCGTGTAGACGAGTGTTGCGGATTTGGCGGTATGTTCTCTATCGAGGAACCAGATGTTTCTGCTCGTATGGGACGCGACAAGTTGGCTCGTCACTGTGCTACCGGCGCTGAGTTTATTACTGGTCCAGATTCTTCTTGCCTGATGCACATGCAGGGATTGGCAAAGAAGGACGGCACTCCTATCAAGTTTATCCACGTGGCACAGATTCTGGCAAGTGGGCTTTAATTACCTTGTAAACAAAAAAGAATTATGAGTACATTACATGCAAAGAAAGCAGAAGCCTTCCTGCAGAATCAAGATAAGGTGACACGTCACGACCAGACCTTCTGGAGTGTTCGTGCCAAGCGCGATATTCAGGCTAATGAATTGCCAGAATGGGAGCAGTTGCGTGAGTCTGCCAGCCAGATTAAGAAGCACACCATTACTCATTTGGCTGATTATTTGGAGGAATTTGAGCGTAATGCGACAAAGAACGGTGCTATTGTTCACTGGGCAAATGATGCTAAGGAGTACAACGAAATTGTACTGGAGATTATGCGTAAGCATAACGTAAAGAAGGTGGTAAAGGGTAAGTCCATGCTGACTGAAGAGTGTCATCTGAACGAGAACTTGATCAAGAACGGCATCGATGTAGTTGAAACCGATTTGGGTGAACGTATCCTTCAGTTGATGAATCTCCCTCCTAGCCATATCATCATGCCTGCTATTCACATTACCCGTGAGCAGGTGAAAGAGAACTTTGGTGAGAAGGGCTTGCTGGAGAAGAATGGTCCTCAGGGTGCTAAGAGTATGGGTTATGACGACAAGTCAGAATTGGAAGCAAAGGCAGACCCTACATACCTAACCCGTTGCGCCCGTTATCACCTCCGTGACAATTTTATGACTGCAGAGTGCGGTATGACTGGTGCCAACTTCGGTGTGGCTTCAACCGGTGAAATTGTGGTTTGTACCAACGAGGGTAATGCAGATATGAGTACTTCTGTTCCAAAGTTGCACATTGCATCTATCGGTCTGGAGAAAGTTATTCCAAACTACGATGCCCTGGGTGTATTCCAACGTTTGCTGGCTCGTCATGGTACAGGTCAGGCTACTACTGTTTATACTTCTCACTTCAAGAAACCACGTCCAACAGGAGAGTTCCATATCATTTTGGTTGATAATGGTCGTAGTAGCATCTTGGCAAATGAAGAGCACTGGCAGACCCTGAAGTGCATGCGTTGTGGAGGCTGTATGAATACTTGCCCTGTATACCGTCGTTCAATGGGCTATTCATATACCTACTTTATTCCAGGACCTATCGGTATCAACTTGGGTATGCTGAAAGATAAAGATGCCAACTATCACAATGTCTCAGCTTGTTCATTGTGCTGCTCTTGTGATAACGTCTGCCCTGTTAAGGTGGATCTTTCTACTCAGATTTACAAGTGGCGTCAGGAATTGGACGATATGGGCCATGCCGATCCAATGAAGAAAATGATGTCTAACGGTATGAAGCTTATGTTTGACAACCCTGGTCTTTTTACCACTGCATTGAAGTTCGCCCCATTGGCAAATGCACTGCCATCGTTCATTACAGGTGTGAAACTGAATGCTTGGTGCAAGCATCACACAATGCCAGAGTTTAAGAAGTCATTCCACTCACAGTGGAAAAACATTAAAAAGGACTAAGTTATGAGTAGTAAAAATGAAATATTAGGTCGTCTCCGCAAGAATGTGCGCGAGACCTACGATATGCCTGATTTGGGCTTTGAGAAACTGACATTTGCTGATCCAGTAGCTGAATATATCAAGCAGACTACTACAACTGCTGGTGCGAAGCTTATTGAGGTTAAGGAGGGTGATGATATCAACGAGTTGATTCGTCAGGCTTATCCTAATGCGAAGGTTATTTCCAGCAATGTTCCTGGAGTCAAGGCAGACCGTAATCCAGATACAGTAGAGTGTGCTCAGGATTTGGATGGTACAGATGTTGGCGTTATCCAGGGCTCTATTGCATGTGCTGAGAATGCATGTGTTTGGGTTCCTATGGATATGAAGCAAAAAGCTATCTGTTTTATCTCTGAGTTTTTGGTGCTTATTGTATCCCGTAAGAATGTGGTAAACAATATGCACGAGGCATACAAGGAATTGGAGAAATTGGGTGACAACTCTTCTAAGTACGGCTTTGGCACTTGGATGTCAGGTCCTTCAAAGACTGCGGATATCGAGCAGTCATTGGTCTATGGCGCTCAGGCAGCCTGCGGTTTGACCGTGTTGCTGACAGATTAATCTACAGTTCATAATATAAAAAGGAGCAAACAGATGTTTGCTCCTTTTTTTTATCTTTTTAACCATTCAATTTCACCGCTACCGTAACACAAGTGATGGCTTTTATCATAGATTACACAGAATTGTCCTGGAGCTACACCTTGAATAGGTTGCTCTGCATGGATGAGTAAAGTCTCAGGTGTTGGAGTTACTATAGCCTTAGTGAACTCTGGAGTGTGTCGGATTTTCAATGTCACCTCATAAGGCTGGCCCTCCTGAGTGAAAGGATTCTCTGTGATTGCATGAAAGGCTCTTACACCAAATGTACTGCGGTATTGACGTTGGGTGTCGAACCCGTTGCTGACTAGCAGAATATTCTTCTTCATGTCTTTCTTGACCACATACCAGGGACCTCCTCCAAATCCGAGACCTTTACGCTGGCCTATGGTATGGAACCACAATCCCTTATGCTGACCAATGACTTTACCAGTCTCAATGTCGATGACACGCCCGGGCTTTTCACCCAAGAACTTTTTGATATAATCACGGTAATTAATCTGTCCTAAGAAGCAGATGCCCTGACTGTCCTTTCTGCGGGCAGTTACCAAATGCTCACGCTCGGCAATGGCGCGTACCTCATTTTTCATCAGATGACCGATTGGGAACATGGCTTTGTGAATTTGCATGTAATCCAACTGAGCCAGAAAATCAGTTTGGTCCTTTACGGGGTCAGGACTGGTGGCTAACCATGTCTTTCCGTCAATGATTTCTGTTGTAGCATAATGGCCGGTAGCTGTAAAGTCATACTCATGGCCGACTTGCTGCTCAAAGCATCCGAATTTAATCAGTCGGTTGCACATCACATCGGGATTTGGCGTCAGTCCCTGGCGAACCTTATCCATGGTATATGATACAACCAAGTCCCAATACTCCTTATGCAAATTGACAACCCTAAGTGGACATCCGTATTTATGAGCCACAGCTGTAGCCATTTCAAGGTCTTCTTCGCTTGTGCAGGTAAAATCTTCGGTCTCTTGCTCCGGACCAATCTGGATGTAAAACAAATCGGGAGTGTATCCTTGTTCCTTCAACATATATACAGCAACAGAGCTGTCAACTCCACCAGAAATAAGGGCTGCAATCTTAGTCATATTTTTTGAATATATTCGAATAACTTTTTATAAAACGGATGTTTGGTTAGGGTTGACGCATCGCCCAGGATAATCAATTTCATGCGGGCACGTGTCATCGCCACATTCATTCTTCTCAAATCACGTAGGAAACCGATCTCGCCTTGTTCATTAGCACGTACCAATGAGATAATGATAATATCCCGCTCTTGCCCTTGGAAACCATCCACGGTGTTGATGGTTATCAGGTGACGGTACGGTTTAAAGAATCCGTCGTGCTTTATCATTTGGCGAAGATATTGTACTTGAGCTTTATACGGGCTGATGAGGCCCACGTCAATATGCTCTTGAAGCACCCGTTCTTTGCCAATTTTAAGAATGTATTCTTTCAACTGCTCAATGGATAGTTGTGCTTCTTGTTTGTTGATTCTGCCAAAACTCTCACCTATGAATTCCTCATTGCAATCCATACCTTCAGTATTCATCCATACGATGGGTTGGTCAAAATCGAGAATGCTCCGGAATTTGACACTCGGATCGCTTTGGACTTTTCCTTCATAGAACCAGTCGGATGAAAAACGCATGATGGCTTCGTTCATCCGATACTGCACCTGTAGAAGGGTGACGCATTCGGGACGGTTTTGGGCTATGGCTTGCATCATTGTACGGTCCAATCCTTGTTTGGCTGCCTCGAAACATTTGATGGTAGGAGGTAGTTGCTGATGGTCTCCAGCCAGAACAATGCGCCCCGCTTTCCGGATAGCAATCCAACAGGCAGCTTCCAATGCCTGACCCGCCTCGTCGATAAAGAGCGTTGAGAATTTCATTCCACTCAGCACTTTATTAGCGCTGCCTGTCAGTGTGCATGAAATAACGCGGGCCTGGCTGAACAGCTCCTCTTTGATGCGTAGCTCCAATTCTGTTGCCCGGTCGCGTAAACTTGCAATCTTTCGTTGTACTCCGGCTGTCTTTCCACGTTGTCCCTGCAGTTCCCGAATCGTTTTACGGATACTCCAAAGCTGATGATACTCAGGATGGTCTGAGAAACGCCGTTCATAGGTAAACGACAGCATCTTGTCATTTACCCTTGTAGGATTTCCTATGCGAAGAACATTGAGACCATGGTCCACCAGTTTCTCGCTAATCCAGTCTACTGCCATGTTGCTTTGGGCGCATACCAGTACCTGACTTTCTCGTCGTAAGGTTTCGTATATAGCTTCAACCAATGTCGTAGTCTTGCCGGTTCCTGGAGGACCATGGACGATGGCTACATCTTTTGCTCTGAGCACCTCATTGACAGCTTGCTCCTGAGTGGGATTCAGCCAAGGAAAATGAAGTGACTCGAACTGTAGTTTCTGAGGATGTTGGTTGCCATGAATGATGTCACGCAGTTCCACCAGCCTGCCTTTATCGGCATTGAGAACCTTGTTGAGTGCCTCAAACATCAGACGGTAGCTGGTTTCATCGAAATATAACTGAACGCCAATGTGAGAGGCAGAAGTAATGTCTACCAAACCACGGCCTTGAGGTAGTGCAACCACCATCCTGTCGTCATCTACATAACTTACTGTTGCATTATGAGGTAGGAAATTGACTTTCTCATCGCCAGGTTGCCAAGTGAAAAAGCAGACAGGCCGACCGTATTCAAACGAATGTTCAATGTCTTGATCTTGAGTGCGAAAAACTTCAACCACCAATTGATTCAATGAGTTATAATAACTCTGGCCAATTCGTACAGGATACCAGCAAATACCTCTTTTTATTTTCCTGGGAATACCCATGTTTTGAGCCTGAAGCATGAAGGCCTCTTTCTCAGCTTCATACTCCATACGCAATAACAGGGCTTGTTTGCCCAGTTCCAGTACGGCATTTGACAATTGATTTTTCATAAAACGTTGCAAAAATAGTTCTTTTTTATGGGTTTCCCTTCGTTTTTACTCTCAAAATACCTAACTTTACGCAAATTCTATGGACTCATGAAAAAAGAAGTTGAGTATATTGCACAAATCAGTATTGATTCTTTGTGGGCTGGCCGTAAGCATATCGAATGGAATTTGCAGAAGGGTGTGAACGTCTTGAGTGGAATCAACGGCATCGGTAAGTCTACCATTCTCAATAGGGTGGTGGCTGCATTGCACAGCCTTCGAGTTGTTGACGGATCGTTACAGACAATGATGCCAGGCTTACAACTGCAATTCGTCCCCGCTGATGCTGAAGAACTTCATTTTGACATTATCCGCAGTTTTGATCGCCCAATGTCTCAAGTTGAGTTGATAGAAAAGGCGGGTGATAAGGAAATACGCTCGGAGTTGGATTGGGAATTGTATCAGCTGCAGCGTAAATATCTTGATTACCAGGTTAATATGGGAAATCGGATGATTGAGCTTTTGCAGAGAGGAGATGAGGATGGTCGCCGGTTGGCTGCAGAGGTTCCAGCATTGAAAACCCGTTTCTTGGATATTATCGACCAGTTGTTTGCCGAAACAGGAAAGAAAGTGATGCGTAAATGTAACGAGCTCCGTTTTGAGCAGCAGATGGATTTTCTGGGCTTATATCATGGAGAAGGCAGTTGACTTGCTGTCCAAGAACTATCTTCTTACGAGCTTTTTTCTTGCGAGAAGCAAATGCTGATTATTTTACTGACTGTTTTAGTTCAGAATCAGCAACTTTATGTCCTGCTAATGGATGAGCCGGAAATCAGTTTACATATAGACTGGCAGCAACGGCTGATCAGCCTGATTCGAGAATTGAATCCAAATGCCCAGGTTATTCTGACAACTCATTCTCCTGCCATGATAATGGACGGGTGGATGGATGCTGTTACTGAGGTCAGTGATATAACTTGTTAATTCGAGCGAAAATGGCCAGACGTTTGTCGGATAATTTATGTAGCCTTTATATAGGAGCCTCAAACCGATTGAGGCCAAAGAAAGCACGCAAGAAAATTGTGGTGTATGTCGAAGGATATGACGACATTATGTTCTGGCGTAATATCTTGAGTGTCTACGAAACAGAGTCTGTCTATTTTGAGGTAATGCTGCCTTCTCGTGACAGTTTGACCAAAGGGAAAAAACAGGCAATGATGAATACGTTGGGGCAAACATTGGGCCAAAACATGATAGCCTGTGTGGATGCGGATTATGACTATCTGCTACAAGGCGCTACTTCCACTTCGAAAAAAATGTGTGAGAGCCCGTATGTGTTCCATACCTATGCTTATGCTATTGAGAATTACCAATGTAATGCCGCCACGCTTCACGAGGTCTGTGTGATGTCCACACTCAATGATCACGAGATGATTAATTTCGAGGAGTTCTTCCGGATATACTCCCAAATAACATATCCACTTTTTGTCTGGAATGTTTATTTCTATCGTAAGAATGATTTGAGAACTTTCCCAATTATGGAATTTGCTCATGTCGCCCGACTCTCTCATGTGGATGTGTTGCAACTGGAACATTGCCTTATGGAACTGGAAGGCAGAGTGAATAGGAAACTGAATTATCTGGAACACCAATTTTCTGAATGCAAGGAAGAAATTGAAACATTGAAAGTGGAGATGACCCATCTTGGAGTCCGTCCCGAAAATGCTTATTATTTCATGCAGGGCCATCATATTTTTGAGAATGTGACACTAAAACTGCTGACACCGGTTTGTGCCTTGTTGCGAAAAGAACGTGAGGATGAAATCCGGGCTCTGGCTGGCCATGATTGCCAGATGCAGAATGAACTGAACAGTTACCAGCATAGTCAGAGCAGTGTGGATTTGATGTTGAAAAAGAACAGGTCGATTTTAAACTGCGAACCTTTCAATCGCTTAAAGTCAGACCTAGAACAATTTTTGGCAAAAATTTAAGAAACAAAAAGATGAAATATTTCGTAAAAACGCACGAATTTCATAACTTTGCACCCAAATTTAACTAAATTAGAATAAAATGGCTGAAACAAAGAAGATTAAGACGGCTTTAGTGTCCGTTTTCCATAAAGACGGTTTGGATGAGTTACTGACCAAACTGAACGAGCAGGGCGTACAGTTCTTGTCTACCGGTGGTACCCGTGCATTTATCGAGTCATTAGGTTTCCCTTGCCAGGCTGTAGAGGATTTGACTACTTATCCTTCAATCTTAGGCGGTCGTGTTAAGACCTTGCACCCAAAAGTGTTTGGCGGTATCTTGGGACGTCGCGAATTGGCAGAGGATCAGGCTGAAATGGCAAAGTATGAGATTCCAGAGATAGATTTGGTAATCGTTGATTTGTATCCTTTCGAGGCAACTGTAGCTTCTGGTGCAGATGAGCCTGCTATCATTGAGAAGATTGATATAGGTGGTATCTCTCTGATTCGTGCTGGTGCCAAGAACTTCAAGGATGTTGTTATCGTTCCTAGCAAGGCAGAGTATAAGCCTTTGCTGGATATTGTAACAGAGCAGGGTGCAGAGACAACCATCGACCAGCGTCGTTGGTTCGCAAAGCAGGCATTTGGCGTATCTAGCCACTATGACACTGCTATCCACGCTTATTTCGAGAAATAATAGCGTACTTATATCAACATGGTCATGCTGGGTAGTAATACTTGGCATGACATGTTGCTTAAATAGAATATTGTAAGAATTTAGATTGTAAGACACTTTTATGGGATTTTTTTCTTTCACTCAAGAAATCGCGATGGACTTGGGTACCGCCAATACAATCATTATCGCAGACGGTAAGATTGTAGTTGACGAGCCTTCAGTCGTTGCCTTGGATAACCGTACGGAAAAGATGATTGCCGTAGGTGAAAAGGCAAAGATGATGTATGAGAAGACTAATAAAAATATCCGTACCGTCCGCCCATTGCGTGAAGGCGTGATTGCCGATTTCAATGCATGTGAGCAGATGATGCGTGGATTGATTAAGAAAGTTCACACAGGCAACCGTTTGTTCTCCCCATCACTCCGTATGGTAATCGGTGTTCCTTCAGGCAGTACTGAAGTTGAACTTCGTGCTGTGCGTGACTCTGCTGAGCATGCAGGTGGTCGTGATGTATATTTGGTATTCGAGCCTATGGCTGCCGCTATCGGTATTGGTCTGGATGTTAATGCTCCAGAAGGCAACATGGTGGTTGATATAGGTGGTGGTACCACTGAGATTGCCGTAATTTCTTTGGGTGGTATTGTTTCTGATACTTCTATTAAGATTGCCGGTGATGAGTTGACCAATGATATTCAGGAATACATGCGCCGTCAGCATAATGTGAAGGTCAGTGAGCGTATGGCTGAGCGAATTAAGATTCATGTAGGTTCTGCGTTGACTGATTTGGGTGACCAGGCACCTGAGGATTATCTGGTACATGGACCAAACTGTATCACAGCATTACCAATGGAGATTCCTGTTTGCTATCAGGAGATTGCTCATTGCTTGGATAAGTCTATCTCTCGTATTGAGGCTGCTGTTTTGAGTGCTTTGGAGCAGACTCCTCCAGAGTTGTATGCTGATATTGTTAAGAACGGTATTTACTTGACCGGTGGTGGTGCTCTTTTACGTGGATTGGATCGACGTTTGGAGCACAAGATTAATATCCCATTCCATATTGCTGAAGACCCATTGTTGAGCGTTGGACGCGGTACAGGAATTGCATTGAAGAATATTGAGAATTTTACTTTCTTGATGCGCTAATAAAGATTAATGGGAAATCTGCTTCTTTTTTTACAGAAGTATAATTATTGGTTCCTTTTTCTGCTGCTGGAAATTTTCAGTTTCGTGTTGATGTTCCAGTTTAATAGCTATCAGGGTAGTGTTTATTTTACTTCGGCTAACGAGGTGAGCGGTAGAGTGTACGATGTCAAGTCGGAAATTACCGCTTACTTTGATTTAGCGAGGTTGAATGAAGAACTCACCCAGCAGAATGTGCAGTTGAATTTGGAGCTAAGCGCATTACGTCAACAATTGGAGCGTAATTCTGATACCATTGTTGTATCTCGCCATATGCAGCCTTTGGTTGATACTTTGACTACCATACCGGCTGTTGTGGTCAATGCAACTACCAATCGGAAGAATAACTTCATCACAATCAACAAAGGAGAGTCTGATGGAATTAAACCAGACATGGGCGTCGTTGGCGGAAACGGATTGGTAGGTGTGATTTACCAAACTACAGCTCATTATTCCTTGGTGTTGCCTTTGGTGAATATGATGTCAACTGTAAGTTGCCGAATCCGTGGCCGCAACTATTTAGGTAATTTGAGATGGGATGGAGAGGACAGTCAGTATGCTATGTTGGAGGATGTGCCTCGCCACGCTTATTTTAAAAAAGGTGATTTGGTAGAAACTAGTGGTTATTCCACCATGTTCCCTGCCGGAATTTTGGCGGGAAAGATTGTTGCCATCTACAATAGTAGCGATGGTTTATCCTATGAATTGAAGGTTAAATTGGCTACTGACTTTGGCCGTATTCGTGACGTTTTGATATTACCGCTTCAGGCTGTTCCGGAATTGAATGTTCTTGAAGACCGGATCAAAAAAATGGAGGAGGACCGTAAATGATAGCATCATTCTTGTATAAATTGCTACAGGCGGCGCTGTTGCTGTTGGCACAGGGCTTGATTTTGAATCATGTCAATATACTGGGATATGCTACTCCTATGCCATTTATCTATTTCATCTTGACATTCCAGCGCGGAACGGGCAGAAAGACGTTACTGCTGTCTGGTTTCTTGATGGGCTTGGCTAGTGATATGTTTGCCAACACTCCTGGAATTTCGGCGTCAGCTTGTACATTGCTGGCCATGTTGCAACCTTCATTATTGGACATCCTTGCCCCTCGGGATAGTGCAGAGGATTTATTGCCATCCTTTTCTACTATGGGCGTTGGACCTTACTTCCGTTATTTGTTTGTTTCTACATTGCTGTTCCTGATAGTCTATTATCTATTGGCCATCTTTTCGTTGGCCCATCCGATAGATATCTTGATTAATATTGCTGGCGGTACGCTGTTTACTCTATTGATTATGCTTGGCATTGCAAGTTTTCAGAAGAAAAAAGCATGAAAGATTTCAATTTGGAAAAACGAAAATATATACTTGCCGGTGCAATGGTTTCCATTGTGCTCTTGTATGTGTTGCGCTTGTTCTCATTGCAAATCCTTAGTGATGACTATAAGAAAAATGCCGAAAGTAACGCATTCTTGAACCAGATTCAATATCCTTCCCGTGGTGTTATTTATGACCGTAATGGCAACTTGCTGGTGTATAACCAGCCTTCCTACGACATTATGGTAATCATGCGAGAGGTACATGATTTGGATACGCTGGATTTCTGTAATTCCTTGGGTATTGATAAGGAATTCTTCATCAGCCGTATGAAGATTATCAAGAACCGTAACATGAATCCGGGCTATTCTCAATATACACAGCAGTTATTTATGGACCAGTTGTCTGTAGAGGAAAGTTCTGTTTTTCAAGAGAAACTGCACAATTATTCTGGCTTTTATCTTCAGAAGCGTTCCATCCGTCAGTATGCTACCCATCATGCTGCTCATGTGTTGGGCGATGTCGCCGAAGTGTCAAAGGGCGACATGGAAGAAGACGATTACTATAAATCTGGTGACTATATTGGAAAGCTGGGCGTGGAGCGCAGTTATGAAAAGGAACTTCGCGGTGAAAAGGGAGTTCAGGTCTTGCTTCGTGATGCTCATGGATTGATCAAGGGCCATTACATGGATGGGCAGTATGATAAGATGCCTGTTCCAGGAAAGAATCTGACACTTACCTTGGATATGGAGCTACAGGCTTTGGGTGAGCGCTTGATGGAAGGGAAAATCGGTTCTATTGTTGCCATTGAACCTGAAACCGGGGAGATTCTTTGTATGGTTAGTGCCCCGAATTATGACCCCAGTTTGATGGTGGGACGTAAAAGAGGAAAGAATCATTTATTGCTAAGCAAGGATGAATGGAAGCCTCTGTTGAACCGCTCCATTATGGGACAATATCCTCCGGGATCCACCTTTAAGACTTCTCAGGCTCTTACTTTTTTACAAGAGGGCGTCATCACTCCAGAGACGGCTTATCCTTGTTATCATGGATTTGTGTTCCGCGGTCTTCGGGTCGGTTGCCACGGCCATGCATCGCCATTGTCGCTGGTTCCTGCTATTGCAACATCCTGCAACGGCTATTTCTGCTGGGGCTTGTATAATATGTTGGGTGCCCGCCAGAAATATGGAAATGTGCAGACAGCCATGACAACCTGGAAAGATTATATGGTTTCTATGGGATTTGGCTATAAGTTGGGCGTAGACTTGCCTGGTGAAAAGCGAGGAATGATTCCTAATGCTCAGTTCTATGATAAGGCCTATAAGAACGATTGGAGTGGTCTGACTGTTATCAGTATCTCTATCGGCCAGGGTGAGGTGACTCTGACTCCGCTGCAAATTGCCAATTTGGGTGCCACAATTGCTAATCGTGGAACTTTCATTACTCCGCATGTCGTTAAGTCTATCGAGGGCCAGGAACTGGATTCTCTTTATACAACTCCCAGAAGGACTTTGGTTGACAGACAGTATTATGATGTGGTGGTTAGGGGAATGCGCAGTGCTGTACAGGGAGGTACCTGTAAGGCTGCCAATGTGTCCTGGGCTGAAATCTGTGGAAAGACAGGTACTGCCCAGAATCGCGGACATGACCATTCCGTGTTCATGGGTTTCGCTCCTATGAATAATCCAAAGATTGCTATTGCCGTGTATGTGGAGAATGGTGGTTTTGGCGCTACTTATGGCGTGCCTATCGGTACACTTATGATGGAGCAGTATTTGAATGGTAAACTATCGGCAGCTAGTGAGGCCCAGGCCAATAGCTTCCAGCAAAGACGTATTTCATATGGTAGTGGATCGCGATAGTAGCCTGTTAAAATCCATTGATTGGTTTACCATCCTTCTGTACATTCTATTGCTGGCCGGAGGATGGATAAGTGTCTGTGGCGCCAGTTATGATTTTGGTGCCATCGACTTGTTGAGCTTTGACTCCCGTTCCGGAAAGCAATTGTTGTGGATAGCTTGTTCCTGCGGTTTGGGTTTTGTGCTGTTGATGCTTGAGGAACGTTTGTACGAGACATTGACGAATGTGGTCTATGTAGCCATGATGGTTTTGCTGATTGTGACCATAGTCATCGCTCCGGATACAAAAGGTTCCCATTCCTGGCTTATTCTGGGTCCTGTCAGCCTTCAGCCTGCAGAGTTTGCCAAGTTCGCCACTGCATTATGTGTGGCGAGGTACATGAATTCGTATGGATTCAACATTCAGAGATGGAAGAATTTTGCAACAGCTGTTGGGTTGGTGGTATTACCCATGTTCCTCATTATCGCCCAGCGTGAGACGGGTTCGGCTTTGGTCTATACATCCTTTTTCCTAATGTTCTATCGCGAGGGAATGCCAGGATCCATCCTTTTTTCTGGCATTTCTGCTGTGCTTTATTTTGTTATCGGCCTGCGGTATCAAAATGATTTCTTCTTACATGATTCTACCCCTATCGGACGTTTCTGTGTGTTGCTGATGATTCTGGTGTTCTCTGTGGGAATGATTAAGAACTATTGCAATAACAGTAAGTTGTTCTGGCAACTTCTGGGCTTCGGCCTGGGTGCTACTGTGCTGGCTGTAATGTTTGCTCAGTGGAGTATTCCATTCGATATCACTTTTATCCAACTAGGAATTGTTGTGATTGTAATCGGTTCTTTGTGTTATTGGGGCCTCCGGGAGAGAATGCAGCATTACTTCTTCATTGCTCTGTTTGCTTTCGTTTCTTTGGGATTTCATTATTCCACTGATTATGTGATGAGTAATGTGATGGAACCTCATCAGCGTACTCGTATTAATGTCCTTTTAGGTATTGAGGAGGATTTGGCGGGTGCGGGATACAATGTGAATCAGTCAAAGATTGCAATTGGTTCTGGCGGAATCTGGGGCAAGGGCTTTTTGAATGGTACGCAGACCAAATTAAAATATGTACCAGAACAGGATACGGATTTTATTTTCTGTACGGTAGGAGAGGAAGAAGGGTTTGTGGGGGCCTCCACAGTACTGTTCTTATTCCTAACTTTAATATTGCGCCTTCTGGTGCTGGCAGAGCGTCAGCCTACCAAATTCGGACGTGTATACGGATATTCCGTGCTGAGCATATTTTTCTTCCATGTCTTTATTAATGTGGGAATGGTGCTTGGATTGACTCCGGTTATTGGTATTCCTTTACCGTTCTTCAGTTATGGAGGTTCTTCCTTATGGGGATTCACCATTTTGTTGTTTATCTTTCTTCGCATTGATGCCGAGCGAGGAAAACTGAAGTAATTAATACTCTATTCTGAGTCCGATGTCACTGATGCCCTGCAAGCGCTCTCTTCGCATGTCCGGTGTTATTTTCAGTATGCTTTGTGTGCTGTCAGCCTTGTATCTGATAGGTTCTTTTGATGCACCATCCAGGTAAAATCCGCTGTTATCTTCTGAAATATCCAGTTTTGTGGAATAGGTTTTCTTACCCATCATTTTTATTTGCAGATTCTTGTATGGGTATAGACGGGTAAAACGGCCTTCTACATAGATAGAATAGGTATGCCCGTATGTGAGGTCCTCTAACTGAAAGTATAGCGTGTCTCCTCTTTGCCAGAGGTTTTCCGGCAATGACATGCTCTTGTGATAGGCCACACTGGTGTCTATACAACTTGATAGCAGGAGGAGAGCTCCTGCTATCAATAGATTATTCTTGAGTATTGTTATTCTCTGTTGGTTTATTCTCATGACGAGGTCTTTGCTTGTGCTTTGGACGCCTGTTCTCACGCGGCTCTCTGTTTTCTCTAGGCTCACGCGGCTCCCTTGGCTCTCTGTTCTCTTTAGGCTCTCGAGAGTCTTTGGGTGCTTTAGGTTCTTGGCTTTCTTTAGGGCTTTCTGAGTCCATTGGTGCATGGCTTTCGCCCTCACCGTAATCCTCGTTAGGATTGTTGCGACGGTCCTGTTGTCCTCTATTGCGTCTGTCGCGTCTTCTGTTGTTGCGGTTTTCGCGAGGTTCTCTGTTCTGGGGCTGCTCCGCTACTGTATTCTCGGCTGAAGGGTCTCCGGCGTTCTCGGCCTGAGGGGCTTGCTCCTTTTGATTCTGCAGGTTATTCTCTTTTGGCTCACGGGAATTTTTAGGACCTCTATCTCTGTCACGTCCTTTGTCTTTTTTCTTCTTACGCTTGTCAAAACGGGTTAGGTCTTCCTGTTCTGCCAGGTCTACAGGCTTGGATGGTGCGTTTGATGTTCCCTCTGCTTCCAGACTCTCTGGCTTTTCACCTGCTCGGTTCATGTTCAGGATCTCAAATGCACGGCGTGCTGGGATAGTAACCAGATTGGCTGCAATGTTCTTGTCAGATGAGTAGGTAACCATACCTGTGAGAATGTCTGCCTTGAAGTAATAGAAATCGCCATCCATGGTCTGCAGGACAATCTCACGCGAAGGCAGTCGCTTGCTGGCTTCCACATAGGTGTCTACCTCGTAATTGATGCAGCATTTCAGTTTCGCACACTGTCCTGCCAGTTTCTGGGGATTGAGTGAGATGTCCTGATAGCGTGCTGCACCGGTTGATACAGATACAAAGTTCTTCATCCAGGTTGCACAGCACATCTCACGTCCACATGGACCGATACCTCCGATACGTCCGGCCTCCTGACGTGCACCAATCTGTTTCATCTCGATTCTTACGTGGAAAGCCGCAGCCAGATCCTTGATCAATTGGCGGAAGTCTACACGTCCGTCTGCGATGTAATAGAAAATGGCCTTGTTGCCGTCGCCCTGATACTCCACATCACCAATCTTCATTTCCAAGCCTAAGTTTTTGGCAATTTGTCGGCTGCGAATCATGGTGTCTTGCTCACGGCTCTTGGCTTCTTCGTATTTCTCCATATCTACCGGCTTGGCAATTCGGTAGATGCGCTTAATGTCTGCCTCGTTTCGAATATTTGCTTTTTTGAGCTGAAGCAGCACTAGGCGTCCGGTAAGGGTTACAGTTCCTATATCGTGGCCGGGACTTGCTTCCACGGCAACGATGTCTCCTTTCTTAAGGTCAAGGTTATTAGTGTTATGGTAATAACCTTTTCGTGTATTTTTAAACTGCACTTCCACCAGATCAGTATACTGGTCATTCTCCGGAATGTCAGCCAACCAATCGTAGGTATTCAGTTTATTATCTTGCCTTCCGCATCCTTTGCAACAGATACCGCGTCCGGCAACATCATGCTTAAAATCTGCCATATCGTTATTGTATAAGAAGCACAATCATCTTTAATGCAAAATCGAAGAACACCATTTTGGCATTTACGTTCTGTTCGATGTGGCGTTGTGCTTCAGTTAATTCATCCATAATTCCCATCACGTTGCGTTCGTTGATGAACCGGGCGAACTTGGTGGAGAACTGGCTCTCCGTCTCGTTCATGTAGTTCAGGCGCTCGTCGTGAAAGTTGTAAATAAAATTCTCTCTTACCAGCTGCTGACAATAGGTTAGAAAATTCTTTTGCCGTTCCCGGCCCCATGAAGCTACCTGTTCACTCCACTGTTTCATTTCCCGCACCTTTCGGGCATAGGCGAATCGCATCAGCATCACAAACATATCAAAGAACAGGGCCTGATCCTGATTGATGTGAATGGCCTCCAATGCCCGTAAATAACTGCCATTGGCTATATGTCCGATGCGTTTGGCATCCGATTCCTTGATGCCTAGGTTCTGCTGTAACTGTGCAGCAATGAGATTCGCATCTAAACGCTTGAACTCTATCTGCTGGGTTCGGCTTCTGATGGTCTGCAATAATTGCTCTGGCTGTTCACTGACCAGGATAAATACCGTCTTTGAAGGGGGCTCTTCCAGCAGTTTCAGAATCTTGTTGCTACATTCTTCCTGCATTTTCTCGGGCAACCAAACAATCATAACCTTATATCCACCTTGACTGGACATCAGCATGAGTTTGTGCTGGATGCTTTCGCTCTCCTGAGTGTAGATGGTGGCCTGCTGGTTCTCTGCTCCCATGGCCGATAGCCAATGGTTCAGGTTGAAGTAAGGTGTCTCTGTCAGCAGTTGACGCCATTCCGGTAACAGGTCATCGCAACTGGTCTTCTTGCCCGATGTTTTACTTTTGTTGACTACTGGGAACACGAAGTGCAAATCTGGATGCCCCAATTGATTGAACATCTTGCAACTAGGGCATTGTCCGCAGGCATCGTTTTCTCCGGGATGCTGGCAGCACAGATAACGGGCATAGGCGATGGACATGGCTAATTTCCCGGAGCCTTCCGGTCCGGTGAAGAGCAATGCGTGGGCCACACGTCCTTCCTTCGCTTCCTTGATGAGGCGCTCCTTAACCTGTTCTTGTCCTACTACATCCTTGAAAAACATATCAATATATTCTTTGGGCTACTCGGGCTATACTGTCTACTGCACCAATGGTGTAGAAATGAATGCTCGGTACTCCGTGAGCAATCAATTCCTGGCATTGAGCTGCACACCATTCAATACCTAAAGCCTTAGCATCCTCGTCATTCTTGCATTTTAAAGCCTCGGTGGTTAATTCCTGAGGCAAATCCAGATGGAAGGTCTTAGGAACCACACTCAACTGGCTTAGTTTGGCAAAGGGCTTGATGCCTGGAATGATAGGCACATTAATGCCTGCTTTTCTAGCACGCTCCACAAAGTCAAAATATTTGCGGTTGTCAAAGAACATCTGGGTTACGGCATACTGGGCACCAGCCTCCACCTTCTTTTTCAGCCAATATAGGTCTTGTTCTGCGTTGGGCGATTCCTCATGCTTCTCTGGATAGCAGGCCACTCCATATGAGAATTGTCCTGGCACCTTGATGGTAGAACCGTCTATAAATCTGCCAGCATTGAAATCATTAATCTGATCCTGAAGGTCGATGGCGTGTGATGGGCCGTTTGGCTCTGGGGTAAACACACGGTCATCCTTGGCCTTATCGCCACGAAGTACCAGCAAGTCGTTCACTCCCAAAAACTGCAAGTCCAGCAGCATGTACTCAATCGATTCACGGCTGAAACCGCTGCATACCATATGTGGAACCACCTTTATTCCATAGCGGTTATGAATGGCGGCAGCGACTGCCACTGTACCGGGACGCTTGCGCTGGCGCTCACGGATAAAACGGCCGTCGGCATCTTCCCTGTATACGAACTCGCTTCGATGGGTGGTAATATTGATATATTGGGGATCAAACTCCATTAATTTGTCAATATTGCGGAACAGCTGGTCGGTACCGTTACCTTTCAGCGGCGGTAATACTTCAAACGAGAATGCAGTTTTATCCTCCTGGTGTATTAAGTCAATAACACTATTCATACTCTTCTTTGATTTCAGCGTACAAAGATAACATAAATTTGCCTCAAAATCGTCATTTTATAAAGATTTTAGTTTAACTTTGTTGCCAAAACAGGAAATGTAGTACGATGAATTGGAACACAATAACAAGCCTTTCAAATGTCGATGAACTGAATGAAGTTATTCAAAGCGGCTATGCAAAATTATGGATACAGGTGGCCGAGGCTAATCAGGAAAAAAATATTGTAAAGATGACCGAGGAGATTGAGCGCCGTTTCTACTCGGACAATCCCGTGAAAATTGTACTGATTACAGGGCCTTCCAGCAGCGGAAAGACTACTTTTTGCAAGCGTTTGAGCATCCAGTTGCTGACATGCGGCATCAAACCTATTTCTTTTTCTACTGATGATTATTTTGTGAACCGTGAGGACACTCCTAAATTCCCTGACGGACGCTATGACTTCGATAACATTCAGGCCATGGATTTAGCTTTATTGGATCATGATCTGAAGGCTTTGCTGGCAGGGGAAGAGGTTTCTACGCCTACCTATAATTTCACTACGGGCAAGCGTGAATACCGGGGAAACCGCATGAAAATGGATGACGGGACGGTGCTGATTATCGAAGGCATTCATGCCTTGAATCCTATGCTAACCAGTCAGTTGCCTGATGATGTGAAGTACAAGATTTACATTGCAGTGATGACCAATATGACTATGAGTGACGGCACGGTAATTCCGATGCAGGACATTCGTCTGTTGCGTCGTATTATCCGTGACAGCAACAAGGGAGCTTTTACCGTAGAGCAGACCATCAAGCAGTGGCCTTCGGTTTGCGAGGGAGAAAAGATCTGGATTGAGCCTTTCCAGGGTGAGGCCATGGCTCATTTCAATACCATCATTAATATGGAGCTGGCGGTGATGCGTACCAAGGCAGAGCCGCTGTTGGCTGCAGTTCCTTCTGGTGATGAGGCCTATCCGGTAGCTCAGCGCCTGCTGCGTGCTGTGCAGAGCTTCGAACCGGTGTCGGACGAGGATATTCCACGTACCTCGCTCCTCCGTGAGTTCCTGGGTGGCAGTGGATTTAATTATTGATTCTATACATAAATAACAATAAGAAAGATGAAATTTACAAAAACACTTATTGATCTGCTGCTCGTAGGAGCGATGACCGTGTCATGTGCCTCTCAGGGTGATGACAATCAGGTGCTTGTGAAAGTGGAGAATCCTTCTGAAAATGGTGCCAAGCTGGTTAGTCTGCAGGTTGTGAACGATTACATCATTCGTGTGCGCGCCACTCATGAAGATGTATTGCCACAGAAGAAGCCCAGTTTAATGGTTGTTCCTCAGGATGCCAAGCCTGAGTATTCTGTAACAGAAAAAGACGGCAAGGTTATAGTGGCTGCTAAAGGTGTGACTGCTATTGTTGACAAGTCAAATGGTCGTGTGGAATTCTTTGATGCACAGGGAAATGCGCTACTTAAGGAGACTGCAGAGAATGGTAAGACATTTGAACCGTTCTGTGTGCCTGAACGCGAGATTGGTGTGGGTACACTGACCGATGAGCAACGAAATGCCTGGACCTGGCACGTACAGTTCGACAGCCCTGATGATGAGGCTTTCTATGGATTGGGACAGCACCAGTCAGAGGAGTATAACATGAAGGGAAAGAACGAGGATCTGTTCCAGTACAATACCAAGGTTGCTGTTCCTTTCGTGATGAGTAATAAGAATTATGGTATTCTGTGGGACAGCTATTCTTATTGCCGTTGGGGAAATCCGAATGATTACCTGCAGTTGCACAAGGCCTTTACCTTGTATGATAAGGATGGTAATCAGGGCCATTTGACAGGTACCTATACCGATGCTAAGGGTAAAACACTGGTGCAGAATGAGGATAGCTTGTATTATGAGCATGCATTCGCTATGGATGGCCTGCCTAAGGATATAAATTTAGATGGGGCAAAGGTGGTGTATGAAGGCTATTTGGAATCACCAACCACCTCCAACTACCATTTCATCCTATATTATGCAGGTTATACTAAGGTGTTCATCAACAATCAGCAGGTTGTTGCTGAGCGTTGGCGTACAGCTTGGAACCCAAATGCTTGGAAGTTTGACTGTCCGCTGACTCAGGGCGAGAAGACTCCTATTCGTATTGAGTGGGAACCTGATGGTGGAACCTCTTATTGCGGTTTGCGTGCAGCTGTTCCTCAAACCGAAGAGGAACAGGGCCGTCTGAGCGTCTGGAGTGAGATGGCTCGTGATATGGATTACTATTTCATTGCCGGAAATGATATGGATCAGGTTATCAGTGGTTACCGTACATTGACCGGTAAGGCACAGGTTATGCCTAAGTGGGTGTTGGGTTACTGGCAGAGCCGTGAGCGCTATAAAACTTCTGGCGAGGTGGAGAACACCCTGGCTGAGTTCCGTAAGCGTCACATCCCAGTGGATAACATCGTTCAAGACTGGAACTACTGGCCTTTGGATTCATGGGGTGACCATGAGTTTGAGGCTTCACGCTATCCAAATCCACAGGCCATGATAGACAGTGTACATGCTATGCACGGACGTTTTATGATCTCGGTTTGGCCTAAGTTCTACTGCACCACCAATAATTATAAGGAGTTAGATAAGAACGGCTGGATCTACGGTCAGGCTGTAAAGGACAGCATCTATGACTGGCTGGGCTTCATGGGTTCATTCTATGATGCTTATGATGCGGGTGCACGCGATATGTTCTGGCGTCAGATGAACGAGAAATTGTACTCTAAGTACAATCAAGGCATAGATGCCTGGTGGATGGATGCCAGCGAGCCAAATGTGCGTGACTGCACTCCTATGTGGTATCGCAAGGCTTTGAGTGGTCCTACCGCTTTGGGTTCAAGTACCGAGTATTTCAATGCTTATTCCATTGTTAATGCTGATGCTATCTATAACGGCCAGCGTAGCGTGAATCCAAACCAGCGCGTGTTCCTTTTGACCCGTAGCGGTTTTGCCGGTGAGCAGCGTTACAGCACTGCTACCTGGAGTGGTGATATCGGTACCCGTTGGGAGGATATGCGTGCGCAGATGACTGCCGGTATGAACTACAGCATGAGTGGTATTCCATTCTGGGGAATGGATAACGGTGGTTTCTGTGTGGAGAAACGTTATGTGGCAGCTCAGACCATTTTCGACCAGGCTGGTGTGGAGAATGAGGACCTGAAGGAATGGAGAGAGCTTCAGACCCGATGGAACCAGTTCGGTTGCTTTGTTCCTCTGTATCGTGCTCACGGCCAGTGGCCATTGCGTGAGATATGGAACATAGCACCAGATAACCATCCTGCTTATCAGTCCTTTGTCTATTATGATAATCTTCGCTACCATCTGATGCCATACCTGTATTCTTTGGCAGGTTGGGCTCATTTCAGGGATTATACCCTGATGCGTGGCTTGGTTATGGACTTTGGAAAGGATGCTAAGGTGAACAATATAGCTGATCAGTGGATGTTCGGTCCTGCATTGATGGCTTGTCCTGTAGGCTATTATAAGGCTCGTACCCGTGATGTTTACTTCCCTGCTACTTGTGGATGGTATGACCTGTATACCGGTGCATACATTGATGGTGGCCAGAAGAAAACCGTGGATGCTCCCTACAACCGTATCCCTGTTTATGTTCGCGAGGGTGCTATTATTCCTTTCGGTCCTGCGATGGAGTGGAGCGATGAAAACCCAGCCGAATTGGTTAACCTATATGTATACCAGGGCGCTGACGGCCAGTTCCAGTTGTACGAGGATGAGGGCACAAACTACAATTATGAGAAGGGTGCTTACGCTACTATCGATATCCAGTACAACGATGCCACTAAGACGTTGACCATCGGTAAGCGTCAGGGCGAGTTCAAGGGAATGTTGAAGAACCGCCGTTTCAATGTAGTGGTTGTCTCTAAAGATAAGCCAATGAACTTGAATCTGGAGAATCCAGAGGGTAAGTTGATAGAGTATAAGGGTGAGGCTGTTACAGTCAACCTTTAAATAAAAAAAAGAGGCGCTTGAATAAGCGCCTCTTTTTTATATCACAGTTGCTTTGCCGATGGCCTGAACCGCTTCGGCAAATTCTTTTTTATCCGGCATTAGTGCATGATTCCTAACTCTCAGACGGTAATTATAAACGGTCTGTGCCGAGCAGTGCAGGAATTCGGCTATCTTTACACAGTCGGTAATACCTAGTTTTACTAGAGCAAAGATGCGCAACTCTGTATTCAGTCCTTCGCCCTCTTTCAGGTTGAACTGGTAATCGGGTTGCAGCAGGTTGTTAAAATCAGCTACAAAGTTGGGGTACACGTTCAGGAAAATGGCGTCAAAATTCTGGTAAAACTCTTTCAATTCGCTTTGTGCCACCGTCGATGAGTCGGTCATCTCCTTAATCTCGTTGAACATATTGGTCTTGGCCTTGCGATTTATGTCCTTTCGGAACTCGTCCAGTTTGCTGATGTAATTCGAGCAGATGCTGAACACATAACCAATATACTCCTCTTTGACATAATTGGCCTCCTGCAATTGGGTGTTCAGGGCTTTAAGTTCCGCATTGGCTTCTTCCAATTGACTGTGAGTGGCGCTCAGTTCGGTTTGTGCTTTCTTCAATTGGCTGACATTAAGTTCCAACAGAATGTTTTTCTCGTTTAGTTCTTGGCGGCTGTTCCGTTGCTTGAACATGAAACGTACGATGAGGCATACTGCGATGAAAAGTCCCATTGCCATACATCCCAGAGTGACTAACATGCGCTGGGTGAAGTGTTGCTGTTTCTTACCGCGGTCAATGTAGGCCTTGAAGATGTTTTCCTGAATGGCGGTCAATCTAAGCAGGTGCACGCGGTTTCCGTAGGTTCGGATGATGTTCAGACAGTTGGTGATATACTGATAGGCATGGTCCAGATCACCCACCTCGAACAACACTTGGCTCAAACCGTCCAGCGAGTCAATGTCCGAGTTGGTAGCATGAATGTCGGCAATTGCTGCACGCGCCATATTCTGGATGTATCCATCCTTGTTGTTTAAACTGTTGTAAAGATAACCCAATACCACGGCATTCATGGCATCCTCACGAGTGGACAATGATGATACGGCCAGTTCATGCTCTAGAGCCTGTATCAATTCTTCCTTTTCTTTCCGGTCTTGCACTTGACCTCCCTTATGTCTCAGGTAATTAGGATGGTCAGGGCGCATGATTGCCAACAGCGAGTCACGGAACGAAAAGCACAGTTGGGTGTATTGTTTCTGAACATCGGGGGTACCGTCAGAATACTGTGCCAGTCGCATATTCATTGCAAACATGAAATCATAGAAGTCTATCCTTAGGTCATCTGTTAATGTCAAGCGTATTTCCTTTGACAACTTGTCAGCCTGGGCCAGAAATCCAGTGTTGACCAGTAGCATGCCTTTCTTGATTTTCCATTCCGTCTCCCAATCTTGGTTCTTCAGCTCCTGGGCAATATTAAGGTTAAGATCCACATATTTTCGTGCTGAGTCGGAATCGTAAGTAAAGTACTCATTGTACAGTTTCCCGTAATCCCAAAAACGTTCCTCATCTGTTGCCCGTAGAGCTGCGGTTTCTTTCAGCGAGGCTATTCGTAATAATTTGTTTTGCTCGTATTGTCCGCGCAAGGGTAAAATGGAGTCCAATTGCGCCAACAATTTTGCTGTTTTCTGGTTGTATGGTGCACCGCCATAGGCACTGACGGAAAAAAGCAACATCAGAAAAAAACACGAATTCTTCATGGCATGTCTTTGATTATCTAGCGTACAAAGTTAGGAAAATATGTTTAATGAAGCAAAAAATCACCAAGTAAAAACGGATTCTTTCTTTAAAATCAATTTATATATTTCTACTTTGTTAACTATTTAATTTGTTGTTTATAAGTGCTTTAAGTTTTTTAATTTCTACTTATGCACTTTACACGGATATACAACTTATCAGCAATGGGTTTATCTTTGCATGGTTCTTCACCAATTTAGGTGCAGAATTTTAGTGCCTGCGTCCTACCTTGATAG
>JAKSLP010000032.1 GCA_024401115.1 Bacteroidaceae bacterium | reverse complement strand
CTATCAAGGTAGGACGCAGGCACTAAAATTCTGCACCTAAATTGGTGAAGAACCAGATAAAAACCGGGAAATGGCCAACTCTCCACTAAATCGACACAGATGCTTGTTTTTCAATAATTTAATCTAGTGGAGAGTTTATTCCAACTTTCCACTAACTCTCCACTAACTTTCCACTAAGTTTCCACTAAATTATGCGGTATCACTTCTATTTTCAGTGGAGAGTTAGTGGAGAGTTAGTGGAGGGTTAGTGGAGACTTAAAAGCAACTCTCCACCAACTTTTCAACCTGTATTTCAACGCCTTACAAAGATTTAGTGGAAAGTTGGCAAAAAATGAGATTTTTTTATTTGTCAGATTTCTCGGTTACATCCTCCGCACACATACCTATCAAGTCTAGGCCTTTTTGAAACTTTTCGGCAAACAAAAATCCGACACTATACGATCGTTGTAACAAGAAGTAACTAAAATTTCAAGCATTTACAACATTAACCATCTTTAATATGTCAATATTGAGCTATATTTAGTATATTTGCACCGTAAAATATCAATATTGACATGTATGGAGAATATTTACATGCTTTCTGATGCAGAAATAACCCACAAGATTTCTGCAAAGATAAAAGAACTTCGACTAAAGCAAAACATTTCTCGCCAAGATATGGCCGACACCTCAGGCGTATCCGTATCTTCCATTGCTCGTATGGAAGACGGCGAGATAAAGTCTTTTGAGTCTTTCCTGCGCATCATACGAACATTAGGCAAGATAGAGATATTCATGCCGATGCTACAGGAGGAAGAAATAAGTCCTAATGAATACTACAAGATGGTTCAGTCTGCAAAGACAAAGAAACGTAAGCGTGCATCAAGGGGTAACAACTATAATAATGGGCAGGAGGATTCTGAATGGTAGATGTAGCACAAGTAAGAATGTTTGGTAAGCCTGTAGGGGCTGTGAGCTGGAATCCACAGTATGGGATTGCACGTTTTGAGTATGATGAAGATTTCACAAGAAGTGGAATACAGCCTTCCCCTATCTTAATGCCAACAAGAGAAGGACGCATATACAGCTTTGGAGAATTGAATCAAGAAACCTTTAAGGGACTTCCTGGAATGCTAGCCGATTCACTTCCTGACACATATGGTCGTGCGCTGTTTGACAAGTGGCTGGCATTGACGGGTAGAACAAGTGGCAATGCCATCGAGTCGCTATGTTTCATGGGGAAACGATGCATGGGGGCTTTGGAATTTGAACCTGCAATAGAGGGTGCATTCAATTCGCAACAACGCATTGAATTGAACAACCTTGTTGCCGTCGCACGAGAGGCATTGACAGAAAAAGATAGTTTCCAGACAAATATGGGCGAGGACAAAAAGACTGCCATAGCAGAAATACTGCGTCTTGGAACTTCTGCAGGTGGACAAAGAGCAAAGGCAATAATAGCTTACAATAAGGAAACGGGAGAAGTTCGTTCCGGACAGGTTGAAGCTCCAGAAGGCTTCGACTATTACCTTATAAAGCTCGATGGCGTATCTGCAACAGCAGGATTCAGAGAGACGGAGAACTACGGACGTTTGGAGTACTCGTTTGCCAAACTAGTAAGAGCTTGTGGAATAGATATGACAGAATGTTTTCTTATTGAGGAAAATGGCAGAGCTCATTTCCTCACGAAACGCTTTGATCGTGTCAACGGTGAGAAAATTCACATGCAGACTCTTTGTGGTATTGCGCATTATGACTATCGTCTGCTTCGAGGTTATTCGTACGAGCAGGCATTCAACGTGATGAGAGGCCTGAGACTGTCCTACCAAGAGGCACAGGAGATGTTCCGTAGAGTTGTATTCAATGTTGTGGTAAGAAATCAGGATGACCACACAAAGAACATATCATTCTTGATGGACAAGCAATGTTTATGGCAGCTGTCGCCGGCATACGATATGGGCTACGCCTACAATCCTAATGGTTCTTGGACTTCTGCGCATCAGATGTCTATAAACGGGAAATTCGATAATATAACTCGTTATGATTTGCTAGAGCTCGGCACTCGCAATAATATTCGAAATGCCCCACAAATAATAGACGAGGTGTGTGACATTTGCGCAACATGGGCAACTATCGCAAAAGAGTGTGACGTACCACAAAACATGATAAGGAATATCTTACCTAATATGCAACTCCATTTGTAAAAACATTATTTATATAGCCCCTCTCTGCCTTGATGATTTATTCACTGCACTGGGAAAATAGTACCTCATTATTTGGGATGGCTACATGCCAAATTTTATCGAATAGCAACGTCCATTTGCTAAATTTTATCGATTAAGGGCACTATATTTATCAAATTTCGTAATATAATTGTAAAGAGCGGGGTTATTCTACGAGATTATAACAAAAAAACTGAAAAGAAACCATAAATATCAAAAAGAAGCTATATCTTTGCATCGGAAATAAGATGTGTTTATAAAAAATAGGCTATTTATTTTGCACATTTTTTGCACACGACAATTCCAAAATCATACTTAAGCATCTCATTTTTAAAGAGATAAACAACTAAGGGGTTGACTGGTTTGCCTGGAGGTTTTCAGGTGAAGACTCATGGTCTGAGTATTGCAACGTATCGGCATTTCCCATCGCTGGCGGTTCGCCTCATTAACCAAATAGAAATAAAGAGCTACTTCAGAAACAGAAAATGGCTCTTTAAAACACTCTTGCCAAAACCTGTTCAGGAAATCAAAAATACTCATTGCCTATCCCATTATGAATTGATCATTTTATTCTGTACCTTCTGCTCTATTTCCTCATTTGAAGAGATACGGACCCGTCGCAACCAATTATCTAAGTCCTCACCATCAAAAAAACACAGCTTTCCATGTGGCTTGTAGTATGGGATTTCTTTCTGCATCATCAACTTATTCAAGTAAGAACGCTTAATTCCCAGATGTTCCGCAGCCTCCGGTGTTGTCAATAATTTACTTTTGCTCATTTTCGATATATTTTAATTAGTTTAATTTACCAAGGGCAATCATTATAGCCGATTAGTTCTTATTAATTGCTTTGACAAATTTAGTGAAGGAAATACGGACTATTGCTTTTTTTCATAAAACTGCCCTATTTTTATGGGGTGAAACTGCGGGAATTTCTGCTTCTGGCATAAAAAGGAGCAATAGGCATCAGCAACTATCGTCTTGCAGACTTTCTGAAGCGCATCCTTCTGAGAGGCAATGACCTTGAGGTACCATGCCAGCAGGGAATTCGGATCATTCATTCCTGCAAGGTACTTTGGAGGACGGCCTTTGGTCACGGTATCTACCGTCTGTACGGCTCTCGCAGCTATCGCTGAACAGTGCCATCTGTGTGAAGTTCTTACGTTTCGTCATGCTCTGGAAAAGAATTGAGGTAGTGATGAAGAATGTTTAAAAACTTTTGCGTAACTTTGCTGTGCCATTAAGGGCATCATTGATGATCTTGGTGAGCTGGTCAAAAACGAAAGAAGAAGATGAAAAAAATGATGTCAAGAAAGCTATTCTTATCCTTACTTTCTCTTTGTCCCCTTTTTGCTTTGGGGCAGGACTGTAAACTATCAGGAAATGTCTCAGATACAGCAGGCAATAAAATTGCTTTTGCCAACATAGCCCTTTTTCTATCCGATGATACGACTCGTTTGATAAAAGGTGATGCTACAGATCTGAAAGGAAATTATGAATTGGCACCTGTCTCACAAGGGAATTACGTGTTGCAGGTTTCTTTTATTGGTTATAAACCGGTCTCTCAATTGGTGCAGTTAAATACAAAGAACAGTACTGTAAACGTAAAGCTTCAACCCTCTGAAATAATACTTGATGAGGTTAGTGTAACAGGGAACCGCAGTCGTCGTGGAATTGATAAAATTGCCTATACTTTTTCCGAGGATGAGATGAAGGAGGCAAGCCAGGCGCTGGATCTGACAGCTACCATTCCCAATCTGATGATTGACAAGACTAGTAACTCGTTATCATCCATAAATGGGAAATCGGTGCTGATTCTGCTTAATGGCATCAGAGCCACAGATGAGGACTTACGCCTTATTCCTGCAGATAAAATTAAAAATGTGGAATATTACGATGTTCCCACCATGCGCTATCAGAATGATGCTGAGATAGTAGTAAATGTACGTACCAAACCACTTGATACGGGCTGGAGTGGCAGTTTCAGAGCTACAGCAGGCCAGATGTATTCCAATGGATCGGCTTCGCTTTCATACGTTAAGGGAGACCAGAAATTTTCGCTTAATTATGGTCCGCATTTTAACACCAAGCACGATGTAAACAGCACAGAACATGGTCTTTACAACTATGCCATCGGTGACAAGCAATACGGATATCAGTATGACGAGACAGCACGAACCTGGAGTAACCAGCATTTACTCCGACTGACATACGGTAAGAGCAAGGATGAGCGATATGACTTTCAAGTGAAAGCCAGTCTCAATACAACTACTGACAATCAGGAAGCCAACAAGAACATCCTCCTCTCCATCAATCAGAATCAGGAGACACGGACCGGTTCGCTTACAGACCGCATCCATACGCTTTCTCCAATACTCGACGTGTACTACAACCGTTACCTGAGCGAGCGAGATATGCTGAGTTTCAATGTGGTGGGAAGTCTTTTCAAAAATGACCAGAAGAGTCGTTCCACAGAAAGTGGAGCAACCGGTTTTGACGACGAGTTATGGTTGGACAACAGCAAAAAATCGGTCATAGGGGAAGCTGTCTTCACGCATAATTTCAAAGATGCTGAAATGACGATAGGTTATCAAGGCAAATACAACTTCTTGAATAATGAGCTTTCCAACTCCCTGTCAGAATCCGGACACTTGGAGGATATCCGTACACAGAAGCATTATTTTTATGGCGATATAAGTGGCGAATACCATAAGCTGATGTATCGTGCCAGTATAGGAGGCAACATTGACAAGCGTCTTGGAAATAATGGCTTCAGCAATCTGACCTTTACTCCGGTGTTTCTTATCGGCTACAAACTGAATAAAGCAAACAGCCTTCGTCTGCAATACACATCAAATACATTGATGCCTAACATCCAACAGTTGTCTGAGTCTCGAATCCTGATTATGAAAGACTTTTATCAGACAGGAAACAAAAATCTAAGGAACGCCCATCAGCAAACCTACGAACTGAGTTATGACCTGTATGCTGGTCCACTAACACTTCAGACCACACTCTATCATGAAAGAAACACTAACAGTTTCTTTGACAATTACCAATATGGGAACGACTGCATCCTTCGCCAGACCGCCAATGCAGACCGTGATATCAGACAAGGCGGAACACTGAGTTTGAACTACCGTCCGATAAAGGCAATCCGTATAGGCCTGAATTTTGAAGCTACCCGTCAGGAATTCCGTCCGACAGCCCAATCGGATACCTATCGGGATTGGACTTACCCAATATCTCTTATGTTCTCAGCTCGGCATAAAGGTTTGGCCTTTACTTATTATCAGAAATTTGGAGGTCATGAACTAACTGGACTGTACAAGACCGGTATAGAGAAGGTTTCTTACGTGAATCTGGAATATGAATACCACCGTGTAACCATGGGAGTGCGTTGTTTCTTCCCATTTGTAAAAGACCGTTATACCATGGAGACAATACCTGGCAGTTTGGTGATGCATCGTACAGAAAACCATCTGAAATATAAGGATCATGCCATTGCATTCGATATTGCATGGCGATTTAACAGCGGTAAACGCAAATCCATTGATGTAAACCTGGAGAATTCAGATGAAGACCGTGGTTCATTTAAAGTAAAGTGAGTAAATAATGGATGGACAATGGAGTAAAAGGTTTTTGAAATAGCCCATTCGATTGAGGATCATCTTCTCCCTTGCTGCATCAACATCAGAAGTGTCGAGGTACTGCAACTCCCATGGCACCACCGAAGTAGATGACCCCTGTCATTCAAACATGTGCTGGTAGAACAGTGACTGCTGTACGTCGGCATCAATAGTCATAACTGGAATCTCCTTAAAACGGAGATAGAGGCAAAGGAGTGCGCAGACAAGAGTTTTCCCACAGCCTCCCTTCCAGTTTGCAACGGCAATAATAGTATTTTTCATAACTCAGTGAACATAAATAGACTTATAAACCAAATTATATAAAGGCAGAATCCAGTTGAAATAAATCTGCAATTGGATACCGTGAATAATAAAACATCATTTGAAAACTCAGCGAAAATCAATAAAAAACTGCGGTTTTCGCTGAGTTTTCAAATAAAATTATTCACATTACAAGAAAAAAATATTACCTTTGCACAACAAGTAAACATACAAGGTTACAATGAGTTACGAAAATATTATAGGGCGCAAAGGAGAAATTGCCAAACTTGAACGACTTTACAATTCAAGGAAGTCAGAATTTGTTGCTATTTACGGAAGACGCCGAGTGGGAAAATCCTACTTGGTAAGTGAAGTTTTCGAGAAAAAAATCCTTTTCAGAGCTGTTGGCACCTACATTAAGGATGGAGATAAGGACTATGAGACCTATCGAAAAATTCAGTTGGATCACTTCTATGATGCGCTACTTCTTGCAGGATTAAGCGACAAAGAAAGCAAACCATCTTGCTGGCGCGAAGCTTTTCTTTTATTAAGAAAGGTTCTACAGAAGAAAAGATCCAAGCGAAAGGTTGTGTTTATAGATGAACTCCCATGGCTTGCTGGCCCTCAATCATCTGAAATGATTTCTGAACTTGGATACTTTTGGAATTCCTGGGCTGACAGTGAACGCAATATTGTGCTTGTGGTATGTGGAAGTGCAACCAGCTGGATGCTTGACAACGTAATCCATGATTACGGAGGTCTCCATGGGCGACTGACAGAGAAAATCCGACTCGTTCCTTTCACGCTTTCTGAGTGTGAAAAATACTATCGGAAGAATGGTTTCCATCTCTCCCGTTATGAGATTTGCATCAGCTATATGGCACTGGGAGGAATTCCATTCTACTTGGATAAATTACGTACCGACCTTACCATAACGGAGAACATTGATAATATATTCTTTGCAGACGAGCTCATACATCAGGAATTCAAGGATGTATACACAGGCCTCTACGCCAGCAAGGAGCGCTATGTGGATATCGTAACGGCTTTAGGAAGTCAGTTTTATGGAATGACTCAAGCCGAGATTTGTGAAGCTACAGGAATCAAGTCCGGAGGCTCTCTCTCCAAACTATTGGAGAATCTGCGTGAATCAGGCATTACCAGAGAATATCCACGATATGGAAAAGATCGGGTGGAAAAGGTTTATCAACTGAAAGACTTCTTCTCTCTTTTCTACCTGCGTTTCTCCTATCACAAACAAGTAAAGGCTGGTGGCTGGAAAGCCTTGTTTGGTAAAAGTGAATATTATAACTGGGCCGGTGATACCTTTGAGCTGCTCTGTATAGAACACCTGCCACAAATGACAGATGCACTCCGCTTACATTCTGTCGACCGAAACTATTGCTATATTGGCAAAACAGAAGAAGGGAAAGGGGCACAGATAGACCTTGTAATGGAAAGTAAAGCCGCAAACACGGACTATCTTTGTGAAATGAAATTTTCCGGTAGCAAATATTCCATCTCATCAGATTACGAGCAGAAACTGCAAAATAAGATTGAGGCTTTCGCCAACAGCAAAATGCATAAAGACATGCGTTCCATACAAGTTGTGCTTGTCACGACAATGGGATTAGTTCCAGGAAGCCATTCTTTCATCGTGAATCAAACACTTACCCTTGATGATTTATTCACTGCACTGGAGAAATAATATCAATGCTTCGAGTAGGGAAACATAAAAAAAACTGAAAAGAAACCATAAATATCAAAAAGAAGCTATATCTTTGCATCCGCATACCATGGGGTTGACTGGTTTTGACAGCGAGATGAAAAGGTATGTAAGCATGCAGAGGGTCGGTGATTTCCTCTATAATCTCAGTTACCAAAGATTTAATTGGCGAAAATACTTACGCTCTCGCTGCTTAATCGAAGTACAGTAGATTAGCTTTATTCCGGCACCAGGTGCTGGAACGAGATGTCACTCAGAGGCTGTTGCTCCGAAGCTTTCTGGTCCAGTGGCACAGGCAAATCGGGGATAGTCCGTGCAGGCCTTGATGTACGGGTGAGATTTAAAGGATAAGGCATTGGTTGGTGGCTCTGGTCTTGCCAATGCTCGAAAATGAAGGCAGAGATAAGCATGTAGAAAGCATATTGTTTCCTTGTTTGGACGAGGGTTCGACTCCCTCCAGCTCCACCTCTAAAATGATAAAGCCTGCTGATAATCAGCAGGCTTTTTGTTTCTCTGGGGCCTGTCCCATTTGCAGTTTTTTCACCAGCCACTTACTCGTTGTAGCATTGATGCAAAGCGTAAGTGTGATAACACCAGCCGTATAGATAAGAATTGAATCGCGCGGATGCTGAGGAATATCCATATTGTAGCTCACCATAAGTGCCATACTCATACTGAGTGCACCACGAAGGCCGCCCCAACCCAAAACTATGGCCTCATGTAAACTAAGACCGTAGCCTTTTCGTTTGAGGATTGGATAAAGCAGTCCAATCATGATGAAACGTATGATGTTAAGGCCAACATAGACAAGAACGGCATAAAGAACTCTGGTCCATGTAAGATCAACCTTTGTGGCAATTAGAATACCTACCATGAGGAAGATCAATGTATTGGCTACATATGCAAGAAGAGACCAGAACTTCTCCATATCTTTATTGGTAGATTCGCTAAGGCTGGGTCGCCCACTTTGTGCAAAATAATGTCCGAATACCACCAGCGCTATGACGCCTGAAACTTCCAGAAGACTTTGTGCAATCATAAATGTAGCATATGCAGCCACCACTACCACACAAATCTGCAGCATTTCAACCTTGAGGAGCTTAACGGATTTCAATGTCAGCCTGTAAACGATATAACCGATGATGAAGCTTGCCAATATCACCCAACCAAAATAGATTACAGGATTGCCGACTCCACCTTTAGCGATAAAATGAGAATAGAACATCATGAAGCACACCAGACCCGAGGCATCGTTGAGAAGAGATTCGCCATCTACCAATGTTGAGAATTTCTTGCTGGTTCCTAATTCCTGGAGCAAAGCCACAACAGCCACAGGGTCGGTAGCAGAAATCAAGCCACCAAACATCAATGCAAATATCCACATGTCTGAGTTGTATTCGCCAGACAAATGAAGCAAACCCATAACCAGGCATGCCGTAAGCAACATGCATATAACCAATCCGGGGCCAGCCAATAAGGTAGAGTTGAAAAATGTCTTATTGAAGGTTGTCAAATCCATCTCGTATGCCGCATCAAACACCAAGATAGGAAGGAATACGTACAGGATGAAATCCGGATCCATACTAAAAACCATATCAACACCTTTGTTGAAGTAGGTATCCTCTCCGAACAGTTCAACTTGGGAGCAAAGACCAATGGCAATTCCGATAGCAAAAAGGGTAACCGTGTAAGGAAGAGGGTTGTATTTTCCCAATGCCTTTACTACAACTCCTATCAGGAGCCCCATCATAACCATTAAGATATGTGTCAGCATACGTGTTATATTTACTGAATGATTTACAAATCGTTATTCATTACGATGATCTATCGTTTTGTATCCGGCAAAACGTTTTTTAGGGAAAACAAAACTGCTGTCGCTTACATTTCCACTTTTAAAATTAGTTATCTTGATAGTGGCATGCATAAATGCCACCTTCACAGTAAGACTTACCGGATGAAGATTGGATTTCTTTACCAAAATCTTGGCCTCACGCACTCCAAAGAACTTGGCATTGGGAACTTTGGCTGTAATTTCATAGCAGTCACCCTTGGTGATGTAGCTATACTCGAACTTATTGATGTCATAGTCAAATTTAGACAGATATTTGTCTCTGTTCTCGTCATCGGAACGATAGATATTCACTTCCTGTTTCTTTTTGTCAGCCTTATATACTATCGTGCCGTTATCCCAAGAAGCCATACGGTTTTCCTCAAAATATGACTTCTTTTCCTTGTAGATTATGTCTCCCTCAGTCTTGTATATTCCTACGATGTTAACAGCATAGTGGAAAGACGAGCCTTGAGGTCCCATGACCTGACTGTATGCCTTATTAAATAATTCCTGTGCAGTCTTATCATTTCCTCCGGCCGCAGCACAAGGCATTGATACGGAAAGAAACAACGTGAGGAAAACGGGCAGTAACAAAGCTACGCGAATCTGAACATTCTTTATTCTATCAGCCATTGATCTTGTTTTACTTTTCGGAGGACAAAGTTAGACATATTTTCCGGTAAGCCGAAAAAGATTGGAACAAAAAAAAGGCCTGCCTTCAGGCAAGCCTTTTGGGTTTATACTATTTCCTCAATCTCTGGATTCAACCGGCAATAGGTTCGAACCATTGAGTCATTTGATCGTTTCAGTCTATTAGTATCTTATATAATTTCATTCTTACAACAGTATTGCTTACGGTGCTTCAAAGGACTAATCCCGAATTTTTCAGTATAAGCGTTACAAAAATTGTTCACATTTGCATACCCAAACATTGATGCTATAACTTTGATTTTTAATGTGGAGTTTAGCACGTGTATCTGTGCACTCATCATCACATAATTATGACGGATTTCCCTTAATGGCGGCAATCCGGCTTTACGGCATCTATAATATAAATTCTGATACGAGCCAAAAAGGCAAATAGCTATCTCTGAAATTTGATGATGGATATTGCTTATCACCAGTTGTTCATAATTATCACAAGGTTGGCTACAGAACAATAAAACATTGGAAGCTATACTGCTATTATCAGAACAAATAATCTTAACGAAACTCAAAGTCTCAAATTTATCCAGATTGACAACATTTTGCTCAAGATAGCAACGGGTCAAATACAAGAGAGCAGATGTCAATGGAACATTTACTGCATAACTCTTCTTATATCCCGGATGAGCCACACTTTTTTGAAGAGGACGGAAAGGGTGACCAACATACAATAAATCTGTACACATAAAAATGTATATAGATGTAAATTTACCACTCCCGGGATCTGCTTCTTTTTCAAAAGCAACCGTCATTCCACTAGGCAAGAAAAAGACTTCGCCTGAGTTGTAGGTAGTTTCTTTTTTTCTATCTATCAGTACAATCTTTCCTTCTACCACATAGTAAAGAACCGGAGTCTCTACTTGATATGTTCCGCAATTTATTTCAGTGCTGATTCTGCTGAAAAAATTCTTAGATTCAGCATTTTCACTGCGCTTGATGATTTCTAACGCCATTGGCCTTGTTTATAAAAATTTACATAGGAATCCCCACACAACAAAACATAGGTTCTGCTGTCACTATACCATTTATCTTGAAAAAGAAAGGGATTAAAAAAGCGGCCATCTGCCGGCCCTGAGGGTGGCCTTGATGTAGGTATGTGAGACCGATGCTCACTTTACGAAGCCCTGCGGCTTGGCGTCTTCTGGTTCTTTATAAAAATATTAAAATTTCTCTTTTTTCTTGCGGCAAAGATACGACAATAAATGGAACAGACACCATGTAATGCCGTTTATTATTATCTTTCTTGATATATATCATAAAAAAAGCCTGCCATCCGGCAGCCGATGCCTGTCTTTTGCCAAAATCATTAGGACTTCCACCCATCCTGACCATCATGGCACTGGCCAAGCGAATAGCTAAGATTGTTATTCATTCCTAAACAGAAACATTTTTTAAACTTTAGAATTTGGCAAGGCTGATTACCTTTTGTATTTTTGCTTTCAGTAACAGGATAAAAAAACAAAAACTCAAAAAGGTATGAAAAACGAAAAACTCATTAGTTCAGTTGTCCTGGCCGTGGCTCTGATAGTAGCAGGCTTGGCATTGCGTTCAGGTATCATCACGTTCAAGGATCGTGATTGTGAGGTGTCAGTCAAGGGATTGTCCGAGAAAGAGGTGAAGGCCAACAAGGTGACATGGCCTCTTTTGTACAAGGAAATCGGCAATGATCCTACTCAAATGTATGAATCGATTGAGCATAAGAACGCGCTTATTGTAAAGTTTCTGAAATCAGGAGGTATTACCGATGAGGAAATCAGTGTAAATCCGCCATCCATCACCGACCGTCAGGCAGATAATTACGGTAATGAAATGCTGAATTACCGATATAAGGCAAGCAGTGTCATTACGGTTACGTCAACCAACGTCGATAAGGTCCGTGCCTTGATGGGCCGCCAAACCGAGTTGATGAAACAGGGTATTGCCCTCATTTCTGAAGAATATGGCGAAAACCGGGTAACTTACGAGTTCACCGGACTAAATGAAATCAAGCCCCAGATGGTGGAAGAGGCCACAAAGAATGCCCGCACTACTGCCGAGAAATTTGCTGCCGATTCACACAGCCGTTTAGGTAAAATACGTCATGCATCCCAAGGACAGTTCTCTATCGACAACAGAGATGCCAACACACCTTATATTAAGAATCTGAGAGTGGTGGTTACGATGGATTATCAATTGGAATAAAAAATAAAGGCTTGCCTCATCAGCAAGCCTTTTTTATTTGTTACTTCAGCAATTCATCCAGATAGGTGTAGAACTCAGGATCCTCACCCAAAATGATTCGTGCAATCTTACCCTGTGGGTCGATAACTGCTTTACAAGGATAACCGCGAACTGCATAGAGAGCTGTGACATCCTTATCGGTACCGCCAGGGTTATAGACATGTTTCCATGGCAACTGGTGCTCGGCAACACCCTTTCTCCAAGCATCTTCCTTTTCACGGCAGTCAACACCCAGAATCTCCATCTTGTCGCTATACTTAGCATAGTACTCCTTCATCTTTGGAATACCACGGACACACCAAATACACCAGCTTCCCCAGAAATCGATCACCACATACTTACCACGCAGCTGGCTCAATGACAATGGCTTGCCATCCAAATCATTTAATGTAAAGTCTGGAGCCATCATACCTGGTTGCAAGTTTGCCTCGGCTGCCTTCAGTGCAGCCTCTCTCTCCTCCTTTGTCTGCTGGCCATTGGTTTGAGCCTGTACACTCAGAGCAGTCAATGCCAAACAAAGCATCAATAAAATCTTCTTCATACTTATCTGTTTTTGTAATTTGTTCAACATCACGTTGCAAATATACAAAAAAAATGGACTATATTTGCAGAAACAAGAAAAATAGAAGAACAACATGGAATTCTTAGAATTAACCCAAAAGCGCTTCAGTGTTCGCGACTATGCAAACGAACCTGTCAGCGAGGAGAAATTGCAATACATTCTGGAATGTGCCCGCATGGCCCCATCGGCTGTAAATTTCCAACCTTGGCATTTTTACGTGTGCCAAACACCAGAGGCTGTGGAGAAAGCAAAGCAATGTTATAACCGAGAATGGATAAAAACTGCACCGGCAATCATCATTGCCTGTATCTGTCATGATGAGGAATGGGTTCGTAAATCAGACGATAAGCCTCACGGCAATATAGACATAGCCATCGTTACAGAGCATATCTGCTTAGCGGCAACAGAACAAGGATTAGGAACTTGCTGGGTGTGCAACTTTGACACCAGCCTATGCCGGCAACTATTCAATCTGCCTGAAAATGAAGAACCAGCAGTATTGATTCCGATTGGCACACCTACCGACTCAACTCCAACCGAAAAGAAACGTAAGGACATGAATACCATTGTTTCTCGCTTATAAACGAAAAAAACTCCCGGATGAATCATCACCCGGGAGTTTTTATTTGATTTAATCCCAAATTACTTCTTCTCGTAGAAAGGAGTGTTGTAGCACAGACGGATACCAGTAGAGGTCTTCTCCAAGCTCATGGTAGTACCATCCTCGTTAACATCATACATAACAACACCGTTAACGTTGCCAATCTGATGATAGATAACATTGAACATCAAAGTAGCGTTAGCCAATGCATCAGCGTTGTTCATTGGAACATCGATGATCAACTGACCCAACTTGCGAGGGTGAGAAGAATCAGTGCTGTTGATAGTCAGGTAGATCTCAGTACCCTGGCAGTTACCCTTCAGGCAACCCTTAACAGGATCTGTAACATAACCCTTCTGGCTGATAGCACGAGTTACCTTTACCAAGTCACCATTCAAATCGATACCATCGAAAATATGAGCGCTAGCAGAAATGCTCATAACCATGCAAACCAATGCGAAAATAATCTTTTTCATAGCGTTAATTATTTAATTGTTTCTATTTCTGTTGCAAAGGTAAGTATTTCGCGGCATACAATGCAAATAATTTGCTAATGTTTTTTACATTATTTTTCAATAATAAAAAACTAACAAATAAAACGCACACAAAATAACAATTTGATAGTTGAACGTGCGATTTATTGGGGTTGCATTTACACATTGCTTACACTTTGAACATTAAAAAGACAAATTAAGCCGATAATTTGGGATTTCCATTTGTTTGACGTAACTTCGCACCTTAGTAATATATATAATAAACAAAACTTATGAACGAATTGGCCTTGAAGTATGGTTGTAATCCCAACCAAAAACCTTCACGCGTATTTATGAATGAGGGCGAACTGCCTTTCGAAGTATTAAACGGCCGTCCAGGTTACATCAACTTTTTGGATGCCCTGAACAGTTGGCAGTTGGTTAAGGAACTGAAGGCAGCAACCGGCATGCCTGCTGCTGCATCCTTTAAGCACGTTTCTCCCGCCGGAGCAGCTATCGGTTTGCCACTGAGTGAGACCCTGAAGCAGATTTACTGGGTTGCAGACGCTCCACTGCCATTGACACCTATAGCATGCGCTTATGCCCGTGCCCGTGGTGCAGACCGCATGAGTAGCTATGGCGACTTCATTGCCTTGAGCGATACTTGCGATGAGTCAACAGCACGTCTGATTAACCGTGAGGTAAGTGATGGTGTTATTGCGCCAGACTATACTCCTGAGGCATTGGAAATTCTGAAGGCTAAGCGTAAGGGCACTTACAATGTCATCAAGATGGATCCAAACTACCGTCCTGAGCCAATCGAGCGCAAGCAGTGCTTTGGTGTGGTATTCGAGCAGGGACGCAATGAAGTAGATCTGGCAGATCCTGCATTGTTCGAGAATATCCCAACCCAAAATAAGAACTTCCCAGAGGAGGCAAAGCGCGACTTGATGATTGCGCTGATTACCCTGAAGTACACCCAGAGCAACTCTGTCTGCTATGTAAAGGATGGTCAGGCTATCGGTATCGGTGCAGGTCAGCAGAGCCGCATCCACTGTACCCGTCTGGCTGGTAACAAGTCCGATATCTGGTGGTTGCGTCAGCATCCTAAAGTAATGAACCTGCCTTGGGTTGAGAAGATTCGCCGTGCTGACCGTGATAATACCATCGACATTTACATCAGCGAAGATCACGAAGATGTCCTGGCAGATGGCGTATGGCAGCAGTTCTTCACCGAGAAGCCAGAGGTGCTGACCATGGAGGAAAAGAAGGCTTGGATTGCCCAGAACACCAACGTGGCATTGGGTAGCGATGCTTTCTTCCCATTCGGTGACAATATTGAACGTGCTCACAAGAGTGGTGTTCAGTACATTGCCCAGGCTGGTGGCAGTGTTCGTGATGACCATGTTATCGACACCTGCGACAAGTATGGCATTGCCATGGCATTTACCGGTGTACGTTTGTTCCATCATTAATTGACTGCCCTATGGCTACATCAGAAGACATTCAACGCGCCATGGTGGAAGGCTTTACCTTCAAGGGAAGTAGCGGTGCTCCTTCAAGCAATGGAAATAAGGTAAAGACAAAAGCCAAGAAGAAGCAGTATATCACTGGTGCGCATGGCTCCGGTTCAGCCAAGAAAAAGGCAGACATCCGTGCCCGCCGTGCAGCAAGACCTTCACAACGTCACTAATCGCATGTTCCATCTGTATTTGGAAGATAACCTGCAGCAATACACTGCAGCACAAATAGAAAACATTATCGCCACCTTTCCTCCGCAGCGGAGAGAGGTGGCGATGCGTTATAAGTTTGAGCAAGGGCGGAAAGAATCGGCTCTGGCTTATCAACTTCTATGCCAAGGTCTTAAAGAGCATTATGGCATCGAAAAAATGCCATCGTTCAGCATTGGAGAACACGGGAAGCCATCACTGGCGGAACATCCTGAAATTCATTTCAACTTCAGTCATTGCAAGCATGCTGTAATCTGTGCACTGAGTGACGCTCCTATAGGTGTAGATGTGGAACGCATCGGCCGTTACCGGGAAGAACTGGCACGCCACTGCATGAACGAGCAGGAAATGGCAGAAATTCAATCATCACCTAATCGTGAAGTGACATTTACCCGTTTGTGGACGCAAAAGGAAGCATTGGTAAAACTTAAAGGCACAGGCATTACCGACGACTTGCCAAACATTTTGTGCCACAATGGCAAAATACAAATCGAAACGGTTGTAAACGAAGAGAAAGGATACGTTTATAGTATAGCCACATTCATGAGCGAATCATGATGCCGTTCAAAATGCGTCCGGACTGAACGCCTAATTTACGGGCAGAGTAAAATATCTCACTGTTCTTTACTGTGCAAACATCCGTAACCCCAATCTGAGAAGCAGGAACACCACAGTTCAATAGCTGCTGGCGGTTGCACTCCCACAAATCTATGTGCCATTTCTCTAGAACATCTTTTGCTGGATAACGGCGAGCTATCAGCAACATATCATGACCCTCCTTTTGGAATGCCTCATACACCTCATCACCCACCTCGAAAGAGTCCAGAGAAATACCAGGGCCAATAAATGCATGCAAGTGAGCACTTTCTGTCCCATAAACCTTCTGCATGAGCAAACAGGTCTTAGTCACAATGCCAGCACAAGTACCCCGCCAACCGGCATGGATGGCAGCTACGGCATGACGGACCTCATCATAAAGAAATACAGGGATACAATCGGCAGTGGACACACAGACACAAACCTCAGGAAGATTCGTAATCACCGCATCCTTCTCATCCAAGAGTTTCCACTGCTCCTCAGCAGGCAACTGCATGAAAGCCTCATCAACCTGAAGGATATTGGTGGTATGTGTCTGGTGAGGAACCACCATTTGAGTATCCTGTATACCCAATTCGGAAACAATCGGCAGACGGTTTTCGGCATGTCGCCAAGGATGAACACCATTACCGCCCGCAGCACGAGTGGTACTGAAGGCGGTTACATGGTTATGTAAAGGATGATAAACCAGTTTATTCATCTTCCTCTTCATATTCAAAATCTTCCAGGTCCTCGATATCCTCAACAACGATTTCCTCCATCTCCTCTGGAACGTAATCTTCCATATCGTCCCAATCCAGTTCCAAATCATCATCTTCGGTATCCTCGCCCCAGTCGCGCAAATCATCATCCTCACCCAAAGCGGCCAGTTCGGTACGGAGGAAGCTTAAATCCTTATTCTTATGAACAATGCGCTCGGCCTGAATGTCGTGCAACTTGTTGCTTTCGCTATTCATAGCCACCCACAACAGGTCTTTCAGTTGCTGAATGCCCATACCGGTAACTGCCGATATGAAAACATGTGGGACATCCTCTGGAAGTGTTTCTTCCAACATATCCATCAGTTCCTGATCCAGCATGTCACACTTGGTAATGGCCAATACACGCTGCTTATCTAAAATTTCCGGATTAAAACGTTCCAACTCATTAAGCAGAATCTGATATTCCTTAGCTATATCATCGGTATCTCCTGGAACCATAAACAACAGCAGCGAGTTGCGCTCAATGTGACGCAAAAAACGCAATCCCAAGCCCTTACCTTCGCTGGCTCCCTCGATAATTCCAGGGATATCAGCCATCACAAAGGATTGGTTGTCACGATAAGAAACAATACCCAAACTAGGCTCAAGGGTTGTAAACGGATAATTCGCAATCTTTGGCTTTGCGCTGGAAACAGCACTCAGCAAAGTGGATTTTCCGGCATTTGGAAAGCCTACCAAACCCACATCAGCCAAAAGTTTCAGTTCCATGATAACCACCAATTCGCGCATAGGCTCTCCAGGTTGCGCAAATCGTGGAGCCTGACGGGTGGCTGTACGGAACTCCCAATTGCCCAAACCACCACGACCGCCTTTCAACAACATGACTTCCTGACCATGTTCAGTCACGTCGCAGATATATTCACCAGTCTCAGCATTATAGACAACGGTTCCGCAAGGTACATCTATGTACTTGTCCTCGCCATCGCTACCGGTACTCTTATTTTTTCCACCATTGCCTCCGTGACCGGCAAAGACATGACGGTCATAACGCAAGTGGAGCAATGTCCAGTAGTTGCGGTTACCACGCAAGATGACATGGCCTCCACGTCCTCCATTGCCACCGTCAGGACCGCCATTAGGCATATATTTGGCACGGTGCATATGCACAGAGCCTCTACCACCCTTACCGGAACGGCAGTAAATCTTTACATAATCAACGAAATTCGATTCAGCCATTTTTCAACTATTTATATGGATATAATAAAAAAGATTGAAGATTGAGAATCAGACATAATCCATCATTCTCAATCCTCAATCCTCAATTTCTATAATTATTCTGCAGCGTCAATTGCCTTCTTTATATCAGCGTAGATACCATCAATAGTACCGACACCCTGAATCTTAGCATACTTACCCTCGTTGATATAGAAATCCTTCAAAGGCAAAGTCTGGCTATAGTAAGTGTTCAAACGCTTCTTCGCTGTTTCCTCATTGTCATCAGCACGACCGCTGGTCTTACCGCGAGCGATGATACGCTTAATCAATTCTTCGTCATCAACCTCCAAGCCAATAACTACACTAACCTTCTCACCACGGGCAGCCAGCATCTCGTTCAAGGCCTCTGCCTGAGCAATGGTACGTGGGAAGCCATCAAAAATTACGCCAGGGATATCCTTACCCTTGGCATCCAAAGTTACAGCCAACATATCGATAATCAGAGAATCTGGAACCAGCTTACCCTCATTGATATAAGCAGAAGCAGTCTTACCCAACTCTGTACCAGCCTTAATCTCACCACGCAACACGTCACCAGTTGAGATGTGTGCCACACCATACTCAGCAATAATCTTATCACTCTGGGTACCCTTACCTGATCCTGGGGCACCAAAAATTACAATATTCTTCATTTTATACTATATTTGAAAATCATTCATTAACTACAGTGTAAATATCAGCCCAATTACGACCATAATCATCATAATCCAATCCGTAACCGACAATAAAGTCATTGGGAATCTCCAATGCCACATAGTCCAACTTCAATGGGACCTGCAACTTCTCCGGTTTGGCCAACAAAGTACAAATGCGAATCTCTGCTGGATTTTTTTGCTGAAGTGTTTCAAGCATCTGTTTCATTGTGATTCCTGTGTCAACAATATCCTCTACTATAACGATGACACGGTCAGTAATATCCTTTGTAAGGCCTATCAGTTGCTTTACAGCTCCTGTGGAAGAAGTTCCCTGATAGGATGAAACCTTCACGAAATGAACTTCTGCAGGAATATTCACCTGCTTCAACAAATCCGAAGCAAACATAAAAGAACCGTTCAGGACACAAAGAAATATCGGATTCCTGCCATCCAAATCCCGCACCAATTCCGCAGCCACACGTGACACCTGCTCTTGAATTTTTGCAGATGGAATTGACAATTTAAATGTTTTGTCTTTTACTTGAATAACATCCATAAGGGCCATTTCTTTAATTTGATGCAAATTTACTAAATATTTGTAAGGTTTGGAAAAAACAAAGTTGTTTATTTTGTACATGAAACATTTTAATGTACTTTTGTACCTATGAAAGTCTTGACCAACATACAAATTAAGGAACTCGACAGATACACCATTGAACATGAACCCATTTCTTCCATTGATTTAATGGAAAGAGCTGCACAGCAAATCACAAGGGTGATTGTATCAAGGTGGGACGTTCACACCTCGGTCAAGGTATTTGCAGGTCCGGGAAATAACGGAGGAGACGCACTGGCTGTAGCCCGCATGCTGGCAGAAATGGGCTACCTGGTAGAAGCTTTTCTGTTTAATACAGGAAACAAACTTTCCCCAGATTGCGCATTGAACCGGGATCGTGCCATGGACATACATGGGCTTCTGCTTCATGAAATCACCAATCAGTTTACACCACCCGAGCTAACTGAAAACGAATTAGTAATTGACGGTCTTTTCGGCTCCGGATTAAACAAGCCGCTCAATGGTGGCTTTGCATCATTGGTAAAATACATCAACTCCACCCCTTCGGATGTAGTAAGTATTGATATACCATCAGGATTAATGTGCGAAGATAATGAATACAATATTCGAAACCATATTGTTCGCGCAACACTCACTTTAACGTTACAACAGCCAAAAGTCTCCTTTTTCTTCCCTGAATATCAAGAATTTATCGGAGAATACATTATCCTAAATATTGGTCTTCACCCACAGGGAATTGAGGATGCTAATGCCATCTACTATATTACAGAAGAAAATGAGCTGAAAAAGATCTTGCGCAAGCGGAATCTCTTTGCTCACAAGGGGACAATGGGGCACGGATTGCTCATTGCCGGCAGCTATGGCATGGCAGGCGCATCCGTTCTTGCTGCCAAAGCGGCATTACGTTCCGGATTGGGAAAGGTTACGGTTCACACCCCGATAAAGAACAATGACATTTTGCAAATCAGTGTGCCGGAAGCCATACTGAGGCATGACAATGATGATTACAGGTTCACATCACCTTGCAATCCTGACATCTATCAAGCTGTAGCCATTGGTCCGGGGATAGGGACAAGCAAAGAAACAGCATTGGCATTAGTTGAACAAATACGCAGGACGCAAGTTCCCCTGGTTTTGGATGCCGATGCGCTCAACATTTTGGGAGATCATAAAGGGTGGCTTCAGCAGTTGCCACAAAACAGCATCCTCACTCCGCACATCAAGGAAATGGACCGAATCAACGGCAACTGCCTGGAGAGCTACGAACGACTGAACAAAGCGAGAGACTTGGCAACCCGCCAACATATCTACATCATACTAAAAGGTGCATGGACGGCCATCATCCATCCTAACGGTGACATATATTTCAACCCAACCGGAAATCCCGGCATGGCTACAGCCGGAAGTGGAGATGTACTAACAGGCATCATCTTAGGCCTGCTGAGCCAAGGATACCCTCAGGCTGATGCTTGCCGGCTGGGTGTATACTTGCATGGATTAGCAGGTGATTTAGCGGCCGAGAAACTAGGCGAAGAGAGCTTATGCGCAAGTGACTTAATTCGCTACTTGCCAAAAGCATTTAAGAAATTAAAATCTTGACAATTATGAGAAAGTTAATGTTTTGTGCCCTTTTGGCCACATCGCTCACAGCAATGGCCCAGACAGAGGTTTCACCCTACACACCGGGAGTGAATGCCGAAGGTGTGACCTATATGCTGCCCCGCACGCTGATCAAAGTGGATGTTTTGGTTGAAGGAGAGCACTATACTCCTGGCGAATATGCCAAATATGCAGAGCGTTATTTGCGCCTTCCAAATGTTCAGACCGATCAATTGGACACCTACACCATAAAAGATCTGCATCTCGACGTCCTGGGTAAGCCAGATACGACCAAGGTGTTTACAGTAAAGCTTAAGGATAAGACCATTGCCCCGATGGTCAAACTGTCCGAAAGCGGATTATTACTTGCAATTAATGCCCCCGCATCGGAATATGAGACATTCAAAGGATTCGAGGAAAGTAAAAGCGGCAAGATGTACAACTCCCGCGATTTTATGACCGAGGAAATTCTCATGGCAGGGTCTACAGCTAAAACAGCAGAACTATGCGCACAAGAAATCTACAACATCCGTGAAAGCAAGAACAGCCTGAACAGGGGCCAAGCGGATTTTATGCCTACAGATGGCAAACAAATGGAAATCATGGTAAACAACTTGAATGAGCAAGAAGCTGCATTGATGCAAATGTTTACCGGTTATACATTAAAAGAGACAAAGGCTTACACCTTTTATATAGATCCGTCGGCAGACATAAAAAAACAGATTCTTTTCCGATTCTCACAACGGTTAGGTTTGGTTGATAAAGACGACCTGAGTGGTACACCTATTTACTTTGATGTTACCGATCAGCATACAGTTCCTTCTGAGCCTGTCATTGTCGATAAGAAGCCAAAGAAACTGACGGGCGTTCAATACACCTTGCCAAGCAAGGCTAAAGTTGCGATTTATGATGCAAAGAATAAAATGCTGGACGCTGAGATTGCAGTTGCACAGTTTGGAAATGTGGAAACACTGGACAGCAGTTTATTCAATAAAAAACTTACTACAAAAATCACATTCTTTGATGTGACAGGCGGTATAAAGAGCATTGAAGCCGAATAAATAATACATCCCAATAAATCCCTGAGAAATCAGGGATTTATTTTTTCAAAGAAATAATGCAAGCCTTGTTTTGTTTCAAATTCGCGACATTTTCACAGAAATCTATATCTTTGCAAAAAAATCGATTATGGCATTTACTATCCGTTTCAACAATTTACCATTCGAGCCTGAAAAGAATCAAGTAATTTATATAGAAAAGGTGTACAATGAAGAAATAAATCACTTCATAGCAACGAACTATTCTTATTTGCGTACACGTTTTGAACAGCAAGGGAAAGATTTCATCTACATTCCATTTTTAACTACGGATAGTCAGATTATAGAAAGAATCCGCTATTATGCTCCTTATTTGAATGACCTTGGTTTTTCGAATAACGAGGTGGGCAGTTCCTACATATTGGATTTCATGGCTCGTCCCGAGAATCGTTGGAAGATTCCGTGTTCACTGATTGAATATAACAGGATGGACGAAGGTTGTGCTATCTATTCAGGCAGATCTGTTTCAGCAAATCTAAACAGTTTCTTGTTTCAGGAACCGCAGCCGGAATTCATGATTGTATCATCAGAACCGGACTTTCATAAAGTCGGTAGAGGTTCGTATGCTACAAAAAACGAAGTTAGCGAATCTTTATCTGTAAAAGAGGACGATGAAAGCATAAAACTGCTTCAGGAATTACAGGAAACGGTCAAGAAGCTCAGATTGAATGGGGTGCCATTAGGAGTAATTCATCGGCTGATAGATCAAGAAGAAAAGGTCTCTCCTATGGTCATCACTGCTGATTATCGGATATTCTTACCGGATTACAATAATATGGAAATTGACATGGACGCTCTGACCAAAACTTTATATTTCTTCTTCCTACTACACCCTGAGGGAGTGGTTCTTAAGGATTTGCCTGATCATTATGAGGCAATTTATCGTATTTACAGACAATTTAAACCTAATCACAAGGAAGAATTCCTGCGCACATCGGTCACCCGTCTGATCAACCCCCTCAGCAATCGCCTGAACGAGGTTATCAGTCGCATCCGTTCGGCATTCGTTCGGAAATTCGACGATCACTTGGCACAGCATTACTACATCAATGGTGAGAAAGGGCAATCCTACAAGATTACCCTCGACCGCCAACTGATTACTTGGGAAGAATAAGCGAAAAAGAATAAAGCTGTCACAGCAAGGCAACAGCTTTAAACGAAATCATCGTCATCAAGACACAGGTGGCAAAGAGCTTAGCCATGCCTCTCCTATGATTTCGGATGCAAAATTACCCCCAAAAGTGAATTTTGAGAAAAACAGCTCTATTACAAGCCTTGTATTGGTCTTTTTCTAAAAGAGTCATTTTATCTTTTGTATCTTTGTACTGCAAACAAAAAGGAGATTTGCCCCTGGGCCGGGTGCTATAAATGCATGGCTGGCTAGGATGAAGTTCCAAGGGCAGATTATTCTAAAATAGGAAAGAATTCCTTTATTTGCAAAATGATAAAAAGAGACTTGTTCGGCTTTATCCAAGGCACACATTGTCTCGATGACTTATCATTTTTGGAGTTGCCAATTGTTTACCCTATAACAGGTGGTTACTTGGCAACTCTTTTCAAAAAGATTTGAGATATTTACCGAACGATCTTATTATGAATAAGACATATAACTTTCGAGCAGATACTTTCTTTCTTCCTTGTGATTTTGATGGCATGTATGACGATTGGGTTGATTTTCCTGTCGAATTATCAGATGATGAGGTAAACCGATTAGCAGGCGCATATTACAAATGGTACACTGAAGTTCCAAAAGAAGAAATTCGCCGTTACGATGACGAGGAAGTGATACTTCACCGATATGTTCCAGACATTCATGCGAAAGTTAAGGAAGCATTGAATAGAAATGCTCCAAACATTTGGGGACCCGACATCATTCCCCACATCAATGAAATTGATATCTATTTTCCTTTAGATGACGTGTTTACGGCATTATTTGAATCCGTAAATCCGCAAGAATTGTGATTACGCAGATGGGTATTTATTTTTTTTTACAATTAACTGCTGTTTGGATAAAACTCTGAACAACAGTGAAGCAATATCTAAAAGTTCACGTCCAAAACAAGCCTTGTAATAAATCTATTCTTGTTTGGACTCCACAATTAATATACTTTTGCATGCAATGAGACAAGATAGTTTCTAGATGTCGGGGCATCATGCACGGCAGGCTCGGTTGATGTTCCGGAGGAACAATTCTATCATTTTATGAGTTGCCAAGTGCTCTCCATATGGTTGGGTTACCACTTGGCAACTCTTTTATAAAACCTACCAAATTGAATCTAAAATGCTATTAAAGAGTGATACCTACTATATTGAATATTATATCCATCATAGTGAAGAGTGTGCTGAAGTAAATCATTATTTGGAAGTGCAGGAAGAAGGTTCTTCGATGCATTCTTATTTCATTGAATATGATGGAATAAACTATGAAGCTGCGGGCTTTGTGGGAGAGATAGATGAAGAAGATGCGGGCACTCAAATATCGAAGGAACAGTTTATTTTATTGGAAAATAACATCAAGACTACTACGCAAAATATCCTGAATTTTCTCTCATCAAACACTTTAGGTAGAACCGATGCTATAAAAGTTGGAGATTATTTTTATAATTATGGGAAAATATATCGAGTTTGGGAAATAGATGATGACAAGGTAATGGTATCAAGTATGTATATTGGTTCTTATGGTATTCAAAATATCTATTTCTATGATCCTGAATGGGAGAAAAGAACACAAATTTTCAATGAACAGACTCAACAAATAGATAAATCGGTCGTTCTGAAAGCAGTAAGTATGGTTGAGTCTTTAGTTAATACGCTTAGGTCTGAAGTTAAGGATAGAGTTAATGAGATAGAAGTTTTTGATTAACAAGGTTTCAGGTTCATAATTCATTGAAATACGATGGGTGAAAAGAGTTCATAGAAAGCTGCTGAGAACTCTATAAGTTTCAAGACAAGCCTTGTATTAGCCTTTCTCTTGTTCAGACTTCGCAAATAGCATACCTTTGCATGAAATGAGGCAAGATGGTTCCTTGATGTCAGGTTCATCATGTACGGCTGGCTCGGTTGAAGTACTGGAGGAACAATTGTTCAGTGGAAAAAATAAGGACAGTATGGCAGACTCTGCAGGATTGATCCGTAGACTGCACTTATTATTGACTTTTTAAAAAGGTTATTTGTCCATTGTATCTTTGTCTCGTAAACAAAGATGGGATTGCTTTCATTGACATCGGGTATTATAAAATGCATGGCTGGTTCCAACATTGGGTTGGATGAAAGCACGATTCTATTCTTTGACAAAAATGGTAAGGAGAGACTTGCCCGGTCTTACTCAAGACACCCTTGTCTCGACGACGTATCATTTTATGAGTTGCCAAATGCATGTCCTATTACTGGGATACACTTTGGTAACTCTTTTTGGTTAATTCATCCCCAATACAAGCCTTGTTTTTGGATTATTCTTTCCATTATTACAAAATCTTCTTACCTTTGTGAGTGAGAAGAGAAGATATCGATGGGTGTGCATGAGGCGGACGAGGCTAACTACATCCAGAAGAGTTTCAACAGTTGTTTCTGACATTGGAATCTGGCGTGCGGACTTTAAATTCGTTGGTCAGTGTCTTCCTTCTTTTTGTTTTGATGTGTATTGGAGGAACGAATGCTAAAGAAACCTTATATTAGAATCATACCTGATTTTGATTGCCTATTTTTAGACAGTGAAGGAATATGTCATGAGGCATTCGATGACGAAATCGAAAACAACGAGTATGAACTTGGACCATGTTTTCGATTTGCCGTGCCCGGCATTCGAGAGTGGTTAGAAAGATATACAGATGCTACGGATTTTGCAGAAACAAAGACTAAACCATCTTTTGATTGGCCAGCATGGCACAGAGAAGGTCTGTTATTTGCCAAAGAAATCAGACGGAATCTGCCAACTTGCTATACCCTATACTATGACCCTCCATATGAGGACAAAAGCAAGACCTTGAATCTTATAGAAGTTGATAACGATGTAAATCAGGTTATTGAATCCTTACCAGATACAGCATCAGTTAGTTTTCAGAAGCCATCTATCCTGGATCATTTAAAAATTATTGTAACACGGAATCAGGACATTCTTTCTATCACTGTAAAGAATCAAAATATCAGCACATTATTCACTATTTATCCAAACGAATTAAATAGAATTAAGCATTGGCTAATTCAAATCATTGAGGACAAGGAAGACGCATACCAGATTCATTTGAATAGAACGGAACTAATGTTCTTCCCTCAGCGAATTGGATTATTTCCAGAGATGGGACGACTTTGGATTCAAAAAGGAAATAGCTCGGACAACATAGATTCCGCATACGTGAATAAGCGGGAATTTGTTAAGTCCTTCTACCTTTCTTTGATGACAGAACTGGGATTCAACATTTATGATATAAAATTATCAGAAGATTCATATCCAGAAGGGGAATCTTTGATAAAATATTGGATACCATACAACAAACTGAAATCACGGATTATTGAATGGTACATAACTGATGAGTATTATCATAACTATCCAAAGCCAACAGATGATTCTGATCTATTTGTCTGTGATTCTTACGTCATGTTTCCAGAATATGGTGGTTGCATCTTTTGGGACACTATGGGAGTAGGCAGTGGAGATTCCGATACCATATTTGCAAGAAATGGGCATGAGTCAGGCATCAGTTTAAATGTCCCTGGTTTACATAAATGGGCCTCCTATTACGATTGTCATAATGAATCGCAATCCTATGAGGAGTATTGGGAGGAAGGATGGAAATATGCTTTACAGGTTCGCAAACAAATTCCGAAACATATTGATTTATATTATATGTGCTACAATCCTGAGCGCCCTAAAGATAGAGTGCTGTATAATGGTTCTCTACCTCGGATTATTGTGCCATTCATAGATGAAAAAGAATCGTAATCATAAAGAAGAAAAGGGAAGAAGGCTACTGTCCTCGCCCCCATGTCAGCCTGAATTGTCACAGTATGATTATTTGGGAGCAGTAATTTCTCTATCATTTATCATTGAAACATAAAATCTTTTCCTGACGCAATTAGTTTGTATGCCTGCAAGGTTCTATGCTATTTGTTTTAGGCTTGCTCGACATCTGTTTCAAGTTCCTCTTAACTTCGCTTCATCTCTTATTGGCAATAAGACTTGCATCGAGATGTAAACGGAGATAGAACGTCCAAAAACTGACAGCCATATAACGACAAATGTAGACAGAAGCAGACAGAAGGGGACAGCACCATTAGCCGCTACTGTATCTTTGCAACCCATAACAATGGGTTCCATCAGTAGCCACCCTGCGGAGGGCAGATTGCTTGCCGGCTGACCGGTCCCAAGCACTGCATTAGCCGTTAGATAAAAGGCTCCTTTGGTTGAACAGATATACGGAATGACAGGCCAAGCCTCGCAACGTCCCACAGCCCGACGACGAGCAACGCATAATAGCCTCCAGCAGTGGAGGTGTAATATTCCCCCTTTCATTCGGTGAAGAAGTGTCCGGGAGAGCATCTTCTGTGTCAGCCGCAAACCTGCCGATGCCCTAACATGGAATTAGTGGCAGTGACACTTTCGTGCAGTATTGGTAGTATAGTATGACCTTCAGGGGGCATTTCAGTTGCTATTAATATTATGCGGGAGAAGGGGCTGTCGTTTATTATCTTTTCCCTCTGCTTGCCTTTTTTAGTCGCTATAGACGAACTATTGGCACGTAAAGAAGCCCTTGCTCAAACTTTGGAATACTTCTCGTGTATGGATAACCATCCTTGAAATACAGCTCTTGCAACTTCGTTCCATGATACACAACCAGTGGCTCACCGTTTTTAACAACCTTTGATGAATTTTCGGGGTCTTTTTCCCATTCACCAAAGAATTTCTTGAAATTATTTGTGCGAATGAAGAACTTTTCGCCAAAAAGTTTGTTAAAATCAGCCCCATTGAATATCTTTGCGCCAGAAGATGCAGGCTTACCTGCGCCAGCCATTGACGCTGGAGGTGCGGTAAGAACACCCTGTATCTTTTTTTTCGTTATAATATGTTACACAACCCTTTCTCATCCAGTTTTCAAGGGAGTCCTTATTAACACCAAACATTGTTGTAATAATATTCAATGATGTATTATTTCTGTCAAGTTCAAGAGCAACAAGCACATTACCTCTTCTTGTCTTCATTTCTGTCAAAATAGATCTATGACCTTTATTATACGAAGCACCACCTTGCCTTTTGGGAGATTCATTGTCAAATACCATTATTGGATCGGCAATGGCAATAGGCAAATTTCTTAATTCTGACAAAAAGAATCCATGCTCTCTGAGTTTCTTTTCTATCTTTGAACCTTCAATCTTGATTTCTTTGTCAAGAACTCCGGCCTCCCTAAGAATGCTTGAAGGACGTCCCAATATAAGATAAAATCCAGCTTATCGCCATCATATTGTTCAATTTTTAAATTGAACTTTTCATTTGCTCGTTTAATTTTTTTATTCTTCGTCGCTAAACTCATCGCTAAGTTGCAAATCCGGAATTGACTCAGGCTTTTGCACCGTCAATTGATGCTCCCTTCTTTACAAAAACATAGTCATCAAGAGGCACAATATCCTTATAGTTTGTTTCCAACTCACTATTTGACTCTACGGGTTTGACTCCATCTGCTGTACCAAGAGTGATATGGGCAAACTTGTTTTCTGACTCAGGATCTTCGACAAGAAGCACATCAACACGATCATTGGTTAATCGCCCAATGATATGTATGTTCTCTTCTGCACCAAGGTCTGAACTCTGGACTCTTCTTTTCCCTTTTCGTTGTACCATGTAGTAATGTGGTAATCTTGCTTGTTTGGAAGAGACGTTTTATATTTACTTTCAAACTCCTCCTACCCTCTTTTAGACAGACTTCCAACACTCCTATAAGTCTTGTCCCGAAAGACTGCGCAGTCTTTCCCCGAAGGACTTATAAGTCTTCAGCTTTAAGACTTATAGATGCCTGGCTGATGCCATATAGGAAGGCTCTATTCTGACACCCAATAAGTGACACCCCGTTTTGACACAACGGTTTTCAGAAAACGCTACCCAACAGAGGCTTAATGTCAGTATGTCAGTCAGTCAGCAAAATGAAGTTTTTCCATGTATAGTGATACCTTCGGAGGCTTAACTTATGACCGACAGAAGGCTTAAGTGATGATCGAAGTCGGCCTTAAGTAATGCCTGAATAGGGGCAGTATTCCGACCCCAAATTCATCTCATAGAACTGACATTCCAACTTCAAATCGGGTGCTATTTTTCAGTATTTCCGTTTCATTTTTTTTGCATATCTTTCCGTTTTATGGGGTATCCGCTACAAGTTTTAGCGTTTTTGGGATGATAGGATATGTTTCAAACGGGCTGGTTGACTGACAACTGACTGACAACTGACATTAAGGAGTGTACACATGGGAGACTTTTGTGTTTCGGATGTGCTTGGAAGTTTTTAGTTTATTTATAATATATTCTATTTCAATTAATAATATTTTTATAAACACTAAATAATAGTATAAGAAAGAGGAAGCAAATTACTTCTGATTTCTATAAATCCTAATAGATATTCAGAAAAAAACGCAATAAACAGCAAAATCCGGATGGAGATGCCTAAAAATTCTTCATCCAACTCCGCACTTTAAACCCCTACTGACAAATACCAATGCATCTTTTTCAGGATTTGTATTTCACACTGTGGGGCTTAATGTCAGTGTCAGTATGTCAGTGTCAGCATACTCCTTGCAAATTTTGCTACTACGCGAGGTTGCAAATTTTCCATCGGGACGGAAATAAATGCGGCACGTTAATAGCTTCGCCACCCTCTTGCTGACTGACTGACATGCTGACAATAAGCCCATCATCCTATTCAGTGAAGTCGTTACCTAGCAGTTTCCTTTTAGTTATTACTTGTTTCAATGTGGCCACGATTCTTACCTCTCCATCCTCTTCTTCTACGTCAATCACCTTATATTGAGGATCTTGGTTGAGCGGGCGAAGTTCTACCTTTACGTTGCGACCTGTCGAAGGATCCTTCTCGCTGTGATACTCCTTGATGGTGTATTGACAGTTATAGTCGTTATCTTTGCCATGCTGGCGAGCAAGCACAATCTGACCATCACGACTACCGGCATTACCATTTGCACCATAAACCTCGAAAACGCACAGGTTACCAGGTTGTATATCCGGCAACATCGACTCACCCTTTGCATGAACAACAAACATTTGCTCGTTTGGTTTGAAGCCATAATTAGAAACATCAATCCATCCCGCCATGTCCACATCATTTTTGCCTAACGACTGCACACCTTCCTCAACTAATGCTGTACAGGCAATGCCTACATCGTAGAGAGGGAGGTAGCGAGTGAAACGGTCGGAGGTGGGAACATCGCAAGTGTCTATTACTCGAAAGTAATCTTCCTCTTCTGTCACCTCCACCTGAACAGGTTTCGTTTTGACATAATCCTTGAACTGATCCAACGTCAATGTATCCTGCTCTCCAGATAGCAGACGAGTGATGTGCCACTCATCATCCTTTCGTATAGGCAAGTAGAATACGTGTTTCGTCATAATAGAAGCCTGCTTATAGCAACGTATCAGTTCGTTCATCTTACGTTTATAAGCCTCACCATCAAAAGCCGCAGGGGTAGCATTGGCTATATTAACACTCTTTACCTCGAAGATGTGTATGCGTCCGAAACAATCTTCCATAACGAAATCAGGATAAGACGCATGTATTCCATCAAGGCAGTATTCGTACTTTATCTCAGAGTTGGCGATGAAGTTCTTGCCCCAAAGATACTTCCTTGAAGTATTGATTTTGGCAGGTTGTACCGAGCCATCTGTATTAATCTGTCCAGCTAATGGATTATTTTTTCCAACCAACACTCGTTCTGCAACACGTCTTGGTTCTGGCTCGTTTGTATCATCCTTTGCCAAATTCTGGATAATGCTTGCCCATTCTTTTTCTGCATCACTATCAAAGGCAAAGTTGCTACCTTTCACAGCCTTACGCTTCCAAACCCAGTCATCAATAGTTACATTGTTCCCGTTATCAGTATAGGTTGACTCTGCCGGGAATGACACATCTTTCACCATTCCGTTCTCATCGGTAGTGAGTTCCATGCTCTCTGCATAGTTGCAAACATATTTTGAACTTTCCTTGATTACGGCATCTATGTTTTCTGCAAACTTCAGCCACTTGCAAGGTCTATCTGCATAGTCGAATGCCAACTGCTGCACTTCTGGTTCAGCTTTCTTGAATTTACGATAGAGTGAGAAGATGTCGGCATATCTGTTATCATCTGTCTGTTCATCCATAAAAGTATGAATGTCAAAGCCAGGTTTGCGTGATAGTGTCTTCAGTTTTGTTGTGTGAATCCTAATCTTGCTGGTAATGTCTGTTGGCTCATCAAAAAGAGTGGCGTAGAATATCTTTTGCTGTTCCTTCTTTCTTACGCCCCACACCCATGCCTTCATAGCGAGTTCCTGTGCTTCGGATGACAAACGCTCATAGTCAAGGAGTCGAGGATTACGCCTAACACGTCCTACAACCTGCTCGTCTAATTGGTCGCTCTGAGTTGGACGCATCTGATACAACATACAAGCACGGGGAATATCCCATCCCTCTGTAATGACCATTTTGAAGATGATAATGTCAATTGTCGATTCCTTGCTTTTAGCGTAATCTTTCCATTTCGACACTGGCAGTTTTTTTGCCTTGAATACATCGTTGGTATTGCAATCCTTGTCCTTGTCAACGATGAGCATCCATTTCAAATCTTTGTGTTCTGGCTTATTCAGAACGTCATAAATACAAGTCAAGTCATCGTTGGCTTTGTCCTTATTTGAAATCTGAATGATTAGACATGGATTGACATCAAGCAGATTGCGGTAGTCTTCTTTTATCTCCTCCAGTTTTTCGATAGCATCTGCCACATCGCTGTCCTCCTCGTTCCATTCTACGGTCTTGATAAGTTTCGCATTGATGGCAGCTTCCTCTGTCACCTCCACATCAGGAACCTGTCCACGTGTCAGTTTGGGAGTAGCCGAGATGTTGATGGTCTTTGAGAAGTAATCTGTTGAAATGGAATCAAGATTGTTGGTTGCCTGATGGCACTCGTCTTTAATCAGATAAACCTGTTTGTTCAACCCATTGCCGAAAAGATTGCTTGTGATGGTTTGCAGGAAGTTGTCCATAGCTCCCTGCATTAATCTTCCACCTTTCTTATATAAGTCGCGAGGCAGAACATAGACGTTGTAGTCAATAGGCACAAAGACACCTTCCTCTCCCGATACCTCGCTGGATATCAGGTATGGATTCAGATGAGGAAACTCTCCATGCTGCTTGTACTCACAGAACTTATCGTAGTTTTGCTTGGCAAGTTCACTCTTTGAAAGAGACGACACGATAAAGACCACATCATTATTTTCACTCAGTATCCTATCCATGAAGTCTGCCATCATGTACGTTTTACCACTTCCTGTTGGCGACTTGAATGTGATGATGTTCTTTTTGGATATTTTGTTAACGAGAGCGGTTACTGCTTCATCGTGGAGTTGTATGATTTCCTGTAGCATAGTCGCATCTCCTTATTTCTTCTCGACAAGTTTGTTTTGGGTCACCTCAAAGTTTTCGCACACCCAGCTTATCTTGTCTTCAAGAGTATTGAACTTTTCCTTGCCATAAAGCGTTTCGTCAATGACATCAAAAGGTGTCTTGCCACAGACATGCTCAGCATTAGAAACAGATTCAATCTCATAAACATCAAGGTTGCCACCAAATGGTTCGTTATCATTCAGCCATTTGAAGTCTGTGTTGCCATCGTAGCATTCCCCTGTCATTATTCGTTTGAGTCTTTTTGAGGTTACATCGTATGCAATGCCGTTTGGTGTTTCGTTTGTAATTTCATTGATTTGACATAGAAGGAAGGTCTCCCTGCTTCCTTCTTCTTTTCGTTCCAATACTGCTTGGCCTGTAGTTCCGCTGCCAGCAAAGAAATCTAGAATAATTGCGTCTTCATTTGAGGATACAAGGTCTATTAAGGCTTTTATCAAGGAGATAGGTTTTGGATTTTTAAAAATACCATTTGCTCCAGGAATCACAGAATCAAGGTCTTTTTTGCCTATGTTATTAGAAAACGCATTTTCTACATACATCAAGGATGAATAAGCTTGTTGCTTCTTGTCAAAGTATTGCAGTTCTGCATGTCCTATTCTTTTCCTGCATTTTTCGTAAGTTTTTGTGTAAATACGATCGCCTTTTAAGACAAGCAATTTATTCTTTATTGCCCATTTAATATCTGATTCACTCCAACGCCAAGTCCAATCTTGCTTTGCATGATTGCCATTAACTCGCCTTTCTCTCTTTTCCACATCACCACCTGCAACGAAACTTTTCCCTTCATAATTAAGGACATAATCCATACCTGTAGAATAAGATAAGGAATCGTAATCTAATGTTTGCGTTACTTTGTATTTACCACGTGTCTCAACAAATTCATCTTCCAGATTATAACTTGACGTATCAGTATCCAGTAATGCCAATTGAATTTCTTTGTTCTTACTATAAGCAAGCACATAATCGTGATTCTTATATATAGTGGTTGTAGTCTTTCCACCTTTTATCGTTTGCCGTGGAACATTAAAGAGAAACGCACTTTCGCCAAAAACTTCATCAAACATGCATTTTACGTATGATTGATTTCTGTCATCAATACTGCAGAAGATAACGCCTACATTACTAAGTAGTTGTTTTGCCAATACTAATCTTGGATGCAACATCGACAAAAGATTATCTCTAGTTATGGCATTATCGTAGTTGGTTTGAGCAAATTCACCCATGCTGTCCTTGCCGTATGGAGGGTCAATATAGATTACGTCCACCTTACCACGATATTGAATGAGCAGATTCTGCAAAGCATCGTAGTTGTCGCCAATAATCAGTTTATGATGAGGGGAGTTCGAGCCATCAGTAAAACTCAGCTGTTCGTTCTTCTTGAAATACTTGATTGTGTTTCCACGTTGTTTTTCAAGGCGTTTGTCGTAATGGAGACCTGTACGTTTGTATGTTGTACCTAACTGCGCAATAGCCATTGCCTCGTCCAAGGTTTCTGCATTACGTATTAGCTTGGTGAGTAGGTCAGCATTTGTCTGCTCAAGGATTTTGTCATCAACACGTCGTTGAATTTCTGCAATAAGACCTGCTCGTGTAGCTGTAATGTTGTTCTCTTCCATAGTTGTATCTTTTAGTAGCAATGCCTACTCTTTCAACTATGCGAAGGACGGACTAAAAAGGAAGGTGTGAACCCTTCCATTCGCGTTCACGGGAAGCCTGAGAATGAAACCCGATTGCCCTACTGAAAGAAGTCCACACCAAAAGGCATGAACATCAACTTCATGTAGGGCATTGACGGGATAGTCTTCAAGTCAAACAATCCTCGTGAACAAATTATTCCGAAATCCTTTCAGGTGAAAAGAAATCAGTT
>JAKSLP010000031.1 GCA_024401115.1 Bacteroidaceae bacterium | reverse complement strand
ATCCCAAATGAGATTTAATTGAATTGTTTCTCATGTTTTGTTGATAAGGTTAATAGACAATACATATGCAGAGTTTTATCTAAATAAAAGGAAATGAGAGTGATATGCATGTGAGGTCTTTTAATCTTATCTCTTGGACAAACATAATGGTAACAAATCCTGAATTACCTTAATGTCCGACTAAAGATACCATTGAATAGATTCATGGTATCTTTCTTCTTGTTATTCATCACATTTGCATAGATTTGTGTTGTTGTGATGTCTTTATGCCCCAATAGTTTACTGGTGGTGTATAAGTCGGCACCTTGAGATAACAAAATAGTAGCAAACGTGTGTCGTGCACAGTGAAATGTTATATGCTTGTGTATACCCGCTTGATTAACCCATCTGCTGATATATTTTGAGGTGTATCCGTTGTCTGTTCGAATGGGAAAAATCAACCCTTCGTCATCTGTTCTTGTCGGTAATAACCGATAGGCATCTTGGCTGATGGGCAAGTATAAAATTTCCTGTGTCTTGATTTGTCGCTTTTCGATAATCCATTGCTTGTCGATACATTTTAAATGTTTCCATTTTAGCGTGGCAATGTCACTGAGCCGAAGTCCGCTAAGGCAACTGAATAAAAATGCTCGAGTAATCTTTGTGTTTCCTGGTTGATGGTATAACAACGAGACCTCTTCTAGGGTAAGATACTCTCGCTTATTCTTGACTTTATGCGGTTTATCTTTTTCCTCTAATTGATGTATAGGATTCATGGAAATCAATCCTCTTTTGAATGCTTTGTTAATTGCCGTCGATAAAATAGTGAAATAAAAGTGAATCGTGTTTGCTGACAATAACTTCTTTGTTTTGGAAGATTCAAATGTGGTCATCCATTGACAGAAATGGATGATGAAATCCTTGTCGATTTCTGATAAATAGATAACCTTTTGTTGCTTGTTGTACTGTTTACAGAATAGATGTAAGATTGCTCTAGTTTGTTTAATACTTTTTGCGTTTTGATCGTTTTCCCTGTGCTTGCTTCTTGCCAACTCTGTTGCATCATTCTGACACCGAATCATCCAGTCGTCAATGCTGATGTCTTTGTGGTTGGTTGTTAATCCTGCTTTTCCCAAAATCAGTTCTTGTGTCCTTTGGGCAGCAATAGACTTCGCTGCTTTCAAGATGTTACTGTTTAACCGTTTGGTCGTTTCGGAATCATTGGAAATGGGATTAAGGTACATTTTTAGAAATTCATAGTGCCGCTTCCCATTCCAATAGATGTCTAAGTACAGACTTTCGCTCCCGTTTACTAGTTTTTTACAACGTAGAGTAACGGGCCCCTTAACTTTTCTCATCGATCTACTGTTTTTTGTTATGTTGATGTTAATATTAAAAATGAACAGCAGCTTGTTGTCACTAAAGAACAACAAGCTGCTGTTTTGATTTACATTGTAAAATAGTTAGTTCTCTTTTGATTCTGAAACCTTTGGCTCTTCCACAATCTCTTCAATTTCCGGAATCACCTCTATGACAGGCTCTGCCAAACTGTCCTCTATCAATGAATCTGGTTCAGTGATTAGTGCGTCAGGGGTATACTGGTAGAAGTCCCCAATTTCCTTCAATGGCTTTTCCGGGAACTTGCCCTGATAGCGCTCCTTGAATTCCGGATCCTTCATCAGCTTCTCCATAAAGGCACCGAAGATAGGTAATGCCGTACGGTTGCCCTGTCCCAATTCACCCGTACGGAAATGGATGCTACGGTATTCTCCACCTACCCATGCACCACCTACCAGATTGCGGGCACACCCCACGAACCAGGCATCGGAATGATTGGACGAGGTTCCTGTCTTTCCACCATAATTGGTGTCATAATCGTGAATGAACCTCCATAAGGTTCCGGATGTTCCACCATAAACACCAGCCTGAAGCAACTGCTGCATGAAGAAAGCCGTGCGGTATGGAATGGCTTGAGTGCCTCTGCGGTCGGCCTCATAGATAACCTTACCGTCCCTGTCCAGAATTTTGGAAACCAGCACAGGTTCAATGTGCTTTCCGTCATTAACGGCTGTACAATAGCCGTTTACCAGTTCCAACAGGGACACTTCACCCGATCCCAAACTAAGCGCAGGCACTTCCTCCATAGGGGAATGGATACCCATGGCACGGGCGGTCTCAATGATATTACGTATACCCACATCATATCCCAGATGGGCGGCAATTGTGTTGACACTCATGGCAAAGGCATGTCGCAGCGTCATGCTCTCATTACTGCACACACCATCGGCATTATGAGGAGTCCATCGGGTTTTCTTGCCATCGGGTCCTTCCATCTCTGCCGTCCAATACGAATCAGTATAACGGGTGTAAGGGGTCATGCCCTGGTTCATGGCGGTGGCGTAGACAAACAGTTTGAATGTAGAGCCCGGCTGGCGCTTACCCAACACTTTGTCGTATTTCCAAGCATCAAAATCCAAATCGCCCACCCATGCTTTCACATCAGATGTCTGAGGTTCCATGACCACGAAACTGCAGTGCATGAAACGCTCCATGTAGCGGATGCTGTCCATGGTGCTTAATTCCTTCTCAATCGGACCGTTGTAACTGAACAGTTTCACGGTATGAGGAACGTTCAAGTATTTGTTGATGGAATCCTCGTTATGATTGAACTGCTTGTCCAACCGTTTATAATGCGGTGTGTTTTTGGCAATATTTTCGATAAAGTCGGGCAAAACCCTTCCCATCTCGTCACGCCAAGGCTCCTGAGTACCCCAATGCTCGTTGAACCGGTCTTGCAAGCCCTTCATCTGTTCCATGGCTGCCTCCTCGGCCATCTGTTGCATGCGGCTGTCCAAGGTGGTGTAGATTTTCAATCCATCACTGTAGATGTTGTAGCCGGATTCCTTGCTCCATTCGTTCAAATATCGGGCCACAGCACCACGGAAATACAGAGCTTGGCCGTCGTAATTGTTCTCAACCGAATAGTCCAAATCGATAGGAATCTGTGTCAGTGAGTCATATTGTGCCTTGGTTATAGCCTTATGGCTGAGCATGTTTCCCAAAACTACATTCCTTCGCTGCATACTGTTTTTCGGGTTGATTCGAGGATTGTAGGTGGTGGTCGCCTTAAGCAATCCAACCAGCGTGGCGCTCTGCTCGTAATTCAGCTTGTCGGGGGTAGTGTTAAAGTAAGTCTTGGCCGCTGTCTTGATGCCAAAGGCATTGGAACCAAAGTCCACCGTATTCAAATACATGGTCAGGATTTCCTTTTTGCTGAATACCGTTTCAATCTTCACGGCCGAAATCCATTCCTTCATCTTCATGATGAACAGGCGAAGACCGGGAACCTTTCCGCATAATCCTGTGGAATACTCCGTACGTACACGGAACATGTTCTTTACTAACTGCTGGGTAATGGTGCTGGCACCACGGCCGCGACCTTGGGCCATATCCTTTGCAGCGGCAAACAGTCCCTGGAAATCAATGCCGTGGTGACTGTAAAAGCGTTCATCCTCCGTATTGACCAATGTGGTGATCAAAATAGGGCTGATCTCCTCATAGGTGACAGGAGAACGGTTCTCATTGAAATACTTACCCAATACGACACCGTCCGCACTGTACAGAATGGATGCCTCGTTGACTATGGGGTTAGTTAGCGATTTCAGACTGGGCGATTTTCCATATAACCATAGAAAATTATTGTCTACGGAAACTAGGAATAGAACAAATAAAACAAAACAGGAGGCTAATCCTGCAATGGATTTGCACCACCAGGGTCTCCCTTTGTATAAGGCAGCATACCAGTGGCCTGCCAACCTGAAAGGAAGAAATAATCTTTTTACCAGTTTTTTTACAATTGTCATCAGTGCTCGTCTATAAAACGAATAATCTTTTCTTTTTCATCCGGATGGAACCAATGAATCTGCTCGTTCTTCTTGAACCAGGTGAGTTGTTTCTTGGCGTAGACCCGGGTGTTCTTTTTAATTTTCTCTATAGCAAAATCCAAGGTGCAGTTACCATCCAAATAGGCAAATAACTCCTTATAACCTACTGTATTCAGACTGTTCTCGTTCCGGTAGGGAAGTACCCTCCTGACCTCTTCCAATAACCCGTCAGCCATCATCTGGTCAACACGGCTGTTGATGCGCTGAAAGAGTTCCTCGCGGGGGCGGTTCAAGCCGATATATAGCACCTCGAACGGACGTTCCTTGATTTCAGCTTTTCGGAAAGAAGTGTAGGTCTTTCCGGTCATCCTACAGATCTCAAGTGCATGGATGACTCTTTTGGGATTCTTCAAATCCACAATCTCATAATGTTCCGGATCCAGTTCCTTGAGCTCCTGCTGCAAGGCTTCCAAACCGTCTTTCTGATAGTGCTCCATCATGTAACGCCGAGTCTCCTCGTCAACCGTTGGGATATCATCGATTCCCTTGCAAACAGCATCAATATACATCATGCTGCCTCCGGTAAGCAGGAGAGAGTCATGATCCAGAAACAAACGCTCCATCTCACGGATTACATCAGCCTCGTATTGAGCGGCACTGTAATAATCCGTAAGATGGAGTGTTCCCACAAAATAATGTTTCACACGGGCCAGTTGATCTGCCGTTGGAGCAGCTGTACCTATCTGAAGATCAGCATACAATTGTCTGGAGTCTGCCGATAAGATAGGAGACTTCAGATGTTCTGCCAACGAAAGGCTCAGTTCAGTCTTGCCCACGCCGGTAGGTCCCAACAACACTACCAGTCTTTTCATCGCCTTAATTAGCGTATGGGTCACCGTCGGTGATTTCAAATCCTTCAGGATCAAACTCTTCGCTGTCGAAATCCTCGCTGCCAAAGAAATCCTCGTCCAAATCCATCGATGGACTCTTCATGTTCATTACCTCGTCAAAGTCCATCAACTGAACAGGAGCCTCACCGCTCTTGCGGCTTACCTTGGCCTCTTTCAAGTCCTTGTTGTACTCAATCTCTGACAGTTCAATGAAGAATACACGGTCTGCCATAGGGTCGAATACATACAGCAGACGCTGGCCTTCCTCTTCAACCAACTCACTCAGACGGGTACTACGCATGACATACACATCCTCGTCTGCGGCAGAAGTTCCCATGTCCTCCAAAGTCACTTCTGTCTCCTTTTCCCAATCCTCATCGCAAATGAAGAAAGAGGTCATTTGGTCATTAGTATAGTTGCAAGACTTTAAGATGATCTTATGAAACTCCTCGAAGGAAGCATCACTGTCAATCATGATCTCTCTTACAAAATCGTCAGCCTCGTCAGAGACTACGGTAAAAATGTAAACCATATATTCTTAATTATTTAATCAAACCTCGCTGAGCCTTTTCAATAAAGTCAACAATGTATTGTATTTCAGGGGTTATCTCCAATTCTTCCTTTATCTTGGCAATAGCATCCTTAGTGTTTAAACCGCAGTTGTAGATGATGCGGTAAGCTTCATGTATCTTATCGATGGTTTCGTTACTGAAACCACGACGGCGAAGTCCTACAATATTTAGACCACAATACTTGGCTGGCTCACGGCCGATGATAACATAAGGAGGAACATCGCTACCCAAACGGGTACCGCCCTGGACCATGGTATATCCGGCAATTCGTGTGAACTGGTGAACCAGAACAACAGCACTCAGAATGGTATTGTCGTCAATCTCTACTTCTCCGGCCAACTTGGTCTGGTTGCCAATGATACATCCGTTGCCCACAATACAGTCATGCGCAACGTGCATACCTTCCATGAGCAGGTTGTTGCTTCCTACGACAGTCTTACCCTTTGCGGCTGTTCCGCGGTTGATAGTTACGTTCTCACGGATTCGGTTATTGTCACCAATCTCAGCTGTAGTCTCTTCACCACGGAACTTCAAGTCCTGTGGAATGGCTCCAATGACAGCGCCCGGGAAAATGGTGTTTCCGTTTCCGATGCGTGATCCGGAGAGTATGGTGACACTGTTCATCAGTACGTTGTTGTCTCCAATGACCACATTCTTATCCACAAAGCAGAAAGGACCAATCTCGCAGTTCTCTCCAATCTTTGCTTCTGGGTCAATATAGGCTAATGGACTGATTTTACTCATACAATATTATTATTTATTTTTTACAATTTGCGCTGTGAATGTTGCTTCTGCTACAACTTTCTCGCCCACGAACATGTATCCCTTCATGGAAGAGATACCTCGGCGAACAGGTGCAAGCAGTTCGACACGGAATAGAAGGGTATCACCTGGGACAACCTTCTGGCGGAACTTAACACCATCAATCTTCAGGAAGTAAGTAGACCAACGCTCAGGTTCCTCTACTGTATTCAGAACCAACAGTCCACCGCATTGTGCCATAGCTTCTACCAATAACACTCCCGGCATGACTGGTTCCTGAGGGAAGTGGCCCTGGAAGAACGGCTCATTACTAGTTACGTTCTTTACGCCTACAATCCAATTTGGTCCTATCTCTGTTACCTTGTCCACCAACTGCATAGGGTAGCGGTGAGGCAGCAATTCACGGATGCGGTTCACATCCATGATTGGCTCTTGGTTCGGATCGTAAGTAGGAGCCTGAACTTCATGCTGGCGGATTTCCTTGCGTACCAGTCGGGCAAACTTGTTATTGATGGTATGTCCTGGACGGGTAGCAATGATACGTCCCTTGATTGGACGGCCAATGAGTGCCATGTCGCCAATGATGTCCAGCAATTTGTGGCGTGCAGGTTCGTTGTCCCATACTAATGGCTTATGGTTCAGGTAACCCAACTGGCTGGCATCACGGTGTTCTGCACCAATCAGGTCGGCCAGCTTATCCAGTTGCTCCTGAGGCAACTGATTCTCATAGATGACAATGGCATTATCCAAGTCACCACCCTTAATCAAACCGGCATTCAGCAAAGGCTGAATTTCACGGACAAAAACGAAAGTACGGCTGGCTGCAATCTCCTTACTGAATTTCTCCATACTGTCCAGGGTGGCAAATGAACTTGCCAATACCTTAGAGTTGAACGAAATCAGTGAACTGATGCTGAATTCCTCGTCAGGAAGAATCAAGATACTGCTGCCAGTGGCCTCGTCCTTAACCTCAATCTTCTTGCGAATTACATAATAATCTTTTGGAGCATTCTGCTCCTCAATACCCACCTGCTCAATCTTCTTGACATACTCAATGGCACTTCCGTCAAGGATGGGGAACTCTGGTCCATTAACCTGAATCAAGCAGTTGTCAATGCCAAGGGCGTACAGTGCAGCCATACCATGCTCGATGGTGCTGACACGTGCGTCATTTTTTGCCAACACTGTACCTCGCTGGGTGTCAATGACATTCTCAGCAATAGCATCTATGATTGGCTCGCCTGGCAAGTCAATACGTTGAATTTTATATCCATGGTTCTCTGGTGCTGGATTAAAGGTTGCTGTCAGGCTTAATCCGGTGTGCAAGCCCTTACCGCACAAAGAGAAACTTCCTTTCAGAGTAGTTTGTTTGTACATTCTGTTCTAATTATTGTTTAGCAGCCAATTCTTTTTCCAACTGCTCGATTTTCTTTTGTAATGCATTCAACTGCTGATACATGTCAGGCAGTTTCTTGAAAACAACACTGCTTCGTGCAAAGTTCTTCGCATCGATGGCAGGAGAACCCTGGATGGTGACGTTGCCCTTTGGCACACTACCGGCAATACCAGCCTGAGCACCACTCATGGTACGGTCGCCGATCTTGCTGTGACCTGCAATACCCACCTGGCCTCCGAACATACACCATTCACCAATCTTGGTAGAACCGGCAACACCCACCTGAGCTGCCATGACGGTGTGGCTGCCAATCTCGTCATTGTGGGCAATCTGAATCAGGTTGTCCAGTTTGACACCCTTGTGAACAACGGTAGCACCCATAGTGGCACGGTCGATACAAGTGTTGGCACCAATCTCCACGTCATCCTCAACGATGACGATTCCAATCTGAGGAATCTTCTCATATCCGGCAGGAGATGGGGCAAATCCGAAACCATCAGCACCGATGACACAACCCGAATGAAGGATACAGTTCTTACCTACACGGCAATCGTGGTAAACCACCACATTGCTGTGCAGAATGGTACCCTCACCGATCTTTGCTCCAGCCTCTACTGTTGCATGAGGGAACAACTGGGCCCCGTCACCAATAACGGCATTATCCTCTACTACTGAGAATGGCGCCAGATAAACGTTCTCACCAATCTTAGCGGTAGGAGCTACAAAGGCCAAATCACTGATGCCCTGGCGTTTTGGCTTCATTGACTCATAAAGCGAAAGCAGTTTTGCCAGACTCTCGTACGCATTGTCCACCTTAATCAAAGTGGCAGATACGGGCTGTTCCGGCACAAAATCCTTATTCACCAAAACAATGCTGCTTTGGGTGTTATATATATAAGGAGTATATTTAGGGTTTGACAAGAATGACAATGCACCAGGAGTACCTTCCTCAATCTTGGCGAAGGTGCTGACACTTGCCTCTGCATTACCCACGATTTCACCTTGCAGAAACTCTGCGATCTGTTTGGCTGAAAATTCCATTACTATTCTTTTATAATCTGTTCTTTACTTATCTGCAAAATAAATGAAAAACTTAGACATGCAGAATAAATAAACATTTTTTATGATGTGAATCGGACGAAAAGGATAGTTAATCCGTGAAAAGTGAAATGATTAGAGCAGATTCTTCAACTGCTCAGCCATCTGCATCTGTACTTCCTTTGCTTTCTGACCGGCCACTTCAGCAAAGTTCTCGGTCTTGTCCGCATAAATGATAGCACGGCTGCTGTTCACAATCAGACCACACTCCTTGGTCATTCCGTACTTGCAAACCTCTTCCAGACTACCTCCCTGAGCACCGATACCAGGAACCAACAGGAAGTGATTAGGAACCACCTTGCGGATATCCTCGAACATGCGTCCCTGAGTTGCACCAACAACATACATCATGTTGTCAGCATTTCCCCAATTCTGGCTGGTCTTCAAGACCTTCTCGAACAGACGCTCACCCTGTGCATCCTCCATCAACTGGAAATCGTGAGAACCCTTGTTGCTGGTCAGAGCCAGACAGATGACCCACTTGCCTTCATAAGTCAGGAATGGACTTACACTGTCTTCGCCCATATATGGAGCAACGGTCACGGCATCAGCCTGAGTGTCGCCCTCGAAGAAGCAACGGGCATACATGGCACTGGTGTTGCCGATATCACCACGCTTTGCATCAGCAATGATGAACTGGTCAGGATAATTATCATTCAGGTACTTGATGGTCTTCTCATAAGCCATCCAACCCTTCAGGCCGAAGCACTCATAGAATGCGAGGTTTGGCTTGTAAGCCACACAATAAGGTGCAGTAGCATCAATGATAGCCTTGTTGAACGCAAAGATAGGATCCTCTTCCTGCAACAGGTGCTCTGGAATCTTCTTCAAATCGGTGTCAAGACCTACACACAGGAAGCTCTGCTTCTTCTTTATATTCTCGAAAAGTTCTTGTCTAGTCATAACTTTATCTTTTTCAATTGTCAATTTTCAATTGTCAATTATTTATAATTCACTTTCTTTCAGTCGCTCTGCATTCTCAGCTACAATCAGGTGGTCGATGCAATCCTGGATTTCACCGTCCATAAATGCTCCCAGATTGTAGATGGTGTAGTTGATGCGGTGATCGGTAATACGGCCCTGAGGGTAGTTGTAAGTACGAATCTTAGCACTGCGGTCACCCGTACTTACCAACGTCTTTCGGCGATTGGCAATATCATCCATGTATTTCTGGTGCTCGCGGTCGTAAATGTAGGTTCTGAGTCGGCCCAATGCACGTTCCTTGTTTTTGGGCTGGTCACGGGTCTCGGTACATTCAATCAGGATCTCCTCGGTTATTCCCGTATTCGGATTGGTCCAAGGATAACGCAGACGGACACCAGACTCGACCTTGTTCACATTCTGGCCGCCGGCACCACCACTTCGGAAGGTATCCCACTTGATAAGTCCTTCGTGAATCTCTACGTCAAACTCATCGGCTTCGGGTAAAACGGCTACCGATGCGGCAGAAGTGTGCACACGTCCCTGAGTTTCGGTTACCGGTACGCGCTGTACACGGTGAACACCACTCTCGTATTTCAGGGTGCCATAAACCTTTTCGCCAGTGACGTTACAAATGATTTCCTTGTATCCTCCGGCAGAGCCCTCGGTGAAACTACTGACAGTATATTGCCAACCTTTGATATCAAAGTATTTGGTATACATTCGGAATAAGTCGCCGGCAAAGATGGCTGCTTCATCACCGCCGGTACCGCCACGGATTTCTAATACCGCATTCTTGTCGTCCTCGGGGTCAGAAGGTATCAGCATCAGCTTGATTTCCTCCTCCAGTATAGGAATACGCTCCTCACTATCCGAGATCTCGGCCTTGAGCATCTCCTTCATTTCCGGATCATCCTCCATGACCAGCATCTCGCGACCGTCACTGATGTTGTTCAAAAGTCCCAGATATTCCTTCCGGGCTTTCATCAGGTCCTCCAGGTTCTTATATTCCCGGGTGAGTTTGACGTAACGCTTCTGGTCGGTAATGACTGACGGGTCTGTAATGAGGGTGGACACTTCTTCGAATCGGGCCACCAAACCTTCCAGCTTCTCTAAAACGGTACTATTAGCCATCAATAATTAAATTCTCCGAATTCACTCTTGATGGTCAGGCTCTTTGGGCCTTCCTCGATGTGGCCGATGATCTGAGCATCAATATTGAAACTCTTGCTGATAGCAATAACTTTCTCTGCATTCTCAGGACTCAGGTATACCTCCAGACGGTGACCCATGTTGAATACCTTGTACATCTCTGACCAGTAGGTGCCGCTCTGCTCCTGAATAGCCTTGAACAATGGTGGAACTGGGAACATGTTGTCCTTGATTACACGGCAGTTGTCATTCACAAAGTGCAGCACTTTAGTCTGTGCTCCTCCGGTACAATGAACCATACCGTGAATATCGTTACGCATCTCGTCCAGCAGGCGCTTTACTACTGGAGCATAGGTGCGGGTAGGACTCAATACCAGCTTGCCGGCACAAACAGGAGCACCTTCCACAGGATCTGTCAACTTATAACCACCGCTGTAAACCAGCTCATCTGGTACTGCCTTGTCATAGCTCTCTGGGTATTTTTCTGCCAGATACTTGTTGAATACATCATGACGGGCACTGGTCAAACCATTGCTGCCCATACCACCGTTATATTCCTTTTCGTAGGTAGCCTGACCACAACTGCTCAAACCTACAATAACATCGCCTGGGCGGATGTTGGCGTTGTCAATAACATCACTGCGCTTCATACGGCAGGTTACGGTACTGTCCACAATGATGGTGCGTACCAAGTCGCCGACATCGGCAGTCTCACCGCCAGTGGCGTAAATGCCGATGCCCATGTTGCGCATCTCAGCCAACAGCTCATCAGTTCCGTTGATGATGGCACTGATTACTTCACCTGGGATAAGCATCTTGTTGCGTCCGATGGTACTGCTTACCAGGATGTTGTCAACAGCACCCACGCACAGTAAGTCGTCGGTGTTCATAATCAGAGCATCCTGAGCAATGCCTTTCCAAACGCTTAAGTCGCCGGTCTCTTTCCAATACATGTAAGCCAGTGAGGATTTGGTTCCTGCACCATCGGCATGCATGATGTTACAATATTCTGGATCTCCACCCAGGATGTCTGGAATGATTTTACAGAATGCCTGTGGGAAAATACCCTTATCAATATTCTTGATGGCGTTGTGCACATCCTCTTTTGCAGCGCTTACACCGCGCATCATGTATCTTTGGTTCTTATCCATAATCAATAATTAATCAAAACTAACGGTTGGGGCCTTCTCTGCGCCTGCTTCTGCGCCAAACTTTTCCTTTGCGTCAAATCCGAAGATTCCAGCCCAAATGTTACCTGGGAAGCGACGAACTTTCAGATTGAAATTCTGAACAGTTTCGTTGAAATCCTTACGAGCCACAGCTATGCGGTTCTCGGTACCTTCCAACTGAGCCTGCAACTCCTGGAACTGCTCGTTTGCCTTTAAATCAGGATAATTCTCTGTGATGGCCAATAGTCTGCCTAATGCGCTGGTTACTGCACCCTGAGCCTCTTGATATTCCTGCAACTTCTCTGGCGTCAGGTTGGTTGGGTCAACGGTAATCTGGGTAGCCTTGCTGCGAGCAGCTACTACAGCCTCCAGTGTCTGGCTCTCATGAGCAGCGTAACCCTTGACGGTATTAACCAGATTAGGAATCAGGTCGGCACGACGCTGGTATTGTGTCTCCACATTGCTCCAGGAAGTGGTAACAGCCTCCTCGCTTTCAACCATACCATTGTAGGCTGAAGAAGCGCTGCAACCGCCCAAAACAGCAAGTGCTACGACAACAATTAAAACGATTTTCTTCATATTTCGTCTGATTTAGTTATCAATTTGTATTTCACTGCAAAAGTAGTGAAAAATACTTAGACTAGCAAATAATAAACTTAAAACCGTCCTCCGGCTCCACCACCGCTAAAATGGCCTCCTCCGAAGTGACCTCCGCTAAAGCCTCCGCCACCCCATCCGCTGCGTCCTCCGCCGCCAATGATGGTTGCGCCACCGCCGGAATTCCAGTAGTTTTCGTCATATTCCGTTTCCATGCGGTGCACCAGATGCCCACAGGAAAGACAAATGTAGGTGACACGTTTTTTACGCACACCTTTGCTCTTGGAAATCAGTACGGATGACTGGCGCTGCAACTTGTGCGCACCGCATTTAGGGCAACGGGTGCTTTGGTAAATGCCGTAGAAGACAATTCCGGCAAATCCCATTCCCAATATCAGGAAAAACACCAATAAGCCAAGCTCTAACTCATCGTCTTCCTCTTCCTCGTATTTTAGGGATTCGTCTCCATCCAGATAAGAGCACGTCATGCTAATGGCTTGAGTCATAGCATTGTCCCAATCGCCTTCCCTCAAATAGGGAAGCATGTGATGATTCTCGATTCGTTTGCAGATGGCATCGGGCAGTAGGCCTTCCAGACCGTCACCGGTTAAGATGTAGTAGGAACGGTCCTGGGTGGAAAGAATAAAAAGAAGACCGGTGGACTGCTTATTGCCTATTCCGTATTTTCGGGATACATCCATGCCAAAGGAAAAGGCATCCTCTCCTTCTATTTGTCCTACAACAATACATAGCGCTTGGACACCATAGGTGTGCTCAGCGTGATACAGCAGGGAGTCAATATGGGCAACGGCCTCCTGACTCAGAATGCCGTCTGGGTTGCACGTATGTCTTCTTTCGTCTTGAAGATACGGAATCGGTAAGTTATCGGGTGTGTAAACTGTAGCAAACATGCTGATGGCAAAACATAGCATGAATGACAGGGCAATCAATCGCTGTTTCATCTCGTCAATCTTTGGACAGCGAAGATACACCAAAATTATAGGATAGGCAAATTTAGCGTGTTATTTCTTACTGATTATCACATAGAGAATGACAGGAGCGCCCATAAGAGGGGTGACGGCATTCAATGGTATGATGGTGTTTTCAGGAAATACGCATATCAGATTGCAGAGAAGTGCCAGAACTCCTCCCAACAACAGTGTTGATGGCATTAGAATGCGCTGGTTGTCTGATCGCGTCAGCAATCGGGCAACATGGGGTACTGCCAAACCTAAAAAAGAGATTGGTCCACAAAAGGCTGTAATGACGGCGGTCAATAATCCGGTTGCCAATAACAGTGTATTCCGCAAATGTTTAGTGTTTACTCCCAAATTCTCGGCATAATGCTCACCCAGTTGCAACGCATTTAATGGCTTGATTAATAGCAGTGAAATGACAATTCCGATGAAGCAGGTGGTACAGAAAAAAGGCAATTGTGCCAACGTGACACTATTGAAATTTCCCATGCCCCAAACCACGTAATTCTGTACTCCTTCCGGGGTGGCAACCGAATTAAGCAGGGTGATGAGCGACGAAGTGAGATAGCTGAGCAAAATACCTGTAATCAGCAACATCAGATTGTTATGCAATACCTGTGATAAAAAAAGTAAAATGCTGATAATAAGAATACTACCCGCAAACGCAGCAAGAATAACGGCAGTGTATCCCCCAATTGTAATATAGCCGGTACTGAGTATGCCACCCATTAGCAGCATGACTAAAGCGACACCCAGATTAGCACCGGCGGTGATTCCTAATATGGACGGACCTGCCAGGGGATTATGAAAAGCTGTCTGTAGTAGCAAGCCGGAAACAGCAAGCCCGGAGCCGGCAAGAATAGCCGTAATGGCTTGTGGTAAACGGCTCTCCCAAACAATGTAATGCCAGGGTGTGGACGGGTCAGCCTGTCCCAATAGAATTGACAGTACATCCTTTGCTGGAATATGCACGGACCCGACAAACAGGTTCAAGACGGCAAGTCCCAGCAAAATAATGATGAGAATTGGGAAACAGACAGCGTTATTTTTCATTTTAACTTATGGTAATAGTGCATTTCTCCATCGTCCAATACTCCGGGATGGAATATGCGGATAAGATCCTCCAACAGTAGATGAGGGTGGTAAGGAGCCTCTTCGTAGAAATTACTTATTCCGGTATTGCACCCCCATACATTTCCTTCCTTAAAGGCTTTGAACTGGGTGTTGATGTCAGCATCTTTGGCTAATTCTTCCAATGTCTTATCCTCTGTTTGGTTGAATTTCAGCACCCAAACGTCGGCATCATGGGCTTTATCCAATACTTGTTCCGGAGCCAATGCAGCGCTACCGCTTTGTTGCAGATAATCAAAAGGATTGGTGGCTTTTGCATCCTTATAAATTCGTCCGACAGTACTGTTACATCCAGGTACATACCATAGCTGACCGTATCGGGTGTCACTCAAAACCTTGGGCGATTTCTCTGCCTGGCTCGCCTTTTCTTTTAAGGCATTGTATTGTTTTTCAACTTCATCAAATAGGGCATCAGCCTGTTCGGAGCATCCATACAACAGACCATAAAAACGCACCCATTCGGCACGGCCAAGGGCAGATGTTTCCATGTAATCGGCACATTGCATGATGGGAATGCCCAATTTGCCCAGTTTCCCGTAATCACCCGAATTCTGATAAGGCGACAGTAGGACTGCCTCGGGATTCAGCTGGATAATGGCTTCAATATTGGGATTCATATTGTCACCACAGTCGGCAACAGTACCGTTTATGATGCCTTCCTGAATGGATGGCAACTTGATATACTGCTTGTCGCAAACTCCAGCAATGGCATCCACTTTGCCCAATTCATACAGCATACCGCAGTGTACGGCAGAATAGACCAGTGTCCTTTCCAGGGGCGTACGGATAACAACACCGTTTGGAAGGTTTCCCGGTAGTGGGCTTTCCTTTGGTACCAGTAGGTAGGTTTGCAGGATAGCCGTAGTATCCCATGGATTTCGCAATACCGCCTGAATGTAATCACCGGCATCGGTCAGAGTCAGGTTCTCAGCATATGAAAGAGATACTGGATTTCCGGAAACCAGTGTTGACTCCCTGCCGTTCTGGCAGGAAGTCAACAACAGTATGAGGGCGAAAAGTTGGATGAACTTTTTCATGAAATTACTTCAGGTTGTTGAAGAATGCGATAGCAATTGGGCCAACACCAGTGTTGTACTCATGCAACTTATTCATGTTGCTATCGTATTCAACGATGTAACCAGGTGCAGAATAGTCTGCATAACCATATTCGCTCAGGTTGTATGAAGAAACCCATAAGTGACCGGTGATAGGATCGGCTGCGATAGCACATGGGTATTTAATATCCTTACTCAAATCCAATTCTTTATACATACCAGAGTTGGTGTCAGTCTCACGATAGGTGATATCTGGATTATAGTAGTTTGCATTGAAGGAATACAGTTTCATGAAGTTTGAAGCTACTGCAGTACCTTTTGTTACAAGTGGAAAGTCCAGATAATCGGGGTTGATGCGATAAATGGCAGGATCTTCCTCATAACCAGACCAGTCAGCCTTGTAAGTACCAGAAGTCAGAAGATACAGGTAATTGCCGTCGCATACGATGTCTGTTGGATTGGTTGGACACTCGTGGGTGCCGGTAACATTGCCGGTTGTTCCATCGATGACGGTGAAAGTGTGGCCACTGCCGTAGCCTGAGTTGGTAACAAATACTAAATTGCCATAGGTAGCCATACCTTCTGGGTAGTCACCTACTTTGATGGTCTTGTCTACGGTCAGGCTGGTGGTGTCGATGCGACAAACGTCACCACTGTATGAAGATACAAACATCTTACCCTCGCAAGCGGTCAAATGACGTGCTGCACCATCCAACTTAATTTGCTTTAATGACTGCAGAGTCTTAGCATCTACCACCTCAACCAATTGCTCAGAGTCTACAGCAATATACAGTTTGCTGCCATAAACAAAAGCATCATTGGCTGTGATACCCAAACTGCGACCATTGACTTTTTCAAAAACATTGTTAATGATAGTGTTTGAACCAAATTCAATATAATCCAGGGTACCATTGATTTTGTTGGTTTGGTTACCTGAATTAACCACAAAAGCACCATAGCTGAAATACTCAGGGGTTGGTTCTGGACCAACAGGGTCGCTGCTACATGCTGCAATACCCATGGCAAATGCAGCGAGCAACATAGACTTGAAAATGTTCTTTTTCATAATTTTAAATGTATTAATTTGTTATATTATCCACATAATCGATAATTGCCAACTTCTACCCGGCATCGGGTAGTGACCGACAATCTCGTATTGTTTGTTCAATAAGTTCTTTATATCACCGCGCAATTCCAATTTCTGATTTTTGATGGTAAAGGTGCGGTATGCTGTTAGGCCAAACTCCAAATAACCGTCAATGTTTGTTCCATCATAATGCTGGTTGGTGGCCCATCGCTTGCTGACTCCTGTACCATGTGCAGAAACATTCACCCATGGGTTCTCGTAACTGACACTTAATGCACCGGTATGTTCTGGAGTGTATGCAATTTGCAGACCGTAAGTCGAGGCTTCTGGGTTGGTCCGGTTAGAAACGCTCTGGAAAGTGTAATTTCCGTCAATGCGCAATGCTTGCTTGCGACCAACTTCCTGCTCAATGCTGAGTGTTACGTCGGTTCCCAAGACTCGAACCTTGCCTACATTGATGTTGGTCCACATGAACATGTTGTAAGGTACAGCCACAATCTTGTCCTTTATGTGATTCCAGTATCCGTCCCAAGTGAGAGTAAGCTTCCCCTTTGTACTGTATGACTTTTGCCATGTCAGTCCCAAATTGAACTGATCTGTATTCTCTGGCGAGAGGTCTGTACTTCCGTAGTGACGGAAATACAATTCGGTAAAATTGGGCATCCTAAAGATGTTCTTGTAAGAAGCACGGAGGTGTAGTGACGGTTGCTCTGATATCTGGTATGACAATGAGATACTAGGTGACAAACGTCTTACATTGTGTGCCCCGGTACCGATTTTTGCATCATTCAGACTAATGGTGTATAATCCTCTGACAATCATCTTGAATCGGTCTTGCTGGTACTTGGCAGTCAGGCTCTGAAGAATGGAATGGCGGTAAGGATGTACATCCCCAGGCTCACTGCTGTTCAGATTGTTGAATGTGTAATCACCAGAATAATTGAGTGACAAAGACTCTATTGGACGGTAGAGAAGGCTAGCCGTTGCATACCATTCCCGCTGCCAGTAATCCTGATCTTTTACACCATCTGGGTAACTGCCGTCACGATAGCTGGAAGAGGCCCAGTTGAATTTAGATTTGGCACTGAACCACAGATTGTTCCGATTGCTCGTCTTAAATGCCAACTGCCCAAATGCGTTACGGTCACGCTCTGTTTCTTTAGAATTGTTTGTATAATAATGAACTAAACCTGGAAGCTGACGGTCATTATCGTAATAGTAAACCTTACCGTCCAGTTGACTGGTTGCAGTGGGAGTCCAAGCAAAGCTCAACTCGCCATGACCGGAATTCATCCGGCTATTGTTCCGCCGTTCCTTGGTGACGACTTTGACGTTTTGTAATTTAAAAGGGTAATCATTATCCGCATAGATGTACTCACCCATGGCCTGAATGCCAAAATTGTTGCTTAGGTTTTTACTGAAGCGGAAGAAAGGATTGGTATATCCAAAAGAACCCACTCTCATCTGTGCGGTGAGATGAGGCTTTAAATCGTCATTTGGCTTTTGAAACGTACGGATAGTCAATGTGGCTGCCGTGCTCACCTCGCGTGCCGGGATGAAAATCTCATCCTGATCTCCAACCACTAATGAAACACTTTCCACATTATCCAGTGAATAGCGGGCTAAATCGATTTGGCCGCTTTGACAATCACTCAGTGCAATGCCATCATAGATGACCGAGGTGTGTTGTGCTCCGAATCCACGTACACTAACCGTTTTCATTCCGCCGGCACCACCATAATCACGAAGTGTAATGCCCGGCAAACGATGCAAAGCATCAGACAAGTCGGTAATTCCTTGTATTTTAAAGTCTTTGTAGCTGAGTTGCTGGAGAGGGGCTGCACTGCTTAACCGTTGCTGCTGGCGCTGTCCGATAACCTCGATGTTTTGGAGTAGTCTGTCTTTGAGATACGTCACCGTATCCTGTTGAGCCATAGCGGCTACAGGATAAAGAAACATGCCCAAAAGATATAACGCAACTCTCTGCATCAGTATGACTTTGAAAAACTGATGCAAAGATACGAATGTTTTTGAATATGGTGTATATAAAATAAAAAAAAGGCTTGCAGGAGCAAGCCTTTATGGTATTTAGTTCAATTCACGAATCCAAATGTTACGGTAGCTGATAGGCTCACTTGGGTCACCGTGAGACTGCAGACGGATAGGGCCAGCGCCATGAGCAGCAACCTTAGGGAAACCAATCCACTCGGTGGTACCCAAAATCATGGTGTTGTTCTGAACGACAACGCCATTAAAGATTACGGTTACTCTTGGATGATACAGGTAAGAACCATCTGCCTTGAAAACAGGAGCAGTATAAATGATATCGTAAACGTTCCACTCACCTGGCTTGCGGCAAGGGTTAACCATTGGTGGGTACTGCTTATATACAGAACCAGCCTGGCCGTTTACGTAAGTTGGGTTATCCCAACTATCCAGAACCTGAATCTCGTACTTATCTTGCATATAGATACCACTGTTACCGCGAGCCTGATCCTTACCGGTGATATTTTCTGGAATACACCACTCGATGTGAAGCTGATAGTTGGTAAAGCTCTGCTTGGTAATGATGTCGCCCTTCTTCTTATCTACAGTGAAAACACCATCGTGTACAGGCCATTCTGCTGGACCATCAACATTAGGACGACCGCTCTTCCATGCATCCAGATTCTTTCCATCGAACAGTACGATAGCATCAGATGGAGCAGTATGGGTCAGAATGTCACCTGGGGTAACCTTTGTAGGAATAGGTTCAAAATACTCAGACATTTCGTGAGTCATGCGAACAGGCTTCTTCTCAGCCTGTGGCTGCTGTGCAAATGCGGTAGTGGCAAAAGCTGCTGCCAAAGCTACCAGTGTCAATTTCTTATTCATGTTTATAGAATTTAGGTAATTATTGTCCGACAAAATTACACAAATTAACCGAATGTCACTAAAGTTTATGGAGAAATTTGCGGTATAACTAAGTTTTTCCTATCTTTACCAAATAAATTATCAAGATTATAATAAAAAACTATGAGAAAAATGGTATTGATGGTTGCTGCCATGGTTTTGTGGTGTGCAACAGCAGTTGCCCAGCAACATGTGAAGGTTCAGGGTCCTATGGGAAAGTTGGACACAGAAATCATGAAACCTGAACAATTGAAAGCGGGACAAAAGTGTCCGGTAGTTATTCTGATGCATGGCTTTACCGGTAAAAAGGAGAGTCCGCTGTTTGATGAGATTGCAAAAGGTCTTTTGGCCAAAAATATCGGTGTGGTTCGTTTTGATTTTAACGGTCACGGCCAGAGTGAGGGAGATTTTAAGAATATGACCGTTCCCAACGAGATTGAGGATGCCAAGGCTGTAATTAAGTATGTTGAGGAGCTGGATTTTGTTCAGAATATTGCCTTGTTGGGACATTCACAAGGTGGTGTTGTGGCAAGTATGACTGCCGGTGAATTGGGCGCAACCAAAATCCGTAAGGTCTGTCTGATGGCTCCAGCTGCTGTGCTGCGTGAGGATGCTTTGCGTGGAAGCACCATGGGAAAGAATTATGATCCCCGTAATCCTGGTGATGTGAAGATGTTTGGTGACAAGGTTTTAGGTGCTAATTATATTCAGACAGCGCAGACATTGCCTATATTCCAAACCGCCAGCAAGTTCGTTGGTCCAGTGTTGATGATTCACGGAACTTATGATGTGGTAGTGCCTTGGACATTCAGTGAGTATTATAGCTATGTCTATAAGAACAGTAAAGTTCAGTATATTGAAGGTGCAGACCATGGCTTCAGCAAGGTTATACCTGAAGCAGCAGGTTATGCCGTTAATTTCCTGACAAAATTCTAAACCATATAAATAATAAGACAAATGAAGAGAAAATTATTCTCTGCCGTTTTGATGGCAATCACAATGGCAGCACAGGCACAGACACCAATCTATCTGGATGTAAATCAACCTCTCGAAAAACGTGTAGAGGATGCATTAGGTCGTCTGACTACTCACGAGAAGATCAGTATGATCCATGCACAGAGTAAATTTTCATCACCGGGTGTGCCTCGTCTGGGTATTCCTGAAATCTGGTGTGCCGATGGCCCTCATGGTGTTCGTTCAGAGGTGTTGTGGGATGAGTGGAATACTGCCAATTGGACTAACGACTCCATTACTGCATTCCCTGCACTAACCTGTCTGGCTGCCACTTGGGATCCTGAAATGAGTATGCTGTATGGTAAGAGTGTGGGTGCTGAGGCACGTTATCGTAATAAGACCGTATTGCTTGGCCCTGGTGTGAACATTTGCCGTAGCCCTCTGAATGGCCGTAGTTTCGAGTACATGGGCGAGGACCCTTACCTGAGCAGCCGTATGGTTGTGCCTTATATTCAGGGCGTTCAGAGCAATGGCGTGGCAGCATGCGTTAAGCACTATGCTGTAAATAACAACGAGTTGACCCGCTTTACCAGCAATGTGTTGGTGGACGAGCGTACCTTACGCGAGATTTATCTGCCAGCTTTCGAAGCTGCCGTTAAGGAAGGTGGAGCTTGGACATTGATGTGCAGCTACAATCTGTTCCGTGGCAAGTGGTTGTCTGAGAATGACTATCTGCTGAATCAAGTATTAAAGAAGGAGTGGGGATTTGACGGTGCTGTAATATCCGATTGGGGTGCAGCTCATGATACCGAAGGTGTTGTAAAGGGTGGTTTGGACCTGGAATACGGTTCCATGACCAACGGTCTGACCGAAGGTGCCAGCAATGCTTATGCCTCATATTACATGGCTGATGCTTACGAGAAGATGATTCAGGAGGGCAAGATAGGTACCGATGAACTGAATGATAAGGTTCGCCGTGTGCTGCGTACCATTTTCCGCACAACCATGGCAGCCAACCGTCCATTCGGTTCTCAGAACAGCGAGGCTCATGTGGCCGCTGCCCGTGCTATCGGTAATGCTGGTATCGTCTTGTTGAAGAACGATGCTCCTACTAAGAAAGGTCAGCCTCTGCTTCCTATCAATTTGAATACCACTAAGAAGATTCTGGTAGTTGGCGAGAATGCCATTAAGATGATGACCATCGGTGGCGGTTCTTCTTCACTGAAAGTACAGCATGAGATTTCTCCGCTTCAGGGTTTGGAGAGCCGTCTGGCTGGTAAGGTTGAGGTGGCTTACGAGCGCGGATATGTAGGTGATCCTAAGGTAGAGCAGGACGGTATGGTTGGTCAGGATTTGAGCGATCCTCGCAGTGCAGAGCAGCTGATTGCCGATGCTGTAGCCAAGGCTAAGGATGTGGATCTGGTGATTTTCGTGGGTGGTTTGAACAAGGCCAATCAGCAGGATGCCGAGAGTTCCGACCGTATCGAGTATGGTTTGCCTTATGGCCAGGACAATGTAATCAACGCCCTGCTGGCAGTCAACAAGAACCTGGTGGTAGTAAACATTAGCGGTAATGCAGTGGCTATGCCATGGCTGAAGAATGTTCCTGCACTGGTACAGGACTGGTATCTGGGTAGCGAAGCTGGTAACAGCTTGGCAGATGTGCTGCTGGGCGATGTAAACCCATCCGGCAAATTGCCATTTACAATCTATACAGGCCTGGAGCAGGTCGGTGCTCACGTGCTGGGCGATTGGGAAGGCAAACCAAGTTCCACAGGTAAGGCTTGGGAAATTATGGGTTATAAGGTCCCTGTAACCGACCTGCAGTACAACGAAGGTATGTTTGTGGGTTATCGTTACATCGACCAGAATAAGTTGAAACCAATCTTCCCATTCGGCTATGGAATCAGCTATACCACTTATGCTTACGGTAAACCAACCATCAGCAAGTCTGTTATTAATAACGGTGAGACTGTAACCATCACTGTTCCTGTAACTAACACTGGTAAGATGGCTGGCTCTGAGGTAGTTCAGGCTTATGTTCAGGATGTTCAGTCTTCTGTAACACGCCCTACAAAGGAATTGAAGGCCTTCAAGAAGGTGGCTCTTCAGCCTGGTGAGACTAAGGAGGTACAGTTGACCCTTGACAAGCGTGCCATGAGTTTTTATGATGACAGTAAGAAGGATTGGGTAGCTGAGCCAGGTATGTTTAATGTTCTCATTGGTGCAAACAGCCAGGACATTAAGGGTACAGTATCTTTTGAACTTAAATAAGAATCATAACCCTATTCCGTCCTGCCTTGATGGGGCGGAATAGGCTACTTGTCACCATGAAAATAGTAAAGATAGAAAAGTATGCTCCTCAATATTCTGAGGAAAAGCTGATAGCCAAGATAGCCAAGGTTGCCAAAAGAGTGGGAATTAAGACGCTTTATGGCATTTTGGTGCTTTTCTATGCGTTGAATTCTCCACAAATTTCCCTAAAGGATAAAGCAAGAATCTATGGTGCTTTAGGCTATTTTATTCTGCCTATAGACTTGGTTCCAGATGCTATACCTTTAGCTGGTTATGCGGATGATTGGGCAGCGCTGCTATATGTGATTAAGCAGGTAATGGAACAAATTACTCCGGAAACCAAGCAAAAAGCCCGAACTCAGTTGCATGAATGGTTTGGGGATTATGATGAATCGGAACTTCCTAAGGAGATATAAAAAAGGGCTTGTATCAACAAGCCCTTTTTTATTTTACTCCATGTTGAAAATCTGGCTAAAACCAGAAATGTCAAACACTTTCTTGACCAGTGGTTGCAAGCCTTTAATGATCAGCTTCGCACCTTTCTGAGTAACGTCCTTGTGCATTCCTAAGAACTGACGCAAGCCCGAACTGCAGATGTAAGTCATGTCGGTACAGTCCAAAACAACAATGTTGCCTAACTGAACATCCAATGCCTTTAGCTTTTCTTCAACCTCATTCAGATGAGATGCATCCAGTGGACCATCAATGTACACTGTCAAAGTCTTTACTTCTTCCATAGTGCTAATAAATTATAGATTATGTATTTTGGTTATCAGGGTAAAAATGTTTTGACCGTTAGTGCGCTCATATTTCACTTCATCCATTAATTGCATGATTAGGAAGACGCCCAAGCCTCCAATCTGACGTTCTTCTGCTGGGGCTGTCGTATCTACAGGTGGTACCTCGGTTGGGTCAAACGGTGTTCCGTCATCTGTCAGAGTCAGATACAACAAGTTATCAATAGTTTTAGCATCAATCGTAAAACTATGAATCTCGTCATCGGTGAAAGCATAGCTGATGACGTTGGTAGCTGCTTCTTCCAACACCAGGTTTAAATTAAAGCATTTCTCCTCATCCAAGGATAGCTCTTCGCGCAACTGATCCACGAAAAGTGGCAATTGAACAAGTTGGCTTAAATCATTTGTTAGTGTAAGTCGTTTTTCCATTTGATATTCAATAAGGTCATGTCGTCAGTTTGTGGCTCTCCCATAGAGAATCGCTTGACGCTTTCTGCGATTAGGTTTACAATTTCTTGTGATGGACATCGGTCCATCAGCTTGATATAGTCCATCAGTCGTTCTTCTCCGAACATTTCACCGCTGGAGTCCAGTGCTTCGGTCACTCCATCGGTATAGAGGAAGAGCGATTCATTCAGTTTCAGTTCCATTTCTTCCTCGTGGAATTGGTAGTCGCGCATCACGCCCAATGGAATATTGGGCACTGTCTCGATGAAATGCGTGTCATCTGCATTCACCAATACCGGGAAGTTGTGGCCGCAGTTGCAATAGTTTATCTTGCCCGAACTTACCTCTAATACACCTATAAATAAGGTGACGAACATGTTTTCTTTGTTGTTTTTGGTAAGTGAACGGTTTAGGGATTGGGCTATCAGGGCAGAGTGCTCATAGTGGTGCACTACATGTTGGAACAGACTACGGGTAATGGCCATGAACATGGCGGCAGGCACTCCCTTGCCAGAAACGTCACCAATTACAAAGTACAGCAATCCGTCAATCAGCACATAGTCGTACAGGTCGCCACCCACTTCCTTGGCTGGGGTGAGCGATGCATACAAGTCGAACTGGTCGATAAATTCAGGATAAGGAGGAAATGTCTTGGGCAACAGATTCATCTGGATGCGTCCTGCAATGGTCAATTCATTCTCGATGCGCGTATTGGTTTCAGTTGTCTGTTGCAAGTTGGCTACATAATGGGCCAAACTGTGCTGCATCTCGTTCAATGAATAGCGCAGCTGGTATAATTCGTCGCGGTAAGAAATGTCAGGCAGTGTAGTGTTGAAATCTCCCCCGGCAATTTCTTCGGCAGCTTTGGCAAACTTGCGAACCGGACGTGCCAACTGCACGATGGCAGCCCAGCTGAGGAACATCATCAGCACGATACCCCCCAGCGTGATGTACAGCACCTCGTGGCGAATCTGGGAGATCTTATCTACCACTTCCTGCTGGGTCTGCTCGTCCAACAGATGCTGAATGGATTGAATAGCTTGGTTGTGGATGATGTCATCGGCAATGTGCATGCTTACCTCGAACACCAGCAACAGGATGATGGCCGAGATGAGCGTAATCCAGAAACTCAGTCGTATGGAGAATGAGTGCGTGTAAACCTTAGGTATGATTTTCTTGCCTACTGCCATTGATTATGCGAAAAATGAAATAATTAAAGCCACAAGGAAACCTGTGGTACCCACTAGTGTTTCCATTATTGTCCAGGTTTTGAGGGTAGTCTTCTCATCCATGCCCACCAGAGATTTTACTAGCCAGAATCCGGAATCATTGAAATGACTGCAGACCGTAGCACCACCAGCCACAGCGGCTGTGATACATGCCAGATGGATCGGTGACAGATTGGCAATCTCGGGCATAGCTGCTATGATGCCTGCTGCCATTGTCATGGCAACAGTTGCCGATCCGACAGAAATACGGACTAAGGCTGCAACAATAAAGGCAACGATAACCAGTGGCAAGGATGCCGATGCAACAGCCTCACCTATGATGGTTCCCAAACCGGAATTCTGGAGTATATAACGTAATACACCACCACAAGCGGTAACCAAAAGGATAAGCCCCACCGGCTCAAGTGACTTGGTCATGACTTTCTCCAGTTGCTCACCATTATATCCATGGCGATATCCTAAGATAATCATGGCAACTATGGTGGAAATAGTTAATGCAACAAATGGTTCTCCCAGAAATGTTAGGGTTGATTTCATGGACTGCATGGCTGGAATAACTCCTGCCAATGACTTTAAGATAATCAGAAGCAGAGGGATGAGAATGATGGATACTATGGTCCAGAAACCAGGCAATTTACTTTCGTCAATGTCAGGTTGGTTGGCAACATGTTCCGGAACTTGAATCTGAAAATTCTTTCCACAGATAGATCCCCAAACCGGTCCAGCAACAATCATGGAACATATACCGCAGAAAATGCCCACTAGAATCACCCATCCCAAATCCACATTGAGCATGGTTGCTACCAGTACAGGACCTGGTGTTGGCGGGATAAACGCATGGCCAACAGCCAAACCTGCCAACAAAGGGATAGCATAGAATAAGGATGAACGTCCGGTACGCTTGGCCAAAGAGAATGCCAATGGAATAAGGATAATCAGTCCCGCATCAAAGAATACCGGCATGGCTATTACCAAACCAGTAATGGCCAATGCCCAGGCAGCCTTACGGTCTCCAAACTTGTTGACCATGGTAACGGCTAAAGTTTGAGCACCTCCTGAAATCTCCAGTATGGCTCCGAACATGGAACCTAAGCCGACCAGTAAGGCTATTCCTTTAAGGGTATTGCCAATGCCGTCATTGACGGAATCAATAATCTGCTCGAACGGCATACCCGCAGCCAGGCCGATTAGAATAGAACCGGTCAGAATAGCTATCATGGCCTGAAGTTTAAAACGGATAATCAGAATTAACAAAACAATTAATCCAAATACCGCCGCCAGGATAAGTCGGGTAGGGTCAAGTGTTACAATATCCATATTGTGTCGTTTATCTATCGTGTTATCTATTTGTTATTCCATGTAACCGCCTTTCATAGGGGATACGGCATGCTCAGAGAAAATCTTCAGAACGCCCTTAGTGTATTTAGGCTCTTTCGGTTTCCACGCCTTGCGTCGTTCCTCCAGAACGGAGTCGATTTCTGAAGAGGACAATTCCTGACCATCTATGCCGACAATTTCCAGAATACGCTCAGGAATGTCGATTCTGATCAAGTCGTTTTCTTCAATTAGGGCAATAGGGCCACCCTTCGCAGCCTCGGGGGACACGTGTCCGATAGCGGGTCCTCTGGATGCACCGGAGAAACGTCCGTCAGTAATCAGGGCAATAGACTTACCCAATTCCTGGTCAGAAGAGATAGCTTCCGTGGTGTAGAACATCTCTGGCATTCCCGAACCAACAGGGCCTTCGTAACGGATAATCACAGCGTCACCAGGACGAATCTGGTGAGAAAGAACAGCGGTAATGGCATCTTCCTCACAGTCGAAAGGACGGGCTTTCAGTACAGCCTTGAACATTTCCTTAGGAACGGCGGAGTGTTTCACCACGGAACCTTCTGGAGCCAGATTTCCTCGTAATATCGCAATGGCACCATCTTCACCAAAAGGTTGGTCAAACGGACGGATTACATCGGTTCGCTTAATGCCCCATGGCTTTAGATGCTCTTCGCATTTCTCATAAAATCCTTGATTCCTCAAGTCTTCCAGATTTTCACCCAGCGTTTTTCCGGTAACGGTCATTACGTCCAGGTGAAGCATAGATTTAATCTGCTCCATAATGGCTGGCACACCACCGGCATAGTAGAAGAATTGGGCTGGCCATTGTCCGGCTGGACGGATGTTTAATATGTAGTGGGCACCTCGATGTAAACGGTCGAAGGTGTCAGAATCTATTTCTAATCCTAATTCATGAGCTATGGAAGGAATGTGCAGTAGGGAGTTGCTTGAACCAGAGATGGCAGCATGAACCATAATGGCATTCTCAAAAGACTTCAAGGTAACAATGTCGCTTACCTTCAGTCCCTTCCTGGCCAAATCCATAACTTGGAGGCCAGCTTTATAGGCCATTTCGCGCAGTTCCTTACCAGTTGCAGGCATAAGGGCGGAACCTGGCAACATCAATCCCAAAGCCTCTGCCATAATCTGCATGGTTGAGGCTGTACCCATGAAAGAGCATGCTCCACATGAAGGACAGGCATGTTGCTTGTAGTATTGCAGTTTCTCCTCGCTGATTTCACCACGGGTGCACATGGCTTGATAAGCTCCGATTTGCTCCAGTGTCAGCAAATCCGGTCCTGCATCCATCACACCTCCGGTAATCATAATCGCAGGCATGTCCAGTCTGCACATACCCATGAGACAGGCAGGGACAGACTTGTCGCAACTGGCGATGAAAACTCCACCGTCAAAACCTGTGGAACTGCCATGTATTTCCATCATGTTAGCCATCATGTCACGATGAGGAAGGGAATAGTTGATTCCATCGTGTCCTTGGGCAATGCCGTCGCAAATGTCGGTTACGAAATATCGTGCTCCGCGGCCTCCTGCATCTTGAATGCCATCCATCGCCAGTTGCACAAATTCCATCAAATGGGCACTACCTGGGTGAGAGTCTCCAAAAGTACTCTCTACCAAAATCTGAGGCTTGTCAAGGTCGTCAATTGTCCATCCCATGCCAATCTTCAAAGGATCATTCTCTGGGGCAAGTTTTCGAACACGTTGACTGTTTAGTTCTTTCATGATGGTGATATTTTCTTATTGTTTATTCCAAAAATCCCATGCGGCCTTGGCTTGAATGATTAGCATTTCCAAACCGTTTTTTACCTGGGCTTTTCGCTCGATACCCTTTTTCATGAAAAGGGTTGTGTCCGGGTTGTACGTAAGGTCGTAAAGCAAGTGATTTTCATTCAAATCCTGATACGGAATATCCGGACACTCATTAATTTTAGGGTACATACCGCAAGGAGTACAGTTGATGATAATGGTGTGCTCCTTTATTATCTCCTTATCTAAATTGGCGTATTGTAAACAGCCTTCAGCTTTCCTGCGTGACACCATCTGGTAACTGATTCCCAATTGGGTCAGTCCATAACGTATGGCGCGGCTTGCTCCACCTGTCCCTAGAACTAACGCTTTATTGTGATGGGGACGTAAAAGTGGTTTCAGACTATTGACGAAGCCGATTACATCGGAATTGAACCCTTTTAGTTGAATTCTACCTGACGTAGAGATGACCTTTACCACATTGACTGCGCCTATGGCTGCAGCTTCCGGATCAACCTCGTCCAGATAAGGGAGTATTTTCTCTTTATAGGGTATGGTTACGTTTAGGCCCTTGAGGTGAGGATGAGCAGCTAAGATGCTTCTCATCTCATTAATTTCGGGTATCTCAAAGTTGACATACTCGGCATCTATTCCTTCGTTGGCGAATTTCTCGTTAAAGAAACCGCGGGAAAATGAGTGTCCCAAAGGATATCCTAAAAGGCCATAAATGTCCATAACCAATTATTTAAGGGCAATGTAAAGTGTACAAATTCCAAATGTCAGTCTTTCGAACTTAACATCACTAAATCCTGCTTTTTTCATGATTCCCTGCATAACCTCGGCTTGAGGAAATGCCTCCATGGAAGCAGGAAGGTAAGTATAGGCACTGTCATCGTGGCTGATTAACCGACCGACAATAGGCATAATCACGTGCGCGTAAATCCAAAACAATTGTTTCATGGGAAAATGGTTTGGTGTGCACAGTTCCAACAGTACCAAAGGATGACCAGGCTTCAATACCCGGCTCATCTCACGTAAGCCATCGTCCAGATGCTCAAAATTACGGGCGCCAAAGGCAATGGTAATCGCGTCCATGCTGTTGTCAGGAAAAGACATGCCTTTGCAGCAATCTTCGTTTTGGAAAGTAATGGCAGAACTAATACCTGCCTGCTCTACTTTCTGACGTCCCACTGCCATCATGCCTTCAGATATGTCTGCACCGATAATATGCTTCGGTTGCAAGGTCCTATAGGCCTGAATGGCAAAATCGCCAGTACCTGTGGCGATGTCCAACAGGTGCTGAGGCTTGTATTGCTTCAGCACACTGATGGCTTTCTTTCGCCAATATCGGTCAATGCCAATGCTTAGTGTATGGTTCAAACGGTCATAAGTGGGCGCAATGTTGTCGAACATTTGCGTCACCTGCTCCGTTTTGCTCTCACTTTGGCTGTAAGGCTTTATCTGTTCCTGATCGTACATTATGACAAATAGTCAGTTACGTTCTTTTCAATACGCTTCAACAATTCGTCAGCATCCTCGCCTTCGAACTTCTCGCCAATGATGTGCTCATACAGCTCAACATAGCGGTTGGAAATGCTTTCAACAATTTCATCGGTCATTTCTGGAACCTGCTGGCCTGCCTTGCCCTGGAAACCGTTGTCCATCAGCCACTCACGTACAAATTCCTTGCTCAGCTGCTTCTGTGGCTCGCCTGCGGCAAACTTCTCCTCATATCCTTCTGCGTAGAAATAACGGCTAGAGTCTGGAGTGTGAATCTCGTCCATCAAATAGATGGTACCGTTGTGCTTACCGAACTCGTACTTGGTGTCAACCAGAATAAGGCCGCGCTTTGCTGCAATCTCGGTTCCGCGCTGGAACAATGCTAAAGTATACTTTTCCAACAGCTCATACTCTTCTGGAGTTGCCAGACCCTTAGCCAAAATCTCCTCTTTGCTGATGTCTGCATCATGCTCACCAATTTCAGCCTTGGTCGTAGGGGTGATGATTGGGGTAGGGAACTTCTCGTTCTCGCGCATGCCTTCTGGCAACTTTACGCCACAGATCTCACGTACACCACTCTTGTATGCACGCCAAGCGCTACCGCACAAGTAACCGCGAACAATCATTTCAACAGGGAAGCCCTCGCACATTACACCAACGGTTACCATTGGGTCTGGAGTAGCCAACTTCCAGTTTGGACAAATATCGGTAGTGGCATCCAGGAACTTGGCTGCAATCTGGTTCAAAATCTGTCCCTTGAAAGGAATACCCTTTGGCAAAATTACGTCAAATGCAGAAATACGGTCGGTAGCTACCATGACCAACTTCTCGTCATTGATGTTATATACGTCGCGTACCTTACCGTGGTAAACGCTCTTCTGATTTGGGAAACTGTACTCAGTTGCTGTTAATGCTTTCATTTTCTTATGTATTTTAAATTCTTATTCTTCTTTTTTGCTTCTTTTGCTTGTCTCCTCGCTCTTTTCATATGCCTCAACAATGGCGGTCACCAGTTTGTGACGGACAATGTCTGTCTTGTCCAACATCACAAAACTGATGCCTTTCACGTTTTTCAGAATACGCATGGCTTCAATCAGACCTGACCGTTGGCTGTTAGGCAAATCAATCTGGGTCATATCTCCAGTCACAATCATCTTGGTGTTCATACCCATACGGGTCAGGAACATTTTAATCTGCTGGCTGGTTGTGTTTTGAGCTTCATCCAGAATGACGACAGCATCGTTTAGGGTTCGTCCTCTCATGAATGCCAATGGGGCAATTTGGATGACATTGGTTTCCATGTATTCCTTCAACTTGGCACTAGGAATCATATCCTGTAGTGCGTCATAAAGAGGTTGCAAATAGGGATCTATCTTTTCTTTCATGTCGCCGGGAAGGAAACCAAGTTTTTCTCCGGCTTCAACAGCGGGACGGCTAAGTATGATTTTCTTGATTTCCTTGTTCTTGAGCGCCTTGACTGCCAGTGCAATGGCTGTATAGGTCTTACCGCTACCTGCGGGACCGATGGCAAAAACCATGTCATTCTTCTCAAAAGCCTGTACTAACGCACGCTGGTTCTTACTCCGTGGAAGAATAGGGCGACCGGAAATACTAAACAATATCACATCGTTACCAACTCCTTCTTCTTGGGTTTTCTTCCCCTTGACAATATTCAGGATGGCTTCTTCTGTGAGTGAATTGTATTGTACACAATGACGTTCCAATTTCTGGACTGTTTCCTCAAACGCACACATCTCCTCCTCATCTCCCATAACATGCAGCACATTGCCTCGTCCGACAATGCGCAATTTGGGATAGAGTGCTTTTATCATCTGGATGTGCACGTTGTTCACTCCATAGAAGATAACTGGATCAACATCTTCCAGTACGATATGTTTTTCTATCATTAATCCGACTAAATCTCTTAATTTGGTGCAAATTTAATCATTTGCTTTTATTTTTCATCGGTTTTGACGTATCTTTGTGGCGAATTAAGTGAAGAAAAATGAAGATTCCAGATCAGATACGTACACTTTGGACCTCGAAGGTCGTACCCTACATATTGTCACTGAATGCCAAACAGCGTTTTTTATGCGGTTTCTCTATCATTGTGCTGATGCTTTGGATAGTCAAATTATGCACTAATATAGAGAATTCTCATTTTGAACCGGCAGTTGAGCCCTTGCATGAACCTATTGCTTCTATTGAAGACTCCGATTCTGTAGGTCAGGTTCCATCGGAAATAAAGATTGCCGAAGAGCCGGTCTTGGAAAAAAGAGATTGGCCCTATTACCATCGCCCTATTCGTTCTTGGAATGATGCGGAATTCAACGATGTGCAGGATGTGCAAATTGCTGCTGCAATGAAAAATGGAATCAAGCACTCTATTGTTAATCGTGCTATGGCTGAGGAGGAAGTGGCAAAAGGAGATTTGGTGTTTATCGATGCTAACCCTATGTTCTACATGGATGATTTGCAGCATTCTATCCCATATCTGGTACCTAAGGCATATCGCTTGCTAAATCGTATCGGTGTGAATTTCATTGATTCGTTAGTCCATAAGAATCTGCCGGTTCATGCTCTGGTCGTTACTTCAGTCCTCCGCACTCAAAAGGATATCAGCAATCTCCAGAAGATGAATGGAAATGCAACGACAAACAGTTGTCATTTGTTTGCAACTACATTTGATATCAGTTGGCGCTCGTTTAAGGAAATTGGTGTTGACCCTCAGGGAGGAAATCATACAGATGCTCTTGAGATATCGTTGAAAAGAACATTGGGAGAGGTCCTTCGCGATTTACGATACGAAGGAAGATGTTATGTTAAACATGAACAGAAACAGTCTTGTTTCCATATCACTGTACGATGAACCGTTATTTTATTGAATTGTCGTATGATGGTTCCGAATACCATGGATGGCAGTTGCAACCCGATGCGATAACTGTTCAGGAAGTCTTGCAGAAGTGTCTGTCCACTCTTTTGGGAAAGCCGACAGATGTCGTTGGGGCTGGACGAACGGATGCCGGCGTTCATGCACGTTTCATGGCGGCTCATTTCAATACGGAACAAAATGTTGATACTCAAGCTTTGACTGAACGCTTAAACCGTATGTTGCCTCAGGATATAAGCATTTACCGGATTTTTCAAGTACGTGAGGACGCTCATGCCCGATACACTGCCGTTAGCCGTACCTATCATTATTTTATTCATGAAAGGAAATTACCTTTCAATCGCCAGTATTCTTGGCGACAATGGGGACATCCGTTGGATTTTGACTTGATGAATCAGGCTGCCAAGACATTGTTTGATTACATTGACTTTACTAGTTTCAGTAAAATGCATACCGATGTTAAGACAAATAACTGTCGTATCATGAAGGCAGAGTGGAAACCACTAGGTGAGGGCCGTTGGATGTTTGAAATTCAAGCTGACCGCTTTTTGAGAAACATGGTACGTGCCATTGTTGGTACTTTGATTGAAGTGGGGAGGCATAAATTATCTGTGGATGGGTTCCGACAGATAATCGAACAGAAAAACCGCTGTAGTGCCGGTATGTCTGTCCCCGGATATGCTTTATTCTTGGTTAATGTGGAATATCCAGAAGATATTGCCCTTTTAAATGAGTGATGATATGTGGTTGAGCTTTGCATTCCTTTCGGCTTTTTTGTTGGGATTTTATGACGTCTTTAAAAAGAAGTCATTGAAGGATAATGCCGTGATTCCGGTGCTGTTCTTAAATACGTTGTTCTGCAGTTTGATTTTCCTTCCTGCTGTAATCGCAACCTCATTAGGTATTTTTGAGAATGACCACATGCTCTATGCTCCTACCCAGGGATGGGAAGTGCAGAAATATATAATCTTAAAGTCGTTTATAGTATTGTCTTCATGGCTTTTAGGATATGTTGGAATCAAGCACATTCCCATTACGATAGTCGGTCCGATTAATGCCACCAGACCTGTCTGGGCATTGTTGGGCGCCCTCCTTATTTTTGGAGAACGACTGAGCCTTTTGCAGTGGATTGGTGTGCTTACGGCTTTACTCTCATTTTTCCTCTTGTCTAAGAGCGGCAAGAAAGAAGGCATTGATTTTCGGCGTGACAAATGGATTGTCTGTCTTGTTTTTTCTGCAATATTAGGTGCTATTAGCGGATTGTATGACAAATATCTGATGGCACCGGTAGAAAACGGAGGTGTTGGGCTAAACCGGATGGAAGTGCAGGCTTGGTACAATATTTATCAGTGCCTATGGATGGGACTAATGCTATTGTTGCTGTGGTTGCCTATCCGGAAGAAATCCACTCCTTTTCATTGGAGTTGGTGCATTCTTGGCATCAGTCTGTTTCTTTCTGTTGCCGATTTTGCGTATTTCTATGCACTCAGTTTAGAAGGTGCGATGATAAGTGTTATTAGTATGGCTCGCCGAAGCAGCGTCCTGGTCTCTTTTGTGTTTGGCGCAATAGTGTTTAAGGAGAAGAACCTGAAGAGTAAAGCCATAGATTTAGCTCTTGTTCTGTTGAGTATGATTTTCCTGTGGTTAGGAAGCCATTAGTGTTTATATTGATAACCATTTATATATGATAAAGAAACTTATTTTGATTATTGCTGTCATGACTTTATCCTTGGGCGCCTCTGCTCAAGTAAAGATGGCTGATGTGTTCCGCACCATGCCTGATAGCATTGTGCGATTGTTGACCAACAATGACCGCATGGATCTTTTGGATTTTGCAGAAAGTAATATGACGGCCAAGGTGACTAATCGTTTGGATGGCAAAAGCACCTTGAATATACTTACAGATGACTACCTTCATTTGACGGTGACCACATTGTCCTCGCTTCAGATGCGTCTTTTCCCATTAAGTGACGGCCGTCAGGCTGTGGTGGTTGTAAAGACTGTTGCCGGTCCGGCAAAGGATAGCATCTTAAAGATTTATACAGCAGATTGGAGTGAGCAACTGGATGTGAAACAGCATGTTATTGCTCCGTCATTGGATGCCTATTGGGCAAAACCGCTCGATGAGATGACAGAGGAGGAATTACAGATTGTCCGTCAGTTGGATCCTGTCCTAATTCAGATTTCCATGTCTGCCGAGCGCAATGGCCTTCTTTTTCAACGTAGTTTTGGAATGTTGGCCAAAGCAGATCAGCCACAGGCGGAGAAATTGCTAAGGCCTATTGAGGTTTCTTGGAAATAAAAAAAGGCTTCGGTTCTCCGAAGCCTTTTTTATGAATTTGTATAATTTAATCCAGTTTGTCTGCTTCAATGTTGGCATCAACTTCCTCTTGAGTTACAGCATAATTAATTAGGTCGCCAGCCAAGTACTGGTCGTAAGCCTTCATGTCAATCAGACCGTGTCCTGACAGGTTGAACAGGATGACCTTTTCCTCGCCGGTCTCGATGCACTTCTTGGCCTCGTTGATAGTGGCAGCAATAGCGTGGCAAGACTCTGGTGCAGGAACGATACCCTCGGTACGGGCAAACAGTACGCCAGCCTCGAAGGTTTCCAACTGGTCGATATCTACTGCTTCCATCATTCCGTCCTTGATCAACTGAGAGATAATCATACCGGCACCATGGAAACGCAAACCGCCTGCATGGATGTTCGCTGGCTTAAAGCGATGACCTAAAGTGTACATTGGCAACAATGGAGTGTAGCCAGATTCATCGGCAAAGTCATATTTGAACACACCCTTGGTCAACTTAGGGCAAGAGGCAGGCTCTGCTGCAATGAAACGGGTAGTCTTGCCATCCTTGATGTTGTGACGCATGAATGGGAACGAAATACCGCCAAAGTTGGAACCACCACCAAAGCAACCAATTACGATGTCAGGATATTCTCCTGCCATTTCCATCTGCTTTTCTGCCTCCAGACCAATAACTGACTGGTGCAGAGCTACATGATTCAGTACCGAACCTAAGGTGTAGCGGCAGTTTGGAGTAGTGGTAGCCAGCTCAACAGCTTCAGAGATGGCAGTACCCAAAGAGCCGGTGTGCAAAGGATCCTTTGTCAGAATATCCTTACCTGCGCGTGTAGACATGGATGGAGAAGGAGTAACCTGCGCACCGAATGTCTGCATAATGCTGCGACGATATGGCTTCTGCTCATAGCTAATCTTAACCTGATAAACAGCAGCTTCCAGACCGAAAGCCTTGGCTGCGTATGAAAGGGCTGCTCCCCACTGTCCGGCACCAGTCTCAGTGGTTACGTGGGTAAGTCCCTGCTTCTTAGCATAGTAAGCCTGAGGAATTGCAGAGTTCAACTTGTGGCTACCCAATGGATTGACGCTCTCGTTCTTGAAATAAATGTGAGCTGGGGTGCCAAGAGCTTTCTCCAAAGCGTATGCACGTACCAATGGAGTGCAACGATAATGAGCATACTGCTCACGTACTTCTTCTGGAATCTCAATCCAGGCGTCAGTATCGTTCATTTCCTGGTTACAGCACTCTTCGGGGAAGATAGGATACAGATCCTCAGCCTTCAGTGGCTGCTTGGTACCTGGATGAATCATTGGCATAGGCTTGTTTGGCAATTCGGCCATGATGTTATACCAATGGGTTGGAATTTCGCTTTCTGGTAAAATAAAACGCTTTTGTTTCATGATAGGTTAGTAAATAAGATTAAAATTTTCTTGACAATTTGCAAAGTAAGAAAATTAATTTCACACAGCCAAATAATACGTCATAAATATTGCGTGAATAAAAAAGGATAGCTCCACGTAGCTATCCTTTTTATACCATGTTCAAAAGTTTTTGATTAGTGCTTCTTAGCCTTACCGTAACGGCTCAAGAACTTATCAACACGACCAGCGGTATCAACCAACTTGCTCTTACCAGTATAGAATGGGTGAGAAGTTGAAGAGATTTCCAACTTGTACACTGGATAAGTCTCGCCTTCGAACTCTACTGTCTCAGTAGTCTTGCAGGTAGACTTTGAAAGGAACATATCGCCGTTACTCATATCCTTGAATACTACAGGACGATAATTCTCTGGATGCAAATCTTTTTTCATATCTTATTTTAATTTATTTCGTTTATATTGCTGGTAACAATATGTGTAATGGGCTATTTTTGTTTCGAGGTGCAAAGTTAGCGCATTATTTGAATTACGCAAAACATTTCTTTGAGTTTTTTTGTTTGTATGAAACACTTTTCGTAAATTTGCGGAGCAAAATGATATTATTCATCTTTAATATATTAAAAAGAATATGACAAGTTACAAAGAATTAGGTCTGGTAAACACCAAAGAAATGTTTGCTAAGGCAGTAGCTGGTGGTTATGCTATCCCAGCTTTCAACTTTAACACCATGGAGCAGATGCAGGCTATCGTTCAGGCTGCAGTTGAGACTAAGTCTCCAGTTATCATGCAGGTTTCTAAGGGTGCTCGTGCATATGCTAACGGTACTATCCTGCGTAACCTGGCTAAGGGTGCTGTTGAGTACGCTA
>JAKSLP010000030.1 GCA_024401115.1 Bacteroidaceae bacterium | reverse complement strand
GGGATAGCAAGCAAGCTTGCTCTCCTCTCGCTTATCCTCGAATTGTAAAATATCAAGATTGCGATTGTTTGTCTGTTCTTAGGATGAAGTCCGAATGTTCAATTATTATTTTAATTGACGGTTCGTATCTTTTACCCAAATCCTACTTTCGTAGGACTTGCTCTTGTACTACTTCTGTTTGTTTTTCTCAGTCTATCAAAGATCGCTTATCTTTTGTTGCTTTACCGTTCGTTCCGGAAAGCGAGTGCAAAGGTACGCCAAATTTTTGAATCTGCAAGCATATCACAAGAAAAATATGCAGTTTTTACCCAAAAATTATTCTTTCATGACTAAAATCAAGAACCACTCCTTATATTAATATATAAAGAAACAGGCTTTGTGTCGGATTCGTGATACTGCCGGAAACAGCAAAGACTTAGAATCAAATATCCAAATAAGAATCTTTGAATCCCAAGAAATACAGCACACCATCCAAACCAATAGTGTTGATGCTCTGCTTGGCATTGGCTACCACACGCGGTTTTGCGTGGAAAGCAATTCCCAATCCAGCAAGGGAGAGCATAGGGAGATCATTTGCTCCATCACCCACGGCAATGGTCTGGGCCAAATCAACCTTCTCCACCTGGGCAATCAGGCGAAGGAGTTCTGCCTTACGTTTGCCATCTACCACTTCACCTACATAATGCCCGGTAAGTTTACCATTATCATCCACCTCCAATTCATTGGCATACACATAATCAATACCGAATTTACGCTGAAGATATTCTCCAAAGAAGGTAAATCCACCACTTAAAATAGCAATCTTATAGCCGTACTTCTTCAGCACGAACATCAATCGGTCCACACCCTCAGTGATTGGCATATTCTCGGCAATCTCGCGCATAACGCTTACATCCAACCCCTTAAGCAATGCCACACGACGAGTGAAACTCTCCTTAAAATCTATCTCACCACGCATGGCACTCTCCGTAATGGCCTTCACCTCATCACCCACTCCGGCACGTATCGCCAGTTCATCGATGCATTCTGTCTGAATCAGCGTAGAATCCATATCGAAACAGATCAGCCGGCGCATACGGCGGTACATGTTATCCAGCTGGAACGAACAGTCCATCTCCATCTCAGAGGAAATCTCCATCAACCGGCGCTGCAGTTCATGACGGTCGCGAGGCGTTCCGCGCACCGAGAATTCACAACAGGCACGGGTGTTCTCGTGAGAATCATATTCCAAAGGAGGGCGACCGCTAAGACGGCGAATCGCGTCAATATTCAAGCCCTGATCTGCAATCAGTCCGGAAATAGCCTCCAACTGGCGGGCTTCCAAACGGCGACCTAAGACAGTAAGGATATACCGGTTCTTACCCTGGCGACTCACCCAAGCATTATAATCCTCAACAGACACTGGGATAAAACGCACATTCACATTCAGTTCCGACGATTTAAACAGCACATGCTTCATCACATTACCGCTATTCTTCTCGTTCACCTTTATCAAAATACCCAATGACAAGGTATTATGAATATCAGCCTGACCAATGTCCAGAACATTGGCATCGTATTTAGCCAAGATACCCATCAAGCTGGCAGTCAGACCCGGACGGTCCTCGCCAGTAATGCGCATCAGAATCAACTCTTCATTCTCCATAATGAAACCGGTTACAAGTGAGATACAGTTTGAAACAGTTTAATGCCATTCGAACCCTTTACCAACACATAATAGCCAGAAGGCTGTTCGGCATCCAATGCCGCATTTACCTCATCCACATTGGTAAAAGAACGGTACGCATGCTGGGTCTTGGCAAACTCTGCGCCTACCAGCCAAACCTGCTCGAAATCACTCTCGTTTAAGTAATCCACTACTTTCTGATGCTCTTCCACACTGCCAGCACCCAATTCACGCATATCGCCCAAAAGAGCGAACTTACGTTCCACCTTCATCTCCCGGAAATTCTTCAAGGCAGCCATCATGCTGGTAGGATTGGCATTATAGGCATCAATAATCAGATGATTACGCTCAGTAACCTCCAGCTGCGAGCGGTTGTTCTGAGGGATATATCCCGCCAAAGCCGCATCAATCTGCTCGGGTGAAACGCCAAAATACAGGCCAATGGCAGCAGCAGCCAACATATTGTCAATATTGTAAGAACCAATTAGATGAGTTTCTACGCGATGCCATTCGCCCTGTCCCATTCTCCAGCGGAAAGTCAGATAAGGAGCACACTCGATGACCTCGCCGTTGACTGCCTGAAGTTCTTCAGTAGTCGAGCCATAAGACACCAAATTCAGTCCCTGTGCAATGCCATTCAGATAAGGATTATCGCGATGGATAAACACACGGCTATCCTTACGGGTACGCAAAAAATCATACAGTTCACCCTTTGTTTTAATAACGCCCTCAAACGAACCGAAGCCCTCCAGATGCGCCTTACCCACATTGGTAATGATGCCGCAATTCGGTTCCACAATATTCACCAAGGTCTTAATCTCGCCCGGATGATTGGCACCCATCTCCACCACAGCCAGCTCATGCTCGTCTGTGAGGCGCAGCAAGGTCTTTGGCACACCAATATGATTATTGAAATTTCCCTGAGTATACAGAACCTTGTATTTCTGCATCAACACGGTAGAAATCAATTCCTTTGTCGTAGTTTTTCCATTGGTTCCCGTCACTCCAATTATCGGAGTCTTCAACTGACGGCGATGATAATTAGCCAATTGCTGCAAGGCAGTCAGACAATCATCCACCAATATCAGGCGGTCATTGCCCGGAACGGCATATTCAGCCTCATCCACCACAGCATACGAGCAACCGGCCTCCAAGGCTTTCTCTGCAAATTTATTACCATTGAAAGACTCACCTTTCAGTGCGAAAAATATTGAATCCTGCGGACAGTCACGGCTATCGGTTGTTACCACCGGATGCTGCAGGAACAGTCTATATAAGGCATCTATTTCCATAACGTTCAGTTTAATGCATGCAAAAGTACGGAATTTATGGCTATTTTTCTCCTTTATTTAAGATTTTTGCGTAATTTTGTATGCTGAAACGTTTTGAACACACATGACCCAACCGATACCCTATACGATTAACACCAACGGGAAGCTGATGGACTTATCAACTCCTCAAGTCATGGGTATCCTGAACATCACCCCTGATTCTTTTTATGCCGGAAGCCGAGTGGAAGACGAGGCTGAGATAACCCGTCGTGTTACCCAGATCATCAGCGAGGGGGCTGACATGATAGACGTGGGTGCCTATTCCTCCCGTCCGGGAGCAGACGATGTCACCCCCGAAGAAGAGATGAAACGGTTGCGAAAAGGACTGGGCATTGTGCGCAAACTGTACCCCGAGGCCGTGGTTTCAGTAGACACCTTCCGTGCCGATGTGGCTCAGATGTGTGTGGAAGAATTTGACGTTCAGATCATCAACGACATCTCCGGAGGCATGCTGGACGCAAACATGTTTGCCACCGTGGCCCGATTAGGTGTGCCCTACATCCTGATGCACATGAAAGGAACGCCTCAAACCATGCAGAACCAACCGCACTATGACAATGTGGTGCGTGAAGTGATGCTGTATTTTGCAGAAAAGGTGCAGCAGTTGCGTGATTTAGGAGCAAAGGACATCATCCTGGATCCCGGATTCGGATTTGCCAAGACCCTGGATCACAACTATCAGCTGATGGAACATCTGGAAGATTTCCGGTTGCTGGAACTGCCGATACTGGTCGGTGTTTCCCGCAAGTCAATGATATACCGCCTGCTGGACAGCACCCCTCAGGAGGCACTGAACGGAACCACCGTATTAAACACAGTGGCCCTGATGAAGGGGGCCAACATTCTGCGTGTTCACGATGTGAAGGAATGCGTGGAAGCAGTTAGAATAACAGAAACAATGCGAAATCATCATGCTATTTGAATTTGGCTATAAGGATTTTGTGGATATAGTCCTGGTTGCAGCCATGCTTTATTATATCTACCGACTGATGAAGGATTCGGGCAGTCTGAACATCTTCATCGGTGTGTTGGTATTCCTGATTGTATGGCTGATGGTTTCCCACCTGCTGGACATGAAGCTGTTGGGCTCCATCTTTGACAAGCTGATCAGCGTGGGAGTCCTGGCGCTCATCGTGCTATTCCAGGACGAGATTCGCCGATTCCTGCTCACCTTAGGAACCCATAAGATGTTAGGCAACTTTGTGAAACTGTTCACCCTTCGCCAGGAAAACGGCAAGGACGAGCATAAGGAGATGCTGCCCATCGTCATGGCCTGCCTGAGTATGGGCAAGCAGAAAGTGGGAGCCCTGATTGTGCTGGAACGCCGCATTCCGATGACAGACATTGTAAAAACCGGAGAAATCATAGACGCTACCATCAGCCAGCGGCTGATTGAGAACATCTTCTTCAAGAACAGTCCCCTGCATGACGGTGCCATGGTGATCAGCAACAAGCGCATCGAGGCAGCCGGATGCATTCTGCCGGTATCGCACAACCTTAACATCCCCAAGGAATTAGGATTGCGTCACCGTGCAGCATTAGGAATCTCGCAGGAGAGCGATGCCGTAACCATTGTGGTTTCGGAAGAGACAGGCAGCATCTCTGCCGCCATCAAAGGTGAGTTCCGCCTTCGGTTAAGTTCGGAGGAGCTGGAGCGAATCCTAACGGAAGAATTTGATGAATAATTGATTATAATTTTAACTTATTAAATAACAAAACTATGGACTTAGTCAGTGGAATTATTGCGCGTGCTAAAGCAAACAAGCAGCGCATCGTACTCCCCGAAGCAGAAGAGGAGCGCACCCTTATTGCAGCCGACAAGGTATTGGCTGATGACATTGCCGACCTGATTCTGATCGGAAATCCTGAGAAAGTCGCAGCTCTGGCCAAAGAGCACAACCTTACCCATCTGGACAAGGCTACTCTGATCGACCCTGAAAACTGCGAGAAGAGTGAAGAATATGCTCAGTTACTGTGTGAACTGCGTAAGAAGAAGGGCATGACCATCGAGCAGGCCCGTGAACTGGTAAAGAACCCATTGTACCTGGGCTGTATGATTATCAAGACCAACGGTGCAGACGGTCAGATCAGTGGTGCCCTGAGCACTACCGGTGATACCCTGCGCCCAGCATTGCAGATTATCAAGACCGCTCCTGGCATCACCTGTGTATCGGGTGCTATGCTGCTGATCACCAAGCAGCCTCAGTACGGCGAGAACGGTATTCTGGTAGTAGGCGATGTAGCCGTTACCCCAATGCCAGATGCTGACCAGCTGGCTCAGATTGCTGTCTGCACCGCTCAGACCGCAAAGAGTGTTGCCGGTTTTGCTGACCCACGTGTAGCTATGCTGAGTTTCTCTACCAAGGGCAGCGCTAAGCATGAGGTTGTAGACAAGGTGGTAGAGGCAACCCGCCTGGCCAAGGAGAAGGATCCTTCACTGAAGGTGGACGGCGAACTGCAGGCAGATGCAGCTCTGGTTCCATCAGTAGGTAAGAAGAAGGCTCCAGGCAGTGAGATTGCAGGTAACGCTAACGTATTGGTATTCCCTAACCTGGAAGTCGGTAACATCGGTTACAAGATGGTACAGCGCCTGGGTGATGCCGAGGCACTTGGCCCAATCTTGCAGGGTATTGCCCGTCCGGTAAACGATTTGAGCCGTGGCTGTTCAGTAGATGACATCTACAAGATGGTAGCCATCACCGCTTGCCAGGCCATGGATGCGAAATAATTGACAATTGACAATTGATAATTGATAATTGATAATCACACAATGAAGATATTAGTATTGAACTGCGGTAGTTCATCTATCAAATACCAGCTGTTTGAGATGGACACCAAGACCGTTCTGGCAAAGGGCGGTATCGAGAAGATTGGTTTGGCCGACTCTTTCATCAAGGTAAGTCTGCCAAACGGCGAGAAGAAGACCATCATGGAAGATATTCCAGAGCACACCAAGGGTGTAGAGCTGATTTTCAAGGTCCTGACCGACCCGGAAATCGGTGCCATCAAGTCATTGGAGGAACTGGATGCAGTAGGTCACCGTATGGTACACGGTGGAGAGAAGTTTGCCAAGAGTGTAGTTCTGAACGAGGAAGTTCTGGCTGCATTCACCGCATGCAACGACCTGGCACCTCTGCACAACCCAGCCAACCTGAAGGGTGTTAATGCAGTAACAGCCCTGCTGCCAAACATTCCTCAGGTAGGTGTATTCGATACCGCATTCCACCAGACCATGCCTGATTATGCATACATGTATGCCGTTCCTTACGAGCTGTATGAGAAGTATGGTGTTCGCCGTTACGGTTTCCACGGAACCAGCCACCGCTATGTATCACAGCGTGTATGCGAGTTCCTGGGTGTAGAGGCAGAAGGCAAGAAGATTATCACCTGCCACATTGGTAACGGTGGTTCTATCTCGGCCGTAAAGGATGGCAAGTGCATGGATACCTCTATGGGTCTGACCCCACTGGAAGGTTTGATGATGGGTACCCGTTCAGGCGACATCGATGGCGGTGCTGTAACCTTCATCATGGACAAGGAAGGCTTGGACAGCAAGGGCATTAGCAACCTGTTGAACAAGAAGAGCGGTGTGGCCGGTGTATCAGGTGTAAGCAGTGATATGCGCGACCTGGAGGCAGCAGCCAATGCAGGCAACCCACGTGCCATTCTGGCTCAGAACATGTACTTCTATCGCATCAAGAAGTATGTAGGTGCTTATGCAGCAGCCATGGGCGGTGTAGATATCATTGTATTCACCGGTGGTGTTGGTGAGAACCAGGCCAGCTGCCGTTCAGCTGTTTGTGAGAACATGGAGTACATGGGTATCAAGCTGGATGCCGAGAAGAACAAGACACGCGGTGAAGAGGCTATCATCTCTGCCGATGACAGCAAGGTTACCGTTTGCGTCATCCCTACCGATGAGGAGCTGATGATTGCTACCGATACCTTGGCATTGGTTAAGTAACTTCTCACCTTATATATTATAGGAAGCGCCCCTAGTTTGGGGCGCTTTTTTGTTAAGTATACCTATACCCGGTCCATTAGGACTTCAAACAGCATGACATCAGCACTTTAAAAAAAGTGCGTCATACACAAATGTATACCTTCTATTTCGCCATTTTAAAATAAAAGTTGCTAACTTTGGGGCATGAAGAATTTTCTCTGTAATTTTGTCCCATTGAATTTGAAGCGTTGAGAAAAGACAACAGCCTTCCCTCATTGTGTTTCCAACAGTACCAAGTTCACTCTGGTGTTGCAGAAATCCTGATGCAGAAGAAAATGGGGTCATGACCAGTCTCTCACTATCAAGGCATCATGAATGTTAAATGATGTAAAAATGGGGGGGGTAAATGTTTCATTCATTGTCTTTTAAAGAAAAAAGGTAAATTTGCAAAAGAAAATAGGACTAATACATAAATCTATGATGAAAAACAAGCGTGCAGCATTGATGCTCATGGCCACTTGCCTGACGGTAAGTACCTATGCCCAGCAGTACGAGACCCGGCTGTACCAGCAAACGGCAGGTGACTATGCCGGCCTGTACCAGGGGCACCTGGAGGATGAGCTGGTCCAGCGTGTATGGGCCGATATTCCCTATCTGGACACATCCGATTTCCGTACGGGCCGCATCTGCTACAGCGGCCTGGTTTATGAGGGCGTACCCATGCGCTACGATGCCCATGAGCAGTATGTGGTGGTGATGAGCCCCGTGAGGAACGCCAAGGTGGTGCCTGACCAGAAACTGGTGGAATGGTTCACCCTGGATGGTCACCGCTTTGTGCCTAATGAGGCCCGGGGAGGCTTCAGCCGCCAGGTCTATGCCGGCAGGAAAGTCAGCCTGCTGGATCACCGCTACAAAACCGTGGGAGCCAGGACGGAGAGCATGGGCAAGCTGTACCGCACCTTCAACAGCCATCAGCAGTATTATGTCATGGCCGGCGGTGTGCAGACCCCCGTCAGCTCGTTTGCCCAGTTTGTCGGACTGTTCCCCAAATACAAGCAGGAGCTGAAGCGCTACCGCAGGGAACATCACCTGAAATTCTCAGTCGGACAGCGCGAGACCTCCCTGGTCAGCTGCGTCAGTCATCTGGATACCTTAATACCCTGAGCCATGAAACATGCCATACTTCTTCTCACCGCATTGAGCCTGAGCCCCGCATGGGCCATGGCACAGCAGAACGACAGCATTCCGCTGGGACAGTTCATCCGGCAGCTGCACAGCCAGGGTGTCCAGGTATACAGCCTGGCCCCGGACAGTATGAAGATCAGACCTTTCGCACCGTTCTCTGAACAGAAACTGGCAGAGTCGCTGGTGACTACTCCCTACCGGGTGAGCCGGTACAATGACCGGTTGTTCATCCTGCCGTCCACCACTCTGGTCACTGAACTTCCGGCACTGGATGCTCAGCACAGGTCCGATAGCGGCCATAACGCTTATGTCCCCGAAGTCATCGCCTCGTCCGAAAACCAGATCTACCGTATAGGTTCCGAACAGTCAAGGACTGACGGGCAGCGCTTTACCCTCAGCGGAACGGTGGTCAACTTCAAGACCGGCGTGCCCCAGGAGGGTGTGCAGGTAGCCTGTGCCGATGCGGGGGCTACCACCATAACCGGAACCGACGGCTCGTTCACCCTGCAGCTGCCGGGCGGATACCATACCCTGTCCATCAGGGGAATGAACGTATATGACACCCAGCGCAAGTTCCAGCTCAATACTGACGGTATAGCCCGCATCGAGCTGGAAGAGGACGACCACATGCTTGATGAGGTGGTTGTCATCTCCGGACGTAAGGAGAACGTGCTTTCCACCCATGTGGGCATGGAGAAATTCAGTCCCGCACAGATTAATACCGTACCGCTGGCTATGGGCGAGGTGGATGTGCTGAAGATGGTGCAGACCCTTCCGGGTATCAAGACCGTTGGCGAGGCATCCAGCGGATACAATGTGCGCGGTGGTGCCACCGACCAGAATCTTATCCTGTTCAACAACGGAACCGTATTTAACCCCACTCATCTGTTTGGCATGTTCTCGGCATTCAACGCGGATATGATGAGCGATGCCGAACTGTTCAAGAGCAGCATTCCGGCACAATACGGCGGACGCATTTCCTCCGTGCTGAACATTGTGCCCAAGGAACCCGACAGGGAGCAGTTCCACGGTGCAGCCAGCATCGGTCTGCTGACCAGCAAGGGCCATCTGGAACTGCCGGTGGCCAGGAACAGGCTGTCGGTCATGCTGGACGGGCGTGCCACCTACAGCGACTGGATGCTGAAGCTGCTGCCCGAGAAGAGCGGATACAAGAACGGTTCTGCCGGGTTCTACGATCTGGGTACCGTGATTTCCTACACGGCCAACCAGCGTAACAAGCTGAACCTGTACGGCTATTACAGCCACGACCGTTTCAAGTTTGGCGAGGTGGACGACCGCTATGCCTATACCAATGCCAATACCTCATTGGAGTGGCGTGCCGTGCATAACGACCGCCTGAGTTCCTACATCACAGCCGGTTGGGATCACTATGATTACAGAACCGATGAGACCAGTGAGTTTATATCGCATATCCGCAGTGTTTCCTTCCAGATCAGCCAACTGTTCCTGAAAGGGCACTTCAACTGGCAGGTCAGTGACAGCCATGCCCTGAAAATGGGTGTGAGCAGTATGCTGTACCGGGTCAATCCGGGTCGGGAGGAACTGCTGTCCGATGGCACAGCCGATGCCCCGATGGAGGATGTGCCTCATTCCGTTATTGAGCTGCAGCAGGAGAAAGCCCTGGAATCGGCCCTGTATCTGGAGGACGAGTGGACCGTTACTCCTAATCTGACGGTGAACGCGGGCGTGCGCTACAATATGTTCAATGCCATGGGGCCCCGTACCATAAACATCTATGACGAGAGCGTACTGCCCAGCGAGGCTTCGCTGCGGAAGACGGAGGACGTGACCGGCATCTACAAGACCTACCATGCACCTGAGATCCGTCTGTCGGCCCGCTATATGCTGAGCCGTATGAGCTCCGTGAAACTGGGCTTCAACACCATGCATCAGTTTATCCATAAGGTGAGCAATACGGTCATCATGTCGCCTACTGATACCTGGAAACTGAGCGATAACAACATAAAGCCTCAGAGCGGCTGGCAGGTGGCCGGCGGTCTCTACCATGAACTGGGCAACAGGGTATGGGAGTTCTCGGCCGAGGCCTATTACAAGCGCATGAACGATTATCTGACCTACCGCAGCGGTGCCAGGCTGATGATGAATCCGGCGCTGGAACGCGATGTAATCACCACACAGGGCTATGCCTACGGTATAGAGGTGCAGGCCAAGAAGCCGCTGGGCCGCCTGAACGGCTGGGTGAGCTATGCCTACTCGCGCACCTTCCTGCGCCAGAACGACCCGCGTGTGGCTCTGCCGGTGAATGACGGACAGTGGTATGTGGCCGATTATGACCGCCCCCACGAGTTCAAGCTGAAGCCAACTATAAGTTTACGGAACGTTACAGCATGTCGTGCAACGTGGACTACAGCACCGGCCGCCCCATCTCCATCCCGGAGGGTTCCTATACCAGTCCCGAGACGGGCGATATACACCTGTACTACATCGAGCGCAACAACTACCGTATTCCGGATTATTTCCGTGTGGACCTGTCGTTCAACATCCAGCCCAGTCATCATCTGACGCTGCTCACACACAGCTCCATCTCGTTCGGTGTGTATAATGTGCTGGGACGCAGAAACCCGTACTCCATCTATTTCCAGGGCACCGCGTCGGTTACTGGCACCCGCCTGTCCATCTTCGGTGCGCCCATCCCGTTTGTCAACTACAACATCAAATTCTGAGCCTATGAACAGAATCCATTATATACTGGCACTGCTGACCGTGCTGTCGGTCACTGCCTGCATTGACCCTTTTACACCTGATATTCCGCCCAGCGACAACCGCCTGGTGGTGATTCAGGGTACCATCGTGTCCGATTCCATCTGTCCGATCTGGGTGAGCGAGACGAATACGGATATCTTCTCTGATGCATCAGCCAATGACGGTAAGACCCGTCAGGCCGGAACGTCTGATCCGAGACTGTGGGTGGAGGGCAGTGACGGATCCCGTTATGACGGAGTGCGGACCAATGCCACTGCTCCGGATGGCCGATACACGTTTATGGTCAGTGTGGGGCACCTGAATCCCGATGAGACCTACTGCGTAAGGCTGGATTTCCATTCCGAGTCCTACCAGAGCGTTCCTGCACGGCCTGAGCCCACGCCCGGAATCGAATCCATCAACTGGAGCCAGGAGCCTTCGGATTCGCTTGTATCCATCTCTGTCACCGCTGAGGCCCCGGTCAGTGGCGAATGCTTCATGGAATGGAAGTGCGTGGAGGACTGGGAGATTCTGGCGAATCATCCTGTATACCGTTACTATGACCCGGCTGTCGGAACTATCGTGCCGTTTGATGTGGATGTCAGCCAGGGCTGGAAGCATGCCGAGCGGCTGGATCCTTTGATAGCTGCCAGCAGCCGCTATCCGCAGAACCGCGTGACAGACCTGCTGCTGTACACCATCTCCGGCAGGGATGACCGCATCTCTGTCATCTACAGCACGCATGTCATCCAGCGTGCCCTGAGCCGTGAGGAATATGAATATATCGAGACCGAGCAGAAGCAGACCTCGGGCATGGGCGGCATCTTTACCCCCATGCCGGGCAGGCTGCCTACCAATATCCGCTGCACCACATCCTCCCGCAAGGCTTTGGGCTTTGTGGGTGTTTCGCTGAATGTGGCTCACAGGCGGCTTTACATCGAGGGCAGGGAGGTGGAATATGAGCGCGACTATCCGTGCGACGAGGATATTCTGCTATCCGAGTCGATGGCAGAGTGCCTGACCTTTTGGGAGGAAGGTTATCAGAACTATCTGTGGTTGGGTGGCGGTAACGGTAAATGGATGCCGAACATGTGTTTGGACGTGCGTGCCCGCGGTGCCTCGCTGGTGAGACCTGATTTCTGGGCTTATTGATAAAGGAGGAATGAATATGGCAAGAAGAATATACATACTCTGTATGATGCTGGCTGCGGTACTGCAGCTGCAGGCACAGGCGCTGCAGGAATACACCCGTGCCGTGACCGATAAGGACTGCTACCTGACGGGTGAGCAGATGCTGGTCAAGGTGAATGTGACCGATGAGAGTGGCAAACCGCTGACCTTCAGCAAGGTGGCTTATGTGGAACTGTGCGACGGGCAGGGCATTCAGGCACAGTGCATGGTGCAGCTGACAGACGGTGAGGGATGGGCAGCCATGGATCTGCCCAACTCGATGCACAGCGGCAACTACCTGATGTCGGTCTATACCCGCTATATGCGCAACTTCTCCCCGGAGCACTATGCCCGTAAGGTACTGCCCGTGGTGAACCTGATGCACACCTCGGAAACGGACCGGGTGGAATGGATGGAAGGCGAAAACCCGGTAAGGACCGGTGTCTTGGGAGGATTGCAGGCAGATAGGGCGTCATACCGCATACGCAGCCGTGTGCAGCTGGCTCTGCCTGCAGAGGCTGCGACAATGCGCAGCCTGACGCTGTCAGTCTCGCGCCGTGATCTGAGTCCCGTTCCCGTAGAGATGCCCCGCCTGGCTGCCGCTCTGCCTGAGGGACAGAATCATTTCCCGGAGATGGAGGGACATGTGGTGACCGCACGGCAACTGAACGGTCATGGCGGCAAGTCCGTGCTGGCTGCAGTGGGACAGAATGCCATACTGTTCGAGGGACAGCAGCAGCCCGACGGCACCACACGCTATTATACCTCGGGGCTGACGGGCAACCTGCCTGTGGTGATCAACCGATTCGGCAGTGAGGATGCACAGGCTGCCATGGAGACGGTTTCGCCTTATCAGGGAGTCGTGCCGGAGGATCTTCCCGTACTGAAGATGTACTATGACCGGAATGGGCTGAATGACCGCAGTGTGGGAATGCAGGTTCAGCATGCGGTGCAGGCAAGCCTGCCTCATGAGCCTATGCCATTCAATGTGCAGCTGAAATCCAACGAGCCGGCACGTCTTTATGACCTGGACGAATGGACGCGGTTCAAAACTGTACGTGAGATTATTCTGGAGTTTGTGACGGGTATTAACCGCCGCAAGGTGGGTGACCGTAACCAGCTGTTCATCAGCTATGTGAACGGCATCCAGAACTGGCCCGCCATGGTATTGCTGGATGGTGCGCCCATCAGCGACGTGGATGAGCTGCTGCAGTACGATGCCCGCCGCCTGAAATACCTGGCGGTCTATGATGGCCGCTATACCTTTGGTGAAAACATCTGGAACGGTGTCATCTCCTTCATGTCGCACCGTGCCTCCCTGTCGGATATCTATCTGCCCGAGGACTCGCAGATGTTCACCTATGCCTTTCCGCAGGACCGTCCGGCCTACTACATGCCGGTGTATGACACAGAGGAGATGCGGCAGTCCTCAGCTCCCGATTTCCGCCACACCTTGTATTGGAACCCCTGTGTGAATCCAAACACTGACAGTTGTACCTTCTATACCTCCGATTTGACCGGTACATTCCGTGCCGTTCTCACCGGATTAGATGCGCAGGGCCATGAACACCGGTGGGATGCCATGTTTGAGGTTGAATAACTGTTATATTGGGCAGCCACTTAAGTAACCATACCCCTTTTACTTAAGTGACTGCAACCACTTAGTAAGGCAATCCATTGACACTTACTAAGCCTACTAGCTTCACCATAGCTATAGGTCTCTTTCACCTTCGCTTCAGGTCTCTTTCACCATAGCTTTAAGCCCGCTTTTGCACCCTATATTTTAGCTATGTTTAAGCGGTGTTAATGCTGATAGAAATCAATGGTATAGCTATGTTATGTTAGAGTAAAGGGTAATTTATTCTGAATCTATGTTGAATGGTATAGTGTAAGCATTTACGATAAAATGTGGCAGAAAGTGCCATAAAGTGCCAGAAAAGTCCATAAAGTGCCAATGATATTTCCATGTGATTGTACCTTTGCATTCTTTATGAGTTAATCGGTTATATCCAAGTATTGTACATCCCCTGTTTGTTTTCCATTAATCTCAGGGAGTTGGCTGGGTTTCTATACACAGGTAGAGCGCCATACCAGTAATGGCCGTGTGGATGTGGTTCTGCAGACTCCCGACTATGTTTATATCTTCGAGTTGAAGCTGGACGGTACTGCCCGTGAAGCCCTTCAGCAGATAGAGGACAAGCAGTATGCTGCCCCATTCCTGAATGACCCGAGAAAGGTGATAAAGGTGGGTGCCAATTTCTCATCTGAGCATCGCTATATGGAAGAGTGGGAGATTAAGGAATAGCCAAGTCACATCCTCTATAAGTCTTTTGTCGAAAGACTGCGCAGTCTTTCAGCGAAGGACTTATAAGTCTTCAGAATAAAGACTTATAGAGGACTAACTGCAGGTCTCTATGGGATATAAACAAATACTCGCATTTACTCGTCACTCATCACCCTTTACCTTTAATTAGGTGATTATTAAAATGATACAAGGTAACGAGTGGTCGTTGACTCATCACCCACTCATAACCTCGTCACCTTACTGATTGACAACGGTTACTTAAGTAAGTTGACATCGGTTACTTAAGTAACTTGCATTACTTACTTAAGTGATATACCTGCTCTCAGGTAGACGTTACCATGCTGTCAGCTCTATGACCGTTCACTGCCATAACTGGGACAGCGGGTTAAGGATAAGCAATCCTTAGCACCTTTTCTAAAGGGTGATGAGTGGGGTGATGAGTGCTTTTCCACTCATCACCTTATAACTATCTTTTAATCAGTATGATAAATGCAAAAGGTGATGAGTGACGAGTAAATGCGTATATTCTACCCAATTCCTAAAAAGTATACCTTCCTTTTTGCGTAAAATTGGTTCAATTTGCTGTTAATCACACAATTGACACACGCCTGATACACCTTAAAAAGTATACCTTAATTATTTGTCTTAATAATTTGAATTGCCTAATTTTGCACTTGAAATAAAACCAGGTTTAACCCATAGAGATGAAACGGCTTCTGGCATTTATAGAAATTATTCTGGAAATATGGCTTGGCATATGCGGGCTAATGGCTCTGCATTATCTTCTGCTTGTCACTTCATGGGCTTCGTTCAATGTCCCATCGGGTTCCATGCTGCCCACCTTGCAGGTGGGGGATTATATGCTGGTGAACAAATGGGTGATGGGCGGAAGAATCTTCAATCTGAAGGATGCTGCCCGGAAAAAGCAGTTCCCCATCTACAGGTTGCCCGGATTCTCGCACCTGAAGCGGAATGACATCATGGTGTTCAATGCCCCCTACCCTGACGATACGGATTCACTTTATATCAATCCCCTACTATATTATGTAAAGCGCTGCATAGCTGTTCCTGGCGATACACTGGAAATCAGGAACGGACATTATCAGGTCAGGGGAGTAAATGAGCCCTTGGGAAATGTCCGGTCCCAGAAAAGACTGGAAAGGGTGAGTGCGGGCATGCTTGATAAGAGCCTGATGGAGGCATTCCCTCATGATTCCGTTCTGGGATGGACCATTATTGATTTTGGCCCTTTACCTGTTCCTTCGAAAGGACAGACTGTCAGGATGGACAGCACGCAGTGGAAACTCTATCACAGCATGATAGCCTGGGAGCAGAAGAAGAGAGTGACAAGAGAGGGGAATGACGTGTACCTGAATGACAGTCTTATCCGGTACTACCAATTTCAGGAGAACTACTATTTTGCCGGAGGAGATAACATGGAGGCATCCCATGACTCCCGCTATTGGGGACTGGTTCCAGAGCCTTTTATTGCCGGAAAGGCTGTGAGAATATGGAAATCGGTGAATCCTTATACGGGCAAGCTGAGATGGGACCGGTTCTGGAAGGAAATCAAATAATGATACACAAAAAAAGCGGAGTCTTACCGGCTCCGCTTTTTTATGGTTCCATTTACTTGAATAACCGCTGAGAGAATGTCAGCAGGTACTGACGCCAGTTGGCCCAGATATGGCCGCGGCTGGTCTCAACAAACTCATACTTCATGTCCTGATTATCCATACGCTTGCACAGATCCTTGTTGGCCTGGAACAATCCATCGGCATTACCGCAAGCCACCCAGAACAGCTTATAGCCTTTTTTCTTCAGGTTGGCCAACTTGCCATCAATGTCATTATAGGCAGGAAGGGTCATATCCAAGCCGGTCAGGTTCAAACCGGCACTGAACAAACCGATGTAGCCAAACTTCTCCGGATAATTCAATGAGGTAAACAAGGTGTGGAAACCGCCCATGGACAAACCGGCAATGGCACGGCTGTTCTTGTCGGCCTTCACCCGGTAGTTCTTCTCCACAAATGAGATAATCTCAGGAAAGGCTGTCTCGTAGATACCATTCTTATAGTTGCCCTCAATCTGGTTGCTCATCATCGGCTTGTAGTCATGATTCTCACTGGTCTCGCCAGGAGCTGCTGTCTTGACGATATTACCGTTTGGCATCACCACAATCATGGGCTCAATCTTACCCTCAGCCAACAGGTTGTCCATGACGTGAGCCACCAAGCCCAACTCCGGCCAAGCGGTCTCATCGCCACCGCTACCGTGCAGCAAGTACAAGACAGGGTATTTCTTGCCATCATTCTTATTGTAGCAAGCCGGGGTATAAACGGTCATGCGGCGGTCCTGCCCTACTGCATCGGAATGATAATAGGTCTGGGTAACATTGCCGTGTGGCACATCGCGCACCTTATAATAATCACCGTTACCACCACCCACATAGAAGGTGCTGAACACATTGCCCACATCGCGACGGGTAAATGCATTGACCGGATCAAGCATCATCACATTGTCCACCATAAAACGATAGGTGTACATCTCACTGGGCAGAGGCTTTGGGGTGGTGTATTCCCAAACACCATCCTGACCTTCTTTCAAAGAGGCACGAGGCTCGTTTTCCCAATCGCCCATCACCATAACGGTACGGGCCTTAGGGGCACTGATACGGAAAGTAACCGTATTATCGGCATTTACTACAGGTGACTGAACTCTAGCGGCACGGAATCCCACATTCTGCTGGGCAGCTACTGGCAGCAGGGCCAGGCTGAATGCCAGTGCGGCAAATAATCTTTTTGTTTTCATAGGTTTAAATTTATTTTTGGACAAAGATAGTTTATTTATTCCTTATTTTTCGTATTTTTGCATAATTAATAGTTAATTCTATTCAAATTTTTATACAATGAAAAAACTTTTCCTTTTGGCTGCCAGTGCAATGTTCTGCATCAGCGGCCATGCACAGCAGGCTTTGGGCGGCGGTGCTCAATTCAAGTCTCCGGAGATTAATCCAGACAAGACTGTTACTTTCCGCTATCGTGCTCCTAAGGCGATGAGCGTACAGGTTACCGGCGATTTTCTTCCTACCCAGAAGGTGAAGATGCCTAACGGATTTGAAGTGGATATGCCTGGACGCGGCGAACTGGTGGAGAAGGACGGTGTTTGGGAGTATACCACTCCTACTCCTGTGGCTCCTGAGATGTATACCTATAGCTTCGTGGTAGATGGTGTCACCACTACCGACCCTGCCAATGTTTATGTGAACCGTGACGTTTCGACCGTAACCAACCTGCTGCTGATAGGCGGTAATGAGAAGATCGACCTTTACAAGGTTCAGGCTGTTCCTCACGGCAGCGTGCACAAGGTATGGTACCACAGTGATGCGGAGAACAAGGACCGCCGTCTGACCGTTTATACTCCTGCCGGTTATGAGGCTGGCAAGAAGAAATATCCTGTTTTCTATCTGTTGCACGGTATCGGTGGAGACGAGGAGGCTTGGTACACCCAAGGCCGCGCCACCCAGATTCTGGACAACCTGATTGCTCAGGGTAAGGCTGAGCCTATGATTGTGGTTATGACTAACGGCAACCTGGCCATGGAGGCTGCTCCGGGCGAGGGTTCTGAGGGCTTTACCGTTCCAACCATGGGTCTGCCAAAGACCATGGAGGGCAGTTTTGAGGCTGCTTTCCCTGAAATCGTGAACTATATCGACAAGAATTTCCGCACACTGGCTGACAAGAAGCACCGTGCCATTGCTGGTCTGTCCATGGGTGGTTTCCACAGCTGTAACATCAGCCGTGAGTATCCTACTATGTTCAACTATGTGGGTCTGTTCAGTGCTGCCCTGGGCGTAACCGATCCAAAGGTGAGCCCTGTTTACCAGAATGCGGACGAGAAGTTGGATGTTCAGTTCAATGCCAAGAACCGCCCTGCATTGTATTACATTGCTATCGGTAACACCGATTTCCTGTATAAGTCTAACACGGAATACCGTCAGAAACTGGATTCACTGGGTTATCCTTACGTTTACCTGGAGACCGACGGTGGTCATATCTGGCGCAACTGGCGTACTTATCTGGCAGACTTTGCTCCAAAGCTGTTCAAGTAATAAGCAACAAAAAAGCGGCTCGAATGAGTCGCTTTTTTTATGGCATCGATTCGCCTTCCACAAAATTTTCCAGGAACATGTGTTCACCGTCATACACCGCATAGGAGAAACAGTTGATCCAATCGCCAAGTATCATCACACGGCTATAACGGTTCAAATACAAGTCCAACTCGATGTGACGGTGTCCAAAGATAAAGAAGTTGATATCGGGATGCGACTTGAGATAGTCCTTGGCGTAGATGACCAGATGCTCCTTGTCCTCACCCATGTAATCCGGCTCCCTGCCGCCTTCTCTCTTCAGACGGCTGTGCTTGGCCCATGCCAATCCGAAATCAACACCCCATCGGGGATGAACCATCCGGAACAAGGCCTGGCACACCTTATTATGGAACAATGCACGAAGGAACTTGAACTTCTTGTCCGGATCGCCCAGACCATCGCCGTGGGCCAGATAGAACACCTTATCATATATCTCGGTAGTGACCGGCTCACGGTGCAGAATCACTCCGCACTCCTTCTCCAGATAGTCACCGCACCAGATGTCATGATTACCGGTAAAATAGTGCACTTCCACTCCACGGTCGGTCAGTTCGCTCAACTTGCCCAGGAAACGGGTATAGCCCTTTGGCACCACCAGCTTATATTCAAACCAGAAGTCGAACATGTCGCCCAACAAGTACACAGCAGAGGCTTTATCCTTGATGCTATCCAGGAAATTCACCAACCGCCGCTCTTGGGTACGGCTATGCTCTATGGCCCGTGAGCCTAAGTGAGCATCGGAAAGGAAATACACATTCTTTCTCATATTACATGAAGCCTAATTCCATTTTTGCCTCTTCGGTCATCATCTCTTTGTCCCACTCCGGTTCAAACACCAGATTCACCTGAGCCTCGGTCACTCCGGTGACATTGGCCACCTTCATGCGCACATCCTCCATGATGAAATCGGCTGCAGGACAGTTGGGAGCAGTCAGTGTCATGTCAATCTCCACCTTACCCTCATCATCCACATCAATGCGGTAAATCAAGCCCAAATCGTAGATGTTCACAGGAATCTCCGGATCATAGACTGTCTTTATGACCTCGATGATACGCTCCTCTATTTCTAACTTAGTCATATACTCAATGTATTTTATTATCTTCTTATGTTATAGTCTTCCTTCATCATTGTAGCTGAAATATCCTCCATCGGCCACGATTACATGATCCAGCATGGGGATGTTTACTGTCTGGCAGGCCTTCTGCATCCGGCTGGTCAGCATATCGTCCTCCCGGCTGGGACGGACACTGCCTGAAGGATGGTTGTGGCAAAGCACCAGCATGGAGGCACGTTTCACTATGGCTTCACGCAGCACCACCCTGACATCCACCAGCGTACTGCTCAGGCCTCCACGGCTCACACATTGGGCATCAATAACCCTCAGGTTGGCATTCAGCAGAATCACCCAGCATTCCTCGCCCTGCAAATCCTGCATGCGAGGGTGCATGTAGGCATAGATGTCCTGCGAGGTCTCCAGACGCAAGCGCTCCTGCAAATCGGTCTGCCCGCGACGTTTGCCCAGTTCGCAAGCTGCCAGAATGGTAATGGCCTTGGCCATACCTATACCCTTATAGGCACAAAGCTCTTCCAAACTCATTTTGCCCAGAGCATTCAGGTTGTTGCCACAGCCCGACAACACTCTGCGCATCAGGTCAACAGCACTCTCACTTGCATTACCGGAACCAATCAGTATAGCCAACAATTCCGCATCAGACAAGGCTGTAGCCCCATGAGCCGCCATCTTCTCCCGGGGGCGGTCAGCTTCCGCCCACTGGTTTATGCTCAATCCGTTAATCATAGAACGTATCCTCGAAAGCTGAAAACTCCCCTTTTTGCTTCACGCATCGTTCCCACCAGGCCCGGATAAAGCCGGTGCCATAGCCCATCAGCTGGATGAACGAAGCATCGATGGCCAGAAAACCGATTTTCAAACTGCGGTTACGCAAAGAGGCATCCACAAACACCAGCAAGCAAAAGAGGAACAGCGGCCACAGGGCCACCCACCACAATGTGTTGCAAATCTCAAAGCCGTGTACACCCATCACCCGGCATACTGCCGCAAAAAGAATCAGGAAGATGCTTCCCACCGTGAAGACTGCAGGCAGCATGTGCACCAGTTTCAGGGATTCCGGATACTTTTTGTACAGATGAATGCGTGCTATACCCGAATTGTGCACCTGACGGAAGAACTTGGTCAGGTCGGTACGGCGTTTGTGCCATACCCATGCTTCCGGGAAAAGCCGGCATTGGTAACCAGCCTTGAAGATGCGGATACTGAAATCAATATCCTCTCCAAAGCGCATTTTTGAAAATCCATGGAGTTTCATATACACATCCCTGCGGATGCCCATATTGAAACTGCGCGGATAGAACTTATCCATTTTCTTCTTTCCGCCACGGATTCCTCCGGTGGTAAAGAAAGAGGTCATGGAATAGTTGATGGCTTTCTGGGTGGCCGTAAATGACTCGTGAGCACGGTCAGGGCCACCGAATGCATCTGCTGGTTGACGCTGTAACTCAGCCTCAACGGCAGCCAGATATCCAGCAGGAAGTACGCAATCGGAATCCAGTACAATCAGGTATTCACCCTTGGCTCGCTCGGCACCAAAGTTTCTGCTCATTCCGGGTCCCGTATTCTTCTTGCTGAGATAGCGGAGTTCCATCTTACCGGCATATTTCTGCACCACCTCTTCACAAGGTTTCACAGAACCGTCCTCTACCACCAGTACCTCGAAATCCGTAAAGGTCTGAGTAGTAAGGCTCTGGAGCAACTCGTCCACTTCGTCGGGACGGTTGTACACCGGTATAATCAAAGAATACTTCATGTCGGGGCAAAGTTACGAAAAATACCCCATATAATCGATAATATTTGACAGCAAAAAGGCTGCCGTCCCAACAGGGAGGCAGCCTTTTTATACTAATCACAAAAGTGGATTAAGCCTTTACACGGTTCTGGTATGAACCATCGCGAGTGTCGATTTCAATCAACTCACCCTCGTTGATGAACAAAGGTACACGAACGGTAGCACCGGTCTCAACAGTAGCAGGCTTGCTAGCGTTGGTAGCGGTATCACCCTTCAGACCTGGCTCGGTGTAGGTAATCTTCAAAACGGTCTTGATAGGCATTTCTGCGTACAGAACGGTCTCAGAAGAAGCATCAGAAACAACGTTTACGATGTCACCCTCCTTCATGAAGTCAACACCAGTGATCAAATCGTGAGCGATTGGAATCTGCTCGAAAGTCTCCTGGTTCATGAAGATGTAATCCTCACCTTCCTGATACAAGTACTGGTATGGGCGGAATTCTACGCGAACATCTTCCAGCTTCTCACCAATGTTAAAGCGACGCTCCAAAACGCGGCCGTCAACTACATTCTTCAACTTGGTACGCATGAAAGTGTTACCCTTACCTGGCTTCACATGCAGGAACTCGATGCAGAAGTACAACTGGTTGTCCATACGAATGCAAGTTCCGTTCTTAATGTCTTGTGCATTAATCATAATCTTTCCCTTATTATTTTATTATTATGAGTTATTCCATTTAAAAATCGGCGCAAAATTACAAGAAATCACTTAAAATTGCAAAAAGTTTTGAGTAAAAATCACTTATCATTTGGAGAATATGAAAAAAAGTTCTACTTTTGCAGCCCGAATTGATGATAAAAACATAAAAAATTAGATAAGACGATGAAAAGAACATTCCAGCCTTCTAACAGAAGAAGAAAGAACAAGCATGGTTTCCGTGAGAGAATGCAGACCGCTAATGGTCGCCGAGTTTTGGCTAGCCGTCGTGCTAAGGGTCGTAAGAAACTGACCGTTTCTGACGAGTTCAACGGAATCAACAACAAGAAGTAATCATTATACTTCATACAAAAAACAGCGTAAAAGCGTTGCCTTTTACGCTGTTTTTTGTATCTTTACCACCGAATTCGAAAATAGAGTCTTATGGATTTCAAAAAGATAAAAACCGGTGTGAAAACCAACACATTTTGGCTGCATTTCTTTGGAGTAACCTCCTTCTTAATCGCGCTGTTCTTATTTTGCCAGATTGGAGTGAAACTATACACCCGGCACGGACAAGGTATTGAAGTTCCGGACGTGAGAGGGTTGCTATACTCGGATGCAGAATATAAGTTGCACAACATGAACCTGGAGGTGCTGGTTGTGGATTCCGACTATGTCAAGGACAAGCCTGCAGGCAGCATTGTGGACCAGACTCCTGCTGCCGGTTTGAAGGTAAAGCGCAACCGTACCGTGTACCTGACCGTCAATGCGGCCAGCAGCCCAACCTTGGTGTTACCGGATTTGGCTGACAACTCATCCAAGCGTCAGGCTATGGTTAAGTTGAGAAGTATGGGATTGAACCTGGGACCTATTGAAACCATAGACGGTGAAAAAGACTGGGTATATGCCATCAAGTACCGTGGCCGCAAGATCTTTGCCGGCGACCGTATTCCGAGCGATGCCACTCTGACTCTGGTTATCGGAAACGGATTCCTGCAGGGCGATACCGACAGCACCATGCATTTCACCATGGATGATATCGGAGCTTACTCTACCGAGCTGGACGACGACGCCAAGCTGAAGGAGATAACGGAGAAAGAGAAGGACAAGGAGAAGAAGGACACCGAAACCAAAAAGAAATCGGATGATTGGTTCTGATGTGGAAAACTGGTCTGACCCGGATTTGGCAGATGCTGAAGACTGGAAGGATGACGAGTTAGAGGACGGAGAAGAGACAGGACAACTGTACGAGCATTTCCGCATGACCGTAGATAAAGGTCAGGCGCCTATGCGCGTAGACAAATACCTGATGGACCGCCTGAACGGTGGTGTTTCACGTAACCGTGTCCAGAAGGCTGCCGATGCCGGTTTTGTCATGGCTAACGGCAAGCCTGTAAAAAGCAGTTATAAGGTTAAGCCTTGCGATATCATCACCGTAATGATGGACCGTCCGCGCTACGAGACCACCATCGACCCCGAAGATATTCCAATCGATGTAGTTTACGAAGATGCAGACTTGATGGTCATCAACAAGCCTGCAGGACTGGTGGTGCATCCGGGTTGTGGTAATTATACCGGCACCTTGGTCAATGCCATTGCCTGGCATCTGCGTGATAATCCCGATTATGACCCTAATGATCCGGGAGTGGGACTGGTGCACCGAATAGACAAAGACACATCGGGCCTTCTGGTGGTTGCCAAGACTCCGGATGCCAAGACTCATCTGAGCCGTCAGTTCTTCCACAAGACCACCCAACGTGAATACAATGCCCTGGTTTGGGGACACGTGGAGCAGAACAGCGGGACAATCGTAGGCAACATCGGCCGCCATCCGAAAGACCGCATGCAGATGACCGTTTACGATCCGGATTCGGGCATAGGAAAGAGTGCCGTCACCCATTATACGGTATTGGAGCGGTTGGGTTATGTAACCCTGGTGAAATGTGTGCTGGAGACAGGACGAACCCATCAGATCCGTGCACACATGAAAAGCATCGGCCATATTCTGTTTAATGACGAGCGCTATGGCGGAAACGAGATATTAAAAGGTACGCCTTCCAGCACCTACCGTCAGTTTGTGCAGAACTGTTTTGCGGCATGCCCCCGTCAGGCCCTGCACGCCAAGACTCTAGGCTTTGAGCACCCACGCACAGGAAAACAATTATTTTTCACCTCTGAGCTTCCGGATGATTTCACCCTATTGCTGGAAAGGTGGCGCAATTATATAGGTAATTTACAAATCAAATGAAAAAGACTGTTGCAATCATAGCAGGAGGCGACTCATCTGAGCATGATGTGTCACTTCGTTCTGCACAAGGTATCTATTCCTTTATGGATAAGGAAAGATATAATGTTTATGTTGTTGAAATCACCGGTACCGTTTGGGAGGCACGACTGAACGACGGCACAAGAGCTACCGTGGACCGCAATGATTTCTCATTCATGGAGGGCAGTACCAAGGTTAAGCCTGACTACTGCTACATCACCATTCACGGCACTCCGGGTGAGAATGGTTTACTGCAGGGTTACCTGGATCTGATGAAGATTCCTTATTCAACCAGTGGTGTATTGGTTGAGGCTTTGACCTTCAACAAGTTCACCCTGAACCAGTATCTAAAGAGCTGGGGTATCAGTGTAGCTGAATCCATTATGATCCGCAAGGGACAGACCATCAGCAACGAGGAGGTCATCTGCCGAGTAGGATTGCCATGTTTCATTAAGCCTAATGCAGGTGGCAGCAGTTTCGGTACCACCAAGGTCAAGACTGCGGAACAGATTCAGCCTGCCATCGAGGCAGCCATGGCTGAAATAGGCGGCGAGGTGATTATCGAGGCATTCATGCAGGGAACAGAAATCAGTTGCGGTCATTACAAGACCAGCAAGCGCGAGGTGGCACTGCCTATCACCGAGGTTGTTCCTGCCAACGAGTTCTTCGATTATAATGCCAAATACAACGGTGAGGTTCAGGAAATCACTCCTGCCCGCCTGTCGGACGAGGTTACCGACAGAGTGCATCGCCTGAATGCTGCCATCTATCAGATTCTGGGTTGTAACGGTATTATCCGCGTGGATTACATCATTACCGAAGGCGATAAGATCAATATGCTGGAGATTAACACCACTCCGGGCATGACCGCAACCAGTTTCATTCCTCAGCAGGTACGTGCAGCAGGCATGGAGATGAAGGATGTGCTTACCGAAATCATCGAAAACCAATTATAAGACACAGCAATGAAGACACCAGCAGAATTTGACGAGATACGGCCTTACGAACCGGAAGAGGTTCAGCAGGTACTGAAGGAGCTGATTGAAGACCGTCAGTTTTCACATATTATAAAAGGTGCTGCACCCTGGTTGCCCAAAGGCATCCGCAACGGCATCTTGCGTCTGGCCTGCATAGGTGTCAAGACTCCCCTGGATTTCCAAAAGCGTTTCATGTTGCCGGCAATGAACTACCTGATTCATAAATGCACCACGAAATGCACCTTTGGCGGACACCCATTGCCAGACAAAGAGGGTCGATATACCTATATCAGCAATCACCGTGACATTGTATTGGACAGTGCCATTCTGGATGTTAAGCTTTTTAAGGGCGGATACCCTACCACCGTGGAAATTGCCATTGGCGACAACCTGCTGATCTATCCCTGGATTAAGAAACTGGTACGACTGAACAAGGCATTCACCGTACGTCGTGGTCTTTCTCCTCGCGAGTTGCTACAGAGCAGTATGCTGATGAGCCGATACATGCACTTTGCCGTCAACGAGAAGCGCGAGAACATCTGGATTGCCCAGCGTGAGGGACGTGCCAAGGATTCCAATGACCGCACTCAGGAATCGGTGCTGAAAATGCTGACCCTGGGCGGTGAAGGCTCTCCACTGGAAAGACTGAAGCACATGCACATCATCCCTATGGCCATCAGCTACGAGTACGATCCATGCGACTACCTGAAAGCCAAGGAATTCCAGCAGAAGCGTGATAATGCCGGTTTCAAGAAGAGCAAGCAGGACGACCTGGACAACATGAAGATTGGTATCTGGGGACAGAAGGGTCAGGTGCACTACGAGTGTGCCCCTTGCATCAACGAGTGGTTGGATGAGCTGGCCGACCTTCCTAAGGCTGAGTTCTTTACCGAGGTGGCTCGCCGCATGGACAAGGCCATCCATCAGAGCTACAAGCTATATCCGGGCAACTATGTAGCCGCTCATTTATTACGTGGCGGTTATGAAGAGAAATTCACAGCGAAAGAGAAACAGACTTTCCTGGATTATCTGGAGAGCCGCATTCAGAAAATCGACATAGAAAACAAGGATGTTGAATTCTTACGTGAGCGAATATTAACCATGTATGCCAATCCGGTGTTCAATTATGAGGAAGCATGCAAGTAACATACTTCTGATATGCTCTATCCTTCTGCTTTGGGCATGTAAGGACGAAGACTACCATTATCCGGACCTACTGACGGACATGGTGGAAATCGACACGGACAATAGCCGAAACATCAAACTGCTGCGAAGCGATGACGGCAAGGAATACTCTCTCTCCAAAAAGGCGCTTCTGGAGGATGGAACTCCCGACTCTACTTATCGGGTGCGCTGCCGGTTTAGCATTGACGATGAGAGAACTGTCACCCTTTACGGATTGAGCATTCTACAGTCACCTCATCCTGAACTTCCGGCTCATTTCAATGATTCCATACTTGTTGATCCCGTAAAGATTACCAGTGTATGGAAGAGCGGCAATTATATCAATCTTCATCTGGGAGTGATGACCAAGCAGGAGAAGACTCAGAAATTGCATTTTGTAAAGACAGAACTGCAACCAGCAGCGAACGGAAAGCAAAGGATTGACCTGACACTGTTCCACAACCAGAATAACGATCCGGAGGCTTTTACCAAAGAGGTATTCATGTCCTGCCCGCTTCAATCGCTGGACTTGGAGGACGGTGACAGTATTTATATGCATATTACCACTTACGAGGGACTTAAAACATACGGATTTGTAAAATGAACAGGATGCCAGACATGCCACCTAAATTTGCCATTGTTGACAGCAATGTGCTGACCTGCATCGGCCTGGCCGACCTGCTGGAGATGATTATGCCTGGTATTTCTATCCGCACATTCCAGAATATTGAAGATTTGCAGAAGGCCGGTCCTGACAGCTTTGCGCATATGTTTGTCTCTGCACAGATGTATATCCAGCATGCCTGCTTTTTCAGAGACCAACGGCCCAGACCTATTGTTTTGACCAACGGCGACAGCATGCCGCAGCTGACCAATGCGCTTACCCTCAATGTCTGCCAGTCGGAAGCTGGCCTGATTCGGGACATCATGTCCATGCACAAGAACAAGCATCGTACAGAGCACGAACCTCAAGAACCATCCAAGCCTATTCTGTCTACCCGTGAAATGGAAGTTTTAGTTCTGATTGTCAAAGGTTGTATCAACAAAGAAATTGCAGAAGAGTTAAACATTAGCCTTACCACCGTCATCTCACACCGGAAGAATATCATGGACAAATTGGGCATTCGAACGGTTTCCGGCCTTACGGTTTATGCACTTCTTAACGGATACGTACAAGTGGGCGACCTTTAAAAATCCTCATTTATTAGGATTGCAAGACTTGTAGCTTTGGTGTTACTTTGCACCCGCAAAGTTTATTTGAGTTACAAAAATGGTTCATCACAAATTATTATTCACTACAGCTCTGCTGACCTCAGCCTCAGCTGTTTGGGCACAGACTCCGGCAGATTCGATAAAAGTCTTTGATTTGGAGGAAATCATTGTCGTTTCCTCGCCTAAAGAATCCACTAAGTTACGCCAATCGCCCAATGCCGTATCGCTGATTTCGGCTCAGGACATGCAGGTCAATCGGGTCATGTCGCTGAAAGGTGCAAGTACCATATCACCTAATTTCTTCATGCCCGATTACGGATCGCACCTGACCTCAGCAGTATATATCCGCGGTGTCGGTTCACGTATTAACACCCCTGCAGTGGGTATGTATGTGGATAATGTGCCCTATATTGACAAGAGCGCATTTGATTTCAATTTCTACGATATTGAGCGAATTGATATTCTTCGCGGCCCTCAAGGCACCCTGTATGGCCGGAACACCATGGCCGGCCTGATTAAGATTCACACCCGCAATCCCTTCAATTACCAGGGTACCGACTTGAAGCTAGGATTTGCCACCAAGGAGAACCGCCGTACGGCATCCATTACCCATTATCACCGGGTAAGTGATAAGTTTGCCTTCAGTGGCGGAGGCTACTATGAAGGATCAGACGGTTTCTTCAAGAACATCACCACCGGTAAGAAGAACGACGACATGCAGTCGGCCGGTACCCGTGTGCGCGGTATCTGGCAGGCCAGCGATGCCCTGAAAGTGGATTTCAACATCAGTTATGACTATTCCGATGAGGGAGGCTATCCTTATTATTATATAGGTGGTGACGACAGTTTCAATACCCCAAAGGGTGAAATCAGCAACAACCGTCCAAGCAGCTATCGCAGAAACCTGTTCAATGCAGGTGTGAATATAGAATACCAGGCTCCACAGTTCGTAATGAATGCCACGACCGGCTACCAGCATCTGAACGACCGGATGTTCCTGGATCAGGATTTCATCTCGACTGATATTTTCACCCTGGAACAAAAACAGAACCTGAACACGCTGAATGAGGAAATCACCTTCCGCAGCAAGGGCAACCGCACTTGGGATTGGGTTATGGGTGCCAGCGGATTTGTTCAAGGCCTGAGAACCATCGGTCCTGTTACCTTTCACGGTGACGGTGTAAAATGGATGCAGGGACTTATCAACTCCTACATGCCAGACTTGAGTGCTGCCGGAATGAGCATGGGCGTAACCATCAATGATCCGGAGATGGTAGACAGTGGTATCTTTAGGACTCCAGTGACGAATGGAGCACTCTTTCACCAGTCCACCTTCCACCTGACAGACAAGTTCTCTGCCACCATCGGCTTGCGACTGGATTATGAGCATACCCGCATGGAATACAATGCAGACGGGCGGATCAACTATGACTTCAAGATGAACAGTGCACGAATGCCTATCGAACTGAAAGACCTGGTATCTGAGGCGGCATTCCACAACAAGCTCAGCAACAGCTACACCCAGCTGCTACCTAAGTTTGCGCTAAAATACGATTTTGACAGCAGTAACAACATTTATGCATCCGTATCCAAGGGATACCGTTCGGGCGGATACAACGTACAGATGTTCTCCGACCTGTTGCAAGACAGATTGCGCAACAACATGATGATAGGCATCAAGCAGGGTACCGGTGATTATCTGGATATGTTGGCCAAGAGAGGCATGCCTGCTCAGGTCATCAATATGATCAAGGGATATCTGGATAAGATGCCTATCGTGGAGGAAGAGAACGAGGCTGATGTGGTGACATACAAGCCAGAATATACCTGGAATTACGAGATTGGCGCTCACCTCAGTACCAACAACCAGCGCTTGCAAATGGATATGGCTGCATTCCTGATGGACACCCGCAACCAGCAGTTGGCCAAGTTTACCAACTACGGAATGGGACGTATGATGGTAAATGCCGGCAGAAGCCAGAGCTATGGATTCGAGTTGAGCGGACGTGCGGTATTTAACCGCAACCTGAGTGCGTTCCTGAATTACGGATATACCCATGCCACTTTCAAGAAAGCATCAGAAAAAGATGTTCAGGACTATGCAGGCAATTATGTACCATTCGTTCCTATGCACACCCTGAACGTAGGTGCTAATTATAATGTATTCCTGAATAACAGCTATTTCAACACGCTGACATTCGGAGTCAACCTGACCGGTGCAGGACGTATCTATTGGACAGAAATGAACGAGGGGGATGTGAACAGTGCACTAAACGACAAAAACAAGCAGAATTTCTACGTTCTACCTAATGCAAACATTACCCTGGACAGCAAGAATCTCCAGATAAACTTCTGGGGACGCAATCTGACCAACACCCGTTACAACACCTTTGCCTTTATCAGCATGGGACGAGGTTTTGAGCAACACGGGAAACCATTCCAGTTGGGAGTGGATGTGAGATTACATTTCTAAAATAAAAAAAGGTGCTTCCTAACGAAGCACCTTTTTCTTTCTATTATAAGCTTTCCAGTAATCTCTTCAGTACCACCGTTGCCGAAATCTCGCGGTTGGCTGCCTCTGGAATCACCAATGAAGTAGGAGCCTCAATCACATCGTCGGTAACAATCATGTTACGACGAACAGGCAGACAATGCATGAAGAAAGCGTTGTTGGTCCAACTCATGTGCTCGGTATCTACCGTCCAACTCATATCCTTACTCAGCACCTTGCCATAATCAGCAGGATTAGTCACACCTGGACATGCCCAGTTCTTGGCATAGATAAACTCAGCACCCTCGAAAGCCTTCTTCTGGTCATACTCTACCTTGGCACCACGAACGAACTTAGGATCCAGTTCATAACCTTCAGGATGAGTGATTACAAAATCTACATCTGCCTCGTTCATCCAATCAGCAAATGAATTAGGAACAGCCTGAGGCAATGCCTTTGGATGAGGAGCCCAAGTCAATACCACCTTAGGACGCTGGGTACGCTTATGCTCCTCGATGGTAATCAAATCAGCAAATGCCTGAAGCGGATGACCGGTAGCTGCCTCCATAGAGAATACAGGCTTACCGCTATACTTGATAAACTGATTCAGAATCTTCTCGGTATAATCATCCTCACGGCTCTCGAAGCGGGCAAAGCTGCGAACACCGATGATATCGCAATAGTTGGACATCACAGGAATAGCCTCCAGCAGATGCTCACTCTTGTCGCCATCCATAATCACGCCACGCTCAGTCTCCAGTTTCCATGCACCCTGATTAACATCCAGAACGATAACATCCATACCCAGATTACGGGCAGCCTTCTGGGTGCTCAGACGGGTACGCAAACTGTTATTGAAGAAGATCAGCAGGCAGGTCTTATGCTTACCCAGGTGTTCAAACTGATAGCGATCCTTCTTGATCAACTGTGCCTCGGCCAATGCCTGAGACAGATCGCCAATGTCCATTACGTTTGTAAATGTCTTCATTTTATTCTATATATTAAATTAACTTCTAATTTGTCCATCACCTCTAATCACCCATTTATAGGTGGTCAGTTCCTCCAATGCCATAGGTCCGCGGGCATGCAGTTTCTGGGTACTGATACCAATTTCCGCACCCAAGCCAAACTGGGCACCATCAGTGAATGATGTTGGAGCATTGGTGTATACACAGGCAGCATCTACACTGCGGATAAACTGTTCAGCGCGCATGGTATCCTCCGTAACAATGCTCTCACTGTGCTTGGAACTGTTCTTGCGGATATGCCCCAGTGCCTCATCCATGGAAGCTACCGTTTTGATAGCCATCGTGTAGGACAGGAACTCAGTGCCGAAGCTCTCTGAGGTTGCTTCCTTAAGCAGATGTGCCGGATAACTGCCGGACAGTGCCATCATTGACGGCTCGTCTGCATAAATAAGCACATTACTCTCCTGAAGTGGTGCACAAAGCATAGGCAAATCCACCAAGCGGGCCGCATGAACCACCAGGCAATCCAAAGCATTGCAAACACTGACTCTTCGTGTCTTAGCATTATTAATAATAGATGCGCCTTTATGCACATCGCCATACTCATCAAAATAACAATGGCAGATGCCCGCACCCGTCTCGATGACCGGTACTTTAGCATTTTCACGAACAAACTGAATCAGTCTGCTGCTGCCACGTGGAATCACCAAATCCACATAGCCTACGGCACTTAACAGTTGCGCAGTGGCCTCGTGAGTGGCCGGCATCAACAATACGGCATCCGGGTTCAATCCCTTCCGGCTTAACACCGACCTGATCAACAGAACCAAAGCCCGGTTGGTATCGTCTGCATCCTTGCCTCCTTTTAATATACAGGCATTCCCACTTTTCAGACATAGTGAGACCACATCCACGGTCACATTGGGGCGGGCTTCATAAATCACTCCTATCACCCCAAAAGGTACACTGATGCGGGTCATGTCCAATCCATTCGGCAAGGTATAGTGCTTAAGCACTCTATCCAAAGGAGACTCCAATGTGGCCACATGACGTGTATCCGAAGCAATAGCCTCAACACGCGCCTCTGTCAACTTCAAACGGTCATACAAAGGATTACTTTCATCCATCCGGCTCAAATCCTGCAGGTTGGCATCCAAAATATCCTTCTTATGCTTCAGAAGTTCATCCGCTATCTCCTCCAAAACCGAATTTACCAAGCTATCGCTAACCATTGCCAGGCTACGGCTGGCTGCCTGTACTCTTTCAAACAACTCTCTCATTCCAAACACAAATAATCATAATGAATCAACGCACGCTGGTCGTGCTTGCCCATCACGGCACGGGCTTCCACACTGTCATAGGATGATTTTCCCACTCCTATCTGAATACCGTTCTCATCCAGAATACCGATAATATCGTCCTTCTCGAAGTCACCGTTGACCTGAACCACTCCTACGGGCAAGACACTTACAGCCTTATTGCCACAAACAGCAGAAACAGCCTTGGCATTCAGCTGAATGCTGCCTTTGGCAAAGCCTGTGCTGTGCGCTATCCACTTCTTGACACTCGACACATCACGCCCTGGCAAGAAGCGGGTACAAAGGGTAGATTCTGGACTATTCACCAGATCAACCAAAATACGATCTTTCTTTCCATTGGCGATAAACACGGCAACACCTTCATCTGCCACTTTTCTGGCAATACCACATTTGGTAATCATGCCACCACGTCCAAAGCCGGACTTCTCGGTCTGAATGTAAGCAGACAAATCACGGTCAGGCTCGACTTCCCGGATAATCCTGCTGGCAGGATCCTTAGGGGAACCATCAAAGATGCCATCGATATTACTCAAGATAATAAGTGCATCGGCATTAAGCATAGATGCCACCAAACCGCTAAGTTCATCATTATCCGTAAACATCAACTCTGTCACAGAAACCGTGTCGTTCTCATTCACAATGGGAATCACCCCATTGGCCAACATCACTTCCATACAATTGCGCTGATTCAGGTAATGACGACGGGTTCCGAAACTTTCCTTCATAGTCAGCACCTGACCGACTGAGATTTGGTGGTCACGGAACAATTCGTAGTAACGGTTGATTAACTTTACCTGGCCGATGGCCGAGAACAGCTGACGCTGGTCGACAGCATCCATTTTGGAAGAGACCTTAAGTTCACTGCGTCCGCTGGCAACAGCACCCGAGGAAATCAAGACCACCTCAATGCCCGATTTGCGCAATTCAGCCACCTGGTCCACCAGCGATGACATCCGGGTCACATCCAAAGTTCCATCTGGTCGCGTTAAAACATTACTTCCAATCTTAACAATTACTCTCTTATACATCATATATACTATTCAAGGTTCAAAATTACTGCTTTTTTCGTTGAAACTACTATTCATACGCATTAAAAGCGCATATCAAGCATAAAAATACCAATATTTATGAATATTTAGTCGCAAAAAGGCTTGACCAATTGAAATAATGTGTAATTTTGCACTTCCAAAAAAACAAGTAATACAGAGAGTATGAAAAATAAGAACAAGAGACTTGACACCATCAAACTGATTATCTCTACCAAGGAAATTGGCAGCCAGGAAGAATTGAGAGTTGAGCTGGAAAATGAAGGTTTCAACCTGACCCAGGCAACACTCTCACGCGACTTGAAACAGTTGAAGGTAGCCAAAGCTGCAACCATGGGCGGAAAGTATGTTTATGTATTACCAAACAATACACTGTATAAGAGAGTAAACACCCCCTGGCAGGACGATGACAACTCGCCACGCAACGTGGGTTTCCAGAGCATTGTATTCTCCGGTAATATTGCCGTAATAAAGACACGTCCTGGCTATGCCAGCAGTCTGGCTTATGATATTGATGCATTAAACTTGGAAGAGGTTTGCGGCACCATTGCCGGAGACGACACCATCATGCTCATCATGAAGGAAAGATCAAGCCGAATTCAACTGATTCACGGTTTGGAAAAACTGATTCCAGGAATTCGTTAATTATAATTAGGAAATGGATAAGAACACAGAAGAAATTCCACACATTGAAGTCTTGGTGGCAGATGCTTCTCACGAGAAGTATGTAGACACCATCCTGGATACCATCCGGGAGGCAGCCAAGAAACGTGGAACCGGTATCGCTGAGCGTACTCATGAATATGTAGCCACCAAAATGAAAGAAAGCAAGGCGGTTATTGCTCTTCATGGAGATGTATTTGCCGGATTCAGCTATATTGAAACTTGGGGTAACAAAGAATATGTCACCACATCGGGACTTATTGTTCACCCTGATTATCAAGGATATGGATTAGCCAAGCGAATCAAGGATTATACCTTTACACTGGCACGTGTCCGTTGGCCTGAAGCTAAGATCTTCTCACTGACCAGCGGTGATGCTGTGATGAAGATGAATACACAATTGGGATATTATCCGGTTTCTTTCCAGCAACTCACAGATGATGAGGCATTTTGGCGCGGTTGCGAGGGTTGTACGAATTTCCCAATCCTTCAGATGAAACAGCGCAAGTTCTGTATTTGCACCGGCATGTTGTATGATCCAAAGAAGCACAAAGGAGAGCCAACTCCAATCGAGGTGTTCCAAGATGTCATCAAGGTGCTGACAAAAAGAGGAGTAATGTAAATAGTAAATAAAAAATCGATATATAATGGAAGAGAAGAAAAAGGTTGTTGTCGCATTTAGCGGCGGTTTGGATACATCTTATACTGTAATGTATCTGGCAAAGGAAAAAGGATACGAAGTTTATGCTGCATGTGCCAACACTGGCGGTTTCAGTGCAGAACAGTTGAAGACCAATGAGGAAAATGCATATAAATTAGGTGCAACCAAATATGTTACCTTGGATGTTACCCAGGAATACTACGAGAAGAGTTTGAAGTACATGGTATACGGTAATGTACTGCGTAACAACTGCTACCCTATTTCAGTAAGCTCTGAGCGTATTTTCCAGGCATTGGCCATTGCACGCTATGCCAAGGAGATTGGCGCAAGCGCCATTGCACACGGTTCTACTGGTGCAGGTAATGACCAGATTCGTTTTGATATGACCTTCCTGGTAATGTGTCCAGGTGTGGAAATCATCACCCTGACACGCGACTACAACCTGAGCCGTAAGGAGGAGGTTGACTACTTGAATGCCAACGGTTACTTTGCAGACTTCACCAAGCTGAAGTACAGTTACAACGTAGGTATTTGGGGTACCAGTATCTGTGGCGGCGAGATTCTGGACAGCAAGCAGGGTCTGCCAGAAAGCGCATACCTGAAACACCCTACCAAGGAAGGACCAGAGCTGCTGAAGCTGGGCTTTGAGAAGGGTGAGCTGTGCAGTGTCAACGGAGAGCACTATGACGATAAGATCAAGGCTATCCAGGCTGTTGAAGCTATTGGTGCAGCATACGGTATCGGCCGTGACTGTCATGTAGGTGATACCATCATCGGTATCAAGGGCCGTGTAGGCTTTGAGGCTGCCGCTCCTATGCTGATTATCGGTGCACACCGTTTCCTGGAGAAATATACTCTGTCTAAGTGGCAGCAATACTGGAAGGATCAGGTAAGCAACTGGTATGGAATGTTCCTGCACGAGAGCCAGTACTTGGAGCCAGTCATGCCAGATATCGAGGCCATGTTGGCAAGCAGCCAGCGCAACGTAACCGGTGAGGTTACCCTGGAATTGCGTCCATTGGGATTCCAGACCGTCGGTGTGGATTCTCCAAATGACCTGGTTAAGAACAAACTGGGCGAATACGGTGAAACCGCTAAGGCTTGGAGCAGCGATGATGCAAAGGGCTTTATCAAGGTAACTTCTACAGCACTGCGTGCTTACTATCTGGCACACCCAGACGAGGAAAGATAAGCCAATGGTGAAGGTAGGAATTTTAGGTGCTGCCGGCTATACCGGAGGTGAGCTGATCCGTCTGCTGATAAATCATCCGGAAGCTGAGATTGTTTTTGCCAACAGCGAAAGCAATGCAGGCAACAAGGTTTATGATGTGCATGAGGGTCTGCTGGGTGAAACCGAGCTGACCTTCTCATCTGAGATGCCATTCGATCAGGTAGATGTGGTATTTTTCTGCTTTGGTCACGGTAAGAGTGAAGCATTTCTGAAGGAGCACACCATCCCTGAGAACGTGAAAATCATCGACTTGGCTCAGGATTTCAGAATTGCGGCTCCTACTCATGATTATGTGTATGGTCTTCCTGAAACCCATAAGGACATCATCAAGCAGTGCAATCATCTGGCTAATCCCGGTTGCTTTGCCACCTGTGTTCAGCTCGGTTTGCTGCCACTGGCGAAAGCCGGTCTGCTGAAGCATGATGTCAGTGTCAACGCCATTACCGGAAGTACCGGTGCCGGACAGAAACCAGGTGCCACCACTCATTTCTCATGGCGCAACAACAACATGAGTGTATACAAGGTGTTCACCCACCAGCATCTGCATGAGATTTGCCAGAGTTTGAACGAACTTCGTCCTGCATCTGCACCAGCAGTCATCGATACCTTGGTAGCTCAGCCTGCTGGCGATGATATTACCATCGATTTCATCCCTTACCGTGGTGATTTTGCACGTGGTATCTTCTGTACTGAAGTAGTTAAGTTTGACGGTGAGGAAGGTACAGCAACCAATCCAACTCAGGAGCAACTGGCCGACATGTACAAGACGTTCTATCAGGATGCAGTCTTTACCCATTACATTGACAAGGCTTTAGACCTGAAGCAGGTGGTAAACACCAACAAAGCTTTGGTACATATCGATAAGTTTGGCAACAAGGCTGTTATCACCTGTATGATTGACAACTTACTGAAGGGTGCTGTAGGACAGGCTGTTCAAAACATGAATCTGATGTTTAACTTAGACGAGCGCATGGGATTGAACCTGAAGGCAAATGCTTTCTGATGCCTGACGTTTGTCACTATTGATAAGATATGAAGTTATTTGATGTATACCCTTTGTTCGATATTGCCATCGATCACGGAAAGGGATGTCATGTATGGGATGACAAAGGTCAGGAATATCTGGACCTTTACGGAGGCCATGCCGTTATCAGCATTGGTCACTGCCATCCTCATTATGTAGAGTGTATGACCAACCAGCTGAATAAGCTGGGATTTTATAGCAACTCTGTTATCAACCCATTGCAGCAGCAGCTGGCAGCCCGTTTGGGTAAGGTTTGCGGTTATGACGATTATCAGTTGTTCTTGATTAACAGCGGTGCAGAGGCTAATGAGAATGCACTGAAGCTGGCTTCTTTCTACAACGGCCGCACACGTGTACTGTCTCTGCAGAAAGCATTCCACGGCCGCACTTCATTGGCTGTTGAAGCTACAGCAAACCCAAAGATCATTGCTCCTATCAATGCCAATGGCCACGTTACTTATTTGCCATTGAACGATATCGAAGCATGGAAGGCAGAGTTGGAGAAGGGCGATGTTTGTGCTGTAATCCTGGAGTGCATTCAGGGTGTTGGCGGCATCCGAATGGTTTCTGCCGAGTTCCTGCAGGAGATTCGCATTCTTTGCGATAAATATAACACCGTCTTGATTTGCGATGAGATTCAGTGCGGTTACGGCCGTAGCGGTAAGTTCTTTGCTCACCAGCATCTGGATGTTAAGCCCGATATCATTACTGTGGCCAAGGGCATTGCCAACGGATTCCCAATGGGTGGCGTTCTGATCAGTCCTAAGTTTACTCCTGTATACGGTCAGTTGGGTACCACCTTTGGTGGCAATCATCTGGCATGTGCCGGAGCTTTGGCTGTTTTGGATGTTATTGAGAGTGAGAAACTGGTTGAGAATGCCGCTGAAGTAGGTGCTTACCTGATGGAGCAACTGAAAGCAGCCAACCTTCCTCACGTTGTTGATGTGCGCGGTGTGGGCCTGATGGTTGGTATCGAGGTGGATATTCCTTACAAGGAGCCACGCACAAAACTGGTTAAGGAACTGCAGT
>JAKSLP010000003.1 GCA_024401115.1 Bacteroidaceae bacterium | reverse complement strand
CGCGACCCCAACCTTGGCAAGGTTGTGCTCTACCAACTGAGCTATTTCCGCATTCTTTTTGTTTTATGCTCTTCCGCTGAATTGCGAGTGCAAAGGTAAGCCATAATTTTAAAACTGCAAAATTTTTTGGAGAAAAAATAGCCGAATCTATAGATAATGCTTTTTTCTTTTTACCTTTGCAACCGTTATGATAAAGAATAAGCCAATTGCCGCCCTGTTTGATTTAGATGGCGTGATTTTTGATACCGAACCTCAATATTCTGAATTTTGGGGCAGTGAGTGTGCCAAGTATCGTCCGGACCTTCCTGGCTTGGCTCATGCGTTTAAGGGACAGACTTTGAAGTATATTTTTGATACGTACTTTACGAATCCTGAGGATCAGCGGCAGCTGACAGAAGATTTGAATCTGTTCGAAGCACAAATGCGTTATGAGTATGTGCCCGGTTCTTATGAACTGATTCAGGAAATGCGTGCTCATGGCATTAAGACGGCAGTGGTAACCAGTTCTGATGTGAACAAGATGAATAGTGTAAAGCGTGTCCATCCGGAATTGGAACAGTTGTTTGACCGTATTTTAACTGCCGAACTCTTCTCTGCATCCAAACCTAATCCGGATTGTTATCTTTTAGGTGCCCGGGTGTTCGATGCGCCTTTGGAAAATTGCATGGTGTTTGAGGATTCTTTTAATGGATTGAAGGCTGGTACATCTTCTGGCATCTTCACCATGGGTTTGGCTACTACCAATTCCCGAGAGGCTATTGCTCCGTGCTGCAATCATGTTTTGGATGATTTTACCGGTTTCCATGTACAAGACTTTTTGGATTTGCTTTCCAAATGACCAGAATTAGTACAAATGTCCCTTTTTTACTATTTCTTATTGGGCCTCATGAGTTATTTTTGCAACCAAAAAGGTTATGAATAAGAAATCGAGACAATATATAGGGCTGGCGTTTGCTGTTTTTGCCTATTATGTTATTCACGAAGGTGCACATCTGCTTCTCGCGATACTCATGGGTGTCTTTAAGACAATCCATTTTATGGGTGCCGGCATTCAGATTGATGTTCATGCAGATCAGATGAGTGATGTTCAGATGTTCTGTTTTTGTGCGGCAGGTGCTGTCGCTACTGCTGTTGCTGCATATTTGTTAGTCATGCTTACACCCAGGCTCGTAACACATCCTTACAAGACTGTACGTGCTGTTACGTATTATATCACTATAATTTTGTTATTCCTTGATCCGGTTTATCTGTCTGTCATTTTCAGCTTCGTGGGTGGTGGAGATATGAACGGATTGGTGCTTTTACTTCCTGAGGCGGTTGTTCGCGTTTTTTTCGGATTGGTGTTTTTGGTTAATGTTTGGGTATTTTGGAGATGGGTTTTGCCGCCTTACCGTCAATCTTTTGCCCATTAATGCCAACATTACAATCGGTTATTTCATGGCAAATAGGCTTCTCTTATGACCCTTGTGGGTCTTCACTTAAGACCTTGCTTGGTTATAAGTGATGACCCGGAAAACGTCATATGGAGATAATACCTGATTCCCGGGTGCAGCTCCTCTATTTGTAATACCGTAAAAACCGTAAACGTAAATTTTACGATTAATATACTTCTACTTCATCCAGGAAGAACCAGGCTGGATGACCTACACCATAATGCCAATTGGGGCAGAGGCCCAAAGTCTGCACATCTACTTTGATGTATCGGGCTGTGGCAGGTGTGCTCACTTCTGAACGGCCAGGTACAAACTTAACTGTCAGTTCACGGTCTTCCTCAAAAGCAAAACTGCCAAAGTCTTCCCAGTTCTGACCGTCTTTGCTGGTCTTGTATTGCCCGCCTTTAGGCAACAGGATCCAGGCTCCCAGCTGATGCAGGAAGTCGGTTTCAATGCGGGTAAATTGTTTTTCTTCGCCAAGGTCCAACACAAAGCTGGCATCTCGGCCTTCCCAACCAACCCAACTTTCCACATAGGTTGTACCGCCATACAAGCCGTCAGTCAGTGCCTTGTCTGAAATAGGCTGATATTTCAAATCTGGCTTTGAAGAGTAGGTTACAGTTGCCCCCAATGCCTTACTCTTCACTTCTTGAGGTAGGAATCTCTTCTTGTATAATTGGCAATAATCTGCTGGTTTGTTGTTGCGTTCGTTCAGTGTTTTCACTCCATATTCCCGAGTGCGCTGGTCGAACAGTTCTAAGAGTTTCACCACCTGGTCCTTATTCCCATCTGGTTCGGTACGGGCAATCTCCAGTTCGCTGTACTGCAATGTGAGTCGTGACTGCCTTACGTGATAGAGACGCTCTGGATCATTGGCTACTGCTTCTTCTGCCTTGTCAAACAGTTCATTGTACCGTTTGATGAGGTGCTTGTTTAACATGCCGTTCTTGTGCGAGATAGGGGAATCGTATATCCACAAGTCAATGCCGCTGGATAGTAGTGCTCCCTCCATGAGTTTGTTATACTGATAAATATAAGGCGATGCCTTACCGTAGTATTGGTCCATGAAATGAGTCATCAGTGAGTCTGCATCCAGATAAGGATTCCACATCAGTTTTCCCAGCATGTAAGCACGCATTTCGCTAAAGTCGCCTCCCTTGATGCCATTAACCTGAGAGAAGTGCATGGTCACATTATGCTCCTTAAAGGTTTGGATATTCTTCTGCAGAATATGGAAATTGGGGAATGGTGATACGGTGTTATCAAAATTGATACCGTAATCCCAAACAAAAATGTTGTTCGAGATTTTTGACCATCCCTCCAGTGCTTTCATGAAATACTGTCCTGTTGCGTTGTCAGTCAGAGGAACCTCACGCTTGCAGTCAATATCACAAAGCATGATGTTTACATTTGGTAATGGCTTGGTGTGTTTAGGTGGGTTCATGGTGAACAGGTAGTGCAAGGTGGAGAATTCCTTGTCGGGATAGTGCTCGGCCAGTTTGTTCAGGAAACGGATGAAGTTTCCCGAAGGAGAACCCTCGTACTCATCTATGGCACGACATTCCGGACACGAACATTGTGTGCCATTGCCGTCGCTTTGGCTTACAGAAATCATCTTCATATCGGGATGGGCAGCAAAAATGCTGTCTAATTGCACCACTACCGCATCGAATACTGCGGGATTGCTCAGACACCATTGGCTATTGGCGCCTGGACGTCGCTCTCCATTGATAAACGAATAATATTCAGGATGTTCTTTCCCAAATCTATCGGAGGGCAGAATGCGGTTGAACGTATGAACCCATAAATTGTCGATAAACATTTCATTGGGTTCCTCCAAACGGAACCACATTTTGTAGATGGGATCTTCAGTTCCATAGCTTTGAGTCTGTCTGTATCGGAATGCAGGAGTTTCGGCACGGTCTATCTCGGGAAGAGTGATGGTCTCAAGATGAGGAAAATGTACGGTTTCGTAAGTCAGATAATCCACATCCAAATATTGCTCCAACAGGGTGACGACACCATAAATGGCACCTTTGTCACCTCCGCTTTGGATATGCATATGGTTATCGTGACATTTCAGCAGAAATCCGTCCTCGCCAGCCCTGTCGGTGTGCCCTCCAATGATAACATCACCGGATTGGTGCTTAGTGCTTGTGACAATTGAGAGTTTGGCACCACTGATTCGTTGAATGAAATCCTGCAACAGCAAGGCTGCCTGCTGGTTGACCGGTGTGCCATCTGTGACAACGATCCGTGAGGCTGGTTTTCCGTTATCTACCAATGTAATCTGTGCTGATACTGATAAACAAACCAGCAATATTAGACTTGTCAGAATGTGTTTCATGAGATTTGGGGTTGTTTCTTTGGCAAAGATACTAAAAAAATGGATACAAGGAAGTGAGATTTCTCCTTATATATAATAACCACCAAATATTTCGTTATATGCGATATTTTTTGTAATTTTGCGCCGCAAAATGTGAAGATAAAGAAATACAACGAAATATGGCTAAGAAATTTGCAGAACACAAGGGCTTGAACCTGTCTGAGGTCAACAAGTCAGTGCTGAATGAGTGGGACGAGAAGGACCTGTTCCACAAGAGCATGTCAGAGCGTGAGGGCTGTCCTTCATTCGTATTCTTCGAGGGACCTCCTTCGGCTAATGGTATGCCTGGTATTCACCATGTGATGGCTCGTTCCATCAAAGATACTTTCTGCCGCTATAAGACCATGCAGGGTTTCCAGGTGAAGCGTAAGGCTGGTTGGGATACTCACGGTCTGCCTGTAGAGCTGGGCGTAGAAAAGGCATTGGGTATCACCAAGGAGGATATTGGCAAGAAAATTTCTGTAGATGAGTATAATGCTGCCTGCCGTAAGGAGGTAATGAAATATACTAAGGAGTGGACCGACCTGACTCACAAGATGGGTTACTGGGTGGATCTGGAGAATCCTTATATCACTTATGAGAACAGTTACATTGAGAGCTTGTGGTGGTTGCTGAAGCAGCTGTATGGCAAGGGCTTGCTGTATAAGGGCTATACTATCCAGCCTTATTCTCCTGCTGCTGGAACAGGTTTGAGTAGCCACGAGTTGAATCAGCCTGGTTGCTATCGTGACGTTAAGGATACCACAGTTACCGGTTTCTTCAAGATGACCAATCCTCGTCCTGAAATGACAGAGTGGGGTACTCCTTGCTTCGTGGCTTGGACTACTACCCCTTGGACATTGCCATCAAATGTGGCTCTGTGTGTGGGTCCAAAGATTGACTATGTTGCAGTACAGACATTCAACCCATATAACGGTGACAAGGTGACCGTTGTAATGGCAGAAGCTCGTCTGAAGGCTTATTGTGGTGGCGAGGAACTGCAGACACTTGCTGAAATGGAGGCTTTGGATATCAACAAGGTTGATGGTAAGAAGTTGCCTTACCGTATCGTAGGCCGTTATACCGGTGCAGAACTGGTGGGCATGGGCTATGAGCAGTTGATGAAGTGGGTGAAGCCTGCTGAGAAGGTTGATGATTTGGCTCCGGCATTTGTTAAGGAGTTCGCAGAGGCAAATCCTGAGAACCTGTTCACTGTAGGTAAGGATACATTCGTAGAGATGGGTGCTCAGGCATTCCGTGTTATCCCTGGCGATTATGTAACAACTGAGGATGGTACCGGTATCGTTCATATCGCTCCAACCTTCGGTGCTGACGATGCCAAGGTGGCTAAGGATGCTTCTATTCCTCATTTGTTCATTATCAATAAGGCAGGTGAGACCCGCCCAATGGTTGACCTGCAGGGTAAGTATTATCCGGTAGAAGATTGCGCTGATGAGTTTGCTGCTAAGTGTGTATCTGAGGGCTATGCTACTCATGCCGGTGATTTCGTGAAGAACGCTTACGATCCACAATATAACGAAGGCGGAAAGTATGATCAGAAGGCAGCAGAGAAGGCTGACGACCTGAACGTTACCATCTGTCTGGAAATGAAGAAGGAGGGTAGTGCATTCAAGATTGAGAAGCACGTTCACAACTATCCTCACTGCTGGCGTACCGATAAGCCTGTGCTGTACTATCCATTGGACAGCTGGTTTATCAAGAGCACTGCAGCAAAGGACCGTATGGTGGAACTGAATCAGACTATTCAGTGGAAACCGGAAAGTACCGGTACCGGCCGTTTCGGTATGTGGCTGAAGAATCTGAATGACTGGAACTTGAGCCGTTCACGCTATTGGGGAACTCCACTGCCTATTTGGCGCAATGCCGACACCCGTGAGGAAATCTGTATTGGAAGTATCCAGGAGTTGTGGGATGAGATTGAGAAGTCAGTGGCTGCAGGCATCATGACCAGCAACCCATATAAGGATAAGGGATTTGTTCCTGGCGATTACAGCAAGGAGAATTACCATAAGATTGACTTGCACCGTCCTTATGTAGATGATATTGTATTGGTTAGCCCAAGTGGAAAGCCAATGAAGCGTGAGACTGACCTGATTGATGTTTGGTTTGATTCAGGTGCTATGCCTTACGCTCAGGTGCATTATCCATTTGAGAATAAGGAGGCACTGGATGGTCGCGAGGTATATCCTGCTGATTTCATTGCAGAGGGTGTTGACCAGACCCGTGGATGGTTCTTCACTTTGCATGCTATCGCAACCATGATTTTTGACAGTGTTTCTTATAAGGCTGTAATCTCGAACGGTCTGGTTTTGGATAAGAACGGCAGCAAGATGAGTAAGCGTCTGGGTAATGCTGTTGATCCTTTCGGTGCTATCGAGAAATATGGCTCTGACCCATTGCGTTGGTATATGATTACCAACAGTGCTCCATGGGATAACTTGAAGTTTGACGAGGAGGGTGTGAAGGAAACCAGCGGTAAGTTCTTCGGTACCTTGCACAATACCTACAGCTTGTTTGCCATGTATGCTAATGTTAATGGCTTCACCGGTGAAGAGGCACAGATTCCAGTTGCAGAGCGCCCACAGATTGACCAGTGGGTAATCAGTGCATTGAACACTTTAATTAAAGAGGTGACCGAGGCATACGATGATTATGAACCTACCCGTGCAGGTCGTGCTGTTCAGGATTTTGTGAACGATAAGCTTTCTAACTGGTATGTTCGTTTGAACCGTGCACGTTTCTGGAACAATGATATTGCAGCAAACCAGACCCTGTATACTTGTCTGGATGTAATAAGCCGCTTGATGGCACCTATTGCTCCATTCTATGCCGACCGTCTGTACCTGGATCTGCATGAGGGTGAGACTAGCGTTCACCTGGCACAGTTCCCTGTTGCAGATATGACTATGGTGGATTCAGAGTTGGAGACTGCAATGGATTATGCAATGAACATTACATCTATTGTTCTGGCATTACGTAAGAAGGTGAATATCAAGGTTCGCCAGCCACTGCAGAAGGTTATTCTTCCTATCATGGACAAAAAGATCCGTGAAGGCATCATTGCTCTTCAGGATATTATCAAGAGCGAGACCAACATCAAGGAAATCGACTTTGTTGACGACAGCAGCAAGATGCCAGTAGTCAAGAAGGTAAAGTGTAATTTCCGCGTTATGGGTAAGAAGTTCGGCAAGCAGATGAAGGCTGTTGCTGCACTGGTTGAGGCTGTAAGCACCGAACAGATCAATGAGTTTGAAAAGAGCGGTGAGATGGTTCTGACACTGGACGGTGAGACTATCACCATCGTTCCTGAGGATGTTAGCATCTTGTGTGAGGATATTCCAGGATGGCAGGTTGCCAACGAGGGTATCTTTACTGTTGCATTGGACATCCAGTTGGATGAGCAGTTGCTCAAGGAGGGTATGGCCCGTGAATTGGTAAACCGCTTGCAGAATCTTCGTAAGAGCAGTGGTTTGGAGATTACCGACCGTATCAAGGTAACCTTGGCCCACAGCACCCAGTTAGACGCAGCTGTTGAAGCTTACAAGGAATATATCTGCGGTCAGGTCTTGGCTGTAGAAATGAATATTCAGGATGAAATTGAGAATGCAGTTGAGTTGGAATTTGACGATTTCAAACTGCCTGTACATATTTCCAAAGCTTAAATCTTAAATTTTAAATGACTATGTCAGAGAGAAACCATTACAGTGACGAGGAACTCATGGAGTTTAAGGAACTGATTGAAGAGAAATTAGCAAAGGCCAAGAGTGAGTATGAGGAGATGAGATCTGCGTTGATGAACGCCAATGGTAATGACGTAGAGGACACTATGCCTACCTATAAGAATCTGGAGGAAGGTTCCTGCACACTTACCAAGGAAGAAAGTCAGGCATTGGCTGAGCGTCAGCTGAAGTTTATCAAGGGACTGCAGGCTGCGCTGGTTCGCATTGAGAACAAGACCTATGGTGTATGCCGTGTAACAGGAAAACTGATTCCTAAAGAGCGTTTACGCGCTGTACCTCATGCGACTTTGAGCATCGAGGCCAAGATGCAGCAGAAAAAGTAAGTTATGACAAAGAAGAAAAAACAGCATCTCATAACATTTGGAATTATTTTCGGTGTGTTGTTGGTTGACCAGATCATTAAGATTCTGGTCAAAACCAACATGCATCTTCATGAATCCATAGAGATTACCGATTGGTTCTATATCGCCTTTACCGAAAATAACGGAATGGCATTTGGTATGGAATTTATCGGCAAGCTATTTTTGACGCTGTTCAGACTGGTCGCTATTGGCGCTATTGGTTATTTCGTGTCTAAGTGCATTGAAAGTAAGGCTAAGACCGGGTTTATCGTTTGCATGTCAATGATTATTGCCGGTGCAGCAGGAAATATCATCGATTGCCTGTTCTATGGTTGTATTTTCAGTGAGAGCACACATCAGGCAATAGCCACCTTCGTGCCGTTTGGTGAAGGTTATCAGACACTGCTTCACGGTAAGGTGGTGGACATGTTCTATTTCCCTCTCTTTGAGTTTGACTGGCCTATGTGGCTGCCAATGGTGGGTGGAGATCATTTTATATTCTTTTCACCTATTTTCAATTTTGCAGATGCCAGCATCTCATTAGGTGTCGTAGGACTGATTGCTTTCTATCGTCATTCTTTAAACCGCCATTTTGATGCGATCTTTGGCCGTTAATTTCCTGGTGGTCCTGCTGACCCTGTGCGCTTTGGCTGCCTGTTCCGGTAATGACAGACCAAAGGGAGTGTTCTCGCCCAAGATGATGGAAAACGTCATGCACGATTACCATCTGGCACAGGCCATGGACAGGATGAACGAGCATATCGACTCTGCCGCTGTCGGATCCGTTGCAACTGTATTGAAGAAATATGGAATTACTCAGGCCGATTTGGATTCATCGTTGTCGTATTATGCACACCATATTGACGACCTGAAGAAAATTTATGATAATGTAAATACTCGTCTCACTGCCGAGGCAGAGGAGATGGGTATTCGAAAGAGCCAGACAGCCAATTCCTTCTCTGAATCGGGCGACACTACCGATATCTGGCAAAATGTTCGTTTTGCAACCATTTCCACTGCTCCGCTGAATCGTATGACTGAATTTGAAATTCAGTCAGATACGTCATTCTATCAGCGCGATATGTTTCAACTGCAGGCTTTTGTCCATTTTATGGGCGTGCCTTCTGCTTCTGAGAAGAAAAACAGTGTTTCGGTGGGTATGACTGTGGTATATGCCAACGATTCTATCCAATCATCAGCCCGTGTCCTTCAGGCCAGCCAGCAGTTTATTATGGAGGTGCGTTGCGACACTCTTCAGGATATCAAATCCATCTACGGTTATGTCGCCGTCTCTAGTCCTACTGCAGATCCTGTGATCATAGACGGAATCCGTTTGCTGAAGATGCATCGGAGAGAATTGCTGAAGCCTGTTAACGCACCGGAAGTAGGTGAGACAACCGAAGAGGAAGACAAAGAAGAGGAGGGTGAATGAGACGGGTTATTGTCAGTGTAGTCTACGTGGATAATGAAAGGGAATTCCGCCCTGGTGTCGTGGAACTGTACGGGCAGCGCGTTGTGAATTATTATCCCATATCCGATGATGATTTGGGAAGCTCGGAATGGTTAGGAGGTGCCATCCTTCTCTCTGGTGAGGAATTATCTGATCTTAAGGAAGAAATGGACTTTTCCCAAATTAAGTCTTTTCTTCTTGAGGGTGACTCGCCCCGTTGCTACGCTTACCATGTTCCAGTTCATGTATATGAATCTGAAAAGACCATTTCACCTTCCCAGATTATTCTTCTGGAAGATGAGGATTATTGAAGTCTTCTTCTGAATTCGGCACAAAGAATGGCTGTTGCCACACCTACATTCAATGATTCGCTGGTCTCACAGTCGGACGGATAGGAAGGGATATAAAGTGACCGGTTCAGTAAGGATCTTACTTCGGGTGTCAAACCGTTTCCCTCATTACCCATTATCAACAAGCCCTTATTTTCCAATTCCTGATTATACAGATTCTCACCATCCAATAGAGTACCATAAACTGGTGTCCCCTGAGGCAATTCAGAGATGAATTGTACCAAATCGACATAATGAATCTTTACCCGGGCAATGGCTCCCATAGTGGCCTGGATGGTCTTTGGGGCAAAAACATCGGCAGTTTTCTGTGAGCAAAAGATGTGACGAATGCCAAACCAGTCTGCAACTCTGCAAATAGTACCCAGGTTGCCAGGATCCTGCACTCCATCCAGTGCCAGACATAATTCGCTCTTGGGATATTGGATAAGATTATCTCCGCTCTCTTCTGGGAGTTGAAAGAGTGCCAGTACCTCTTGTGGAGTGGTTAAGAAAGAGGCTTTCTGTAATTCTTCGGGCGTACATGTCTCTATCTCATCCACCTGTAATACCCCGTTTTCTGGCAAACTATACGCTGTGGTATGGAATAATCCGGCACAATGCATGCTTTTTAGCAATTCGTTGACCAGTTTAGGACCTTCTGCTACAAACAGACCTTCCTTTTTTCGGTATTTCTTTTGCTCAAGGCTGTGAATGAGTTTAATCTTGTTTTTGCTTAACATGTATTTTGCCCTTTTATCGATTTTTATGTAGCAAATCTACAAAGTATTTTTATTAAATCCTTATCTTTGTAGCGTTTTTTATAGATTTTCTACGTTACATGGCATTGAATTTACTCCGCTTGGTTTTATTTACAGGATTGCTGGGGCTCTTGGCTTCATGCTCTACCACTAAATTTGTACCTGAAGGGGAGTATCTGTTGGATGAAATTTCGTTGACTTCAGATACAGAAAATGTACGTGCCGGTGCTTATCGCGGATACATCAAACAAAATCCAAATGCCAAATGGTTTAGCCGTTTCAGAGTTCCACTGGGAATCTATTCCCTGGCGGGAAGAGACAGCACAAGCCGCACTAACAGAGCCTTGAAGCGAATGGGAGAAGCCCCGGTCCTGTATAGCGAGGAAGAGGCGGGCAAGTATGCACAGGATATCCGTCAGGCGGTAATGACACATGGCTATATGCAGGCTAGCGTGAATTTCGAGACACAACTGCATGGTAAGAAGGCCAAGGTAATCTATCATATTCATCCCAACCGTGTATATAAGGTGTCTTCTGTTAAGAGAGAGATTGCCGATTCCAAAGTGGATTCCATTCTGGCAGCCGACTCCCTCTCGTCTAAGCTCTATGCGGGAATGGACTTTAATGCCAATATTTTGAGTGAGGAGCGTAGCCGCATCACGAATAAATTGTTGGACCTTGGCTTTTACAGGTTTAATAAGGATTTTATCTCGTTTCAGGCCGATACGGTAGAGGGGTCGTATTGGGTAGATCTTACCCTTAGGATTCGAAACCAAGTAGGAACTACTGGACACGATCAGTTCCATATTGGTAAGATTGATGTGTATTCAACATTGAATCCTACAGACAGTATCACATTTGACGGCTGCAACATCCTGTTTACTGATCGTTTGAAAATGCGTCCCCGTGTCTTGGCTTCTGCCATTCCGATGCGCGTAGGTGATCTGTACAGCCAATCTCAAATCCAGAAGACATATGACAACTACAATCGCTTAAGGGCTTTACGGTATACCAATATCCGTTTTTTGGAGGTCCCGGGCGACTCCCTTGGCCTTTGGGCGCAAATTCATACCGATAATAGTAAATCCCAGTCTTTCTCGGCAGAACTGGAGGGAACGAATTCGGCAGGAGACCTGGGCGCTGCTCTTTCTACCACCTATTCTCATCGTAACTTTTTCAAGGGTTCAGAGACATTTAATATAAAGTTACGTGGAGCCTATGAGGCGATTACAGGTTTGGAAGGTTACAGCAATCAGGACTATGTTGAGATTGGCGCTGAAACGTCTATCAATTTCCCCCGGTTTATCTTCCCGTTTGTCCCCCATAGCTACATGCGGGAGAAAACTGCATCATCGGAGATGGCGTTGCAGTATAACATGCAGAACAGACCTGAGTTCCGCCGCCGTGTGGCATCCTGGGTATGGAGATATCGCTGGAACAATAAAAGCAAGAAGATGAATCACCGCTTCGATGTGGTGGATTTGAGCTATGTTTATATGCCATGGATTTCCAAGACCTTCAAGGAACAGTACTTGGACAATTTGAACGACTATAATGCCATTTTGAAATACAACTATGAGGACTTGCTCATCATGAAGTTGGGCTATAGCTTTACTTACAATTCTCAAGGACTTATGGGAGTGGCAGGAAGCAATATGGGTACGAATTCCTATACTATTCGTGCTAATATTGAGACTGCGGGTAACATGCTTTATGGTTTCAGTAACCTGTTAGGCTCCAAAGGAAATTCTGAGGGACGCTATACGGTTGCCAATATTGCCTATGCGCAATATATAAAAGGAGATTTTGATATCTCAAAGAGTTTCCGTTTTGATGACAAGAACTCTCTGGCGTTGCATTTGGGTTTTGGCATTGCCTATCCGTATGGAAATGCTACAATCCTGCCATTTGAGAAACGCTATTTCTCGGGCGGTGCCAACAGCGTCCGCGGATGGAATGTAAGAACATTGGGACCGGGTTCCTATTCCGGTAAACATAAGAGTATTGATTATATTAATCAAAGCGGTGATATGAAACTGGATTTGAACGCCGAATATAGAACCCATCTGTTCTGGAAGATTGACGGTGCTTTGTTTGTGGATGCAGGTAATATATGGACCTTGCGCAACTACGAGGACCAGCCAGGAGGACAGTTCCGCCTTGACAGGTTTTATAAGCAACTGGCAGCTGCATATGGTATGGGCTTCCGCCTGGTGTTCGATTATTTTATTCTCCGTTTTGATGGCGGTATGAAAGCAGTTAATCCGGTATATACCAGTAATGCTGAGCATTTCTGTTTCCTGCATCCACGATTCTCAAGAGATTTTACTTTCCATTTCGCAGTGGGACTCCCATTCTGACGGCCTCTTCTTGAGTCGCCCAGATTATAGCAAAAAAAACACAACAGCAAGAAGATTATTCCGAAAATTATTGTAAATTTGCGCAAATTACAAAAATCATGGATATAACATTCTTCTGTTTAGCGAGTGGTAGCAGCGGCAATTGCTTTTATTTGTCCGCTGGCGACACGGCTATTCTCATAGATGCGGGATTGTCCCAACGCCATGTTAAAAAAGCATTGAAGGAAAAGAACCTGTCCCTTGCAAATGTAAAAGGTATATTCGTTACCCACGACCATGCAGATCATATAAAAGGAGTATCTACACTATCCAATGAGAATGTCATCCCAGTTTATGCAACAGCTGAAGTTCATAAGGGCATGAAAAAGAGCTATTGCATGACTCGTGACATTGATGTCCCATTGGTTCGTAAGTTGGAAAAGGGCGAAGAATTGCAATTGGGAAGCTTTACTATTCATTCCTTTGAGGTGCCTCATGACGGAACCGACAACGTGGGCTATCATATTTCTGTGGATGACATTAATTTTTGCATCATAACTGATGTAGGGCATGTCACTCAGGAAGTAGCAGAACATATAGGTCTGGCTAATTACCTGGTCTTAGAGGCCAATTACGATGAAAGCATGTTGGAGATGGGGCCTTATCCCCGTTACCTGAAAGATAGAATCTCGGGAGAGAATGGCCATTTGAGCAATGCCTCTTGCGGCAATGCTCTGTTGAATTATGCCACTCCGGAATTAAAGCATGTATGGCTGTGCCATCTCAGTGAGGAGAATAACCATCCGGAACTGGCTAGAAAAACGGTGGAATCCATTCTGCGTTCAGGTGGCATTATCCCCGGAAAGGACCTTGTGCTGGATGTTTTACGCAGAAAGATTCCTTCAGAACTGTTTTTATTGAAGTAAGTGAAAAAACGGCTGCAAAATTTGGTGGAATCGCAAAAAACGCCTACCTTTGCACCGCAATTAAGAAAAATGATGCGTTCTTAGCTCAGTTGGTAGAGCAACTGACTCTTAATCAGTGGGTCCAGGGTTCGAGCCCCTGAGAGCGTACAAAAGGTGAAGATGATTCTTCACCTTTTTTTTATGTTATTTCCGGACTGTTCATCTATTTCGTGCTGATGACAAAATGTTCGTTTTTGTTCTTTTTTTCTTGACTTTAATAAAAAAAATGCTTGAATACTTTAAAGATTATCATTTTTTATTTCTATATTTGCAAAGTTAATGTATTGCGTTAATACCTATGAAAGCAGATTTTTTGAAATTATTAAGTAGTAAGCCTGCCGAAAGTCAGGCTGATAACGATAAAATGCAACGAATTGTAACGATGGCTCTTGCCGGATTTACATTGATTGGCATTTTATGGATTTGCTTTTTGTCAGACACTTTCTCACAAGCATCACAGGTGGAGCCTAAGGATTATGCCATGGAGGAGGCCCGTAATCTGGAATTGGCCAAACAGAACCGTGATCAGACCTCTTATGATAAACTCACAGATGAGAATGCCCAGCAGTACGTCAATGATGTTGCAGATGATACTTCTGAGGACGAGGCTGTAGAGGAAGAGGAACCAGTCCTGCCTGAGGTGGTGGAGGCGGAACCTGAAGGCGAGGAATTCTAAACCGAAAATATGAAATCTAAATAAATTCTAAAACACATGGAAAATAAAATTCAGGAATTGACCGAGAAACTCTTTCATGAAGGAGTAGAAAAGGGTAACGCTGAGGCTGCTCGCCTGATTGAGGCTGCTCAGCAGCAGGCCGCTGCTATCTTGGCTAAGGCTCAGGAAGAGGCTGCTGAAATTGTGGCTAAGGCAAACAAGCAGGCTGCTGATACTGCTGCAAATACCAAGAATGAGTTGCGTCAGTATGCTTCACAGTCTAAGAATGCCCTGGTTGGTGAGATTGCAAACTTAGTATCAGACAAGGTTGTTAAGGAAAGCGTTGCTGATGTTGTAGCATCTAAGGACTTTGTTGGTAACTTCTTGGTAGCACTTGCAACCAAGTGGACAGCAAATGAGCCAATTGTCATTGAGACTGCTGATGCTGCTAATTTGAAGGCATTCTTTGCTGCAAAGGCTAAGGAACTGCTGGATAAGGGTGTGACAATTAATGAGGTTAATGGCCTGAAGACCTTGTTTACCGTTAAGCCTGCTGATGGCAGCTATAAGGTTGACTTCGGCGCTGAAGAGTTCGAAAATTACTTTAAGTCATTCCTTCGCCCACAGTTGGTGGAGATGCTATTCTAATCCTTTCCGATATGGGTAATTATTATTGCTTGATGACAGAAGTCCCTGTCGTTGCCATGGAAGGCGGCAATAGCGGTATTAGCTATGCTGAATTTCGTGAGCAGTGCGACAAGGAACTGACTGCTTCCGATAAGAAATTGCTCGCTTATTCTTATTTAAAGACTGATTGCCGCAATCTGGTGAAATTGCTTCGTAATGCCGATGCAGATCTGGACCTGGAAGGCAATTATACAAAGGATCAGCTGGTAGATCTGATTACTCAGGCTACAGATCCTGAGGTGACAAAGGTAAAGGATTATCCAGCATTTATGGTTGATTTTATCCGTCAGTCATATTTGCCAAATGAGGATAAGACCGGATATTTTGCCGATGATGCAGTTATGCTGGCTTATTATCAATATGCCATGCAGTGCAAAAATGAGATGTTGGCAGAATGGTTCTCTTTGAATTTTAACCTCACCAATATCCTGACCGCATTGATTGCCCGTCAGAACGGATGGAAGGTGGCTGATTATGTGCTGGGAGAGAATGAGATTAGCGAGACAATAAAGACAAGTAAAGCGAAGGATTTTGATCTGGGTAGAGATTATGATTTCGTGGCCGAACTGATTAAGATTGTGGATACCGACGACCCTGTTGAGAAGGAGAAGCGTATCGATGCATTCAAATGGTTGTGGCTGGATGACAAGACATTCTTTGACGGATTTGGCGTAGAGGCTGTGTTTGCATATCTGTGCAAGCTGGAGATGCTGAACCGTTGGGAAATGCTGGATCCAGAGAAGGGCAAGGAAACATTCACTCAGATTATTGAAAACTTACGCAGCGAGGCAAAGGTGCCTGCTGAGTTTGTTCGCTGAAACATTAACAAGAAAAATCGAATAAATAAAATACTATGACTAAAGGTACAGTAAGTGGCGTTATCGCTAACATGGTAACGCTGAAGGTTGACGGACCAGTATCTCAAGGCGAAATCTGCTATATTGAGACTGGTGGAGACCGCTTGATGTCGGAGGTTATTAAGGTAGTTGGCGAGGCTGTTAACGTACAGGTATTCGAGAGTACCCGTGGTTTGAAGGTTGGCGCTCCTGCTGAATTTACCGGTCACATGCTGGAAGTGCAGTTGGCTCCTGGTATGTTGTCAAAGAACTTCGACGGTCTGCAGAATGACTTGGACAAGATGGATGGTGTATTCCTGAAACGTGGTTGCTACACTGATCCATTGGACCGTGAGCGTCTGTGGGATTTCAAGCCTATCGTAAAGGTAGGTGATGAGGTGATTAATTCTGCATGGTTGGGTGAGGTTGAAGAGAACCACCAGCCACTGAAGATTATGGCTCCTTTCCAGTTGGAAGGCACTGCTAAGGTTAAGAGCATTGTTCCTGCTGGTCAATATAAGGTAGATGATACCATTGCTGTCCTGACTGATGAGAAGGGCAATGATATCAATGTCACCATGGTTCAGCACTGGCCTGTAAAGTTTGCTATGACAAACTACAAGCAGAAGCCACGTCCATTCAAGTTGCTGGAAACAGGTGTTCGTACCATTGATACTTTCAACCCAATTACTGAGGGTGGTACCGGTTTCATCCCTGGTCCTTTCGGTACCGGTAAGACCGTGCTTCAGCACGCTATCTCTAAGCAGGCAGAGGCTGATATCGTAATTATCGCAGCTTGTGGTGAGCGTGCTAATGAGGTTGTGGAGATCTTCTCTGAGTTCCCTGAGTTGGTTGACCCTCATACCGGTCGAATGCTGATGGAGCGTACCATTATTATCGCAAATACATCAAACATGCCAGTTGCTGCCCGTGAGGCTTCTGTATACACTGCCATGACAATGGCTGAGTACTACCGCTCAATGGGTCTGCGCGTATTGTTGATGGCCGACTCTACTTCACGTTGGGCACAGGCATTGCGTGAGATGTCTAACCGTATGGAGGAGTTGCCTGGTCCTGATGCGTTCCCTATGGACTTGCCAGCATTGATCGCTAACTTCTATGGCCGTGCAGGTTATGTATATCTGAATAATGGTGAGGTTGGTTCTGTAACCTTCATCGGTACTGTATCTCCTGCCGGTGGTAACCTGAAGGAGCCTGTAACCGAGAATACCAAGAAGGTAGCTCGTTGCTTCTATGGCTTGGAGCAGGACCGTGCGGATAAGAAACGTTATCCAGCTGTTAACCCAATTGATTCTTACAGTAAGTATCTGGAGTATCCAGAATTCGCTGAATACATTAGCAACAAGATTAATGACAAGTGGATTCCAAAGGTATTGGCATTGAAGACCCGTATGCAGCGTGGTAAGGAAATTGCTGAGCAGATCAACATTTTGGGTGATGACGGTGTACCTGTAGATTACCATGTTACTTTCTGGAAGTCAGAGATCATCGACTTCGTTATCCTGCAGCAGGATGCATTCGATGACGTAGATGCTGTAACCTCTCTGGAGCGTCAGGAGGAAATCTTGAATCTGGTTACCGATATTTGTGACCACGACTACAGTTTCGATAACTTCCTGGATGTAGTGGACTACTTCAAGAAGATGATTAACCTCTGCAAGCAGATGAACTACTCTGAGTACAAGAGTGAGCAGTACTACGATTTCAAGCAGCAGGTTATGGATATGGTTAACGCTTAAAATCTGGAATTATGGCAACAGCATTTCAAAAAGTATATACAAAGATTAGCCAGATTACCAAGGCTACTTGCTCTCTGAAGGCAACTGGCGTTGGTTATGATGAGCTGGCTACCATCAACGGCAAGTTGGCCCAGGTGGTAAAGATTGCCGGCGAGGATGTTACCTTGCAGGTATTCGAGGGTACTGGTGGTATCCCTACCAATGCCGAGGTGGTTTTCCTGGGTAAGTCTCCTTCTCTGAAGGTTGGTGAGCAGTTGGCTGGCCGTTTCTTTAATGCATATGGTGATCCTATTGATGGCGGTCCTGCTATCGAGGGTAAGGAAGTTGAGATTGGTGGTCCTTCAGTGAACCCAGTTCGCCGTAAGCAGCCAAGTGAGTTGATTGCTACCGGTATCGCTGGTATCGACTTGAACAATACCCTGGTATCTGGTCAGAAGATTCCTTTCTTTGCTGACCCTGACCAGCCTTTCAATGAGGTAATGGCAATGGTAGCCCTGCGTGCTAAGGTTGACAAGATTATCCTGGGCGGTATGGGTATGACCAATGATGACTACTATTTCTTCCGCAACACCTTCTCTAATGCAGGTGCTCAGGATAGAATTATCTGTTTCATGAATACTACCGAGGACCCTGCCGTTGAGCGTCTGTTGATTCCTGATATGGCATTGACCGCTGCAGAGTATTTCGCAGTTGAGAAGCACGAGCAGGTTCTGGTATTGTTGACCGATATGAGTTCTTACGCTGACTCTTTGTCTATCGTAAGTAACCGTATGGACCAGATTCCTTCTAAGGACTCTATGCCAGGTTCTTTGTATTCAGATTTGGCTAAGATTTACGAGAAGGCCGTACAGTTCCCTGAGGAGGCAGGTGGTGGTTCTATCACCATTATCGCCGTTACTACTCTGAGTGGTGGTGATATTACTCACGCTGTACCTGATAATACTGGTTATATCACTGAGGGTCAGTTGTATCTGCGTATGAATAGTGATATTGGTAAGGTTATTATCGACCCATTCCGTTCATTGTCTCGTTTGAAACAGCTGGTTAGTGGAAAGAAGACACGTAAGGATCACAGCCAGGTAATGAATGCTGCTATCCGCTTGTATTCTGATGCTGCAAATGCAAAGACCAAGCTGGAGAACGGTTTCGACTTGACCGACTATGATAACCGCTGTCTGGACTTCGCTAAGGAGTATGCTGATAAGTTGTTGGCAATCGACGTGAATTTGGATACCACCGAGATGTTGGATGTAACTTGGGGCTTGTTCATTAAGTACTTCAAGATTGAGGAGGTTAACATTAAGAAGGAATTTACCGATATCTATTGGAAATAATCTACAATGGCAATAAAGTTTCAATACAATAAAACGTCCCTTCAGCAGATTGAAAAGAACCTGAAGATGCGTCAGCGTACCTTACCTATTATTAAGAGTAAGGAGACTGCTTTGCGTCTTGAGGTGAAGAAATGCAAAGAGGAGGCCGCCGCATTGGAAGAGAAACTGCAGAGCCAGATAGGAGGCTACGAATCCATGTATGCCTTATGGGGTGAGTTTGATACATCTCTTGTTGCCCTGAAGGATGTGGAGATGGATGTCAAGAAGATTGCGGGCGTAAGAGTCCCTATCTTAACTAATATCCGTTTGGAAGTGAAGCCTTTTGGTCTGTTTAGTTCTCCAAAATGGTAGTTCGACGGTATCAGCCTTTTGCAAGGTCTTGCCAAGACTGCGGTAGAGCGTGAATTTGCCCTGGCTAAATTAGGTTTGCTGGAGCATGCACGTAAAAAGACTACCCAGAAGGTAAATCTGTTTGAGAAGGTTCAGATTCCTGGATTCCAGGAGGCTGTACGCAAGATTAAGCGTTTCATGGAGGATGAGGAGAACCTGTCTAAGTCTAGCCAGAAGATCCTGAAGTCACTCCAGGAGAAGCGTGCGGCAGCTGAAGCAGAAAAAGGAAAGGAGGCAGCCGTATGATTACAAAAATGAAGAAAGTTGACCTGTTGGTCTTCCATCAGGAGTATGACGCGTTCTTGAATAATCTGCGCGACCTCGGTGTTGTTCATATACAGGAAAAGGAGAGTGGTACCAGCGAGGAGTTCGAGCAGGCTAAGGCTCAGTCTGAACTGTATAGCCAGTTCCTGAAGGCGATGGACCGTTTCCCTGTAGGTGCAGAGAAGTCTCCAAAGACTATTCGCCTGACTTCTGCAGAAGAGGTGATTGCTTTTGCTGAGGATCTTCAGAATCAGAAGGCAGAACTGGCTCGCCAGTTGGATGCTACCCAGAAGGACCTGGAGGTATCCGTTCCTTTCGGTGAGTTTGATACCGCTACGGTTGAAAAACTGGCTGCAGTGGGTTATCAGATGAATTTCTATTCTTGCAATGCTACAGCATTCAAGCAGGAATGGGCTGATAATTACTATGCTACTCCAGTAGGAGAGAATGGTTCTACCGTTTATTTCGTAACATTCTCTGCTGAGAAGCCAGTCATTGATGCTGAAAATATTGTTCTTCCTGCTCAGTCGATTTCAGAACTGCAGGCACAGAAGGCAGAATTGGAGGCTAAGATCAGTGACCTGGACCTGAATCTGCAGGCTGTTGGTGAGCAGTGCCGTCCTATTATTGACGCTGCTGTCGTAGCTAACAAGAATGCTATTCAGTTGAGTAAGGTTCATCTGAACAGTCAGAATGTTGCCGGCGATGCTCTGAAACTGATTGAGGGTTGGATACCAGAGGATAAGGAAGCCGATGTAAAGGCTATGCTTGATGCAAGCAGCGCTTATTATGAGGTTCGTGAACCACAGGCTGGTGACAATGTTCCTATCAAGTTCCGCAATGGCGGTTTCTCTAAGATGTATGAGCGTCTGACCAAGATGTATGGTTTCCCTAACTATGATGAATGGGACCCAACACCGATTGTCGGATTCTTCTTCACCTTATTCTTCGCCATCTGTATGGGTGATGCCGGTTACGGTATCTTGATTATGCTGTACGGTATCCTGGATATGACCGGCAAGGCAAAGAGTGTGCCAATCCTGGGCGAGATGTTGGAAGGTTGCGGCTCAATGATTACCGCTTTAGGTATTGCCACAACTGTTATCGGTTTCTTGCTGGGTACATTCTTCGGTCTGAATATTGTCGATGCAGGCTTGATTGATGGCACTTCCGGTGTAGGTAGCATCATCAACTATATGTCACATGGCGAGATCAGTGGCTATTCTGTTCAGATGGTAGCTGCAATTTGCATTGGTGTATTCCATATCTGTCTGGCTTTGGTTATCAAGGCTGCTCTTTATACCAAGAAAGAGGGCTTCAAGAGTCAGATCAGCACATGGGGTTGGGTACTGCTGTTGGTTGGCGGTGTGATTACCGGTGTATTGTTCCTGGCTGGTGCTCTTTCTCAGGACGCTATGACCATGGTTCTGATTGGTATCGGCGCTGTCAGTGCATTGGCTATCTACTTCCTGAACAATGTCGGCCGTTTGGCAAAGAATCCTATCACTGGTATTCTGATCAATCCATTGGCAGGTCTGTACGATACTTATAATATGGCATCCGGTTTGATGGGTGATATCCTTTCTTACATCCGTCTGTATGCATTGTGCTTGGCAGGTGGTATGTTGGGTGGTGCTTTCAATATGATTGGTGATATGATTCGTGGTGACGAGGGTTCTATCGTGCTGCTGATTCCTGCTATCCTGATCTATGTTGTCGGTCACTTGTTCAACTTGTTGATGTCTGCAATTTCTGCATTTGTTCATCCTCTGCGTCTGAACTTTGTAGAGTACTTTAAGAACGCAGGTTATGAGGGTAAGGGCCATGCCTATAATCCTTTTGAAGAAAAAAAGTAAAAAATTAATAATTATAAATCATTTAAAACTATGGATTACAATTTAGTTCTTGGTTATCTGGGTCTGGGCCTGATGTTGGGTCTGGCAGGTATTGGAAGTTGTTATGGTACAACTATCGCTGGTTCTGCAGCTGAAGGTGCATTGAAGAAGGATCCTTCAAAGGCTTCTGGTTACATGGTGCTGTCTGCACTTCCTGCAACTCAGGGTCTGTACGGTTTCGTTGCATTCTTGATGACTGTTGGTAAGATGGCAGATGCAGCAAACGGTCCTTTGATGTTCGGTATTGGTCTGGGTGTAGGTATTACCTGCTTCTTCTCAGCTATCCGTCAGGGCAAGATTTGTGCTGCTGGTATTCAGGGTTTGTCACAGGGTCATGATGTTCAGACCAACACCATGATTTACGCAGCTCTTCCTGAGTTCTATGCTATTTTGGCTTTGGTAGCTTCTTTGATGGTATAATTCATACTGTTCAATTTAAAAATGGCTGGTACGTTTGTATCAGCCATTTTTATTTTTATATGAACTTTTGACTCAATGACTTGCTCGTTTCATTAAATCTTCTTACTTTTGGATGTTAATTGGTAAAAAGTAAGCATGTCATTATACTTAGTCCTTCTCTTTATTCTATTAGGAGTCGTACTTGCACTTTTAATTTATATAGTTTGGCAGTTCAGGATTCGCTATATCCATATGACTTCCGAATTGAAGAAACTGCGTGAAAGCATATTGCAGTCTCAGTCTGATTTGTCTTTAGCTTTAGAGGCTGGAAATCTGAATGTGTGGGTGCATGATATGGCTACTGATACCATCCGTTTTCTTCAGAAGGATTTTTCTATGTCTCCACCCATTTCTCTAGAGGAGCATTTCAAATTGAAACATCCGAATGACATGGAAGCATGTAAGGTGGCGATGGATGATCTGATAACAAGGAAGAAGGAAAACACTAAGGTTATTTATCACTACATTGACTCCTCTGTTCCCGGTGGCTACCGCATTATTGAGAGCTTTGTGACTGCAAAGTGGAAAGACAACAAGGTCATAGAGATGATTGGTGTGGAGCATGATGTCACCCATGAGAAAATGGTTTTAAACGAACTGGAATTAGCCAAGAAAAAGTCATTGCTTGCTATAGAATCGAGTGGCATTATCTCATTTGAATTGGATATCCCTTCCAGTACAGTAACCATTGTGAATGCCTATGGTATGATGAAGGAACGGAAGATTCCAGTGAGTACTTGTATTGATTATATTTATGAGGAAGATAGGGAAGAGGTTCGTCAGGCTTTGTATGAGATGATTCTGAAAGGGAAAAATGAACCTTTCCACCTTCATTTTAGAATGATTCTTCCTAGTCGGGAGGGTATTCAATATTGTACCATACACGGAAATGCCTTCGAAATCGGCCAGAACAACCGTCCGTCTCTTTATATTGGTTATATAACCAACCAGACTCTATATGTTGAGGTAAATGAACAGTTGAACAGAGCAAGTAGGCATAATCGTATTATCTTGGATAATGTCAATTGTGGTTTGCTCTATGCTGATAAGGATTTTAACGTGATTTGGCAGAATCTTGATTACTTATTCCCTGACGTTAATGTATTTAAGACTTTCTGCAAGACTTCTAATATTTGCAGTTGCCGTGCTGAAAATAGAATCGGTTTATGCGAAGGATGTCCGATTAGGAAATGTTTGGAGTCCCGTGAGAGTTCATGCGAGGATCACGTGATTACTGATGATTTGGAGGTTCAGATTCAAACGATACCTGTCATTGATAATGGACAGGCAGTAGGAGTCGTTTGCCGTGTGGATGATATTACAGCCAGAAAAAAGGTGGTACATGAACTGGAAATTGCCCGTCAGAAAGCAGAGGCATCCAGTCAGTTGAAAACTACCTTCCTGGCCAATATGGGTCACGAGATAAGAACCCCATTGAATGCCATTACAGGTTTCGCTTCGTTATTGGCTGATGCTTCTGATGAAGAGAAGGAAACGTATATTAAAATTATCAATGAGAACAGCCAGAATCTGACTAAACTGATTGAAAACCTGTTGGAATTGTCTAATTTGGAATGTGGCGAACTTCAGTTGTCCAAGGAACCGATCTTCTTGCCAGCCTTGCTCGATTCAATAGCAGATAAGTACCGTGATCAGTCTGATAAGGGACTAACGATTCTCTCTGATTATTCTGAGCCGCTATCTATCAATTCAGATCCGGTTAGAATCTTGGAGGTTTTGGACAATTTTATGTCCAATGCCATTAAATATACTTCAGAGGGATCGGTTACCATTGGTTTTGAGAATCTTGGCACAGATGGCGTTAAAATCTACGTTAAGGATACGGGTATAGGTATACCGGAAGATAAACGCCCAAGAGTGTTCCATCGTTTTGAAAAGTTGGGTTCAATGGTCCCTGGCAATGGCTTGGGCTTGTCCATCTGCAAGGCCATAATGGATGCCTGTGGCGGAAGTATAGATTATGAAAGTAAAATGGGACAGGGAAGTACCTTCTGGATTATTGTCCCTAATTAAAATAATATATGACAACAGTAAAAATTTCAACGACTTTAGGTGACATTAAGGTTCGCCTTTATGATGAGACCCCTTTACATCGGGATAATTTCTTGAAGTTAGTTCAGGAGAAGTATTATGACGGTACCATTTTTCACCGTGTAATTAAGGATTTTATGATTCAGGGCGGTGACCCAGACAGTCGTGATCCTCAGCCGGGAAGACAGTATGGCGTAGGTGGACCTGATTACACTATTCCTGCAGAGATTAAGCCGGGAATATTCCATAAGCGTGGAGCTTTGGCTGCTGCCCGTCAGGGTGATGAGGTCAATCCGGAGAAACGAAGCAGCGGTAGCCAGTTCTATATTGTTTGGGGTCAGGTATATAAGCAGGGCCAGTTGGCACAGCTGGGCAAACAGATGGAGATGCAAGCCATCCAACAGGTCTTTAATTCTTTGGTACAGCAGCATCGCTCAGAAATTATGCAGATGCGCCGTGAAAAGAATCAGGCAGGCTTGATGGAACTCCAGGATAAGTTGGTTGCCGAGGCTACCCAGAAGGCAAAGGAACAGGGTCCTCTTGGACTTTCTGAGGAGCAGAAGCAGATATACAGTACCGTGGGCGGTACACCCTTCCTGGACGGCCAGTATACCGTTTTTGGTGAGGTAACCGAAGGATTGGATATCGTTGAGAAGATTCAGAATACTGCCACATTACGTGGCGACCGTCCTAAGGAAGATATAAAAATGGTGGTTTCTCTTGAAGAATAATAATTTGTCATCCAGAGCGAATCCCTCAAAAAATATAAAATGTCATCCTGAGCGAAGCGAAGGATTTTACTAAACTGAATAGCCTAATTAAATAATATGGGAAAAGTAATAATTAGCGTATTGGGAAAAGACGCTGTGGGCATTATTGCCAAGGTTTGTACGATGCTGTCCGAAAACAACGTAAACATCAATGATATCTCGCAGACTATCATTCAGGGATATTTCAATATGATGATGATTGCCGACCTTTCGGCATCGTCTATTAAATTGGCCGATCTTCAGGCCAATCTGGATAAGATTGGTGAGGAGATGGGTGTGCAGATTAAATGCCAGCGTGAGGAAATCTTTGACAAGATGCATCGTATTTAATTCTGACAGGTATGATTAATATAAATGAGGTTGTTGAAACCAATAAAATGATCGAACAGGAGAACCTGGACGTGAGAACCATCACCATGGGTATCAGCCTGCTGGATTGTGCAGATGAGAATCTGGATATTTGCTGCGAGAAAATCTTCAAAAAGATTACCACCTATGCCAAGGATTTGGTGAAGACAGGTGAGGAGATTTCACGCGATTTCGGTATCCCAATTGTCAACAAGCGTGTGAGCATAACACCGATATCACTGGTGGGTGCTTCATGTTGCAAGACTCCTGCCGATTATGTACAGATAGCCAAAACTCTGGATAAAGCGGCTGCCCAGTTGGGTATCAACTTCATGGGTGGCTACTCGGCTATCGTTTCAAAGGGAATGACTCCAAGTGATGAACTGCTCATCCGCAGTATTCCTGAGGCTATGGCACAGACTGAGCGTCTTTGCAGTTCCATCAATGTAGGTTCTACCAAGACCGGTATCAATATGGATGCTGTCCGTCTGTTGGGTGATATCGTGCTTGAAACTGCCGAAAAGACCAAGGAACGTGATTCCATCGGTTGTGCCAAGCTGGTAGTGCTGTGTAATGCTCCTGATGACAATCCTTTCATGGCCGGTGCTTTCCATGGTGTAAGCGAGGCCGATGCCATCATCAATGTAGGTGTCAGTGGACCGGGTGTAGTAAAATACGCCCTGGAGCAGATTCACGGTGCATCATTCGAGGTGCTCAGCGAGACCATCAAGCGTACAGCCTTTAAGATTACCCGTGTGGGCCAGTTGGTGGCTCAGGAGGCCAGCAAGCGCTTGGGTGTACCATTCGGTATCATCGACTTGTCATTGGCTCCAACACCTGCTATTGGTGATAGTGTAGCCGATATTCTGCACGAGATGGGTGTGGAATATGCCGGTGCTCCAGGTACCACAGCTGCATTGGCCATGCTGAATGACCAGGTGAAGAAGGGCGGTGTTATGGCATCTTCGTATGTAGGTGGATTGAGCGGTGCCTTTATTCCTGTTAGTGAAGACCAGGGCATGATTGATTCTGTCGAGGTCGGTGCATTGACCATCGAGAAACTGGAAGCCATGACCTGTGTCTGCTCGGTAGGTTTGGATATGATTGCCATCCCTGGCGATACCAAGGCTACTACCATTGCCGGTATCATTGCTGACGAGGCTGCCATTGGTATGGTAAACCAGAAGACCACTGCCGTACGTATCATCCCTGTTATTGGCAAGGGAGTGGGTGATAGAGTAGAATTCGGTGGCCTGTTGGGTTATGCACCAATCATGCCGGTTAATAAGTTTGATTGCAGCAACTTTGTGAATCGTACAGGTTCTATTCCTGCACCAATTCATTCGTTTAAGAATTAAGAGGGGTGTGTCACATATGTGACACACCCTTATCATAATACAAATTGCGTTAGCCATAATGTTGATGGTTTTAAGTTAATACTATTCGTTTTGTCATCCTGAGTGAAACGAAGGATCTTACCTCGCGAGAATGACACGCTGTTCACAGTGCAAAGTTACGACAACGGGATAGTGTCATGGGCACTTTATGGCACTTTCTGTCACATTCTGGCAGAAAATGGCACTTTCTGTCACTTCATACCATTCATCTCCGTTTCGATTTATGTAAAGGTATACTCTAATTCAACATAGATATACCATTGATTTACATCTGTATTAACTCCATTAAAACACCGCTAAAAAACAGGGTGTGAAAATGGGGTTGAAGCGAAGGTGAAACGGAGGTGAAAGAGACCTGAAACGGAGGTGAATGAGAGGAGAGACGGTACTGGGCTAGCCTAAATCCTCGATGATCAGCTTCACCATTCTGAATGCAACCCGGATTCATCCGGATGAGAAGGGGTGTCCCTATTATCTGGTACCCAAGTCCATTCGTGTAGCCTATGGTTTCCGTATACTGTATGCCTCTATTCCGGTGGGCAATACCAAGTATATGATTTGGGACATGAGATGGGGAAGTGATTCCACCTATTACCGCACCAAGCGTGGAGACCGAGGACTATCCCCAGGCGAACACCAGAGCATACTGTCCACCATCAAAAAATACGGAGGCGATCCCAATGTGGGTTTCGACCGTTATCAGGATGAGGTGATTTATGTGAATCCGGTAGAATCGCACACAGCTTGAACTGTGTGCGACTCTTTTTTCATAGCAAAGAATAAAAAAGAAAAAAACAGCCTAAACTTTGGTATAATTCAAAAAGTTAACTAAATTTGCATAATCCTACCTTGCTGGAAGCCCGATGGGGCAAAGTGAGGTGGGTGACATATACATAAAGGCGTTTTCAAGCGCTTTGGGTTTGACGATGTATGAACTTCGCAACTTCAATCTGTCTGTCAAAAACAAAGCAACGGGAACGCCCCTTGAGGTGTTTATTGCAAGCCCTGATTGGCTCCATACAGCATTTGCTGTTTGGGTAGTTGATAGGGTGTATTGTATATATACATCGGCGTGGGGCTTTCAGCGTTGCTCGTTTCGACAGACAGGGCAATGCGAAGGCCTATACATCGTGGAACGAGTAACAAAGAGACTTGCTCCACGCTTTTTTGTCTATGTACTTCAACGATATAGAATAAGAAGTAAATAGCTATACTATGCAACACCTTTCTACAAATTCCTATCTTCAGAATGGGAAATATAAAATTGAGAGAGTATTAGGTCAGGGTGGCTTTGGCATCACCTATTTGGCATATCAACCCCTGTTGGACCGTAAGGTCTGCATCAAGGAATTCTTTTATAAAGACTACTGTGAGCGTAATGAAGCTACAAGTCATGTAACCCTTGGCACACAGAGTGCTCAGGAGATGGTGCAGCGTTTTATGAACAAATTCATCAAGGAGGCTCAGACCATTTCCCGGCAGAAGCATCCTAACATCATCGACATTTACGACATCTTTACGGAGAACAATACCGCTTACTATGTGATGGAGTATATAGAGGGCGAGTCTCTATCCGATATGGTTAAGCGGAATGGAGCATTGTCGGAAGCTGATGCTTTGAATTTCATCCGTCAGGCTTCAAATGCGTTGTCTTATATTCATGAAAAGAGCATTAACCATCTGGACATTAAGCCTGCTAATATGATGGTTCGTCGTAGTGACAGCAGTCTGGTACTGATAGATTTTGGATTGTCCAAACAATATGACAGTACTGGCGGCCAGACCAGTTCCACACCTGTGGGTATCAGTGAAGGTTATGCCCCTTTGGAGCAGTATCAGGCTGGTGGTGTTAGTACCTTTACCCCTCAAACCGATATTTATTCATTGGGTGCCACATTATTCTATTTGGTTACAGGCACGGTTCCTCCTTCAGCCAGTGAGGTGTTGAACAATGGTATTCCAACATTACCAAGCCATATTACTGCATCAACAAAAACAGCTATAAACCAAGCTATGCAGTTCCGAAAGAAAGATCGCCCACAAAGTGTGAAGGCATTTTTGAATCTATTGGATGGAAATAGCAACGCTACAATAGCATCTCAGAATACAAATCGTCCAAAGGCATATAAAACAGTTTTTGTAGATGACGAAGCCACAAAGGTGGTAGGTATGTCTGATTTGGATAGACAACAGGAAGAGAATAAGCGAAAGAGAGAAGCGGAGCGTAAAGCAGCTGAGGAGAAAGCACGGAGGGAAGCCGAAGAAAAGGCTGCAAAGGAAAAGCGAGAGCGTGAGGCAGAATTGGACCGACTTCGTAAAGAGAAACAAGAGGTAGAGCGTAGAAGAAAAGAAGCAGAAGAAAAGGCCAAGTTTGCAGCAGAAGAGGCCAAAACGAAAAAGAATAGGAATATATTAATAGGAATTGTTATAGCTGTTATATTGGTAATAGTTTTGATAACGGCGTTTAACTCAGGAAGCACATCACAACCTTCACCAGTAACAGTAACGGAAACAACGGTTACAGAAAAGACCATTGTTCTCACGTATGGTCATGAAAGCAAACGGAATTTTGTTTATACTGGTGAAGTAAATGCAGATGGAATACCTGAAGGTGAAGGTACAGCACAATATCCTGAAACAAAATCCAGTTCAAGCGCAACATTTAAGGGAACCTTTTATAAGGGTATTCCAAGTAAGGGAGAGATACAGTTCTCATCTAATGTTCGTTACGTTGGAACCTTTGATTCTGATGGAAATTATATAGAAGGTACACTTTGGGATAGCGAGGGCTATTACTTTACTGGAACATTCAATAATGGGCAGCCTTATAATGGCTCATGGTTTACACCAAGTGGTGTAAAAGACAGTGATGTGAGATATGGAAAATAATAAGTTATAAGTATGAAGAAATATTTCTTGTTTTTTATATTGCTGTGCTCAATAACAAATATGAGTGCACAAACAGATAATGTTGTCAGAAAAAGGTCTGAAAATCAGACTGCAAAAAATCAGCATACTTCAAAAGTGGCATCATCAAATGTGAGCCGTGAAGTAAAGACAATAAAAATCTCAGGCTCTTCAAATGGTCATGATTATGTTGATTTAGGTTTGCCTTCTGGCACATTGTGGGCTGCATGTAATGTGGGGGCTTCGTCGCCACAAGAGATTGGCGGAATGTATAACCTTCCATTTAAAAGCGTTGGTATAATACAAACCTCTGATGATCCAGCATACACAACATGGGGAAGTAATTGGTGTCTGCCAACGGGAAAACAGATTCAGGAATTAATAGATAATTGTAAAAGCGAATGGAAATCTTATAAAGGTGTTCCTGGTCGCATATTTACAGGTCCCAATGGGAATATTTTGTTTTTCCCAGCTTCTGGTTGGCAAAATTCTAACGAAACAGAAATACGCGAGAGAGGAGAGATTGGAGGATATTGGGCTGGAGATACGTCATCACCATCTACTCCAGAATACCGATATACAATCCTTTTTAATAATGAAAAAATCAATGTTACAGAGGACTTTGTTAGTGTTAAACAATCCATTCGCCCTGTATACAATTTGGGCAAAACTGTAAGTGCTAGCAATAATACCTCCAAGAGTCAAACTATAAGTGCTAGTAATAATACTTCCAAGAATCAAACTATAAATGTTAGTAATGCCTTCTCAAGCCAAAATCCAGATATTAGTTATTCGGATGGGGTGTTAAGGGTCGGAAGTGTATTTTATCGTATGATTCCTGTACTAGGTGGCACATTTATGATGGGGGGTAATTCTGAATTGGAGAAGCCAAAACATAAAGTAACATTAACTAGTTATATGATTGGTATGACAGAAGTAACTCAAGCTTTATGGAAGGAGGTTATGGGTGATAATCCTTCACACTTCAAAGGGGAAAAGAAACCTGTGGGTAGTATAAGTTGGAACGATTGCCAGACTTTCATCGCAAAACTGAATTCGTTAATAGGGAAGAATTTCCGACTGCCTACTGAGGCAGAATGGGAGTTTGCTGCTCGTGGTGGTAGCAATAGTAATAACTATCAATATAGTGGCAGTAAAAATATAGACGAAGTCGCTTGGTATTTAGAAAATTATGGTAATACGACCCACGATGTGGCCAGTAAGAAACCAAATGAACTAGGTATTTATGATATGTCAGGAAACGTATTTGAATTTTGTTCAGATAGGTTTGGGAATTATAGCAAAACTGCGCAGACAAATCCAACAGGTCCTAGTAGTGGAACTCTTCGCGTAATGCGTGGTGGCGGTTGTCGTTTCAATGCCGAGGAGTGTCGTTCAACTTGCCGTGGTAGTGTTCACCCCGACGTTAGAGGCGCTGATTTTGGTTTCCGTTTAGTCCTCTCCGAGTGACATAATCTATTTTTAAGTTATACTGTGTATAGAATAGTATATGAGTAATTTCTTGTGGATTAAAATTTGCATTCTTATATTGATTATAAGTATTGTTATTCCAATAATCGTTAATATCATATGTCTAATTCCATCCCACCATGCCGGAACTGCTTCTGATTGGATTGCTTTCTTTGGAAATCTGTTTGGTACAATGTTCACAATAGGTGGAAGTTTTTGGGTCTTTTTTAGTACTTATAAAAAAGATCAAGCAATTAAAAAATATGAAATTAAGCAAACAAAAATAGAAGCCTTAACAAATGATGTATGTGAAAGGATACCAAGATTACATCTTAAGGAGTTTTCTTCAATAGCTTTGGAAATTCAAAAGAATGGAACAAAACAATTGAATGAGGACCAAGTGAAACTAATATTTGATTCTTATTTCAAATTCATTTCAGACAAAAAAACTTTTGAGATTAAATATGGCGATGATAATGGTCAAAAGGCTGAGGATTTTCGGAAGCTTTATCTTAATTATATTGACTCAATAATAACATTATGCGGTTATCTGATATTGCAAAGTAACCAAAAAAATGTAGATTACAAAGATTTACTTTTTTTAAGTTCAATAAAAGAAAATGATATTATCAATTTATTTATTCGAGCTGATGCTTGGGTACATGAGCGTATAGAGAAAAATGAGAAATTCAAGAATGAGAATTATATTTGATTGTTCATTATATGCTCTTTTTCCTCAGTATCATGCTATAGGCTAATATTGTAATAATCTTAATACTTCAATATTACAATTATGATTTCATGTCTCTTATTTCAAAGACTATTTATTATTTGTGTTTTGTTGTTTAGTGCCGTAGGCATGATGGCTCAAACAGACAATGTAACTCGCAAGCGTTCAGAAAGGCAATCTGTTCCTGCAAGTCAGCAAGTAGCACCACAAAGAATATCGGCTTCGAGTTCTCAAGGAAATCAACAACATCAAAGTGCTCGTCAGGAGATTTCTTCTAAAAGTTACACTGTAAATGGTGTAACCTTTAGAATGATGGAAGTACAGTCTGGCACATTCACAATGGGTGCGGCATCTGATTTGAAGACTGCTAAAGATGGGGAGAAGCCTGCACATCGGGTTACACTAAGTTATTATAAAATTGGAGAGACAGAGGTTACACAAGCATTGTGGAAGGCAGTAATGGGTAGTAATCCATCACGTTTCAAAGGAGACAGTAGACCGGTAGACAATATAAGTTGGAATGATTGTATGGATTTTATATCCAAATTGAATATGTTGATTGGTGAACATTTTAGACTTCCAACTGAGGCAGAATGGGAATTTGCTGCACGAGGGGGGAATAATAGTAAACGATATCAGTATAGTGGAAGTAATAATATTAATGAAGTATCTTGGTATAATGAAAATAGTGGGAATACTACACATCTTGTAGCGCAAAAACAGCCAAACGAACTTGGAATCTATGATATGGCAGGAAATGTTGCTGAGTTTTGCAAAGATTGGTATGGTAATTATGACAATACCCCTCAGATAGATCCCAAAGGGCCAAAAGAAACTGGATACTATCATGTAATTAGAGGAGGGTGTTTTAATGATAGTAGATTAGACTGTCGATCATTGGCAAGAGATTATTGTACTCCTGAAAACGCAGGCTTTGGCTTGGGCTTACGTCTTTGTTTATCATTTTAAATAGTTTTACGGAGGATATACTAATTAAGAGATTACTATGCAACACCTTTCCATAAATTCCTATCTTCAGAATGGGAAATACAAAATTGAAAGAGTATTAGGTCAGGGTGGTTTTGGCATCACCTATCTGGCATATCAACCCCTGTTGGACCGTAAGGTCTGCATTAAGGAATTCTTCTACAAAGATTACTGTGAGCGTAATGAAGCCACCAGCCATGTAACCTTAGGCACACAGAGTGCTCAGGAAATGGTGCATCGATTTATGAATAAGTTCATCAAGGAGGCTCAGACTATTTCCCAGCAGAAGCATCCAAACATCATCGACATTTACGATATCTTTACGGAGAACAATACCGCTTACTATGTCATGGAATACATCGAGGGCGAGTCTCTATCCGATATGGTCAAACGGAATGGTGCATTGTCGGAAGATGCTGCAGGGAATTACATCCGTCAGGTTGCAAATGCATTGTCATATATTCATGCCAAAAGCATTAACCATCTGGACATTAAGCCAGCTAATATAATGGTTCGCAAGAGCGACAGTACTGCTGTATTGATTGATTTCGGATTGTCCAAACAATATGACAGTACAGGCGGCCAGACCAGTTCCACTCCAGTGGGTATCAGTGAAGGATATGCCCCTTTGGAGCAGTATCAGGCTGGTGGTGTAAGTACCTTTACCCCTCAAACCGATATTTATTCATTGGGCGCAACATTATTCTATTTGGTTACAGGCACGGTTCCACCCTCAGCCAGTGAAGTGTTGAATAATGGTCTTCCAGCATTACCAAGCCATATTTCTGCATCTACCAAAACTGCCATAATTCAGGCAATGCAGTTCCGCAAGAATGATCGCCCACAAAGTGTGAAGGCATTTTTGAATCTATTGGATGGAAATAGCAACGCTACAATAGCATCTCAGAATACAAATCGTCCAAAGGCATATAAAACAGTTTTTGTAGATGACGAAGCCACAAAGGTGGTAGGTATGTCTGATTTGGATAGACAACAGGAAGAGAATAAGCGAAAGAGAGAAGCGGAGCGTAAAGCAGCTGAGGAGAAAGCACGGAAGGAAGTTGAGGAAAAGGCTGCAAAGGAAAAGCGAGAGCGAGAAGAAGCCGAGCGCAAACGTCGTGAACGTGAAGCGGAAGAGGAAAGAATTCGGGAAATGAAACAGGCTGCCAATCGGAAAATTTGGATGGGTGTTATTGTAGCGATTGTTTTATTATTTGGATTTATTTTGTTGCAAAATGGCACAGGAACAAATCCTAATTCCAATGTTGATATAGTAGCTGAGGATTCTGCAGTAGAATGTGTTACAGAAGTAGAAGAAGTTGCAGGTCCCGTAATGGCCAATTCTGCTATAGACGTTTCAGCTTCTAAAACGATAAAACTGGATGGTTACATTGATGGCAAGTATGGTGTTGTTATGAATATCGAAATCAAGCATGATGGTACTGTTTCTGGTAGTTATTATTATAAAAAGAAAGGAAACTCTTCAAGGCTATCCTTATCTGGAAAATATGAAAAAGAAGGCGGCATGAGGATTCAAGAATTTAATTCTGAAGGAATTCAGTCAGGCTTATTCGAAGGTAATTTTAATGGATCAACATATACAGGTTATTTTACTAGCTATAGAGGTGATACTATGCCTTTTTCCATATATGTGCAAAAATAAATGAAAAGGTTAATATTTAGTATAGTCGCATTTTTTTGTCTGAGCAGCCTTGTATTAGCAGGCTGTAAGAAAAAAATATCAATTTTGGGTGATAGTTATTCCACGTTTGTTGGATATGTTACACCTAAAACGAATTTATGCTTTTATAGGCCTAAATCAAAATTTCATAATGATGTGCATAGGGTAGAGGATACATGGTGGTATCTGTTTTGTAGTAGTGAGGAATATGAATTGGAGATTAATAATTCATATTCAGGTTCAACAATATGCAATACGGGATATGGCAAGAATGACTATTCGGATAGGTCATTTGTTACAAGGATGAATAATCTCGGCAACCCAGATATAATATTCATCTTTGGTGGAACTAACGATTGTTGGGCGAGTGCACCTCTTGGTAATTTTGTATATGGCAAGTGGACTAATAAGGATTTATATTATTTCAGGCCTGCTTTCAGCTTTTTGTTGAATAGTTTAAAAAAGAGGCATCCCAAAGCTATGATTGTAAATCTCTGCAATTCTGATTTAGAAGAAGATTATTGCCAATCGATGCAGGAAATTTGCAGATTTTATAATATCATAAATGTTAGGTTAAAAGACATAGATAAGCAGGAGAAACATCCTTCGATTAAGGGAATGAAACAAATACACGATCAAATATTAAAGGTCGTTAAATCACAATAATCGGGTTTGTTATGGCCAGCGGAATAATTTAGAGTCATTTTTCCCCGTGCGATGAGTACTATTTAAGAAAAGAAACGGATCAATATTATGCAACATCTATCACAAGATTCCACTTTGCAGGGTGGAAAATATAAAATAGAGAAAGTACTGGGCCAAGGAGGATTTGGCATTACATATCTTGCAAACCATGAGATGCTGGAATGTAAGGTTGCCATCAAAGAATTCTTCTTTAAGGAATACTGTGACCGAAACGAATCAACAAGTCATGTTATGCTGGGAACTGCAGCCAACAAACCTATTGTTGAGCGATTCCAGCAAAAGTTCATAAAGGAAGCAAAGACAATCTTCAAGCTTCGTCATCCTAATATTGTTCAGATTCATGATATCTTTACAGAAAACGGAACTGCATATTACGTTATGGAATATGTAGATGGAGAATCGTTGGGCGAAATTGTCAAAAGAGTAGGTGCTATTCCCGAACATGAAGCTATCGGTTACGTTAAGAAAGTAGGAAGTGCACTTTCCTACATTCATAACTTAAACCTTAATCATTTGGATGTTAAGCCTGGCAACATTATGATCCGTAAGTCAGATAACCAGGTCATTCTTATTGATTTCGGTGTGGCTAAGCAATACGATGCAGAAACTCAGGAGGGTACAACAACCACACCAGTGGGTATTAGCCATGGTTATTCTCCTTTAGAGCAGTACCGTAGCAATGGTGTTCAAGAGTTTTCTCCGCAGAGTGATGTATATGCTCTTGCTGCAACACTGTTCAAATTACTTACGGGAAATACTCCACCAGAGGCAATCGAAATTCAGGAAGAAGGTGTGCCCGTTGAGGATTTGAAGGCAAAAAATGTTAGCTCTGATACGATTAATGCCATAGAGGCGGCTATGAAATCCAGGAAGAAAAGAACTCAGACTGTAGATGAATTTATTGAGGGATTAGGCAATCCATGCTTAGCTGAAGAAGTGGACAATTCTATAGAATCAGGACCCGTTTTAACTGATGAAAACGAGGATTACGAGGGTGATAGCTTCGAGAACAATGATCCAGAGGAATTATGTGAAGAAGATAATATTATATTATCCTCAACAGAGGAAGAGACTACTATCTTGATCGATAATGAATGTGTAGAGCCAACAGTTGAAGATGAAAACCGTTTTATGAGTTACATAGGATTGGAGAACTCTTTGTTTGAACCTGTAGATTTAGGATTAAGTGTAAGATGGTGCAGTTGTAATGTGGGTGCTTCCTCACCGGTAGGAAAAGGTGGACTATATGGCTGGGGAGATTCTGCAGGTAATAATCAATCCATAGATTCATACGATTATTGTTATGATGAAGTGGGAATGGATATCTGTTCTACTTCAAATGACATCTGTTATACATCCTCTAATGGCACTTGGAGATTACCTACTATCGAAGAACTTGATGAACTTTTTGAAGAGTGTGATTGGGAATGGGTGGATAAATTCGGAATATGCGGATATCTTGTAAGCAGTCGTATTTTTCCAACTAAGATATTCCTTAGAGCTTCGGGCAAAAGAAATGGTAAGAAAATTAGCGATGAGGAATTTGGCTTCTATTGGTCTGGCACGAAATCATCGGGGCTAAATACCGCTTTTTATCTTTCATTTTCTAAGGAAAGAATTATGCCATTCCAGCAGAATCCATGTTCTGTTGGCCGTTCAATAAGAGGTGTATGTGATTAATCGATTATAAGTATGCAAACATTACAAACCAATTCTCTCCTTCAAGGAGGACGATATAAGATAATAAGCACACTGGGTCAGGGTGGTTTTGGAATAACCTACCTTGCAGAACAAGTGATGCTGGGCAGAAAAGTAGCTGTAAAAGAGTTCTTTATGAAGGATCTATGCAATAGAGATGGAGAGACATCGCATGTTTCTGTAGGTTCTATTGGTAGCGTTAATATGGTAGAGCGTTTTAAAGAGAAATTCCTGAAAGAAGCCCGGCTTATTGCTACCATGGACAATAGCCATATTGTTAGGATATATGATATCTTTGAGGAAAATGGTACCGCATACTATATAATGGAACATATTGATGGCGGTTCTCTTGACACACTTGTAAAGGATGGTGCTCTGAAAGAATCTGATGCTATTAGGATTATCAAGGAAGTAGGTTCTGCTTTGGAATATATTCACAAACAAAACGTTCTACATCTTGATGTTAAGCCTTCAAATATACTTCTGCGCAGTAATGGTGAAGCTGTATTGATAGATTTTGGTATAAGCAAACGCTATGATGTTGAAGGTGGACAAACCAGTACAACACCAACAGGTGTAAGTAAGGGTTATGCTCCTATAGAACAATATAATCAGGGATTGCAAAATTTTTCTCCAGCAACCGATGTTTATTCTCTTGGAGCAACATTATACAAGCTTCTATCTGGTCAGACACCTCCAGAAGCGCCAATGTTGTTAGATGGTGATGAGTTATTAGCTTGTCCGAGTAATGTATCCTTACAAGTGTGGAGCGCAGTAGAAAAAGCTATGGAGCCTAGAAGAAAGTTCAGGCCACAATCGATAGGAGAATGGATGAATTTATTGAAAGGGGATGTGATGGAGCCTATTTCGAACAAAATGGTTCATTCATCACCTAAACCAAACATGATCAGTAGACAAACTGAAGAAACAATGATTATCACTAGTTTGAGTGAACCCAATGTGGTAGATTTAGGACTCTCTGTAAAATGGGCAGCAACCAATATGGGGGCATTGGAAATGTATGAGGCTGGAGAATTTGTTTCTTGGGGTGAGCTGATGTCTAAAGAAACGTATATACCTGAGAATTACATGCATCAGAATAATGGTAGTGTAACTCATTTGGGTTTTTCTATAGCTCAAACCCAATTCGATGCAGCTACAAGAAGGCTTGGTAAGGGATGGAGAATGCCAACAGATGTAGAGTTCAAAGAATTGATGACTGAATGCGTATGGACTTACTCCGTATGCAATGGAGTTAATGGGTTTATTGTTAAAGGTCCTAGTGGCAATAGTATTTTCTTACCACTGGTTGGATGTAAACGTGAAGGGAAAATATCAAACTTAGGGTATGAAGGGATGTACACGACGGCAACAAGTAAGGGATACAGTGATGAGACAATGTATGTCTCTATTAAGAGAAATGTAAAATATTTAGCTTCAGGGCCCAAATACATTGGCCGTGTAATCAGACCTGTAAAAAAATAGATAGGAATAAATGACTAACGCACTATCAATAGGAACAACACTTAACGGGAATTCTATTCAATATAAAATAGAATCCGTATTGGGGCAGGGTTCTTTTGGCATTACTTATAAAGCCAAAGGATTCACTGTTGTAAAGATAACATATATTTAATAGATCGTATGTCAGAGTTGGGTTCCAGATGGAACCCTTATACTTAGGTATGATGGTCTGCCTCTTTTTAATGATGGGAAAGTCTGCTGGCTAAAAATGCCGCAATAGGTGCGGCACTCGTTCTTTGAAATTTTGATAACAAAACGGGAATCTCGTTCTGTGCGGTAAAGATTTCTTTCTTTATGCAACAGAATCAATGTAGTTGCTATACAGCCATTTTGTGGTTGCTTCATTGTATGGCATCTGAACATCTTTGATCTCTGAGATAGCAAAAAGGTTGTTGGAATACCGGTTTAGGTAATCTAAGCGTGACACGCTGAGATTCTCTAAGTCCATGTTTTTTAGCATGTCTTTGTAAAAGTCGAATGCTGCTTTGGGAAGCAATTGCTCCAGCGCATTCAGCTTTCGCTGCGAATACTGATAAAATACCTGACCATCAGCAAAAGCCAATATGCCGACATTCAGACGCTCAGATGTCTCCTGAGAAAGGACGGCATAAATAATACAGTATTTTGTGGAATTAGTCATGATTCAAAACGTTTTTAAGGGTTTCTAAAAAATTATCTTTGACCTTCTCGGTCCAGTTTGTATCGAGCATTTCCTTCAGTTTTTGGCAGATAACCTCACGTCTTATGTTCCATGAACTTGGAATAAAAGCTAAGCCTAATTCTGCATTATCTGTCTCGTCCATTCTTGCTGTTAAAGTTGTGGTTTGGCAGTCATGGATATAAGATAGGTAGTCAATCCTTGTCAAGATGTCGGCCATTTGTAGAACCCTTTCGGGACTAATCTTTTGGCTAATATGCTTAAACAAATCGGAAGAGAGGATGCTGTCGGTTTCTGTAAGCTGAGAAAGTGGAAAATCAAATGTAGCAGTATTGAAGCAGCATCCATAATCGATGGAAATAATGCTGTTGTTTACCAGGTCGTACATCAGGTTTGCATTGTTCGCATTTCTATCCTCGTTTGCAGTCCAGAAATCAAACAAGGCAATTTTAAGTAGTTGTTTGCATAGCTTTTCCCCAGACGGTATAGAAGAAATAGAGGTAGGAGTAATATCTATGACGTTTCTTCTTTGCCGACTTCCGAGCAATGTGCGTGAGAAATATGAACCACTCAAATCCTTCGGATAATGTATAGGAAGTACATTGACCATTGCGATTTCAGGGGTATCAATCTTCCAAGATCTAGCAAATTCAGAACCAAGAAGTTCACAAACCATTTTATTTGCACTTCCAGAATATCTGGGGTATTTGCAAATATAAGAGTTGTGGTCATTGCATGCCACCAACACAGGTTCCTCTCCGGTGTTGAATCTCTTTTCTATTTGTTTTATGGATTGTAAAAACTTCATTGGGTTTGCTTAATTCTATAACTCATTGCAAAACTACAATATTATTTTGGATAGGTAAAATTTGAAGGAATCTTTTTCATTCTAATGTCTTTTTATGCACGATAGTAGAATCATAGTGCTTATTCTCGTTTTGTTGTCGGTTTTTCTCGAAACTCTAGTTGTCTTTAGAATAAGACATGGGCATTAAGGATGATAAAATTTGTATAAATATAAAAATGATGCAATAAGAATGCAAACTTTACAAACAAATTCCCTCCTTCAAGGAGGACGATATAAGATAATCAGTACACTTGGACAAGGTGGTTTTGGAATAACTTATCTTGCCATTCAGAGTGGGTTGGAACGAAAAGTGGCGATTAAAGAGTTCTTTATGAAAGAGCATTGTAATCGTGATGTGAGCACCAGTATGGTAAATGTGCCTTCGGTAGGAAGTGTAGAACTTGTAAACCGTTTCAAGGAGAAATTTCTGAAAGAAGCACGGACAATTGCCGGTTTGAACAATCATCATATTGTACAGATTCATGATATTTTTGAGGAGAATGGTACTGCATATTATGTGATGGAATACATGGATGGCGGATCGTTGGATGAAATGTTGAAGCAATCAGCATTGAGTGAGGACGCGGCCTTGAAATATGTGCGTGAAATAGCCGATGCTCTCCAATGTATTCATGCTCAAAACATACTCCATCTTGATGTGAAGCCTGCTAATGTGCTGATGAGGAGTAATGGAGAATGTGCCTTGATAGACTTTGGCATTAGCAAACGTTATGATGATGAGGGCGGGCAAACAAGTACAACTCCTGTGGCCATCAGTAAAGGATTTGCCCCAGTGGAACAATATAACCAAGGCTTGACTAATTTTACTCCAGCAACAGATATCTATTCCCTTGGTGCAACACTCTATAAAATGGTAACCGGTAAGACCCCACCAGAGGCATCGTTACTTCTGGATGAGGACGAAGAACTAGAACGTCCCTCACATGTCACATTCAATACCTGGGTAGCCATAGAAAAAGCTATGGAACCACGCAGGAAGAAGCGTCCTCAGAGTATAGATGAATTCTTGATGCTATTGGGTCATAGTCAGGAGCCAAATCGACTAAAGGCAGAAGAAACAGTGCCAAAACCGCAGAAAGAAGAAACAGTGATTATTGGTGAATTAGAGAATGCTCCAGAAGAAATAAACAATACCAACATACTGGAATTTTGTGTTAAGGGTGTAAAATTTAACATGATTAGGGTGGAAGGTGGTTCTTTTGAGATGAAAGAAACTGTTAATTGTGGTTTTTTATATCTCTCAGAAAAAGAAATCATCCAGCCAACCTCTTTGTCAGACTACTTTATTGGCGAAACTCAGGTTACTCAGGCATTGTGGAAAGCGGTTATGGATAATAATCCATCATTCTTCAAGGGTGATAACAAACCTGTAGATCAAGTAAGTTGGCACGATTGCAATAGGTTCATTTTAAAGTTAAACTCCTTGACTGGTCAGAAATTCCGTCTACCAACCGAAGCAGAATGGGAGTTCGCTGCTCGTGGAGGTAATAAAAGTTGCCAATATCCATATAGTGGTAGTGAAGACATAAATGAAGTAGCATGGTATGATGACAACTCAGGTAGCAGTACACATGATGTTGCCACCAAGAAGACAAATGAACTTGGAATTTATGATATGACAGGAAACGTGTGGGAATGGTGTATTGATTGGTATGGAAACTATAGTAGCACTGTACAAATTAATCCTTCAGGCCCCAATAGTGGGAATGAACGTGTGTGTCGAGGAGGTTGTTGGCACAGCAATGTCAAGTATAGTTATTTATGGTGGCGTTTTAGAGAAGATGCAGGCCTTCGTTACTTCAAAAACGGACTCCGCCTTGCACTCTCTATGAAAGACAATATAACAAAAATGTCACAACATCATGCATTACAATACAAATAGGTTTATCAGTTTCATCCCTTATTCCCAAGGTTTCGTCCGGAAAGCATATGGAGGTGTGGCTGATTGGTAAGGAATAAATACATTTGCAGAGTGAAAAACAAATAATAACTTAAAAAATAAGACTATGGATAATGAAGCAACAAAGATTCTGAATGTACCTCAGAACAATGAGACAAAGAAAGAAACAGTGGCAGAGCCAAAGGTAGAAAAGAAGGACTCATTTGGAGCACGTATGGCCGCTACAGCTGCTGGTGCTGCATTGGGTACCGGTGCTGCTATGGCAGCAGATCATATCTTTACTGCAACTGTTGTTGAGGCAGAAGAAGAGAGTGTAGAGTCTGAGGTTGTGGAAGCCGTAGTAGAAGAGGCTCCACAGGAAGTTGAAACTGTAACAGCAACTGTTCAGCCAGAGCCACAGCATACTGTAGTAGAACATGTGGTTACTGTAAAGGTTGAACAGGCACCTTCTGTTGAACCTCAACCAATGGCGCAGCAGACTGCGTATGAGCCTGAGACAGAACAACCTTCTGTTTCCGACGATGAAGTACATGTGGTAGGAGTAGTTGTGCAGGACAATGGTCAGGGAGGAATGGCAACTTTGGCTGGTTTGCAGCAGGGAAATGAAACCGCTGTCGTTGTGGATGTGGATTCAGACGGTACTATCGATGTGATTGCTGTGGATGAGAACCATGACGGACAGTATACTGCCAATGAAATTCATGATGTCAGTGGTGAGGGGTTGGCTACTGCAAATGTGATTGAAGCGTATGTTGAAGAGGCTCATGCACATGATGCAGTGGCAGTAGTAGTCAATGCGGAAACTGGCGAGCAGTATGGTATTACAGAGAATGAAGGTGGTTATGGTTTAACCGCTTTGGAGGAAATGACTCCTGATATGAATTCAGAATTGTACACAGCATCCAATGACGATATGCCTGATTATATGAACGATGCTGATCCTGGTTTTATGGAGGCTTAATGAATAATAAGGTATGGGATTATTATCTATTGTATGCCCAAACTGCCGGTCGCGTCTTTCAATCAATGATGCTCCCGGCATACAGGATAAAATGTTAACCTGTCCTACTTGTAAGTTTAAAGCCAAGGTGGGTGTCTTTCAAATGGGACAAGCTGGAAAGGGCGGTCAGGGTGCTTCAGATGAAGCTACCCGTTTGCCTGGTTCTTTTCTTCAGCAAGCTAAGTTTGATATAGGACAAATGAGAGTGGTTCAGACTGGACAGATTTGCGAATTGCGCATGGGTACACAGGTACTGGGACGACTGGCTACCAGTGGAACAGCGGATATGCAGATTGGCAATGACCACTACAAGGATGAATATATGAGCCGCCGCCATGTACAGATAGATGTAGTGAAAACCGCGTATGGTGTTGAACATCATTTGGTGGAGATTGGTTCCAAGAATATCATTAAGTTGAATGGAAAGGATATTTTGCGTGGTGATCAGATTATCCTAAAATATGGTGATAAACTGACATTGGGAAAGACAGATCTTATTCTGGAGGAAACCAATGATGAAGCAACTCGAATAATATGAAGATAAAGATAAGAAAGCCTTTGGGGTTTTCTGAGATTGGACGCAAGGACAATCAAGAAGATTTCCTTTGGCCAGACATAAATTCTGCTAATGCCGCATGCTCCGTATTCTTGATGTGTGATGGCATTGGCGGTCAGGATAGTGGAGAGGTGGCCAGTGCAACAGTTGCTACAAAACTGGGCACATACTTGGTGACTCATCCAGCTGAGGATGGTATTATTACAAAGCCCATGTTTGAAGAGGCTTTGAATCATGCCTATGATGAACTGGACAAGGTAGATACTGGTGCATTTAAGAAAATGGGCACTACTATGACATGTGTGGCGCTGCATAAGAATGGTGCCTTAGTGGCTCATATTGGAGATAGCCGGATCTACCATGTGCGTCCTTCGTTGGCCAATGCTGATGGAAGAACGGGTATTATATATCAGTCGGAGGATCATTCTTTGGTTAACGATTTGCTTCGTGCTGGAGAAATTACGCCAGAGGAAGCAATGAATTTTTCTCAGAAGAATGTCATTACACGGGCCATGCAGCCACATTTGGAGCGCCGTTATAAGGCTGATATATACAATATTGATGATGTCCTTGCTGGTGATTATTTCTTCCTGTGCTGTGATGGGGTTTTGGAACAACTTACAAATGAAAAACTGGGTGCCATTCTTGCTGATGAGACTCTGAATGATGAGGGGAAATTGGCAGTCATCAAAGAAATCTGTGATGGGAAGACGAAAGATAACTATACCTGCTGGCTGATTCCAGTGGACGAGGTGATAGGTGAAAAAGATATAACTATAGATGAGGAAGAAGAGGCAGTAGTTGTGGCCACTGTAGATACTGAAGATTCGGAACATGTCAGCATTGAAGAAGTTGAGAATCATCAGGATGCAGTCGTGGAAAATTTAGCCATTCCTGTTCCTCCAAAATCGGAGAAGGTGACAATCCAAAACTCACCGGAGCCGCTTGGAAAAGGTAATACGAAGCGTTTTCCTAAAATGTGGATTGCTATTTTAGCTTTATGCTTACTTGCCCTTATAGGATGGGGTGTTAAGCTTTTTCTGTCGGGTAGTGATGAGGCCAAAGATGACGAATCTTTATGTAGTATTCCGACTGTTAATTCTGTAATGTCTGCTGAAGTGCAAAAAACAACTGTTGGCGATAATGCCGAGGTCCCAGAAAATGCAGAATCTGCAGCTGTAGAGACCATTGATTCTACAAAGACAGAGTAATAAAAGAATAGTAAATGGAGAACAGTAAGGATATTTATGTGTTGTACTTCAATACCCGCGACGAATTGTTGCGGGTAGATTTGCGTAAGGTAGCCTATTTTAAGGCTGATAGGAACTACACAGATGTGTTTTTCCTGAATGGAGTGCATCTTACCCTTCCCACTAGCTTGATGGCTATAGAGCAAATGCTGGACAGTGATAAGTTGAAGGGTAGGACTTTGCCTTTCGTACGAATCGGCCGGAGCCTGATTGTAAATATCTCACAGATTATTCATATTAATTTGCTTCGAGGTGAAATGGTGCTTAACGACATGGAATCATCGAATGTGCTGAGAATTGAAGTGCCTAAAGAAGCCTTGAAGAAAGTAAAGGAATTATTTAACCATAAATCGTAATGACTATAATCGTAGGCCGTGGCCGAAGTAAGGCTACGCAAAGAATTGAAATCAATGACCCTACCGTGAGCCGTGAACACTGCTGGCTATCGGATAACGGGGATGGAACCTATACCCTGCAGAACAAGAGTCAGCAGGGTACATTTGTGGATGGACGTCAGGTGTTGAAGACCAATGTAAGACCTGAAACAGAGTTAACATTGGGCTCTTTCAAAGTAAAGGTGGCTGACTTGTTGCCATTGCAACCTCAATCTAGTCCATCTCCAACCCCAGTTTCCAATCCTGCTCCAACTCCAACCCCAAAACCAACTCCCAAACCAGAGCCGCCAACATTCTCGCTTCGTCCTCTGGAAACCATTTGGAATAACTATGACCGCCAGCGATTGGAAATTCAGGAGGAGTCTGCTAAGCGTGCAAACCAACAACGTGTTCAGGGAATTGTTTCTATGTTGGGTATGGCACTTGGTCTTCTGCCTATTCCTGTTGTCTTTCGTGCTATTTGTGTGTTGGCTTCATTGTTCTTAGGAATTTATTTCTTTATGCAGGGGCAGAGTACAACTTCTGTTCAACGCCAGCTTCACGATTTGGATGAAGAATATGCATCCAAATATAAATGTCCTAACCCTGCATGTGGCCGTCCATTAGGCAACATGGCTTACAGAAATGTTCGCTATCAGAAACAGTGCCCGGCATGTAGTTGTAAATACTGCGATTAAGTCGGATGAAAAAAATATTTTTCTTCTTGGTTGTTATATTTGCATTCACTGCGTTAAGGGCTGAAACATACGTAGTGGCAGTGGGTATTGCTAAGTATCAGCATATTCCGAGTTTGCGGCTCCCAGAGAATGATGCCAGGACTATGGCTGCTCTATTTAAGACGAAAACCAAAAATGTTATGACGTTAATTGGAGTTGCTGCGACCAAATCTGCTATTGTGAAGGCCATGAGCGATCAATTTTCGCGTGCACAGAAAGGGGATATGGTTGTGCTTTATTTCAGTGGTCATGGCTATCCTGGTGGCTTATGCCCTTATGATATGGGCAGGAAGATGGAAAATGCGCTGAGTTATGAGGTTTTGTGCTCTGCTTTTTGCTCGAGCTTTGCTCTCAGGCCAGTGATACTGTCTGATGCATGTATTTCTGCTGTTCTGATAGAGGGTATATCTCAATCTAATCCATCAAATCATACATCGGATGTGGTCCTGTTTCTGTCATCTCGTACCACAGAATCTTCTATTGAGAATGCCAGAATGAAGAATGGTTTCTTCACCGCCTATCTTGAAAGAGGACTACGTGGTGGGGCTGATGTGAACAAAGACAGAATCATAACAGCCAAAGAAATATTCAAGTTCGTAAGCGATGGCGTAAAAACGATTAGCAAGAATCGCCAGCATCCCGTGATGTGGGGCAAGTTTGATGATAATTTTGTTATGATGGATTGGAGATAATTACTTCAGTAAAGTAATGGTTCTAGGATTCTGGATTGTTAATGCAAATAGCTGAGAAGATATATAAAAACATACAATGATTGACCCAGATATTATGGAGAGAGAAAAGATATATGTGCCCAAAATGATGACTGAATTACGCTTTGGATCCATATTGTTTCTGTACTTTGTGACTATTGTTTCCTCCTAGTGTTCCGTTATATTAATGCAAAATTTGATTAGATTAAGCACAAAATTGCGAATAATCAACCTATGAGTTGTATGATGTTTCTTTTTTGTGTATTTTTGCATTAAATAATTAAAATATGACTTTCGAACAAATAACAGATAACGAGAAACTCTGGGCGGTAAGATACGATGATAGTCAGGACAATGTACTTGATTCTATTCTTGGACAATGGAATGATGTAGTATGGCTTCGCGATTTCTTCAGGGTAAACCTCGAGGATTTGACATCATACTTTAAGATTACGGATGTGAATCAAGCCATCTATGATACGATTGAGGATAGCGAGAAGTTGCAATGTCTCATCATGGACATTTCTCCAGAGGCAAACCTTGATGATGTGTTTCGTCCACTTGAGAATAACCGTACTTCGGAGATGTTGTTGGGCAAGGAAAAAGCTCGCTTGCATAATACACCAAGACATGCATCATGGTTGCGCATCTATGCCATCAAGTTGGAGCCAGGAATCTACGTGATAACTGGTGGCGCAATCAAGCTTACCTATACGATGCAGGAACGAGAACATACGCTTGTTGAATTGGCAAGGATGGAGAAGGTTCGTAGGTTTATGCTCGATAATGATATTACGGATAAGGATTCTTTTGACGACTATCAGAAAGAAGTCAATTAACGAAAGGAGGTTTCAATGAGAACACACGAGGAAGTAATCGCTAAACTGAAGGGACATCAGTCATCTACACCTTCAAAGTGGCGCGAGAATGCAGAGTGGCGCATGAAGAACAGAGCTTGGTTGCGCCATTCGCAGCACATCGCCATGATGATGTTGGACAAGATGGAGGAGATGCACATGTCACAGAAACAACTTTCTGAACTCATGGGCTGTAGCCAGCAGTATATTTCAAAGGTGCTGAAGGGGCAGGAGAACCTTTCGCTTGAGACAATATCAAAGATTGAAAGTTGCCTTCAACTAAAGATTATGCTGACAAGTCCCTACAGCCTTTCTTATGACTCAGACATCGTGGATGAAGGTGCAAACATGGTAGCTGAGGAAGTTGCAGAATATGGTAAGCTTTGACATTTCAAAAGATTACTAGAGAGCAATGACTACTATTGTATAAATAAAAGAGGCAACCACAATTGTGATTGCCTCTTTTTATTGTTCGTTATTGAGATTAGAAGTACAAGTAGCGATTGTCAACCACCTTTGCCTTCTGATACAATTCTGAGGTAAAGTTAGATGCTGCCTGCATACCCTGCTGCTGCAAACGCTGCATCTCTGCCTGCTCATCAAATTTCTCTTCGCTGTTCTCGGTGTTGTATACCTGGAACATCATTACACCACCGTTGCCCTTGAATGGACCTACAAAGTCGCCCTTCTTTGCAACAGCTGCCTTACCGCTTAATGTAGGCTCGCTAGACATGGTAACTGGAACAAATGCTGCTGCTGCGAAAGTGATGTGCTTTACAGAGTCGGTTCTAACATCCTGAAGACCCTTTGCCTGATCCATAGACTTAACATCACCGATCTTAGCTAAGATCTGCTCAGCCTTCTCGTTGCGGATGGCCTCTGGACGCAAGGTCTCTTTTACTGATTCAAATGAACGGTAACCAGCCTTATTGATTCCAGTCAGCATAACAACCAGCATATGATCGTTATCACCACACTCATACAAAGGAGAAACCTGACCAACCTTAGCATCGAAGATCCACTTCATAGCATCACGGGTGCTGCTGATTCCGCAAACCTTGTGCTCATTGTTGAACATATCCAGACGCTCCAATACGCGGTAGCCCTTCTCTTCTGCATTTTTCTGAATAGCGTTGATGTCTGTGTTAGTTGCTACAAATGAGCTGAATGCATTGTAAGCCTGACGGTATGTGTCCTGAGAGAACTGCAGTTCTTTCTTAACGATAGCCACCTTATACTTGTCGGTATATGCCTTGCGGCTCTTTACTTCCAGAATGGAAACGAAACTCTGCAAGTCAACCTTCTGCAGATTGTTAACGTCAGCAGTCAGCAGGGTGTTCACAAACTTAGTGTTGTTCAGATCCAACTGTACACCCTCATACTGATTGCCGGTCAACCATGTAGTGTTACCCTCCTGACCGTACTTCTTTGCCATTTCCTCGAATGAGGCACCAGCCTTCAAAGCATCGTAAACAGAATCAGCCTTTTCTACCTCTACCTGAATCTGGCGGAACTCGATAGAGTCTGGCTGACTTACCTTCTCAACATACTTAAAGGTAGTGTAGGTGTTGTCTGATGCAGTGTAATAAGGATTAACAATTGCACCTACCGATACAGAATCCAATTCTGTTGCAACATCTGAAGGAAGAGATGACTTCTTAACTGCGATGTTTGCATATGGAACTAACGAAGCAGCATTACGAACAGCCTCTGTCAGATTTTCTGCATTGCCCAGCTCTGAAGCGTATTCCTGCATCTCTGCCATCAAATTGTCCTTATCCTCCTGGCTTGGGGTAACCAATACGTCAATGTAGCGGATATTTCTGCTTTCTGCGGTCTGCAGCATAGCATCCTTCTGCTCATTGTAAACCTTCTTGATGTCATCGTCAGTTACCTTAACGGTACTGTCAGAGATTGCAGTGTAAGGGATGGCTGCCAACAGTACATCACTGCTCTTTGTGCGACCCTCAAAACTTGCCTTAGCTGATACTGGATTTGAAACAAATGAGCCAGCCAGCAAAGACTGATACTTCTGCTGCAGGATATTCTGACGCAATGTCTTCTCAATGAATGACCAGTAGTTGTAGATTCTCTGATAATACTCTCTCAACTCTGGCTGCATCTGATTGTTGTTGATGACACGGTTGTATTCAGCCAGGAAGTTGGTCAACTGGTCCTTATCAAATGCACCTGTCTGCTGGTCACGGAATGGTGACTGCAGCAACAATGGGTTTGTACCATCGTTGATGATATTCTGAAGTTCCTTGTCTGATACACGGAGACCCAGTTTCTTGCACTCAGCCTCTAATAACTTATTGGTTACATATGTGTTCCAAACCTGATCCTGAATCTGAGACATCTGATCCTCATTCAAGTTGTTGGTGCCCTGTGACATCTTGATGACGTCAGCAAACTCATCAACTAAATTCTGATAATCCTGAATATAGATTACGTCTCCGTTTACACCACCAATCTCCTGCTTGCTCTGGTTCTGGGTAGACTGAATACCTTCCATAACTACCTCACCGATAAAGAACAGCAGGCCACCACCTACTACTCCCAACAGGATTTTGCGGTGCTTTCTAATTTTAGTTAAAATTGCCATTTCTTATATAATTTTTCTTTTATCTTTTACCTCTTTACAATTTGAGCGCACGAAGATACGAATTTTCAGGCACTTGGTAAAACGATTTCTTAAAAAAATGCCTAATTATACCACTTTTAAGCGCACAAGCTCAATTTTCGTGGTTTCGACTTTAATTATTTTGAATACAAAGTGATCAAATCGTATGATTTCATGCAGTTTTGGGATACTTTGATATTGATGCAGGATTAAGCCTCCAACGGTCAGATATTCCTCCGATTCCGGTAAGTCCAAATCCAGCAACTCGTTAACTTTTTCTATCTCTAATCTGGCAGAGATGACATATTCTTTGTCTCCAATTTTCTTGGCTATGTAATTGGTGTTGTCGTGTTCATCTTCAATGTCACCTGTGATTTCTTCCACTAAATCTTCCAGGGATACAATGCCGCTTGTGCCTCCGAACTCATCTACAACAACGGCCAGGCTCTTTTTCTGCTGCATGAATAACCGCATGAGCTTTTGTGCAGCCATGGTTTCAGGTACAATTGGAATCTGTCGGATACTTTCTTTCCAATCGTCCTTTCTACGGAACATTTCAGAGGAATGTATATAGCCGATAATGTGGTCTATGTTGTCTTTATAGACAATGATCTTTGAGTGACCGCTTTCAATAAACTGGGCTTCAAGTTCCTGAATTGTTGCTGTATCGGGTACAGCTGTAATCTCTGTTCGGGGTAGAATACAATCCCTGATCTTTACACTTGAGAAATCCAAAGCATTTTGGAAGATCTTTACTTCATCTTCTACTTCCTCCTCCTCATTCTCTTCGATACTGCTTTGGATTAAGTTATCCAAATCCACCTTGGTGAATGCCTTGTTGCTGGATTCTTTACTGATCTTCGATCCGCAAACCCACAGTAGCACTCCGGAAAGCATGGTTGAAAACCGTGAGATAGGGTAGAGCAATATGTAAAAGACGAATGTGGGTAATGCAAATATGCGCAAAGTCTGGTTTGGGTTTATTTTAAAAAGTGTTTTTGGAATAAACTCACCAGTGAAGAGTATGATGAAGGTGGAAATAATGGTTTGGATAGACACATCCAGAAACTCATTGAAATTATTGCCAAATAAGGGTAGAATCAGTATCTTGTCAATGATATGTGCAGCCAGTATACCGTATACTACCAAGGCGATGTTATTTCCTACAAGCATGGTGGAAATGAAATTGTTACTATGCTTGTAAAAAAGTGATATTATTCTGTTAACAAGCCCATTATGCTCACTCTTTTCCATTTCAAACCGCATTTTATTGCTGGATACGAATGCAATTTCCATGCCAGAAAAATAGGCAGAGAAAATCATACTGATGAAAAGAAAAAGAATATTCATAGGTATGGATGTTTTAGTATTCTTCGTTTTGTTCTGTATCCGAGACAGGGAAATATCCCTTTGGATTGGATACGGTATAGTTGGTCATCTGTTCATTGGAACGGAATTCGGTACCCCTTAATTCTCTGTCAGGGGTAACAACCAACATGTTCTCGTGGGAATAGAATTCGCGGGTACTTTGATCCCAAAATAGGACTTTAGTCCTGAATGTCGTACCTTCACGGTTCCGGACGAATACCCGGCCTCTCAGCTCCCACAACTTGTTCTGATCATAAAAATAGGCAGTATCAGCCTGTATGGAAGCTGTTACGTGCATTGTTTCATCAAATTGCTCTATGTATAGGCCCTTGATGAATTCCCATTTGCTGGGATTGGTTTTAGTATAGATGTCCCATTTCTCTGTTACCAGTTTGTAACGGATTACGCCTGAATCAGACACGAGTGTTGAGATTCCTGTAGACGATAGAGTAGGAAGGGAGTCCTGCTCATTGATGGCTTCAACAAAATGTTCATCCGATGAAGCGCATGATGTATATGACAAAAGCATAATAGCCGTAAAGAATACGGCTATTATGCTTAATATAGGTGTATGACGCAAATTACTTAGCATTCCAGAATGCGTCCTCCTTGTCTCTCTTAGCCTTAGCAGCAGCTGCAGCAGCATTGTATGCATTAACCTCAGCCTCACGCTTACGTGCAGAAGCGATTCTCTCCTTCAAACGTGCAGCAGCGTTGGTGTATACAGCATCCTCAGCAGCCTTGTCGCAAGCCTCGTTAGCCAAATCCCACTTCTTGTCACCAGCATAAATCTGAGCGCTCAGGAAGTTGCAACGACCAGTCAGGGATGGGTTGAACTGCTTAGCCTGCTCGATGAAACCGAATGCAGCCTGTGAGTTACCAGCCTTAGCCTGAGCGGTAGCTACCTTGTAAGCGGTGTTACCCTTAATACGATCGTTAGGACTCAGCTCAATAGCATCCTGGAAGTACTTAACAGACTCCTGAGCCTTACCCTCCTTATAATAGTACTGACCGGTACCCATTGCAGACTCGTAAGTAGGCTGGATAGCGTATGCATACTGAGCAGCGGTGTAGTAGATGTCAGTATCATCACAGTCGTTAGATGACATGATGGTCAATACAGACTTCAAGTACTCCAGATTTGACTTGTTCTCCTCAACCTTTGGAGTAAAGATCTTAATCAGCTCATCACGGTCAGCTGCCTTAGACTCAGCGAAAGTGATCTCAATGTTATAACCGGTTGGGTCATACTGGTCGATGATCTGCTGCTTCTTGTTTGCGTCAGACTCCTCATTAGCCTTTGCCAACATACGGTCGCAGATTTCCTTGCTCTCCATGTAGTCCTTGATGAACTGCTCACGATGATTGCTATCAGCCTTGAACTTCTCATATGACAGGTTGAAGTAACGGTTCAGTGCGTAACCTGGTACCTCCTCGTTCTCATCCTCAGAGTTTGCTACGATAGCCATAGCCTCGCTAAACATCTTGTATGCGGTTTCTGCATCACCACCGTACTCAGAATAGTCATAAGCCTTACGGCACAGGTATGTACCCTTCAAAGTCTTAGTTCTGTTGAATGAGTTCAACTCATTCATGTACTGGATACGCTGGTCGTAAACCTTCATCAACAAGTCGAAGTGAGCCTGCTTGTTTGCCTCATCGTTCAGAATCATCCAGTGCATGATGTTTACACCATTGGTGTACAAACTCAGCTGAGCTACTGGGCACTTCTCAAAACAGAACTTCCATGGCTCATAAGCATCGCGATAGTTCTTGCTCTTTGCGTACTCACCGTAAGTACTCAAGTTGGTCAAACAGTCGATACTGTCCTGGCCATGTCCAACACGATCTACCAGCTGGGTACCAGCGTACTGTGCAAATGCACTGGTAGAACCCATAACAGCAATAGCTGCAACTAATAACTTTACATTCATCGTAAAAAGATATTTTAAGTGTTTATAAATGATATTCTTAATTACTTTAATCTGCTTTCCATTTCATGAACCAGCGCTCGTCAAATGTGATACCTACACAAATGCGGAAATGGTTTTCAACCGGCAACTGCTTTACGCTTGGCTCTACATGCACGTACTGGGCTGAAAGGTTAACAACGGACAGATTGTTCCATTGGTTTTGGATAGGTAAGCCCAATCCGGCTGTCAATCCCAGTTCCTTTCCTGGCTCAAATTTGTCCACCTTTGCATATTGTGTAGCATAGAATCCTCCCACACGGTATCTTACGCGTTTCAGGTAATTACGGCTCATGATGTTTGGAATGTACTCTGCTCCAACACTGATTTTCTTTCTGTCGGACAGGAATCCGGTTTTTGAACCGAATGTGCTATTCCCGTTTTCATCTGCATAGGTCATCGGGTACTTGCAGTCTGACCATTTCTGAAGCATGAAATCTGCTGAAACCGTCAGCTTTCGTCCGTGAGTATATGTTACGCCGAAACCGAAAGATTTAGGCAACTGGAATGCGTTCTGAATGGTGTCTGTAGTCGATCCCTCGTATTTCTCATTAGCCGCATCAAACAGATAATCCTGGCGGTAGGCTGCATTATTTACATCATGTCCCGGTGTAAATGTGGCTCCTACTGTTAATTTATCCAACTTGCTAACGGGTAATTCATACTGCAATCCCCAACTGGTATTGAATGTTGAGATTCGTGCAGTGTAGGAACGAACATTGCTGAATACACTGGTATTGCTGTAACTGTTAGTGATGGAATGAGTTATGTTACCAAACAGGAATTCTCCGTTAACACCCACAGAAAGACCTGCGATTGGATTCCAACCTATACCAAAGAACGCTTTAGTCACACCTCCCTCTCCTGTATAGGAGAATCCCGGTGTTGTACTGCCGTATATGTCAGTAATTGGCTCCTTTGTCTCTCCAAAATCATAGCCGATCTTTGAAAATGGTGCAAATCCGAAAGCCATACCGATTTTACGGAAAGCTCTGAACTGCATAGCCAGATACTCAAAGTTTGCTGATTTGTTGTTCAGCTTTATAGTTCCATTACTGTAATTGGTGTTCTCCAATGTAACGCCTGCATCTAACAGGAAAGTTAGCGAGTCAACTGCCGAATAGGAAGCTGGATTCGCTATATTAATCTGCTGGCCGGCACGTAAACCCAATCCAGCACCTCCCATGGCTGTACTTCTGCCTATGGTCATATCCGACAACTGCCCAAAACCATAGCGGGAAAGTGGCGAACTAACCCCGTTTTGCGCATAAGAATTAACCATAAATAGAGCCAGCAAAAGCAGGCTGAAAGTATATCTCTTAATGTTCATTATAGTCCAAAATTCTATTGAGGCCTTTTAGCAATAGTAATTTGTCTGCAAAGATGCCACTTTTTATGTTTGTATCAAAATCTAGAACGTTACCACCTGTTAAAAAAACTAAAACTTTTGGATTTTTTTCTCTCAAGCGTCTAATGTATCCCTCAATTTCGTGTGAAATGCCCAACATTACTCCACTTCTCATGGCTGTTTCCGTGTTATATCCGATCAGAGGAGTTTCGCCTTCGGGAGTGACTATAGGCAGCAATGCTGTATGCTCGTGCATGGCTGTAAAACGCATGTCAGCACCGGGCGAAATGTTGCCTCCAAGGTACTCTCCTGTATCCGAAATGAACTCGTAGGTAATGCATGTTCCCGAATCTACAACCAGCAATGGGGTGTTGGGTTTTGCATTGACGGCTTCGGCAATGGCTGCCAGGCGGTCTGCCCCCATGGTCTTAGGGATGTTCTCCCAATTTTTAATGGGAAGGGGAGTATTGCAGTTCAGTTTCAGCATGGGAATGGAAATACTATTCAGCTGTTCTGTGACTTTCTCGTTAGGGTGAATGACGGAAGAAATTATGCCTTTCTCAGGATGGTAGTCATTGATGATCCCATCCAATTCGGTTAAGTCCTTGTTGCTGCATGCGCGTACCTCAAGGCAAGTGTCATCCTTAAAAATAGCCAACTTGGCTCTGGTGTTGCCCAAGTCGATGATTAATTTTATCATTTCTTTTATTTTGTTTGTGCAAAATAAGATAAAAAACACCAAATAACCATCCTCATTAACCCTAAAAAATGTTTTTTTTAGCATTTTCTATAGATTGAATGACAAAATAAAGTTATTTTTGCACTCGATTAAAAATGTGACGGTTAAATGATGCGTAGATTTGCTCTATTTTTCACCTTATTATTATGGATCATTCCTTTTGGGTATGCTCAGACTGAGCAATTGGGGAGTGAAAAACCTTCATTTGGTGGATTTGTAGAACAGGATTCATTGCAAATCTCTCTTCTTACCTGTTCGCCAGGCCCCGAGGTTTATGCTTTATACGGTCATACGGCTTTACGTGTTGTCAATCACAACAACGGATCGGATTTGGTCTTTAATTATGGCTCGTTCAATATGGCTGAACCTAACTTCATTTTGAAGTTTATGCTGGGCTTGTTGGATTATGAGTTGGGGCTGGTTCCTTTTGAAAGGTTTTGGATGCATTATTCGAATGATGGCTGTGATATTACTCAGCAGGAACTGAATTTGACTCCCGAGGAAAAAGCCCGTTTTTATCAAGTACTGGCAGTGAATTACTTGCCGGAAAACAGAGGCTATCGCTACAACTTCCTTTATGATAATTGCAGTACTCGTCCCCGTGACATTATTGCTTCTGTAATTGACGGTGAACTGCAGTGGAATGATCAGGATTCAGATTTGACTTACCGTAAGTTGATGCATCAGTGTAACGATCCATGGCCTTGGTCTCGGTTAGGTGTGGATTTGGTACTGGGACAAGCTGCTGATAAGAAAATTTCACCAAGGGAGCAGGAGTTCTTGCCTGTATATCTATTGGATCATTTGAATGAGGCTGCTATCCGCAACGCACAGGGCCAGGTTCGTCCAATGGTGGCAAATACGACTGTGCTCAAGGCTGTCAGACCATTGGATGATTCAAAGGAATTCTTTTTAACACCCTTGCAATGTATAACAGTTTTACTTGTTTTCGTACTGATTCTTGCTCATGTTGAAATAAAAATACATAAACTGTATTGGGGTGTTGATGTGCTGTTTCATTTGGCACAGGGAATAGCGGGAGTATTGATATTTATCCTGTTCTTTTTCTCAGAACATCCTACAGTAAATACGAACTGGTTATTGTGGATTTTTAATCCGATACCGTTGCTTTATTTACCGGTAATGATATATTGCAGAGCCAAGAGCTTGAAAGAGCCTTATCATGTCTTCAATGCTGTTTGGCTGTTCTTGTTTGTATTGGCAAGTATGGTGATTCCGCAGGACTTACCAATTGAATCAATATACGCTGCGAACGTATTGATGATTCGCTCAATGAGCCATGTGCGCCATGATTATCTATCAAAACTGTGATGCAATGAAAGACAGAATGCGCATATTTACCTCATTAATCGGATTGCTGACCACCTTAGTGGGCGTGTCGGCTCAGACGGCGCAACCCGTTCCCAGACTGGTTGTTACGGTCTTTATTGACCAATTACGTTCCGATTATATCGAGGCATTCTCTCCGTTGTATTCCCAGGGAGGTTTTGACCGTCTGATGAAGGAGGGCAGGATGTATGGCTCTGTCAATTACCCCTTGGCCAGGATTGATCGTGCTGCTGCCATTTCTACATTGTTTACCGGAACCGTACCCTTTAATCACGGCATAGTTGGGGAACAATGGCTTGACCGTGCCACCCTTCGTCCTGTTTATTGTGTGGATGACTACGAGCATGGTTTCACCCCATCTAATTTAGCCGTAACCACGTTAACCGATGAATTGAAGCTTGCTACCAGCGGCCGTTCACTGGTATATTCATTTGCACCGGACAGGGAGATGGCTATTCTTTCCGCAGGTCATGCGGCTGATGGTGCTTTTTGGGTGAATGAAGTGAATGGCGAGTGGTCCTCAGCCTCGTTCTACGGTTCTACGCCCGGGTGGTTTGAGTATGCTGCACAGACAGATCCGTTAAGCCATCGCTTGGGCAAACTGGTTTACGAACCTTATTCCCAGGAAGTCGCTCAGTTTAATTACTTCCTGAGCAATGGACTGACAACTCCGTTTAAGCATAAGTTTTCTTATAAGGACCAATATAGCAGCTATAAGGCTTCTCCGTTTATCAACGATGAGATGAACCTGATGGTTAAGTCTTGTCTGGACAATACTTCGGTCGGACAGGATGAGATAACAGATTTTATCTCAGTGTCTTATTATGCGGGCAATTTTGAGCACCGTTCCGTATTGGAAAGACCGTTGGAAATGCAGGATATGTACGTCCGGCTCGACAGGTCGTTGAAGGATTTGCTGGATATGCTGGATGACAAGGTGGGCCTGGATAAGACTTTGGTGGTCCTTACGTCCTCTGGTGCAGAAGAGAAGGTAGATGTGGATATGTCTGCCTATAAGATTCCGCAGGGTACGTTCTACATGAACCGGACATCGGCTTTGCTCAACATGTACTTTATGGCCACATACGGCCAAGGCAGGTATGTCGATGCTACGTTTCAGAATCAGATTTATCTGAATTATAAGCAGTTCGATGAGAAGCAAATCGATCTCAACACTGCGTTTGAGAAAGCCCGTGATTTCCTGTTGCAGTGCAGTGGCGTAAAGAATGTCTACACCTCACGTCAGTTGCTGTCCGGCACCTCAAATACCGTACTGAATTTATTACGAAACAATTATAACGCTAAATGTTCAGGTGACATCAGTGTGGAACTTCTTCCTGGATGGAATATGATCAACGAGGAAATGCAGATGTTCTATCGCGATTATACCCCATTGGCTGATTTCCCTTTATATTTCCTTGGCTATCAGGTGGTCAACGAGCAGGTTTATACGCCTGTGTCTATTGATGTCGTGGCACCTACATTGGCCTCATTTATGCGCATCCGCGCCCCAAATGCCTGCACTTCAGCCCCTTTAAAAGGCATTCGCCGTTAATTTAAAGACTATTTTGAGGAAAAATACGTATTTTTTCCTTAAATTTGCAGACTATTTCATTATTTGACAATAAAAAAACGACATATTATGGGATTCGTATCATTTGTTAGCTCATTGTTCGGTAACAAATCTACTCGTGATATGAAGGCTATGAAGCCTCAGCTCGACAAGATTAGAACATTTTATCCAGAGGTTCAGAAACTGAGCAATGACGAACTCCGTGCAAAGACAGTGGAGTTTAAAAAGGTTATTTTAGACAGTGCTATCGATGAGCGTGCCAAGATTGAGGAATTGAAGGCACAGGTTGAGAAGACTGAAATTGAACAGAGAGAGACTTTGTTCAACAAGATTGATAAATTGGAGAGCGAGGTCCTGGACCGTTATGAGGAGGCTCTGAATAAGGTTCTGCCTATGGCATTCGCTGTGGTAAAGGAAACCGCACGCCGATTCAACGACAACGAGGAGATTGTTGTAACTGCTACCGATTTTGACCGTGAGCTGGCTGCTCAGGGTAAGGATTTCCTTCGTATTGAGGGTGACAAGGCTATTTGGCTGAATCATTGGGTTGCCGGTGGTAACGAGACAACCTGGAACATGGTTCATTATGACGTGCAGATGATTGGCGGTACCGTTCTTCACGAGGGTAAGATTGCGGAGATGGCTACCGGTGAGGGTAAGACTTTGGTGGCAACATTGCCTGTTTACCTGAATGCACTGACCGGAAACGGTGTTCATGTGGTAACAGTCAACGACTATTTGTCAAAGCGTGACTCTGAGTGGATGGGTCCTCTTTACATGTTCCATGGTCTGTCTGTAGACTGTATCGATAAGCACAAGCCTAATTCTGAGGCTCGCCGCAAGGCTTACCGTGCTGATATTACTTTCGGTACCAATAATGAGTTCGGTTTCGACTACTTGCGTGATAATATGGCCTCTTCTCCTGAGGAGTTGGTACAGCGCAAGCACAATTATGCCATTGTCGATGAGGTTGACTCTGTCTTGATTGATGATGCCCGTACTCCATTGATTATCTCAGGTCCTGTGCCAAGAGGTGAGGACCAGATGTATGAGCAGCTCTGTCCATTGGTAGAGCGCTTGTATGAACTGCAGAAGAAGTTGGCTAACCAGCTTTTGATTGATGCCCGCAAGAAGATTGAGAGCGATAATCAGGAGGAGGTCAATGAGGGTTACCTGTCATTGTTCCGTAGCCACAAGGCACTGCCAAAGAACAAGCAGCTGATTAAGTTCCTGAGTGAGCCTGGTGTTAAGGCCGGTATGTTGAAGACCGAGGAGTACTATCTGGAGCAAAACCAGAAGCACATGCCAGAGGCTGTTGCACCATTGTATTTCGTCATTGATGAGAAGCAGAACAGTGCGGACCTGACTGATAAGGGTGTTGAGATTCTGAGTGGAAGTTCTCAGGATCCTAACTTCTTCGTCCTGCCTGATATTACTTCACTGCTGTCGCAGTTGGAGGCTGATACTACCTTGTCATCCGAGGAGCGTATGCGCAAGAAGGATGAGCTGATGACCGATTATTCCGTAAAGAGTGAGCGTGTTCATACCATTCATCAGTTGCTGAAGGCTTATGCTATGTTCGAGAAGAACGATCAGTATATCGTTGATGAGAACGGTAAGGTTAAGATTGTTGATGAGCAGACTGGCCGTATCATGGAAGGCCGTCGTTACAGCGATGGTTTGCACCAGGCTATTGAGGCTAAGGAGCGTGTAAATATCGAGGCTGCCACTCAGACCTTTGCTACCATCACCTTACAGAACTATTTCCGTATGTACCACAAGCTGAGTGGTATGACCGGTACTGCAGAGACCGAGGCCGGTGAGTTCTGGGATATCTATAAGTTGGATGTTGTTGTCATTCCTACCAATAAGCCAATTGCACGTGATGATATGAACGACCGCGTTTATAAGACTAAGCGTGAGAAGTATAAGGCTGTTATCGAAGAGGTGGTTAAGATGCGTGAGAGCGGCCGTCCTTGTCTGGTGGGTACTACCAGCGTTGACATCTCTGAGCAATTGAGCAAGATGTTGTCTATGCGTAAGATTCCACATCAGGTATTGAATGCTAAGTTGCACCAGAAGGAGGCTGATATCGTAGCATTGGCCGGTCAGAGTACTTTGGCTGAGGATGGTAAGACCCGTCTGGGTGCAGTAACCATTGCTACCAACATGGCAGGTCGTGGTACTGATATCAAGTTGAGTCCTGAGGTTAGAGCAGCAGGAGGTTTGGCTATCATCGGTACTGAGCGTCACGAGAGCCGCCGTGTTGACCGCCAGTTGCGTGGACGTTCCGGTCGTCAGGGTGATGTGGGTTCTTCTGTATTCTTTGTATCACTGGAGGATAACTTGATGCGTCTGTTTGCCAGCGACCGTATCGCTTCGATGATGGATAAGCTGGGCTTCCAGGAGGGCGAGATGATTGAGCACAAGATGATTTCCAACTCAATCGAACGTGCACAGAAGAAGGTAGAGGAGAACAACTTCGGTATCCGTAAGCGCCTGATCGAGTACGATGACGTGATGAACAAGCAGCGTAATGCCATCTACACTAAGCGTCGCCATGCGTTGATGGGTGAACGTATCGGTATGGATATCAGTAATATGATTTGGGAGCGTGTAGTAAACGCATTCAATATTACATCGGATTACGAGTCGATCAAGATGCTGTATCTGAAGACTTTCTCTATGGAGGTTCCGTTTACTGCACAGGAATACGAGGATACCAAGCGTGATGCTTTGACCGAGAAGGCATTTGATGCAGTAATGGTCAACTTCAAGCGCAAGATGGATTTCATGGCTCATGTAGCATTCTCTGTAATCAAGGGCATCTATGAGCAGAATCCTAATGCTTATCACAACATCATGGTTCCTATCACCGATGGTAAGCGTGTATATCAGGTCAGCACTCCAATCAAGGAGGCATACGATACAGAATGTGCTTCAGTTGTTAAGGCTTTCGAAAAGCGTATCCTTCTGAATATTATTGATGAGTGCTGGAAGGAGAATCTTCGTGATTTGGACGAGCTGAAGCAGTCTGTACGCAATGCAAGTTATGAGCAGAAGGATCCATTGTTGATCTTTAAGCTGGAGTCTGTAACTCTGTTTGATTCTATGGTTGACTCTATCAACGAGAAAACTATCAGCATCTTGATGCGTGGCCAGATTCCTGTTCGCCAGTCTGAACCAGTCCGTGAGGCTGCTCCGGAACCGGTAGTTCCAAAACAGCAATTGCGTGAGACTAAGCAGGAGGTTACATCTGCAGAGGAAGCTGCTCAGGCTGATGCTGCAGCACGAGATACCCGTGACATTCCAGCAGAGCCAGTTCGCCGGGACAAACTTCCAGGACGTAACGACCCATGTCCTTGCGGCAGTGGAAAGAAGTTCAAGAACTGCCACGGTAGAGGTTTATAACATTCAATCATAAAGGTTTGCAAATCTGCTCAAAAGGGCAGACTCTGCAAACCTTTTTTTCTAATTATAATGAAGAAGGGGTTATTGTTATTGTTATTAGGAGCAGTGGTGGCATCATGCTCCACCGCATCTTTGTCGGCATTTCAGTTTGAGCAGTTGACACCGGCCAGCATCTCTTTACCTAACGAGATTAGGCGTGTGGCTATTGTCGATCGTCTGAATGACAGCCTGGGAGTGGGAAAACAAGCCCTTCCCATCAACTCAAAGCGTGTAGTCGAGTCATTAGGTACCTATTTGGCAGATGCCGACTATTTTGATGACGTGATAGTGTGTGACAGTGATATTTCTGCCATCGACCGTAATGATTCCATCATCAACCCTCTATCTCAGGATGCTGTTCAGGACCTTACACGGGATTTGAATGCCAATATGCTGATTACCATTGAAAATGTTAACACTAAGGCTTTGGGCTCCATCTATAGGCCAATGGCTGATATCAAGGCGCTGGCCCGTGTTTATGTGCCGAGCCGAAAGGGGCCTTTTCGGTCTTTAGCTGTTTCTGATACTATTGAATGGGAATACCTGAATAGTACAAGCCTGTTAGGGCTGGTATGCGATGATGTGACAAGCTACATTGCCGAGAAACTGGCGCACCAACTGGCTCCTTATTGGGAAATGACAGAGCGTTATTATTTCACTGGTGGTAATGCATATTTCCGTGATGCCGATATGTTCATCCATCAGGGAGATTGGGAGACTGCGGCTGAGCAGTGGGAGGAATACCTACATCAGGCAAAGGGTTTGTCTAAACAGCAGACTCGCTTTAATCTTATCTTGGCTAAGGAAATGACGGGTGATCCGGATGGTGCTTATAAAGACTGTCTGGAATTGCTTGCAGAATGTAAACCTGAATCAAGTCTGGCTAAACTTGCCCTGTTCTATTCATCATTACTAAAAAACCGGATTGCCAGTCATCAAACCTTAAATTTACAGATGAAGAGGTTTGATTAATAGTTTTTACGTTTATTGTTCAGTTTTTGTTTGTAAATTGCAAGATTGAAAGATATTTTTCGTAAATTTGACCCTTGTAATAAAAACTAAGCCTATGAAAATAAGCAATGAATCCATGTCTCTGATAAAGTCGGGGCTTGACAGGTTGGTATCCCGCTATTCCAATATAGAAGGCGAGGTGGTTACCGACATTCACTTTCAACCCCTCTTTAAGTCGGGCGAGATTGTTATATTTAATGATGAGGATGAGGAACTGGACCGAATATCAGTCCCGGAATTTCAAGGGTTGAATAGCAAGACAGCGCTAAAGGAGGTTGAGACTATTCTGCGCCGTTGTCTGGAAAATCACCGTAAGTCATTTGAACAGTTACCAATCATGAAGCCTTTCTCTTTCGTGATGGTTGACTTACAGAAGGAGACTCTTTCTGAATTGTTGCTGGTGGATGACGATTTGGTTATTGCCAGTGAAGGTCTCTTGAAAGACTTGGATGAGGATTTGAATGAATTTTTAAAACATTTGTTAGCAGATTAACTATAAAAGGCTTGCCTTTTGGCAAGCCTTTATCTTTTTTAGTAAGCAAAGATCGGATAATCTTTCATGGTCTCGTTTACTTTTGCTCTGACTGATGCAATAACGTTATCATCTTCCGGAGCATTCAGTACAGTCTCAATCATTTCTGCAATCAACAACATCAAGTCTTCCTTGGCACCACGGGTGGTGATGGCAGGTGTACCCAAGCGGATACCGGATGTCTGGAAAGCGCTTCTGCTGTCGAATGGTACCATATTCTTGTTGGCTGTAATGTCTGCTGCAACCAAAGCCTTTTCTGCCACCTTACCGGTCAGTTCAGGATACTTTGTGCGCAGGTCTACCAACATGGAGTGATTGTCTGTGCCGCCAGAGATGATGTGGAATCCACGCTCCATCAGTGCATTGGCCAATACACGGGCATTCTTTTGTACCTGAATCTGGTAATCCTTGAATTCTGGCTGTAAGGCTTCGCCAAATGCTACGGCTTTTGCTGCAATAACATGTTCCAGCGGACCGCCCTGCTGGCCTGGGAATACGGCGCTGTTCAGCAACTGACTCATCATCTTTACCTGGCCCTTTGGAGTGGTCAGACCCCATGGGTTTTCGAAATCCTTACCCAAAAGGATGATACCTCCGCGAGGACCACGCAGTGTCTTGTGGGTGGTAGAGGTGACAATGTGAGCATATTTCAATGGATTATCCAGCAGTCCGGCTGCAATCAAACCGGCTGGGTGAGCCATGTCAATCATCAGCAGGGCACCAACCTCATCGGCAATCTTACGCATACGGGCATAATCCCAGTCACGGCTGTAGGCTGAACCACCACCGATAATCAATTTTGGTCGCTCGCGCAATGCCACTTCTTCCATCTGGTCATAGTCAACCAATCCTGTATCCTTGTTGACGTTATATTCACATGGCTTGTACAGGATGCCTGAGGTGTTCACGGCAGAACCGTGGGATAAATGGCCTCCGTGAGCCAGATTCAATCCCATGAACTTGTCACCTGGATTTAACACAGCCAACAGAACGGCTGCATTAGCCTGGGCTCCTGAATGAGGCTGAACATTTGCGTATTCTGCGCCAAACAGCTGGCAAACACGTTCAATAGCGATAGTCTCTGATTGATCCACTACTTCGCAACCACCGTAATAACGCTTGCCAGGATAACCCTCGGCATACTTGTTCGTCATGCATGAACCCATGGCCTGCATGACTTGCTCGCTTACAAAGTTTTCGGATGCAATTAATTCGATACCCTTCCTTTGCCGCTGGTCCTCTTTTTGGATCAGGGCAAAAATCTCTTCATCTCTTCTCATACTTAATCAAACTAAAATCTTATTTTTTCTTTTCAACGCTCCAACCAAACTTGCCGATCTTTTCCCCTAAGCCGTAATATCCTCCATGCAGATACACCAGTGGGTTGCTTTGGGCCAAATCCCATTTTCCGTCTGCATTCAGGTATTTCTCATCAGCTTTAACATTAACTACATCGGCAATAAACATATCGTGTGATCCTAATGAAATGACTTCCTTAACCTTGCATTCAATGCATAGGGGGGCTTCTTCTACAATAGGACAATTGACAACTGATGCCTTTCCAGGTGTCAGTTTCATCTCCTTGAATTTTTGATAGTCCTTTCCCGAACGTACACCGCACCAATCGGTAGCAAATGCCATGTCTTCAGTGGTCAGATTGATGACGAACTCCATGTTCTTCATCAGAATTTCATGTGAGTGTCTCTCGGGTCTGACGGAAATATAGCACATGGGCGGGTTCGTGCATAATGTACCCGTCCATGCTATGGTTATCAGGTTATATTCTTCAGGGGTAGAACCTACACTGACCAGCACGGCTGGCAGGGGATAGATCATTGTCCCCGGTTTCCAGTCTTGCTTCATGGTCTTACAGCAGTTTTACATCTTTCAGTGCCTGCTCTTTCTCGCAGTAATGGCACTTGATTACGCCTTTTACCTTGTCAACGACATTAAACAGGGTAGGCATAGGCTCATTGTTACAGATACACTTAGGATTTGCACATTTGACAATGCCCTTCAACTGGTCTGGGGTTACTACATCCTTCTTCTCTACAATCTCGTAATTGCGGATCAGCACCAGTTTCATGTTCTCGGCGATAACACTCAAGCGTGAAATCTCCTCGTCAGTGAAGAACTTGTCAGCAACCTTGATGATACCCTTGCAACCCATGATGGTACTTGGCAGGTTATAGCCAATGGTTACAGGAGTTTTCATGCTCTGCAAACCCAGCAGATTCACAACATCAAATAATTTCTCGGTTGGGATATGGTCGATTACGGTACCATTCTCCAATGCTGCAACTTGTAATTCCTTTTTCATTTCCTTCTATTATTTGATGATAGTTGTGTCATTTTTAACATCGTCCAGGGTGATGCCCAGACAATCGCAAATCAGAGCCTGACGGGCAAACAAACCGTTCTTTGCCTGCTGGAAATAATAAGCCTTTGGATTGTCATCAATGTCATAGGCAATCTCGTTCACGCGTGGCAGTGGGTGAAGAATCTTCAGATTGTCACGGGTGCCCTCCAGCATGTCATTCTTCAGGATATATACATCCTTAACTCTTTCGTATTCCATCAGGTCAGTAAAGCGTTCCTTTTGTACGCGGGTCATGTACAGGATGTCAGCATCTGCAATAACCTCGCTGTTAAAGTCGGTATGCTCCACGTATTTGATGTTGTTCTCCTTGCAGTAAATCTTGTACTCTTCAGGCATTTCCAGTTCCTTAGGAGCAATGAAATGGAAAGTAGGATTGTAATGGCGCATAGCCATCAGCAGGGAGTGAACGGTACGTCCGTATTTCAAGTCGCCTACCAGATAGATGTTCAGGTTTTCCAGTGTGCCCTGAGTCTGATAGATGGTATAGAGGTCGAGCATAGTCTGTGAAGGATGCTGGTTGGCACCGTCTCCGGCATTGATGATAGGTACAGGAGCTACCTCGCTGGCATATCTTGCTGCTCCTTCCAGATAATGTCTCATCACAATAACGTCTACATAATTGCTGACCATCATGATGGTATCCTTCAGTGTCTCACCCTTGGTCCCACTGGTGATTTTTGGGTCTGCAAAACCAATGACACGTGCTCCCAGGCGATTAGCCGCTGTTTCAAAACTCAGGCGAGTACGGGTAGATGGCTCAAAAAATAAGGTTGCAACTACTCGGCCCTTCAACAGTTCCCTATTTGGATTTTTCTCGAATTCGCGGGCCATTTCCAACAGATAATTCAGCTTTTCCTTGGAAAGGTCTGCAATTGTCACTAAACTATGAGTTTGCATAATCTGAGATAATATAAAACTTATTCAGGCTTCAAAGGTACGGAAAAAAACTCAAAACGCCACATTTTATATGGAAAATGAAGAACTTTTTCTGAATCTCTAAAATTATCCAATAATATTCGCTAAATTTGCAGAGATTTAGAAGAATGTATCCTATGAACATATACGCAAAAATCCTTTGGGGATTAATTTTCGGTGCTACAATTTTTGCCTTCACTGTCTTTGTCGGTATTTATAACGGATGGATCGGCTATATGCCTCCCGTTGCTGAATTGGAGAATCCGGTCAACAGATTTGCCACTCAGATCTTTTCGGCTGATGGTAAACTGATGGGTACTTGGTCGCTGAGCCGTGATAACCGTGTGTTTGTCCGTTACGATGAGCTACCTTCATCATTGGTGGATGCTTTGGTGGCGACCGAGGATGTCCGTTTCTATGACCATTCCGGTATCGATGCCCGTGCGTTGGCCCGTGCAGTGGTAAAGCGTGGTTTGATGGGCCAGGCCAGTGCGGGTGGTGGTAGTACCCTGACTCAGCAGTTGGCTAAGCAGCTGTATTCAGAAAAGGCTTCCAGTTCATTTGAGCGTTTGATTCAGAAACCGGTGGAGTGGGTGATTGCCATCAAGTTGGAGCGTTTTTATACCAAGGAGGAGATTCTTACCATGTATCTGAATTACTTCGATTTCTTGAATAATGCCGTTGGTATCAAGACCGCAAGTAATGTGTATTTCCATAAGAATCCTATCGAACTGACTGTTGAGGAGTCTGCACTGCTCGTGGGTATGTGTAAGAACCCTTCTCTGTATAATCCTGTCCGTTTCCCGGAACGTGCAGTCAGCCGACGCAATATTGTTTTGGACCAGATGCGTAAGGCCGGTTTCCTGACCGATGCGGACTATGAGACCTATAAGGCCAAGGAATTGAAACTGAATTTCCACCGTGCCGACCATAAGGATGGTATTGCCCCTTATTTGCGTGAATATTTGCGTAAGATTATGATGGCCAAGGAGCCTGTTCGCAGTGATTATGCTTCTTGGCAGTCTCTCAACTTCTATGAGGATTCTATCGCATGGAAGGATGATCCTTTGTATGGCTGGTGTAACAAGAACCGAAAGAAGAACGGTGAGCCATATAATATTTACACCGATGGCTTGAAGATTTACACTTCGATTGATAGCCGTATGCAGCGTTATGCCGAGGAGGCTTGTTTCGAACATGTGGCCAAGGTGTTGCAGAATGCTTTCTTTGCAGAGAAGAAGGGCCGTTCTTATGCACCATATTCACGCAACTTGTCTCAGACTGATATCGATAAGATTTTGGATCGCTCTATCCGTCAGACCGACCGTTGGCGTAACATGCGCGCTGCCGGTTACAGTGACGATGAGATTACAAAATCATTTAATGAGAAGCAGCGCATGAGCCTGTTTACTTACAATGGTGAGATTGATACCTTGATGACTCCTCTGGATTCCATCAAGTATTATAAGCACTTCCTGAGATGTGGCTTCATGTCCATGGATCCAAAGAATGGTCATGTCAAGGCTTATGTAGGTGGTACTGACTATGAACACTTTGCATACGATATGGCCGGTACAGGCCGCCGTCAGGTTGGTTCTACCATCAAACCTTATCTGTACTCATTGGCTATGGAGGATGGATTTACTCCTTGTTCCGAGGTGCTGAATGTTCAGCGTACTTACGGCAACTGGACTCCTCGTAATAGCGGTAGCTCAAGAGTGGGACAGATGGTAACCTTGCAATGGGGTTTGCAGCAGTCAAACAACTGGATTTCTGCTTATCTGATGGATCATGTTACTCCTATTCGCTTTGCCGATATGTTGAAGCGCTATGGCGTGCGTAACAATATGATTGAGCCTTATATGCCATTGTGTCTGGGTACCTGTGACATCAAGGTTAGTGAGATGGTTTCTGCATATTCTGCCTTTGCAAACCATGGTATCCGCTCGGTTCCTATGTATGTTACCCGAATTGTGGATGGTGAGGGTGCTGTAGTTGCTGATTTCCAGCCACAGCAGGTCGAGGTGATCAGTGAGGACAGCTCATACAAGATGGTTTATATGATGCGCTCTGTTATTGATGGCGGTACCGGTAGCCGTGTACGTTCCCGTTACAACCTGAGATGTGATATGGGTGGAAAGACGGGTACCACCAACAACAACTCCGACTGCTGGTTCATGGGCTATACACCTTCACTGGTCAGTGGTGTCTGGGTAGGTGGTGAGGACCGTGATATCCATTTCGATACCATGACATTCGGTCAGGGTGCTGCTGCCGGCTTGCCTGTTTGGGCTATCTACATGCAGAAAGTGTTTGCAGATAAGTCCCTGGGCTATGATGAGAACGAGCGTTTCGACATTCCTGAGGGATGGTCTCCATGTGATTTAGATGGCCTGTTCTCAGGTATGGGAGATGAGATGAGCGAAAGCGGTATTGACGATATTTTCAATTAATCATGAAGTTTTTAGGTATTATTCCTGCACGATATGCATCCACCCGTTTTCCAGCCAAACCTTTGGCAATGCTGGGTGGAAAAACCGTTATTCAGCGGGTTTATGAACAGGTAGTAAGCACCTTGCAGGATGCTGTGGTGGCTACCGATGATGAACGTATTGAGGCTGCTGTGCTTGCCTTTGGCGGTAAAGTGGTAATGACCAGCCCGAACCATAAGAGCGGTACCGATCGCTGTTATGAGGCGTTAACCAAAACCCCGGGAGATTTTGACGTGGTGGTTAATATCCAGGGTGACGAGCCGTTTATACAGCCTTCTCAGTTGCAGAGCATCATGGACTGCTTTCAGGATCCTGAGACGCAGATTGCTACGCTGGTTAAGCCGTTTAAGCCAGAGGATGGTTTAGCTGCCTTGGAGAATGTCAATTCACCAAAGGTGGTGCTGAATCAGCGCAGCCAGGCGCTGTATTTCAGCCGTAGCATTATTCCATTTACACGCAACAGGGAACGTCAGGATTGGTTGGCCGGCCATACTTATTATAAGCATATCGGTTTGTACGCTTATCGTACCGAGGTGTTGCGTCAGATTACCTCATTGCCTCAGTCACCGCTGGAGCTGGCAGAATCTCTGGAACAGTTGCGTTGGCTGGAGAACGGCTATGTGATTAAGGTTGGTATGACCGATGTGGAGACTATCGGCATTGATACCCCTCAGGATTTGGAACGTGCAGAAGCTTTTCTTGCTGGCCGATGATTGATAGAACCCGACAGCCCGAAATCCGCCCCATGCAGGTGTTTAACTTGCCTGCCCCTGAGCGACTGGTGATGCCCAACGGCACTCGTATGACCGTAATGGATGGCGGTAATCATGAGGTCTTCCGCCTTGACTTATTGGTTCATGGTGGAAAATGGCGCCAGACAATGCCGCTTCAGGCTAATTTCACCAACCGTATGTTGAATGAGGGTACGGTGGGTCTTACCTCAGAGCAGATATTTGATTTGCTGGACCGATATGGTGCGTGGGTTGTTCAGGAGACTTCTGTGAATTTCAGTGTCATCACGCTTTTTTCATTGACAAAGTATGCCAAGGAAACCTTGGATGTTGTTGAAAAAATATTACGTGAGCCTTCCTTTCCGCAGGATGAGTTCCAGATTATGGTTGATAATGCTCTTCAGCAGTATCAGGTAAACAGTAAGAAGGTTGATTATAAGGCTCGTGTGCTCTTGAATAAGGTTCTCTTGGGCGATGAGCATCCCTGCGCAAAGTTTGCAGGTCGCGAGGATTATTCCCGTATTCAGACCTATAATCTGGTAGATTTCTACAACCGCCACTACCATAGTGGAAATGTGTCTGTTTATCTCTCTGGAAAGGTCAACGGACCTATTCGTAAGATGGTGGAGGACCGCTTTGGTAAACGTGAATGGGGACAGTCTTCCACCTTGGTCCCTTTGGTTCCTATAACTCCTGTCACTCAGTCTGATAAACGTTTTTTTGAAGAGGTGACAGACTCTGTTCAAAGTGCGGTGTGCATGGGTAATGTCACTATCCCGTTGTCTCATCCCGACTATGATGCCTTGCAGGTGGTTGAAACGGCTTTCGGCGGTTATTTCGGTAGCCGTCTGATGAGTAATATCCGTGAGGATAAGGGATACACGTACGGTATATTCAGCGGTACGATTCCGCAACCTTTTGAGAGCGTGAAGATCATTATTTCGCAATGTGCCCATGAATATGTAAACCCGCTGATTGACGAGGTCTTTGTAGAAATCCAGCGTTTGCACGAGCAGGGGATTCCTCAGGAAGAATTGGAAATGGTACAGAATTATATGCTGGGTGAACTCAGTCGCCGGTATGAGAATATCTTGTCACTTAATGATGCGTTCATTTATGTGGATACTACAGGCCTGAAAGATGATTTTATGGCTAAGAGAACTGCTGACATCCGTAACATTACACCGGAACGCGTGTCAGAGATAGTGGCCAGGTATTTCGACCCGGAGAAAATGAAGGTTGTTGTGGCCGGTAAAAAATGATAAGAAACCTTAATCCGTTTGTCTGTCTGCTTTTTTTTCTTTAAATTTGCATGTTATCATTGTGATTATACTTTGAAAATATGCAGAAGACTCTTTTATCGATTATATTCATCTTTTCACTTTCAGTGAACCCTCTCTGGGCACAGCGCTATTCTGTGGGTACATATATGTTCAAGGATGGCTCTGAGTACAGCGGAGAACTGGTCAAGAAGAAACCATATGGCAAGGGCAAGTGTATCTGGCCTGACGGGAATGTCTATGAGGGCGACTGGATTATCAGCAAGCGCCAGGGCCATGGCGTAATGACTTATTCCGAGAAGAACGAGCGTTATGATGGCGAATGGTTTGATGATATGCCTCATGGTACCGGATCTTATTACTTTGACAATAACAACCGTTATGTAGGTCTCTGGTACAAGGGTATCCGCCAGGGCCAGGGTAAGATGTATTATTTTACCGGTGATGTTTACGAGGGCAACTGGACCAACAATGAGCGTGACGGCCAGGGCCGCTATACCTGGAAGGACGGTGCTTATTACGAGGGTCAGTGGAAGAATGACGAGCGCCACGGTACGGGTACATTTGTTTGGGAGGATGGTTCCAGCTATTCTGGAGAGATGTCACACAATGCCCGCAATGGCAACGGCGTCTATCACTTTGTGGATGGTGATACTTATACGGGCAACTGGAAGGATGATGTCCAGCATGGTAAGGGCCGTTATGAATTTCGCAATGGTGATGTATACGAGGGTGACTACCAGGATGGTGAGCGTACCGGTCAGGGCTCGTTTACCTCGGCTGACGGCAACAAGTATATCGGTCACTTCCTGAATGGCAACCAGGACGGAAAGGGTACTTTCTATTGGACAAACGGTGCGGTATATGACGGCAGCTGGAAGGATAACCAGATGCATGGGCATGGCATCTATACCTGGTCTAATGGTGATGTGTATGACGGTGAGTGGAAAGACAACCTGATGGATGGTGAGGGCAGCCTGAGACTGGCTGATGGCACGATCTATAAGGGCACATTTGCCAAGGGAAAGAAAGAGGGAGCCGGTGTGATGATGGCACCAAACGGTCATCGTCTGGTTGGTTTCTATAAGAATGATTTGATGGATGGCCCGTTCGAGGAGACTGACGCACAGGGTACTGTCCTGGCCAAGGCTTCTTACCTGAACGGAGTGTTGCAGACGGGCTCGTTTGTGAACCTGCAGGCTGGTGATACACAGGGTGTTCAGACTGCAGAAGGCTTGCTTATCGGTACTTTTTCTGCTGAACACGTGGCTGCTGATGAGGCTGCCAAAGTTAAAGAGCAGCAGCAACAGAAGCGTGCGAGCACCCGTAAGCGTGTCACCCGCCGTCGTAGGAGAAGATAAAATATTAACCTTATAATTTGGGCATTTGCCACTGGAATTATGCAGAAAAAACAAGTTGAGAAACAGCAATTGAATCTGGTTAAGAATGATTCTTGGCTGGAACCTTTCGAGGCAGCCATTGAGGGTCGCCGCCAGCGTGTACTGGACAAGAAAGCTGAGTTGACGGGCAAGGGTAAGACTTCACTGAGCGACTTTGCTACAGGATATATGTACTATGGTCTTCATCATACCGATAAGGGTTGGACCTTCCGTGAGTGGGCCCCAAATGCAACTGCCATCTATCTGGTGGGTGAGTTCAACAATTGGGAGGAGCGTCCTGAATATGCCTTGAAACCTAAAAAGAATGGCGTTTGGGAGATAAACCTGAAGGAAAATGCCTTGAAGCATGGTAATCTGTATAAGATGATGGTTCATTGGAATGGCGGCCAGGGAGAGCGTATTCCTGCATGGGTGCGTCGTGTGGTTCAGGACCCTGTTACTCGCCTGTTCAGTGCTCAGGTGTGGTCTCCTGAGGTTCCATATGTTTTCAAGAAGAAAAAGTTCAAGCCAAACACTTCTCCGCTGCTTATCTACGAGTGCCATGTGGGTATGGGACAGGATGCCGAAAAGGTGGGTACCTATGCTGAGTTCCGTGAAAATGTCCTGCCTCGTGTGGTAGCTGACGGATACAATTGTATTCAGATTATGGCTATCCAGGAGCATCCATATTATGGTAGCTTTGGTTACCATGTCAGCAACTTCTTCGCTTCTTCCAGCCGTTGCGGTACTCCTGAAGAGTTGAAGGAACTTATTGATGCGGCTCATCAGCAGGGTATAGCTGTCATTATGGATATTGTTCACAGCCATGCGGTAAAGAATGTACTGGAGGGTATCGGTAACATTGCCGGTGATCCTTGCCAGTATTTCCTGCAGGGTGACCGCCGTGAGCATCCGGCTTGGGACTCCCTGTGCTTTGATTATGGTAAGAACGAGGTCCTGCATTTCCTGTTGTCTAACTGCAAGTACTGGATGGAGGAGTTCCATTTCGACGGCTTCCGTTTTGATGGTGTGACTTCTATGCTTTACTACAGCCACGGTTTGGGTCAGGCTTTTGGCGGTTATGCTGATTATTATAATGGCGGTCAGGACGACGATGCTATCGTTTATCTGACATTGGCCAACGAACTGATTCATGAGATAAATCCTAACGCTATTACGATTGCTGAGGAGGTTTCCGGCATGCCGGGTCTGGCAGCCAAGATTGAGGATGGCGGTTACGGCTTTGACTATCGCATGGCCATGAATGTTCCTGATTATTGGATTAAGACCATAAAGGAACTGAAGGACGAGGACTGGAAACCAAGCAGCATGTTCTGGGAGGTAACCAATCGCCGCAAGGATGAGAAGACTATCTCGTATGCCGAGAGTCATGATCAGGCTCTGGTTGGTGATAAGACTATCATCTTCCGTCTGGTGGATGCTGATATGTATTGGCACTTCAAGATTGGTGATGAGACCGAGCGTGCACACCGCGGTATTGCTCTTCATAAGCTGATTCGCCTGTTGACCTGTTCAACGATTAACGGTGGTTATCTGAACTTTATGGGTAATGAGTTCGGTCATCCGGAATGGATTGATTTCCCTCGTGAGGGCAACGGATGGAGCCACAAATATGCACGTCGCCAGTGGAATCTGGTGGATAATCCGGAACTGTGCTTCCACTACTTGGGAGATTTCGATAAGGCGATGACTCACCTGATGACCGGAACCAAGAATATCCAGAATTCTCCGATTGTGGAAATCTGGCATAACGATCCTGATCAGGTATTGGCTTATCGCCGTAAGGATTTGATTTTCGTATTCAATTTCAGCCCTACCAAGTCATTCACCGATTACGGTATGTTGGTTCCTGCCGGCTCATATGATGTGGTTTTGGATTCCGATGATCCTAAGTTTGGCGGTAATGGGCTGAACGATGATACTGTTCGTCATTTCACCCAGTACGATGCCTTGTACAGAAAGGCCAAGAAGGAGTGGCTTCGTCTGTACTTGCCTGCACGTACTGCACTGGTATTGCGCAAGGTTAAGGAATAATGAACTATAACAATCCCCAGCAAAGGAGCGCTGTACTCTGGTGCTATGTCCTGTACAGTCTCCTGTTCTGTGCCTTCTGCTACATCTTTCTGTGGAAGGTACAGGGCGGTATGCTGGGTATGGCTCAACACATCCTTTCTCATGGTCAGACCATCTATTTCCCGCCAGTAGGGGCTTTGGTCTTGACTGTCGTGTTGTGGTTGCTGCAATTGTTGTTAAATACCATAGTCCGCCTCCGTGGGGAGTGGTATGCATTTAGTTTCTTCCCGTCATTTGTGTTCTTGACAGCTTTGACTTATGCAGATTCCACCCTATACACTGGTGCTAGCATTGTACCTGTAAAGGTTGGTGTACCCATGGTGCTTGTGCTTTATTTCCTGCTTGCCTTTATCTTGAGGGGTACGGCTCCCTTTACCTCTCAGCGGGGTTACGGATGGGAAGTTCGCCTACTGCTCCCTAACGCTGTCATCATGATGCTTTCCTGCATCTTGACCTGTTCCTTCAGCTATACCGAAAAGGAACTGCATAATCAGGTGGAGATTGAGTATGCCATTGCCAATGGTGATTACCGGAAGGCACTTACGGTTGGCAAATATTCACCAAGGGCCAACCAGGCAACTACCGCGCTTCGTGCTGTTGCCATGGCCAAAGAGGGCGTATTAGGCGATAAGCTTTTCAATTATCCACAGGAATATGGGGCAGAGGGACTGTTGCTGAACCGGGCTGACAGCTTGCGTATGCTTTATGCTCCTGATAGTTTGTACTTCATGCTTGGAGCCTATCCGTCCGCCCGTACTACTACGGCTCTGATGTTCCTACAATGGTTGGATAAGTCCGAAGCTCAACGTAAGCCATTAGCTAAGGATTATCTATTGGCAGCCTTGTTGCTGGAGCGTAAGTTGCCTGAGTTTGTTGAGGAGTTGAATCAGATTCAGGAAATATCGGACAGTATCGATTATCCGCGTTACTATCAGGAAGCGTTGGTGCTGTATCGTCACCGGTTCCGTCCCGAATTGCCATACCACAACGTCATTCAGGAGACCAATTACGAGGATTATCAGTCAGCCATGCGTCAGGGTGAGGACGACCATCAGTCGAAAAACCTGGCTGGAGAGGATTTTGGAACCACCTATTGGTGGTATTATGATTTTGGAAACAAGAAAAACGAAGAATAATGGCACTCCCCAGAAATAAAAGACCGCTGCCCTATACACGTCAGCAGGTGGATGAGATGAATGCTTGGTTTACAGAGCATAAGGCAGAATTGCCGCCTACTTTGCAACTTAATAACTATTGTAATTTCATACATCTTCCGCTAACGGTAGATTATCTGATAGAGGTGGCTTATGACCACCAGGAACATATGTACTTTGGCGGTTACTTCCGCCGTTTGCAGGAGATTCGTCAAAAACTGATAGAGGATGGTTACGTCAAGTAACCATCCTCCTTTTATTTTATTCAGCTAGCAGTTCATACAGGCGGGCAAGGGCTTTGCCGGGATCTTTCATTTCATCCATCAATGAGACAAACTTGGAACCGATAATGGCACCTGCCGCATTGCTTTGGGCAGATTCCAGGGTCTGCTTGTTGCTGATGCCGAAACCTATCATGCGTGGGTTCTTCAGGTTCATGCCGTTGATGCGCTGGAAATAGGCCTGCTTGGCCTCGTTGAATTCCTTCTGCGCACCGGTAATGGCAGCCGAACTTACCATATAGATAAATCCATCGGTATGCTCGTCAATGAAGCGGATGCGCTCCTCACTGGTCTCAGGAGTTATCAGCATGATGATGCGGATGTCATACTTATCGGCAATAGGCTTGAACTCTTCCTGATAGTCACGGAAAGGCAGGTCAGGGATGATTACACCGTCCACACCGCATTTTACGCAACTCTGGCAGAAGGTTTCAAAGCCGTACTGCATGATAGGGTTCAGGTAACCCATCAGTACCAAAGGAATGGTTACGCCTTCCTGACGGATGGTTTCCAACTGGCTGAACAGCAGACGAAGGCTCATGCCGTTTTTCAGTGCCTTGGTGGCTGCATCCTGAATCACCGGGCCGTCGGCCATTGGGTCGCTGAATGGGATACCTACCTCAATCATGTCAATACCTTTCTGAGCCAGTGTGCTTATCACATTATTGGTTCCCTCCAGTGTGGGGTGTCCGGCGCAGAAGTACAGCGACAGGATACCTTCTTTCTTATTCTGGAATAACTGATTTATTCTATTCATAATTCAATATGTTTTCTAAAGTTTTCGATAAACGGTTTAAGCTTCTCAGTATCTTTCAGTGCCGGAGCACTCTCAAAGCGGCTGTTCAGGTCAATGCCCATCCAACGGGGGTGACACAGGCTCTTAATGTCTTCCAGACTTTCCTCGTCAATACCGCCACTTAGAATGAATGGTGCAAACCCGGTATACAGGTTCAGCAGGCGCCAGTCAAATCTGCGTCCGCTGCCTCCTACGGTATTGCATTTGGTGTCGAAAAGGTAGTATTGGCAAGTGCCGTCGTATTGGCTTACGGCATCAAAATCTGATCCGCAGGAGATGCTGAAAGCCTTGATTAGGAACAGAGGGCGGGCCTCGCCGGTTTTCTCATACATGATCTTACCGATTTTGCCTGGCAGACTGCCGCAGAATGACGGTGATTCATGGCCGTGCAACTGTATGCCGTTCAGTCCGAACTCGATGACTTTATCGGCTATTTCCTCTACGGTGGCATCTACAAATACACCAATGCGACGCACATTCTGTGGCAGATACTCAGGAACTTCGGTCACATACCGGGGAGATTTGGGGTAGAAGATAAATCCCATCCAGTTCACGCCCAGCGCTTCCACCTCCTGAATGTTCCGTGATTCGCGCATACCGCACACTTTGATGATTTTCATAACTTAACGCGTAACTTGTTCTATAAACATTTTCAATGACTCTGCCGGGTTGGCGGTCTTCATAAAACATTCTCCTATCAGGAATCCGCGGAATCCGGCCTTTCGCAACTCTCTGACGGTTTCTGCATTAGAGATGCCGCTCTCACTTACCTTCAGCATGTCTGCAGGCAGTTTCTCGGCCAGACGGAACGAATTCTCCACTTGGGTGACAAACGTACCCAGATTGCGGTTGTTCACACCTACCATATCTATACTGTCGTTCAGGTAATCCAATTCGTTTTCCTGATGTATCTCCAATAGGGTTTCCAGTCCCAAATCATGACTTACCCGGGCCAGGGTCTTGCACTCCTGAACAGTCAGGTCGGCAGCAATCAGCAAGACTGCATCGGCCCCCACCATACAGGCTTCAAGCAACTGGTACTCGTCCACGATGAATTCCTTGCGCAGCAGAGGAAGGTTAACCATCGGACGTACCTTTTCAATGAAGTTCAGGTGACCGCCAAAGTAATACCCGTTGGTCAAGATACTGCAGGCTGAGGCTCCGGCTTGCTCGTAACCGGGAACCACCACGTCCACACGGCCTTCCTCCTTGATCCATCCTTTGGAAGGTGACTTGCGCTTGAACTCCGCAATAATACCCGAAGGAGAGTCGGCCAGCGATTGGCGCATGCTTCTCTTTACTGCGTCTCCGCAGGAACGGTGGGAGAGTTTGTAATCCACTTGGGAGGCCAGCTCACTGAAAGACAGCAGTTGTTTCTGTTGTTCCAGTTCCTGGCGCTTACGGGCTACTATCTGTTCTAATATGTCAGCCATAATCAACTGTTCAGTTCTACAAACTTCTTCAGGCAGTTCAGGGCCTTTCCGCTATCCAAAGACTCACGGGCTATAGCAATTGAATCCTCAACAGACAGGTTGCGGTCCAATACGCTGATGGCGCAAGCCGCATTGGCCAGAACTACGTTCTTCTGAGCCTCGGTAGATGTGCCATCCAGCACACTGTCGAAAATCTTCATGGCCTCTTCAGGGGTCTCGCCACCATAGATGTCTGATTGTTCAATATAGTTGAATCCCAAATCCTTAGGAGTAAATACTTTCTCAAAGTTGTTGGTGGTAATCTTGAATCCGCTGGTCAGTGAAATCTCGTCATATCCGTCATAACTGGTCACTACACCATAGGTGTCACCAATACGCTGGTGAATGTTGGTGTACAGACGTAATTGCTCCTGATTGGCTGTGCCATGCAGCGAGAATTTAGGGTGGCAAGGGTTAACCAGGGGGCCCAACAGATTGAAACAGGTTGGTACACCCAGAGCCTTGCGGGTAGGACCCACGAATTTCATGCCATAGGCGAACAGGGGTGCATGGAAATAGCAGATATTGGTTTCTTCAAGACTCTTCTTCAGCACATCCAGGTCATCGCTGAACTTTACGCCATGACCGGCCAGTACATTGCTGGCACCGCTCACCGATGAACTGCCGCCATTTCCATGTTTGGTTACCTTATATCCTGCACCGGCCACTACAAATGCAGAGCAGGTTGAGATATTGAAGGTGTTTTTGCCGTCACCGCCAGTACCTACTATGTCCAGTGTGTCATACTCACTGAAATCCATGTACTTGCCAGTCTCCAGCAAGCCCTGTCTGAAACCTAACAGCTCATCCACGGTGGCACCGCGTGTCTGGATGGCCATCAGCAGGGCTGCAATCTGCTGAACGTTATACTGCTCCTGAACAATGTTGAGCATAATCTGGTGAGTATCCTCCTGCTTCAGGGTCTCACCGGCAATCAGTTTTAAAAGATATTGTTTCATATATAGATTCTGTGTTTAGTTGTGGTTTAACCAGTTCTGTAAAATTGTACGTCCATCCTTGGTCAGTACGGATTCCGGATGGTACTGAATACCGCGAATGTCATATTCCTTGTGCCGCAGAGACATGATGAATCCCTCGTCCGATACCGATGTCACTTCCAGACATTCGGGGAAGCCCTTTTGGTCCACTACCCATGAATGGTATCTGCCCACCTCAATCTGCTCAGGCAGTCCCTCAAAGAGATAATCCTCCACGGTACGGGTGGCAGGGGTAGCTACGCCGTGATACACTTTACTCAGATTGGTCAGCTGTCCGCCAAAGCTTTCGCCAATGGCCTGGTGTCCCAGGCAAACACCCAAGATAGGTTTTTTGCCTGCATAGGTTTTGATTACATCCAGCAGCAGACCCGCTTCACTTGGAATACCCGGGCCTGGAGACAATACAATCTTGTCGAAGACCTCCAGTTGGTCCAGGGTAAATTTATCGTTTCTGTAAACAGTCACCTTTGCTCCCAGCTCTTTGATCAGGTGGCTCAGGTTATAGGTAAAACTGTCGTAGTTGTCTATGATTACGATGTGCATAACTCAGATATTTAGTTCATCACTTCGGCATTGCTGATGGCTTTCCGCAATGCACCCAACTTATTGTTTACCTCCTGCAGTTCGTATTCCACATCGCTCTTGGCTACAATGCCGCCGCCTGCCTGGAACCATAATTCATTGTTTCGGCTCACAAATGTGCGTATGGTTATCGCCTGGTTGAGGCTCTTGTCAAATCCGATGAATCCGATGCAACCACCGTAGGCACCACGGTTGTGTGGCTCGTATTCGCTGATCAGCTGCATGGCACGTACCTTTGGCGCACCGCTCAGAGTGCCGGCCGGGAAGGTGTCGATGAATGCCTTGATAGGATCAGCGCCCTCGTCCAGTTCGCCGCATACACGGCTCACCAGATGAATCACATGGCTGTAGAACTGCATATCCTTGTAAAACTCCACATGCACGTTATGGCAACTGCGGCTCAGGTCATTACGGGCCAGATCCACCAGCATCACATGCTCGGCGTTTTCCTTAGGGTCGTTACGCAGATACTCTGCATTCTTGCGGTCCTGTTCGGTATTGCCCGTACGTTTGGTGGTACCGGCTATCGGGTCAATGTAGGCTTTGTACATTCCGTTCTCCTCTCGGGTAATCCTACAGTGTGTCTCAGGACTTGAACCGAAGATGCGGAAACCGCCAAAGTCGAAGTAGAACAGGTAGGGACTGGGGTTGATACTGCGCAGGGCACGGTACAACTTAAAGTCGTCACCCTCATAACGCTGTTTGAAGCGTCTCGACAGCACAATCTGGAACACATCACCTCTCATGCAGTGTGCTATGCCCTTACGGATATTCTCCTTATGCTCCTCATCAGTCAGTGTACTCCAGAAGTCGCCTACCGGATGAAAGTCGTAAGTCCGCACCGCCCAGGTGTTGATGTCTTTCTCCAGTTGGTCAATATCGTCTTCCTCGCCCTCTTCCAGCAGTTCTATCAGTACCATCTGGTTGCGGAAGTGGTCGAACACTATCACATCCTTGTACAGGATATACAGCAGGTCGGGTGCATCATTTTCCTTCTGGGTCTCGTCCTTAACCTCAATGTCCTCAAAGTAACGCACAGCGTTGAACGAGGTATAGCCGAAAAGGCCGCAGTATTGGCTGTTTTCTCCTTGAATGTCAAACGCCTCCAGGAAGTCGTTGATAGCCTGTGCTGAACCGTATTCTGCCGATACCGGTCGCTGGGTCTGCTCACCGTTAGGATATTTGGCCACCGCCATGCCATGCTCTATGGCAATGCTGCCTATGGGATGCACACCGATGAACGATCGTGCATTGTCTCCGCCATGATAGTCTGAACACTCCATCAGGGCACTTTGTGGATAAGCATCACGCACCTTCAGGTACACCGATACCGGGGTGTTCAGGTCGGCGAGGATGAACTTCGATGCAGTATGGTATTTGTATGTTTTCATTTTATTTTGAATTTGTCATTCTGAGCGAAGCGAAGCGCTCGAGCTCTGCTCGCTTGCGTAACAAAGTGGAGCAAGAATCTTTTCTCGCGAGGTAAGATCCTTCGGGTGCTTTGCACCTCTCAGGATGACATGTTTTATTAAATATGCTTCAGGTAGGTGCTAAGATCCTTGTCTCCACGTCCGCTCACGGTCAGTACCACCACGTCATCAGGCTTGAACTGCATGTGCTTCAGGGCACCCAGGGCATGAGCCGATTCCAGGGCAGGGATGATACCTTCCAGACGGGTCAGTTCAAATGCTGCATCCAATACCTCGTCATCGTTAATGGCAATTACCTTGGCACGACCCGTAGCATGCAGGTTGCAGTGCAGTGGGCCAGTACCCGGATAATCCAGACCGGCACTGATGCTATAAGGCTCAATAATCTGACCGTCCTCGGTCTGCATTAGTTTGATGCGGCTACCGTGCAGAATACCCACGGTGCCAATCTGCATGCTGGCTGCAGTCATAGGAGTCTCCATGCCTAAGCCGCCAGCTTCTGCCAGTACAATCTTTACTCGCTCGTCATTCAGGTAATGGTAGATGGTGCCTGCGGCATTACTGCCACCGCCTACGCAGGCCATCAGGTAATCCGGATAGTTGCGGCCAATCTTCTCTTCCAACTGCCATTTGATCTCTTCCGAGATAACGCTCTGCAGTCGGGCCACCATATCAGGATAAGGGTGAGGGCCCACGGTAGAACCGATAATATAGAAAGTGTCGGCTGGATGACAGCACCAGTCACGTATTGCCTCGTTGGTGGCGTCCTTTAGGGTCATGTTACCGCTGGTTACCGGATGAACCTCGGCACCCAGCATACGCATACGCTGCACATTTACGTGCTGACGCTCCACATCGGTTGCACCCATGTAAACCACGCAAGGCAGGTTCATCAGTGCACATGCGGTTGCAGTGGCCACACCGTGCTGACCGGCACCCGTCTCGGCAATGATGCGTGTCTTACCCATTTTCTTGGCCAGCAGAATCTGTCCCAATGCATTGTTGATCTTATGAGCACCGGTATGGTTCAGGTCCTCACGTTTCAGGTACAACTGGCAACCGTACTGCTCGCTCATCCGTTTAGCATAATAAAGTGGGGAAGGGCGGCCCACATAATCACGCAGTAGGATATGCAGCTCTTCATTAAACTCCTGACTTTCCAAAATAGGCAGATATGCCTTCTTCAGGTCCTCTACGGTTTTGTATAGAATCTCGGGAATGTAGGCTCCGCCGAATTCACCATAAAAGCCGTCTTCATTTACATTGTAGTCTATCATTTTATAATTGTATTGTTTTATTTCTTTACTAACCAAAAAAAGGACCTGTCGTAAGTCCGACAGGTCCTTTTCGTATATTTTTCTTGAATCAGGTACACAGGTTTTGGGCTTACCACTTTTTAAGTTGTAAGCTATGCCACCAACATGTATTCAGATTACAATTCATCTTCTTTTTCTTTTATTACTTTGCAAAAGTATTACAAATATTTCATATGACCAAACAAAAAGACAGAAAAAACGAAAAATCTTTAAACAGCCTTTATATTATATTAAGGTGTATTTGTTGTGTTGGCCAGATTGTCTACCGGAAGAAGGAATACGAAACGGGCACCATTGGTGTATGTGGTGTCCAGTTTTACCTCACCATGCAGGATTCCGGCTATCAGGCGGCAGATGGACAATCCCAGACCCGTACCCTGAACAAAGTTGTCCAACTTTTCGAAGCGGTTGAATATGGATTCAGCCTTATCTGCTGGAATGCCCTTACCCGTGTCTGCCACAGAGATAGTTACATGGCCCACATTCTCGGTCAGTGATGAGTGAATATGAATCTCACCCTTATCGGTGTATTTGCAGGCATTGGTTAGGAAATTGCTGATGACCTGCTGGATACGCTGCTGGTCGGAGTACAGGATATAATCGTCCTCCAATTCAGAGGTATAATACATTCTCACACCATAAGGAACCCTGTCTTCCACATTCTTGATGGCCAGGTTTACGGTATCGTTGATACGCACATTACTCAATGCCACCTTGTACTTACCGCTCTGTAGGTCACTCAGGTTCAAGATATCATTTACCAGAGTGGTCAGCAGGTTCGTGTTATTATTGATCAGGTTCATGAACTCCGTCTTTTCCTCTTCCTCCAATGAGGCAAAAATCTCTGGGTCGGTCAGAATCTGCGAGAATCCCACAATGGCGTTCAGTGGAGTGCGGATTTCGTGACTCATGTTTTGAATAAACATCGTTTTCATCTGTTCCGAGCGCTCGGCCTGTTTCTGGTTCTCCTCGGCAATGCGTCGGTTTTCCTCCGCCTTTACCAGGTTGGTTTCAGCCTCTTCCTTGGCAATCTGCAGTTGCTTGTTGGTTTTCTTCAGTATGCGGTTGTTGCGGATGCGGGTGATGGAATAGCCGATAACACTCAGCAGGATGATCGTCAGAATGCCGATTCCCAGTCGCTGGGTACGTCTCTGAAGTTCCAGATCCTTGAGCTCCCTGTCACGTTCGGCATCGCGTTTCTCCTGCTCAGCAATGATACGCTCCTGTTTCTCACGCTCCTGTTGCAGGGCCAGCTCGGTGTTGCGCTGCTTGGTCTTGTTCAGTTCCAGGTCCTGCTTTGCTTGCAGCAGCGCCAGCTCATTGTTTCGCAGTGCCAGTTTCTGGTGATCCAACTCCAACTGGATGTTGCTCGTTTTCAGGTCTTCGTTCTGTGTTTGCAGCAATGTACCCTGCAGGGCAGCATTCGACTGCATATAGCGGCTCAACGTATTTTGCACCTCCACGCGGTACTGTTCTGCTATTGACAGGGCATGTTGATAATCCCCCATCTCTTCGTAGCATCCCACCTGGAAGATGGTAGACTCAGTCTCGTCAGTCACTTTTTTTGCCAGTTCGATGGCCTTATCGAAATGTCCCTTCAGCATTTCATCCGTTATTTCGATTCGGTAACTGTTAACTCCCGTTTCGTTCTTGATGGAGTCGGCTATTTCGTAATACTCCTTGACTTTCTGTCGGGCTGCTTCCTTATTTTTTAGCATGTAATGAGCCGCAGCCTCTAACCCCAATACATCCATTTGAATTCGGGTGGTGTGGAATGAGCGTTTCAAACTCTGCAGGTAATTCAGTGTATTCTGGTAGGCGTTGTTTTTGAAGGCGATGATTGCCGCATTCAGCCATGCACTCGCAGGCGACTGATTCTCAATCTCCTTTTCGGTCAGTTCGGCGGCCATCACATACATCTCCTCTGACTCGTTGAAATTGAAGATGTTTTGGTACACATGTCCCAGTGAAATATAGCTGGTGTACATGCCATAGGTGTTATGTTCTGCGGTAGCTTCACGCCGCATCTGTCCCAGCAGATTGATAGCTCTCGCATTGTCATTGCTATTGAGCAGTGCTACAGATTCCTGATTGAAAGAGTAGTAGTAATACTGGGCATAATCGTTACTCCGGGCCACATCGCGTACCTTTTGTGCTGTCTTGGATACGTTGGCCGTATCCTTATTGTTCACATAGTAGCTCAGTGGAATCAGGTACGACATCACTTCCGCTTTTTTATCTTTGAGCTGAAGGGAAAGGTTCAGCATATCTTCACCCAGTTCCAGTGCCTTCGGTTGTGTACGCACGCGCAGCGCCTCCTGGTAAATCTCGTAGATGCGGTCGTTGATGCTATATGGATTGTTTTGCGCAAACAGCAGGCAACTCATCCCTAAAAGGAGCATGGTCAGTATGCTTCTTTTCAAATAAGTTGTTATGTTGTTTGTCGCGTCTTTAATCATGGCCTAGTATTCAAACGGTGACTCGAAATCCTTCAGTCTTGGATGGTTGGCATCCTTGGCGCTCAGAATCACGCGGTCGGCAGGAACCATCCAGTCGATGTTCAGGTCCGGATCATCCCAGGCTATGGCACCCTCGCTCTGAGGAGCATAGAACTCGTCGCACTTGTACTGGAAAATGACTTCCTCGCTCAGTACGCTGAATCCGTGGGCAAAACCCTTGGGGATGAAGAACTGGGTATGGTTATCTTCGGTTAGAATGCAGCTTACCCACTGTCCGTAGGTAGGCGAGCCCTTGCGGATATCCACTGCTACATCCAGTACGGCACCCTTCACGCAGCGGACCAGCTTGCTTTGGGTAAAAGGAGGCTTCTGGAAATGCAGTCCTCTCAGCACTCCATAGCTGGATTTGCTTTCATTATCCTGAACAAACACGGTCTTAGTCACCTTCTCCTCGAATTCGCGTTGTGAGAAAGACTCGAAAAAATAACCTCTGGCATCGTTAAACAGGCGCGGCTCAATGATAACCGGCCCGTCGATTTTGGTTTTCTTGACTTCCATGTAAAAATAACGTCTTTATTTGTGCAAAGATAGCGAAAATATTAAAAAATAGCACTAACTTTGCCCCATATTTTTAAAAAATATGAATCATACCCGAGAAGAACAGTTAAAGGCATTCGAACGTCTGTTGGACGTGATGGACGAGTTGCGTGAGAAATGCCCTTGGGACCGTAAGCAGACCAACCAGAGCCTGCGTGCCAACACCATTGAGGAGACTTATGAGTTGTGCGAGGCCCTGATGAACGAGGATACCAAGAACATCTGCAAGGAATTGGGAGATGTCCTTTTGCATATCGTATTCTATGCCAAGATTGGTAGTGAGACCGACAGTTTCGATATCAAGGACGTGTGCGACCAGTTGTGCGATAAGCTCATATTCCGCCATCCCCATGTGTTTGGCGAGGTGAAAGCCGATACCGCCGATCAGGTCTTGGTCAACTGGGAACAGATCAAGCAGAAGGAGAAGGATGGCAATAAGACCGTGTTGAGTGGCGTGCCATCGGCATTGCCATCACTTATCAAGGCATTCCGTGTGCAGGAAAAGGCAGCCAATGTGGGATTCGATTGGGAGAAGCCCGAGGATGTGTGGGATAAGGTGCGTGAAGAGTATGACGAGTTGCAGGTAGAACTGAATGACTTGAAGGCACAGCGTAAGGCCCTTGAAGCCGCAGGAGCCGATCCTAAGGGTCCTGAGATTCAGGCCATAAAGGCCCGCAGTGAACAGGAATTTGGAGACCTGCTATTCAGTATGGTCAATGCCGGTCGTCTGTATAAGATTAATCCAGACAACGCCCTGGAGCGCACCAATCAGAAGTTCATCCGCCGCTTTGGCTACGTTGAGGCCAAGGCCAAGGAACAGGGTCGCGAGTTGAAAGACCTGACCTTAGGTGAAATGGATGAATATTGGAATGAAGCTAAGAATTATGAAAACAGTTAAATACATTTGTGCAGCAGCCACAGCCCTGTTACTGTGCGCTTGCGAAAGTAAGGCTCCCCGCCAGGAAGTGGACGAGCCAGAGTTTATCGTACCGGAAGACTTTTCGGAGAATGCCAGTATCAGTGGCATTGTGACCAGTGTGGAAGACGACATCATTGCTGTCCTGACTGAGGCAGGTGATACCTGTTCTTTTGCCATGACCGAGGCATTGGCCAACCAGAAAGTGTATGGCGGTTACGCAGTGAATGATTATGTGGTAGTTGTGCCCGACAACGGTGATAATGCCGAGGAGTTACTCAATCTGACCACCTTAGCTGGCCGATGGGTCATGAAGAATGTAGCTGAGGAAGAATCAGGCATCAACATCAAGGAAGGCGGTATAGCATCCAGCATCAACAACGACACCCAGAACTTCAGTTCATGGACCATGGACGGCACCCGCCTGTTGCTCACTTGGTCGGGTGATGGTAGTGATGGCACCTCCGAACTGGTGGATACATGCGATATACGCTATTTGAGTAAGGATACATTAAAGATTGTTTCTTCTTACGACCCGACATTAACGACTACTTATTATCGCCAGAAATAATACAGCTATATAAGCTCTTCCTTAGCGAAGAGCTTTTTTTAGCTTGACGCGCCAGTTGTTAAAAAATGCAAACATACAATGGCCTTTATTGGTAAATACTTAATAAATAGGTATTTTTGTGTTGCTTAATTGAAAATGTGCATATTATGAAAAATTGGTTGAGTTATTCAGTGGCTTGTGCGGCCCTGATGCTTTCTGCTTGTGGTGCAGAAGATTATTTCAATACCGAGAATGGTGAAGCCTATCGTGAACAGTACACCCAGAACCAGAAGAACGAGTTCCGTACCAATTTCGAGGAGAAGTTTGGTAAGATCTCTCCAACCCAGAGTTGGGATTTTGCTGGAAGCAATCCCTATTTGACTCGTGCGGTGGAGTATTCTGCAACTGTAGTAGAGGGTCTGGATTTTGGACTTAATCCACAGTCTGAATATATAAAAAAGGGTTATACCGGATTATTAAATAAATGGGTTATTAAAGATGGTACAAATAATATAACCTCTTCTTCCCCAAACTACGGCATTTACAACGACATTTCCGTAAAGCAGTTGCCTGACAGCAAACAGCATACCGGAAAAACGGCTTATTTGGTAGCACCAAGTAATGATTTCACCATCTACCCAGTTTCAGCTCAGGGTGGTTATACCTATGATCTGTATGTCAAGGTCGGCGACAACCCAGAAGTGAAAGTCTTCTCCAAGAATTTCAGTGCATCTGATAAACCTTATGTAAATGGAATGGCATATTCTATTAATGAAAAGAATGGAGAGGTCTCTAAGGCAACCATGCCTGGTATACATATCAATGCCGAGGTGGGAACAGAAATTCAGATTTACTTGAAGAACATTAAAAATGGAAATACTTCAGTAAATAAAAATGTGTTGGTAGGATTGGGCACTAGTAATGGAATTTATGTTGAACCTTCTGATCCTAACATCAAGCCTGATATTGAAGGCATGCTTCCAAATGCTGAGATTCGATACATTGGTATTGAGGACCAGTATAATGCTACTACCAATAAACCTTCAGGCGACTTAGACTTCAATGACCTGGTGCTGTGTATTGTTGGTAACCCATTTGTACCAAAGGAGATTATCATTGAGAATGGTGAATCAACAGTTTCTACTTCTGTCTCTAAGCGTTATATGATAGAGGACTTGGGTGCTACCGATGACTTCGATTATAACGATGTTGTTGTTGATGTAGTAAAGACTACTTCTGTACATCACAAGATTACCTATGTTAATGGTGAAAAGACTGAGGATGTGATTACTGGCACAGACGTTGATACCAAGGCCATCATCCGCGCATTAGGTGGTACCTTAGACTTTAACTTAACTATCGGTAATACCACATGGAGTAAGAGGGCTGTGACCAACAATCCATATGCCATGTGGAATACGGGTACTCCAACTTCAGCCAAGGATGACAAGGGCCATGTTATTTATGATGGAACAAACATCAATTGGAATGCAGAGGAGTATGTAGTGACCGGTATCGAAGGCTGGAATGCAGCGGAAAATAACATCTCAATTGAAGTGTTCCAGAACCGCATGAGCGACGCAGCCTCTACAGGTATCAATGCCTGGAGCATGCGTACCGAGTTCCCTGCACCAGGTGCAACTCCATTCATCATTGCCGTTCCTGTTGATCAGAAGTGGGCAGTAGAGCGCAAAGAATTTACTGATTTACAAAACTACTTAAAATAAGTTGTAACATTGATTTTATGGTAAAAGGGCGGTTCGTGAGAATCGCCCTTTTATAATCTTACGATGGCATCCAATGCCTCCGCCACAGCGCGGTGATGTGTAATCCAAAGAATTGTCTTATCCTTGCGGGCCGACAGGCGGTCAATGATTCGCTGCTCGGTCTCCTCGTCCAGAGCACTGCTGGCCTCGTCCATGATTAGGATGCTGCCCCGGTGTAAAAAGGCTCGGGCGATGGCAATGCGCTGTGCCTGGCCCTCACTCAGTCCCGCACCACGCTCGGTACAATTGGTGTCCAAACCACGGGGTAGGGTAAATACAAACTCAGCAGCCGCTGTGGTCAGTGCCTCATGCATCTGCTCCTCAGTAGCCTCAGGATTGCCAATCAGCAGGTTCTCGCGGATGGTGCCGCTAAACAGACTGTTGCCTTGAGGCACCATGCTGAAGTTGCAACGGGTGTGCTCGTCCGAAGCCCATTCCCCCATGTCATTATATAAGGTTATTGAACCCTTATCTGTATCCAGCAGCGACAGGATCAGTCGGATCAGTGTGCTCTTACCGATACCGGTTTCACCCACAATGGCTGTACGTGTGCCCGGACGGAAATCCAGATTTACATTCGTCAGCACGCGGGTCTGGTTGCTGCTCTCATTTACATAGCTGAACGAAAGGTCTTTCACTCGGATACCGATAGGTCCCTCGATTGGCACTTCCTCATCCGAGAGGATAGACTGCTTGCCCACAGGCAGCAGTTCCATGATACGCTCAGAGGAAGTAACCACATGAATAAATGCTGGGATATGAGCGGCCATATCCGCAAAAGGCCCTTGTACCTGCGAAACCAATTGCAGGAAAGCCGTCATGGTTCCGAAAGTCACCGCACCCGATCGGATGCCTAATACACCCCACACAAAGGCAATGGTGTAACCCGCGGTGAAGCCCACACGCACCAGGGTGCCCGAGAAGATAGAAAAGCGCATCTGCTGTTTGGTCAGACTGACCAACTGCGACTGGATACTCAGCAATTTATCGAACGACTGGCGGATGCCCCCTAAGGCAATCAGGATGATACGGTTCTGTACGCTATCCTGCAGGTGCGACAGCATACGGCTGCTGTTCTCACGCAACTGGCGGTTCAGTCGGCGCATGGTCAATACATAGATGCGGCTCAACAAAGCAGTCACCGGCATCACCAGTAGGATAACCCACAGCAGTTCCCGCTGTAGTACATACAGCATAGTGCTGGCTGCTATCAGCTGAGTCAGTGTCAGCAGAAAGGCAGGAATAGTTCCGCAGGCAAAATCCGCTATCGTACCCAAATCGCCCGACAGGCGGTTCACCACGTCACCCGTATGCATGCGGTCCTTACCCGTCCACGGGCTCTGCATCACTCGGGTAAAGAAATGATAACGTATCTTATTGTTGTAATTCAGTCGGATAATACCATCCATCCAGGTGTAGCACACACCAATCACCAGTTGCGCCACCATCAGTGCCACCATCAGTCCCAGATAAAAATACATGTTATCATCCGTCTTGTGTGTGGCAATATCAATCACCGTCTTGGTAACCCAGATGGAATACAAACCCACCAGCAGACGCACCAGACCCATGAAGTAGATGGCCAGTGATTTCAGTTTGAAACCCTTGACCGTCATGAACAACCACTTAATGGTCCTGATATCCTTTTGCCAGTTGATTTGCATAAAAACAATTATCAATTATGTTAATGTCATTCTGAGCGAATGCGAAGAATCTTACCTCGCGAGGAGTCATACTAAAAAAGAATCCACTACTTATATAGAAAGATCCATTGCCTACCTCGGCTTCGCCTCCCACGGCGACCGTTGGTTCGTTTCACTCAGGATGACATGCGGGGTATTCAGAATGACAATTCGCTATTTTCTCAATAAATCTTTAAAAACAACCCCCACTCCATACTTCATATAATCCAGCACCGTGTAAGTGGCATAAATAGGTGAGAACTGCCATACCATAGCCAGTCGCTTGCACCAGAAATAAGCCGAATGAAGCTTGCGTTTCAGGTAATTACGGGGTTTCCCCGCCAACCAGCGGCCCGACTTGCCAAAGTTTCCATCCTCAAACACTTGGTCCACAATACGTTCTGCCTTTTTGCGGTAACGCGCATCATAGAAAGGAAATTCCTCCTCAGGCAGCCCTAAAGTATCTACAGCCACGCAACCGAACATCTGCCATTGGTGGAACAGACCGATACGCTCCAGATCATTCTTAAGCGCCTCGCGGTCAATCTCCTTAGCATGATGATGCAGGAACAGCGTCCAGTCGCAGAACTGCCGCAGACCGATGCCATAGATGCAGAAATGATGCCAGATATGGTTAAACAGGAACACCGTGTTATAGTTCAGCGGAAACTCCCGGCCCTTGCAATTGTCCAGACACTCCCGGGTCCACTTTTGCCATTCCCGGTCGTACTTAGGCACCGAGAAATCCTCCGTAATCCGGTGCAGTTCAATTTCAATGGATTTATAAAATAAGGAAGTATGCTTATCATCCTTCACCACATCCGTTTGGTGAGAACCTGCCCAGTCGCACAGCAACTGGATAGCCCGGTCGTAATTCTCGGGACCGATGTAAAGGTCGATGTCACCGCATGCACGGTACTGCGGGTTAGGGTAGAGAGCCGCCATGGTCACACCCTTCATCAGCAGCGCATGTACTCCGCACTGTTCAAACCGCATCAGCAGTTCGTTGCTCACCATCAGATGCAGTGCACTGTCCTGTGCCATTTCCATCAGTCGGTTCAGGCGGGCCACATACCATTTCTTTTCAGGAAGCCATTCGGTAGGTAGGTTTAGGATGGCATCAATCACAATGCCCCTCAGTGCCTGAGTCTTTGCCAGTTCATAAACCCCGTTCCAGTCCACCGGCTTCTGCCACTGGCTGGTATCTGCAGGGCGGTTCCATATAGCCGCCTGCACCAAGTCTATCATTATCTGGCGTTTTCTCAGCATTGTTTATTCTATGATAGGAATATTCTTCCAGCACTCCAGGGTCTGCTTGGCATACTCCAGAGCCTCCTCGTGCGTAAAGTCGTTCTCTGCCATCAGCAGTCGGGCAATAGTCTCTTCGTCAAAATCCTTACCCTCGATGTTCTCCCACAGGTAAGCCGCAGCCTCGTTCATCTGCATCACCTGGTTGAACCCGCTCTGCAGTTGTCTCAGTCCCTCGCCCAGGATGTAGTATTCACCTGCAATCTGGCGCAATCTGAATCCTTCGATTATTCTCATTTCACTAACGTCTTTTTGCACAGTTTCGCAGCCTCCTTATCGGCCCGGCACTGCAGTTGGTAAATTGGAATCTGTGAGATGATTTTCTCAACCGTATAATAAATGCCGTCCGCTATGCCATCCGACAGATAGGTAAATCCGAACGCATTCCGGTGAATGAACCGGTAAGCCGGATATTTAGGGTAGGGCACCATTTTATTTTCTGGACGCTGCACGATGTGGGCGATACCCGCCAGCGGAGCGTTAATCTTTTTATAGCAGATGGTCTTTCCGCTCCAGGGACTGCCGTAAACCACAGGCTTACCATCGGCATCCAGAGCCACCACCGGATTATCGTCATTCATCAGTTCCGTATCGTCAAAGTACTTCAGCCACAGGCGGCTGTGCGTGCTCTTTCCTGAACCGCTATGTCCCATGAACAGGTAAGCCTTGTCCTTATACCTCATGGCCGATGCATGCAGGCATACCACATGTTTAGGAGCAGCATTCTGCGAGAACAGGATACGGATAAAGTTCTCTGCGATGAATTTTGTTTTAGGCAGGAATTCAGAATCTTTACCGTTCTCCTCCAGATTTACATACAACCGGGCATCGGAAAAGTCACGCGAGGTGACGATATGATACAGCAACCCGTCAGTTTTGGTAATAGCTGCCAAGAAGATATAATGATCCTTGTCCTGATAGATTTCGAAGCGCATATAGCGCTCATCGCTTTCCTCCTTGTAAAGGAGCTCTTTACCGTGGGTGTCGAAACCCTCTGCACAAAAGGTAAAGGTGAAAGCCGCGTTTTCTTCAGCACCTGATACTAAAAATGGCTGATATTGAACCAGCCATTCTTTAGTACAAAATTCCTCATTCCAGTTAATCCGGAAGGGGATTCCTGCTACTATGTAGTTATTAATCACACTCTATTTTAGACTTAGCCGACTTCACCACCAGCCTGCTTAATTCTGTAAGTTGAAGTAGTCATTACAGCTTGTCCCTTCTCATAATACAAGCTACCCCATGTGCCAGTATAATCAGCATCTGGGCCCATAGGCTGAGCAACATTAGGAGCTGTTTCTGCCTGCATCATGATTGTCATTGGAATACCTTTCTTTCCCATAATCTTGATAGTTTAATTGAGTTGTTATTTTCTTAATTTGTATTGTATATACTATTAATCGCGACAAAGTTACTATTTTTTCTATGAGCTACCAAAGGAAATCCCAAATATTTGTCTATTTTTGCGTCATGAAACGTAAAATTGTCTATCTCAGTCCCACTTTATGCAATCCTGATGGCATAGAACGTGTGCTTATTGGGCAGGCGAACTATCTGGCCGATCAGTTAGGCTATGAGGTGACAATTATCCTGACCGATGGTTTAGGACTGGCCTATAGTTATCCCATCTCCCCACTAGTTAGGATTATTCAGCTGAATATCGGATTTTATAATCCCCGTTCAGGTGGCCGAATTAGGGCATTATACGATTATGTAAGAAAGATGCGTAGATATCGCCAAATGTTGGAAGAGCAACTCATTAAGATTAAGGCAGATGTCGTTATAACAACCCTTCGCAGGGAACTCAATTTTCTTCATAAGATTCAGGATGGAAGCCGGAAAATAGGATGGGCCCATTTGAACTGTGGAAGTTATCGTCAGGTCAATTTTGGCCCTTGGCGTTTACGAGGATTTTTTACCCGAATTTGGCAGAGTCAATTCTATCAACAACTCCGTCGTTTAGATACCCTTGTGGTGTTGACTGATGAGGATAAAATGGCTTGGGAAAAACACTTGGATAGGGTAGTGACCATACCTAATCCGTTAAGTTTCCAAACCGACAAGGTCAGTCCCTTGACTGCTAAACAAGTAGTGGCAGTAGGCCGCTATGCCTGGCAGAAAGGCTTTGACCGATTGGTTCAGATCTGGAGTCAGGTACAACCTCTGCATCCGGATTGGCAATTACACATCTATGGTCGTGGACCTCGAAGTCCCATCCTGCAACTCATTGACCAACTGAACCTAGCGGATAATTGTCAGTTGCACCCTTACGAATCAGACATATCCAGAATCTATCAGCAATCTTCCATCTTTGCTTTCTCGTCCCGGTATGAAGGATTCGGATTGGTCTTGACAGAGGCTATGCACTGCGGATTACCTTGTGTGTCCTTCGATTGTCCCTGCGGCCCTAAGGATATTATCACCGATGGTGAGGATGGTTTTTTGGTTCACACCCCTGATGAGTTTGCTCAAAAACTCAGTCATTTGATGGATGATGAAGACCTTCGTCAGCGTATGGGTAAGCAGGCACGAAAGGCTTCATTCCGCTATACCACAGACCAAATCATGAAAAAGTGGGAGGATTTGTTCAATAATTCAAAATAAATTCGTTAATTTGCAAGGACAATTCAAAGACTTATGAAAATAGCTATAGAAGCACAGCGTATCTTCCGTCCCAACAAACACGGTATGGATTTTGTGGTATTGGAGATGGTACGTCAGTTGCAACAGATTGATCACGTTAACGAATATCATATTTTAGTGGCTCCTGGCAGCGATCGCTGTTTGCAGGAAACCCCTAATTTCCATATCCATGAAGTTAAGGTACCCAGTTATCCGCTGTGGGAACAGGTAGGCTTGCCCAATGCTATCAAACAGATCAAGCCCGACCTGCTTCATTGCACCAGTAACACTGCACCTATCAATTGTAGTGTTCCATTGGTGCTTACCCTGCATGACATCATCTTTCTGGAGAAGCGCGATGGGGCCAACCGATCCTTGTACCAGAATTTAGGTTGGTATTACCGCCGTTTGGTAGTACCCAGAATATTGCCCAAATGCAAGAAAGTCATTACTGTATCCGATTTTGAGCGCGACAACATCTGTCGTACCACCGGTTTATCGGCCGAAACAGTAATAACCGTACACAACGGATTCAGTCAGCATTTTCATCCTATTGCCGATTATAAGGCAGTGGTTCAGAAATATATAGGTAGCGAGAAATACTTCTTCTTCCTAGGAAATACCGACCCGAAGAAGAACACTAAACGTGTACTGAAAGCCTATGCCGAGTATCTGCAGAAGAGCACCGAGAAGACACCACTGCTCATTGCTGACCTTAGTCAGGCAATCATCGACAGCTATTTGAAGGAATTAGGCATTGAATCCATTGCCCAGAATATTGTTGCACCCGGATATATTGCCAATACCGACCTTCCGGCTATCTACAGCGGTGCACAGGCATTCCTTTACACTTCTTTGCGTGAGAGTTTCGGAATCCCATTGCTGGAAGCCATGGCATGCGGAACCCCTGTCATCAGCAGTAACATCTCCGCTATCCCCGAGATTGCCGGTGACGGTGCCATCCTGATTGATCCATACCAGGAAAGTCAGATTGCTGCCGCTATGCTCCGTTTGGAGACTGATGCCGATTATTATCAGCAATCTGTGAACTATGGTCTCGAGCATGTTAAGCTGTACAGTTGGCGTTTCACTGCCGAGAAAGTTTTGGAACTTTATAAACAAATCGTTCCCTGATTCAACCATTCTTTAATTTGTCATCTTGAGCGCAGCGAAAGATCTTTCTAAACAAGTAGTGCATACTAAAAATTAAGAAATGAGCAACTGGTACACAAAATATCTCGAAACATACGAAAAACCTCTTGACAGTATCCGCCCCGAACTTTTTAACGAAGTCCGTGATAAAATAGCAAACCTGAATACAGATCAGCCCCCTTTAGCCTCTGTCGTTGCTATCGCTCATAATGAAGAAACTCATTTGTTAAGTTGCCTTCATTCGTTAGCAGACAACAAGGTTGATTTTCCCATAGAGATTCTGGTCGTGAATAATAGTTCTGAGGATGGAACAGAGAAACTGCTGCAGGATTTAGGAGCCAATTATGTTAATGAATATAAGAAATCTCCAGGCTATGCCCGTCAGTGTGGCTTAGATCATGCACGAGGTAAATATCATTTGTGTATTGATTCAGATACCATATATCCTCCAACATATATTGCTACCATGGTAAAAGCCTTGCAACAGAAAGATGTGGTATGTGCTTATGGTTTATGGAGTTTCATCCCAGATGAGAAACAATCTGCATTTAGCTTATTTTGCTATGAGACGCTCCGCGATCTGTATTTGATTGTTCAGCAGATTCGTCGTCCTGAACTTAATGTCCGAGGTATGGTTTTTGGATTCCATACAGAATTAGGTCGCAAGTATGGATTCCGTACGGATATTATCCGAGGCGAAGATGGCTCATTGGCATTGGCCATGAAACCATATGGCAAGTTAAAGTTCCTATTAACCAGAAAGGTACGCCCAGTAACTGGTAATGGTACCATTGCTAAAGATGGAGGAGTAATGGGTATGTTTGTGAATCGTTTGAGAAAAGCATTAAAAGGAATTTCTGGTTTGTTTACTTCTAAAGAACATTATGAAGATCATGATGATAATATAATAAAAGGCAATAAGTGATTACTTATTGCCTTTTATATTTTCCATTACAATCCTCATTTGTTCCTTCCAGCTCAGATGTGTAATGCTCTTACGAATCTCCTCAGGAGAAATTCTGCATTCTTCGTTAAACCGGATGATAGATTCCACGTCAATAGGACTCTCATCTGCAGGAGCCTTTAAGATGTAAGGCATAGTTTCAAAATCATCATCAGTTTCGCTGTAGATGAACTTTAATCCACGTGCAGCATACTCTCTATTTTTTAGCGTCTTGATTTTATCAATTCCACTGCGGTGTCGGCCTAAGCTGCCAATACCAAAATCAGCTCGGTTGAATGATTCTGTAAGCGCCTCGCCAAACTGTGCACCATGGAATATAACGTATGGTTCAATATGATTTTCCTTCACATACTCTTTCCATTCATTTAAATCACTTGGTGCGATGCCACCTACAATATGGAAATACACTTTTATCTCACGAGCTTGCTTATAGTATTCACCTAATCCATGAATCAAGCGGTCAAATGCATGCCAATAATGTACCTCAGCTACACCCAAACAATGCACTTCATTCGCAGGATTAGGAATTGGTGAGCGCATAGGAATCGCATCAAAGTCAATGCCATTACTGATACGAATAGTTTTCTGCCCAAAAATGGTTTCTACATCAGCAAAAGTAACGATGCCTTTCATTTGCATGGCCAGTTGGTGACGAAATAGTTTGTCAATCAGTGTCCCCAAACGTGTTCGAAAATCCGCGCCAAGATATTCCTGGTCGTAAGGATAAGTTGGAATCTCCATCACACATGGGATTCCTGCATTTTTTAATTTCTTGAACAGCTTGATTGTGAAAGGATTGGCATTATGGAATGAACGAGAATAAACAGCCTGAATACCATTTAAAATGCAATACTCATACACTTTATCGTAACATATTCTCTTTTTGAAAGGTGCCAGACAGTTCTTTCCAAAATCTTGAAGTATTTCGTCATCAATAAATCTGCATCTGTGTCCATCTTCTTTTATGGAATAAGTACAAACATGAACTTCATGGTTACACTGTTTGAGACCTTCTACTTGAGCTGCAATTTTTTTGCTGATTCCGCTTATATCAGAAAATCCATGATAAATTAGAAATAGAATTTTCATTTTCGTTTGTTCTCTATTATTGAAGTAAATAGATCATTCCACATTCTCATTACTCGATCTTTTGAAAATCTTTCAACTGATTGAGAAGCTGCTTTTCCCATGTTAATTCTTTCCTTCTCATCAATCATAAGTTTTTCTAAAGACTCTGCTAATTGTTTTACATTACCATTTTCTACTAAGAAACCATTTACTCCATTCTCAATGATTTCAGAGGGGCCATGCGGACAATTAAAACTAATGCATGGAACTCCACAAGCTAAAGCTTCAATTAATACCATGCCAAATCCTTCAAAGCGGGATGACATTACATAGATAGAAGCTTCTGAATATTTAGAAGCGATATCTTTTGTGGGCTTATGGATGATGAAACTGTTCTCAACACCTTTTTCTTTAATGTGGTTGACTAATTCATCATGCTCTTCACCATCACCATATAAATCTAAAGCCCAATCTTTATATTTGTTAGCTAATAAAGCCCATGCATCTATTAATCGGTTATATCCTTTTTGCTCACTTAGTCTTCCAACGGAGATGATTTTGTGATTTTTGCAGGTACTATGTTCTTTAGGAAGAAATGGAATAGAATTAGGTATAACCTTTGAACTCCTGACTATACTCCAACTATTAGCATCCATGGGTGTTAGCACAACAAATTCATCCAGTTTTTCTATAGCTCGTTCCATTTTCCCCCTCCAATATTTTGCGACCATGTTGTGCAGAAAGCCTTTCTTTTCTAATAAGTGAAGGTTCCTAATATAGTCTTTTGCTATGTGTGATTCTCCAACCTTTATACTCCCATCGTGTAAGTCTTCCAGGAAGTCCAATTCTCTTCCACAAGTAGTAATGACAATATCAGGCTTGATTTCTAATAGGACCTTGGAAAGACGCTCCTTGTATCGTCTCATTAATGATCGGTAGATAAAGAATCGTTTTATGAGATTAAATTCGTATTGTACAGTAAAGTTGATGTTAAGATCTATATGTTTTACATTGGAAGAAAGAGGGAAGAAGAAATCCTTCCCGTCTTGTGAATCAGTGATAATGGTGACGTCATAATGATAGAAATCAGCCAGATAGTTGGCTTTTTCTATGAGTACCCTATCAGCTCCTCCCGCAATCCAAAAATTACTATATAAATAAACGAGTTTCATCCTTTACAATTGAGCGTTAATTATTCAGTAAATTTAGCCATTGTTTCATGATAATCTCAATTTTGTATGCATTAGTTTTCATTAATGCTTTTTGTCTTAAATTCAATAAAAGGTCTTGGTTTTCAATAACTTGATTAATTTTATCAGCTAAATCTTGGATGTTGCCATTTTCTGCTAACAATCCAGTTTGTCCATTGTCCAATATTTCTTTTGGACCACATGGGCATGCAAAGCTAACGCATGGTAGACCGCATGACATGGCTTCTACCAGTACCATTCCAAACCCTTCAAATCGGGAACTTAAAACATACAGACTGCTTTCGCAATACTTATCAATGATGTTATCTGTTGGCCCGTTAATTATGCAACTTCCACCAAGGTTTAAATGTTTTGCCAGCTCCTCGATAGGCTCTTTATTGCCAGAACCATAGGTCTGTAAAACCCAGTCAGGGTGCTTCTTGTGAACTATGCTCCAAGCCTCAAGTAGCATATCATAGCCTTTTTCATGCGAATACCGACCAACGGAGAGTACTTGCTTTCTTGTTAGCTTACTCCTCTTTTCCGTAATAAATGGTAAAGGATTTGGAATTGCGATAACCTTTTCGATTTCACTCCAGTTTTTTTTATCTTCCTCTGTTAAAACAATGAATTGATCCAGTTTTTTTAATTGATGGATTAAAGAGGACATCCAGAATTTACTAAAAAGGTCTTTGATAAAATTGGTTTGTCCAGGTTCAAAATTCCGGTAATTACCTCGTGTGATGTGTAGCCACCCAAATTTCTTACTTCCATCTTTTATGTCGCAGATGAAATTAATTTCCCTTCTAAGAAGGGAAATGGTGATATCGGGTCTTATCTCCAATAATGTCCTTGTAAGTTCCTTTTTATACTTTCGTTGCAGGTTAAGATATATAAGCCCTTTTTTAAGGAATGATTTTCCCCAAATCTGTTCAAAGTTTATGTTGAGATTGATTATGTGGATTTTAGGAGAAAGTGGATAATACGGTTTCTTGTCATCGCCATCAGTTAAAATGATAGTGATGTCATGGTCTGTATTCTCTGCCAACCAGTTTACTTCGGTTGTCAGAACTCTTTCCACTCCTCCGGCTATATAAAGTGACGGTGTGCAATATACAATTTTTTTCATCGTACAACTCCGATTGTCAATTTTATGCAAAAATACAAAGAATAAATTTTAGAAGCAATAATAACTGATTAATTGTGTGTAATTATGCCTTCATTTTTGGCTCTCTATAAAAAAAGAGCTCCATAGAGGGAGTACACATTCTGCAGTATATTTTTGAATGTTTGAATAGGCTTTATTGCCATACTCCATTATTTTATCCGGATTCTCTATCATCCAATTAATTGCACATGCTAAATCATTAATGTTTCCGTTTGCTACAATAATACCATCTTCATGATTATGAATCAATTCTCCAGGCCCATAAGGACAGTTATATGATATACAAGGTAATCCGCTCATCATTGCTTCTGCAATTACTAAACCAAATCCTTCATACAAACTAGAGAGGACAAAGAAATCACTTTTATCAAGTTCTTCAAAGAAGGTGTTAGTAGGGCGATGGATCTTAATATTATTTTCCAAGCCATTGTCCTTTATTAAAGCCAGAAGTTTATCGTACAATACCCCTTCTCCATAAAGATCAAGAATCCATTCAGGATGTTTCTCAATTACCTTTTTCCAAGCCAGGATAAGATGCTCTTGTCTCTTTTGGGTAACCAGTCGTCCTGCAGAAATAACTCTTTTATAGAGAATTGTACGAGACGGAAGCGGCCTTTTTTCTATAAAATTGGGAATTACCTTAGTGTTATGAGCTTTTGACCATTCTTTGGCATCACCATCAGTCAGTGCTACGACAATATCTGCTTTCCTTTCATAAACATCAAATAGGTTTCTTAACCTGTTTGGCTTAGTCTCATTATAAAGATAAGATCTTGCGGTATGAGACTCTGCTACTATTTTCCCAGAGATTTTTATATATTTAAATAAAGAGTTAAAAGTATTGTCAATAATGAGGAAGTCGGGTTTTAGCTTCCAAAGAACTATCTGTAATTTAATGAAAAGTAATAAATTCTTATAAATAATCAAAAAAGCGCGAATTATGCGTGGGTATTTATAAACCCGATACATAAAAACGCCTAAATCTATATGCTTTATTTTGGATGATAAAGGATATATAAAATCATTAGTGCCATGATCGTATGTTAATGCATATATTTGGAAATTGGGATTGTCGGATAAATAATTCATTTTATTTATCCAAATTCTCTCTATTCCTCCTATTCGTCTTAAATCCGATTTATAATATACAATATCAATCATCTTATTTTTAATAGATTGGTACTAGGTAGGTCAATGATTATTTATTCGTATTTCTTCCTTGCAGTATGATATCTTAACCAAATATAGAAATAAGGATGATTAATCAGAAAATAGTGTATTATAGATGATTTTATATCATGACCAAAATGATTATGTCTAACACATTCCTTTAGCAATGGAATGAGCTCATTTCGTTTCTCAAATATACATTTATGATGTGACAAGTACCATAAAATATTGGAGGTATGTTGCGCAATAATTATGTTTAAGAAGTATTTGCTTTTAGCTGTGGAATTATCGGAAATATCCCCTAGCTTTTTTAATACAATCGCACAATCCGATAGTTTTTTTATATTAATGGTATGCAGGCAGGAATTTATATTGTATCGGTACAGGTAAAAAGTAAGGTCTAAATATCCAGAGTGTTTTAAGCAATTATAACATGAGGTTGTGAAAAGAAGATCTTCTCCCATACTAATTCCTTTCATGAATTTTAACTGGTTTCTTTTTAGAAAATCAGTTTTATAGATATTTAAATAAACGCCACAATCTTTTTTGCTGTAAATATCCCAGCAGTCTTCGCCTTCTTTAACAACAAATTGCGTAGTTCCTTCTTTCGTTATAATTTCTTCATCGGATGAAAATCTAGTATAATTACCTCTGATTATTTCTAAATCATGCGTTATGGCCTTATCCAATAGTATTTTGATGGTGCTTGGTGCTAGTTTGTCATCTCCGTCTACAAAACAGATAAACATGCCAGTGGCTTTCTCTAGTCCCGTATTTCTCGCTGCTGAAACACCTTGATTCTCTTGGTTGATAAGTATGATGTTATTATACTTGCTTTTCAACTTTTCCGCGATTACCATGGTGCTATCCATTGAACCGTCATTAATAATGATAACCTCGAACTCGTCAATGAAAATATCTTGACAATAGAGACTCTCTACGCATTGTTTCAGAAATGACTCTACATTAAATGCGGGTATTATATAAGATAATTTCAACTTGTTCATATACCATCGGGAATTCATGACCTTTTTCTCTTGTTGCAAATATACAAAGAATTATTAAAAATAGAATTAAGATTGTATAAAATGATGGCCCATTAAACAAATTATATAGGTATATTGCTTTCTAAACCTTTTTTTTTATATTTTTGCACAAAATTGTAACAATAGTTTTTTTAGAAGCAAAGCTTCTGTACATTTTCTTATAATATGATTAATTCAACGGGTAATTCAATACTGGTTTCAATCATTATACCAGTATTTAATGTGGAAAGATATGTGGAAGATTGTTTAAATTCTGTAATAGCTCAAGATTATGCCAAATTAGAATGTGTTATAGTTAATGATGACACGCAAGATTCTAGCATGACAGTGGTAGATAGAATTTTAGGATCTTATTGTGGCCCGATTAGTTTTAAGGTGATAAATAAAACTTTTAATGAAGTACTGTCCTCTGCTCGCAATACCGGGATTATTAATTCAAATGGGCAATATGTCTTTTTTATAGATAGCGATGATTATCTGATTAGATCGGATGCCATTTCTACTTTTGTGGCTGCAGCTTTGCAATTTCCTGAAGCTGAAATAATAACTGGCAGATATTGTGGCGTTAATGAAAGTGACAATTATGCGGAATCTAGTATGTTAATGCTCGAATCCAACTGTGATTATCAGCACTCGTTGCTGTTTATGCATTTTATGGGAACTGCATGGAATAGGTTGATAAAGAAAGATTTTATCATCCATAACGGACTCTATTTTGATAAGGGCTATATTTATGAGGATCATATATGGAACATACGTACTTTACCATATGTCACTCTTCATGTTGTCATTCCTTCAACCACTTATTATTACAGAATGAATCCTGATGGTATTATGAAATCAACAATCCATTCCAAAAGTTTTAAAAGCCGTGCGAAAATCGCATCAATGGTATCTCCTTTATTAAATGAAAACAGAAGCAGCTGCTATATTTTTTATTATGCTTATCAATTATTATCATTATCATGCCTGTTAGCTTTGCCAAGGGTTGAGATAGATGAATCAGATATAAAGCAATATAAAAAGTTGCGTGGTATTCTTGTTAAATATTTATCTTTTTCTAATTGGATGATTAGTTTTGACTCTGTTCTATTATATTCACCTTTTCAAAGTCTATTAATAAATAAAATTATTAGAGATAAAGCGTTTAGTCTTTTGTTGAGATATAGAGATAGACATTAATCGTTATTATTATATCTTAATATTAATTGCAAATAATTGTTTTTTATTTTCATGCCGATTATATTGAAGAAATATAGTACCTTTGTGGAGAGTTATGATAAAGAGACAGATGAGGGCGTTTACACCATACCCTTGTGCTTATGAGGGTAACAACTCTGTATTTTTATTATCATTTTCTTTTATTGGTAGAACATTATAATGTAATAATGAAAGTAGCTATTTTATCTTTACCCCTGCATGCCAATTATGGTGGAATATTACAATCATACGCATTAACTCAAATAATTAAACGGAGGGGATGCAGTGTTCAACTCATATCACGACCTTTCAGATATTATTATAGTTTTCATAATATCTTAGCCTCTCTCAAAAGAACCTTTACTACATTTCTCAAAGGTGATGGATTTTCGTTTCTACCGGAAAGGAAGTGGAATAAAGGTGCAGAACTGATAGAGAAGAACACAAAAGTCTTTTTCAACAAGTATATTCCTATTGATCCGAGAGCTATAACACAGATACGTTCAACGGATTATGACGCTATTATTGTAGGAAGTGATCAGGTTTGGCGCCCTTATTATTTTAAAGCGCATGAGTCTGATGTTAGAAATGCATTCTTGATGTTCGCTAAAAATTGGAACATTAAGCGTATGGCTTATGCAGCTTCATTTGGTACGGATGTATGGGAGTATAGCGAAAGCATGACAAAAGATATAAAGAAATTGGCACAAAAATTTGACTATATTTCCGTACGTGAAAAATCGGGCGTTGATTTGTGTGATAAATATTTGGGTGTGAATGCTGTTCATGCTTTGGATCCAACTCTATTACTTCATAAAGAAGACTATCTGTCATTAATTAATAATAGTGGTTACGCAGAAAGTAAAACTAAAATGCTTGTTTATGTTCTGGATAAGAATGAGGAGAAACAGATTTTTATTGAACAAATTGCTAAATCAAAAGGCCTTTCACCTTTGTATGTTGGCTGTGCTGATGATCTCTCTAAAGCCGCAGAAGAAAGAATTCAGCCACCAGTAGAAGAGTGGCTTGCAGGGTTTAGAGATGCCGAATTTGTAATAACTGATTCATTCCATGCCTGCGTATTTTCTATTCTCTTTAATAAACCATTTGTGGTTGTGGCCAATCATAAAAGAGGAGGTGCTCGTTTTATTTCTCTATTAGGGCAGTTTAATTTGATGGATCATTTATTAGAAAGAACATCCGATTATGATCCTCTAAAGGATTACAACATACCAGAAGAAACGTACCAGCTGCTCGATAAGTTCAGACACGAGTCAATGAGTATTATCGATGATTTCTTAAAGGAGTAATTTCGTATGGATATAATCAGTGAGAACTGCTCTGAGTGTAGAGCATGTGAACAGTGTTGCCCGCATCAGGCAATCAGCATGCAGATGGATGAAGAAGGATTTTGCTATCCTTTTATAAATCAGAAAGAATGCGTCGATTGTGGATTATGCCAAAAAGTCTGTCCAATGCGAAATGCTGATTCTTTGAAACATGCGATAGGGGAGGTTTATGCTGCCCAATCTCTTGATGGAAGAGTATTAAAGGAGAGCACTTCGGGAGGTGTTTTTTCATTGATCTCCAATTTTGTGTTAGAGAAAGGAGGAGCCGTTGTTGGTGCTGCATATCAGGATAATCTACAGGTAAGACATATTATTATTGACACCCCTGATGACTTGTACAAAATTAGGGGAGCAAAGTATGTTCATTCTGATGTGGCTGATGTTTATCAACAGGTTCAGAACTTTCTCCGCCAGGGCAGGTGGGTATATTTCACTGGCACTCCTTGTCAGGTCGCTGGCTTGAAGTCTTTTCTGAGAAAGGAATATGCAACTTTAGTAACATCTGATCTATTTTGCCACGGGACTCCATCTCAAAAAGTTTTTGATGCTTTTATAAGGCAGATTGAAAAAGACTATAATCGTTCCGTGAATGAAGTTATATTCCGCGATAAATCCATAGCAGGATGGGGTGCATTCTCAAGTTTCGTTATTATTAGTAAGAAAGGGAGAAAACGAAAGATAACCTATGATCGGAATTTAAGAGCCTTTTATAAGGCATTCGTAAAAGGATTAATAACACGAAACGATTGTTTCTCTTGTCCTTTTGCCTGCCCGGAAAGAACGGGTGATATTACTATTGCTGATTATTGGGATATTGAATACATCCATCCAAAGTCTTTTAATACCTATAATGGTGTATCCTTAGTCACGGTAAATAGTGCTATGGGCAGAGAAATATGGGACAAAATCAAGACGAAAACAAATTTTATCCATAGTTCTGCTGAACTGGTTTTGAAAACCACCAATATGCAATTTCAGCATCCTACAATAAGACCAGGCGAACGTGATAAGTCGGTTTCGTTGGCCTTAAGTTCAATTCCAGACTTCGTAATTAATAAACTTCCCGCAAATGATAAAAAGTCATTTTATAAAGAGGTCATTAAAAATAGACTTTGGAACTATTCTTTATTCCGGAAATTAGTGCATTTAAAACGAAAAATAAGATAACCTTGTTTTATAGTTATATGATTGTATTACTGGTTGTTGCTGTTTTGACAATAATTGCCTAAACAGAAAATAATGCAAAGGCAAAAATTAATTCACACTTATTAACGGTTGCGGCGTTTTTATTTTTTTTAAAGTCTCTATTTTTGCCGTGTAAAAGAAATTAGTGCACATGCATTATAATAACAAATTGTAAATTTTCACATAATATAATTGTATAATAGTTTTATGAAAACAATGTTTAAAAGCTTTTCTATGCTGGCAGTTGCTGCTTGCGCAGGTATGAGTATTGCTTCTTGTACTGCAGACAAGGACCTGTTCGATCCAACTATCGTTGAACAGAATGTTAAGTCTGACTTTGAGTCAAATTTCACTAAGAATTTTGGAAATGTTGCTCCTACCCAGAATTGGATGGGTGAGGTTTCTTTCTATGAAGGTAGCTATGATTTTGATTATGCTGAATTAGTTGCCAAGGTTCGTGATCTGCGTCTTCAGCAGATTGGTCAGGGCTTGTCAACAAGAAATGTTACCCCTAGAAACTCTGACTATTTTAAGGTGTCATTAGCTACCGAAGAAGATGGAAAACTCGACGGTGAAGATGTCTATCGTTATATGTCATATGAAAAACTGAGTGATATTGCAAAGAATCTTCTGCCTCAGTATAGAAATGGTGGTAACACTGGTCCAACCGCTAATAACAAGCAAAAGATTCACAGTAACTTTGAGTTCTATGCTCGTGAGACAACTTCATTCTATATTTATCCATTGTATTGGTTATGTGGTTCTCAATATGTAGGATTGTATTATGTAGATGAGAATGGTGGCGTTCATAACATGCCATTAACAGGTGATGTTGATTTAACAAAGCCAGAAAATCAGCCATTCTTTAATCGTGTGAATTCTACGATTATGGGTAGCCATGACAATCAGACTTGGAAGGAATTGGGTTATAAAGAAGGTGATTTGAGATACCCTGCCGACCAGAATTGGGAGTTTATGAGTTATATTATGGAGGATGATTTTGATTCCCCAAAGGCTCCAGAGTATTATCGCTCACAAGCTTATAGAGTTACTATTCCTGCAAATACAACATTTGGTTTGTATTTGTATAATACCCCAAATACTCAGGCTCATGTTATTGACAAGGATGCTAATGGCAATGTGATCTTTACCGATAAAAAATTGGCAAATAAGGGTACAGGTATTAATGGTGTATGGTCATCTATGCCTTCATTGAATGATGATTTGGCTGATATGTTAGGTGTAAGTCGAAATAAGGAGGTATCTCCTAATCCAGGTATGGGAACCTTTAGATATGGTGATACTACCTATTTCACAGTTGAGTGTGGTGCAAACCAAACTTATAATGATTTCTTCTTTGAGATTTCTCCAAGACCTCTGATTGTTGATTACGATGAGGAAGAGTTCCGTTTCATGTGTGAGGATTTAGGTGATACTGATGATTTTGACTACAATGACTTGGTCTTTGATGTAAAGCATTTGGTAGGAACAAATTTGGCAGAATTAACAGTTCAGGCAGCTGGTGGTACTCTTCCAATGTCATTGAGTTACAATGGAAATGTTTTGGTTGAGAATATTCATGCTGGTTTCGGCGCTGCTAATGGTCAGATGATTAACACTGGTGCCGGTGTTACTAAAGATCCTTATACTGTTACATTTGAGGTTCCAAAGAATTTCTTCTTTACTACTCACGCAAATCTGTTCACAGTGGATGTTAAATATAAAGATGGTGTAACTGAGAATACCATTTCTATTCCATTGCAGCCAGGTCGTGTTCCTCAAGCATTTATTACCAATACCAAATTGCCATGGTGCAGTGAAAGAGCAAATATCAAGAATGTTTATCCTTCATTCACCAATTGGGTAACTGATAATTTGAAAGCTTGTTGGTATGAAACAGACTTTAACTTGCCAGAAGCAACTGAATAATCTTAAGCATTATTTCATTAATTAATAGAATCCGGCATTAACTCTTAAAGGTTAATGCCGGATTATTATTTCGAATAATGTCATTCAAAAATATACAAGCGAATGATTAGTTTAGTGTTGTAATATGACTCGATTGTATTCTGTGTAAAGAGATTTAATTATTACTCTTAAGAAAAGAATAATTATTTTGCTATTTATTGGCCTTCCCAATTAGAACAGGACAACATTTGTTTAACACAATGGATAAAATAGCACATATGATTATCATCGATATATAGCTCAATGTCATTTCTAAATTAACATCACCTATTACAGATAGTAACTTAGACACTAAACGAAGAACAAGATAGTGCGTACTAAAAAAAACAAGTGAGTTCTGTCCGCAAAATTGTAGAAAATAAGAAGTTTTAATTTTTTTGCAAAATTCAATCAAAAGAATAGTTCCAATTCCTCCGCATACAATTGCAATTAAGGGATGATTAAATTCATTTAACATCCAACCAAAAGATCTATTAATAAATAATAATGCGATGTAAAGTATGGCTAGAATAAATCCAAAACCATATTTCATACTATTGTGCTCGGACCATTCTCGATAGAAATTTCCTAATTCTATGAATGACATGCAGGTTAATGATGAAGCTAATCCCATAGGTAATTGAATTCTATAAACTGATAGAATTGTTCCTATAAGTATTAGAGTCATTGATAATAAATAGCGAATATGAGCTTTTTTAAGAGAAGTTATTGCATAATACATTATTGAACACCAAAACATACTTTGAAAGAACCATAACGGAATGTTAACCCATTGGCAACTATTCATCCAAAAGTCCCCAATTAATCTCAGTGTTGATATATTATGCAAATAAGGGATGTCTACTCCATAGGTCAACATTGCTAATACCAAACCTAATGAAGTGAGATAAAAGAAAAAGAAGGGAACAACCAATTTTTTGAACTTGTTAATTAAAAATTCTTTATAGCTTGTTTTCCTACTGAATAAAAATCCAGAAATAAAGAAGAAAATAGTCACATTAAAAGGTGAAATAAAAGCCATCAAATACGAGCTGATAGAAGTTGAAATACCATAATGCCCAATAAGATGGTGTAATAATACTAGAAGGATTCCAATTCCTTTTGCAACATCTAAATAATCATATCGTTTTGTCATAGTCCTGCTGCTTTTCTTTTAATAATTTATTTTCTTGTTTGTTGTATTAGTAAATAAAAGAATTTCTGTTTTTCAGTATATAGTTATTTTTTTCTATTAGTAATCAGTGCAAAGATAAATAAATCTTTTCCAAAAGTTGATTAATAATATGATAAACTGTTATTTTTATTATTAAACAAGTTTTATATACTTTCTGTTTTTGTAAGTGTCCACTATTAAGGATTGAATTGAAAGTGCATTACCGTCCCGTTAAAGTGGACGAATTGATCTTTGAAATAGTTGAAACATAGTCTATTAGAATCAATCTTTCATGTGCGACGATTTGAATTTGTAATTTTGCAGTCCATAATAGGATTTGCAAATGAACA
>JAKSLP010000029.1 GCA_024401115.1 Bacteroidaceae bacterium | reverse complement strand
TGCACCGAAGTATGCGATAGTAAAGGGAAAGGAAAAACTTGTCAAGGAACTGCATTGCTTCACTGGTTGCAGCGGTACCAATGTATTGCGTCTGTTGCCACCTTTGTGTATTACCAAGGCTGATGTGGACGACTTTATGGAAAGACTAAAAAAAGCGTTGGAATAATTCCAACGCTTTTTTTATCTTACTTCTTATAACCAGCAATCTTTGCTGTAATTTCAGGGATGTCAATGTTGTTCAGACGTCCATGGAACTGTTCAGCACCTGCACCTACAGCAAATACAGGAACATAGCCATCGGAATGAGAACCACTTGCCCATGACACCATAGCCAGTCGGCTCAGCAAATCACGTCCTGCTGCTGCAATCTTGGCATTGTTGCCGTACCAATTTGACTCTGTACCGCCCTGGAAGAAAGTGTCCTCAAAGACAGTTCTCAAATTTGCCTCATCACGCCAAGCTACAGGAACCTTGGTGAACAGACCGAAACAATCACTCAAGATAGCCTTTGCATCTTCCCAAGTTGCTTTTCTGCCTTTACTCTCCTTCAATTCCTTGAAACGGTCTGTTACCTTATCTACACTACACTTCTGATACTGCAGTGCCTGAAGGTTCAGTTCATAACGTCCGTTACCAGGAACAACGCCACCAGTTTCGTGATCTGCAGTAATCACAATCAGAGTCTCCTTAGGATGCTGCTTGTAGAACTCATAAGCCACCTTGATTGCCTCATCGAAATCGATGGTTTCCTTAATCATGGTAGCAGCATCCATACCGTGACAAGCGTGATCAATTGAGCCACCCTCAACCATCAGGAAGAAACCTTTCTTATTGTTCTTAGTCAGCATATTGATACCGGTTTCCACAATCTGAGTCAAAGCCAAATCATTAGGGCCACGGTCAATTGCATATGGAACCTCTGCAGGGTTCTTCTTCGCAGCTTCTTTGGTCTGAACCATAATCAACTTATCGGCAGTCTGCCACTTAGCCTTGCCTTCCTCATAACCGTAAGCCCAAGTATAGCCGGCATCTTCGCACAGTTTGTGCAATTCAACACCGTCCTTCTCTGGGTTCAGGAAATCAGAACCACCAAAATAGTCGAATCCCGAAACAGGCAGGTCACGACCGATTTCGTGGTACATGTTGCGATCCACCTGATGTGCATAGAAAGCAGCTGGAGTAGCATGGTCAATACTTACTGTGGTACAAACACCAACCTTCTTGCCACTATTCTTCGCCCAAACAGCAATACTGTTTACAGCCTGCTTGTTGGCATCCAAACCGATAACTCCGTTATAAGTCTTCACGCCGGTTGCCAGAGCTGTACCACCGGCTGCAGAATCAGTCACATCACTGCTTGCAGAATAAGAAGTAGCAAATGTAGTGTATGGGAAACTGGCAAAGCACATAGGATCGATGCCCAATTTACCGTTTACACTAGCGCGATAGAACTCTGTTGTATTTACCTGGTTAAGGCCCATACCATCACCAATGAAATAGAACACATACTTTGCCTGCTGAGCCATAGCCGAAGCCATGCTGCATGCCAGTACGACAGCAAAAATAAAGGATTTCTTCATGGTTTTATTATTCTTTGTGTTTTAATAACTTTTTTGCAAAGATAGAAAAACTTTTGGGTAACTCCATCTTTTTAGGGAAAAAGTCGTAACTTTGCACCACTAACAGCAATCGGATAGTAGCGCAGTTGGTAGCGCACTACGTTCGGGACGTAGGGGTCGGGCGTTCGAGTCGCCTCTATCCGACAAATCTCACATATATAAACTATGTGAGATTTTTTTATCCTCTGGCTTTTCGTTCCTGCTCTTCCTTTTTGTACTGCATCCAATCTGCACGGGAGCGTTTCCATCGGTTATGACTCCAAAGCCAGTAAGGCGGATTCTGCTGAATGTTCTTTTCCAAAGAACGGCTGTACATCTCGGTTAGGGCAAACTCCTCACATGCTTTTGCATTTTCGGTCATCAGATGGAACTCTGCGATGTAATGTCCCCGGCTTACCCGTTGGATTTCCATATAATATACATCCATATCCAGTTGGCGGGCAAGACGCTCACTACCGGTAAAGAACGGGGTGTCCTGATTCAGGAAATTGCTCCAATAATGGATATTCCAAGGCAATGGCACCTGGTCGGCAATAAAACCAATTACCAAAGGGATACCTTCCTTGCGGTATTTTACAATGTGACGCAACGACTGTTCCATCGGGATATTGGTAGACCCCAGTCGTTCACGGCTGTAGCCGATGAGTTTGTCGAATACCGGATTTTCCAAAGGATGATACAGCTGAACGCATTTGCCTATGGCCGGATTGAGCCACAGCTGCAAAGAACTGACCCATTCCCAATTGCCGTAATGTCCCAAATAAACCGCACATGATTTCCCGTTGCGGCACGAACGCTCGATCAGGTCCAGACCTTTGAATTGCAAATGACGCTTGATGCTGGTAGGAGAAACAGAGAAATACTTCACCGATTCCACCATGATATCACAGAAATGCAAATAGAATTTCCGCTCTATGGCTCTTAATTCCTGTCTGCTCTTTTCCGGAAAACTGTTTTTCAGGTTCTTCCGAACAACATTCCGACGATAACGAACCACATAATAAACCAGTAGGAACAATACATCAGAAATGAGGTAATGGATAAAGAATGGAAGACGGGAAAACAAATTCCATCCTCCAAAAAGAATGCCATACAACACTTTCTGATCTATCCTTTCTAATTTTGCCATATTGCTTACTTCTCCACCAACCGGTTGGTTAACATTCTGTTCATATAACTCTGAATAATAGCCTTCAATTGAGTTTCCAAGGTTTCTTCTTCACGTACAGATCCTTTCAGGTTGTGCTTAAGCAAAGGATCGTTACGATAATCATATACAGCCCTCAGTTGCTGTCCGTCATGCTGAATGACATAAGTCCCCTTGACCAACTGATAGATTCCATTCTGATAGTTTACTGCCCAAGTCTCACTGGCAGGGGTATTCAGCAAGTCTATGCCGAATCCAACAAATGGAACATCATAGCCCAGAAACCCCAATACAGTTGGCAAGATATCTATCTGCTGGGCAATGCCCTCACGTATTCCCGGCTCCAAGTCTCCTGATGGGTCAAACAAGATGACAGGAGAGCTGAAAAGTCCCAAATCTGTCTGGTATTCGGCATGGTCACTCAAATTGGTATGATCACTTGTCAGCACAAAAAGGGTATTGGGATACCAGGGCTGAGTCTTTGCTTTCTCAAAGAACAGCTTCAGTGCATGATCAGTATAACGGATACATTTATGAATGGCGATGCCCTCTTCCGGATAGATATCCTTGTATTCTTGAGGAATGGCATAAGGATGATGCGAGGAAGCCGTAAACACAGCGCTTACAAAAGGCTCCTGAAATTCTCCCATCTTAGTAGCCATGAACTGCAGGAAAGGCTCATCCCAAATAGCCCATGTACCATCAAAGTCCTTGTCCCCGCCAAAACGCTTGTCTTCGTTGTATTCTGTTCGCCCGAAGTAATCCTTAAATCCTGTGGCTCTAGCAAAGGCTTGGAAACCCATGGAACCGTTTTCTGCACCATGGAAGAATGCAGAATAGTAACCTTTCTTGCCCAACTCCCCGGCCAATCCGCTAATATCATTGGTTGACGATGGCGTGAGAAAGAAAGGTTCCACAAACATGGGAATACTGCTCAATATCGATGGCATTCCGTCTATGCTTTTACGGCCGTTACAAAAAGAATATTCCCAAGTCACGGCATGAGTCAGCAGGGAATCCACAAATGGGGTATATCCTTTGTATTTACCGTCCTCTAAAGTCCGGTTTAGGGCTCCTATATATTCCCGTCCAAAACTCTCCACGATTAGGACAACGACATTTTTCCGTTTCTCTTCTGAATTCTTAAACTCATGAACTGGAGAATAAAGAGCTGCCAATTCTTCTTCTGAGTAGAATTTTGGATCTACAAATGCATTCTTGCCGATAGTTCTCAGCAACGAAAAAGGAGTATTCAGTACCACGGCTGCCCCCTGAGGGCTATCGGCATACTGATTGGCATTGCTTATGGTTATCGGACGAACAGCAGTGGTGGCTCCTCCCCGCATACCGCAAATGCACAATGGCACAAAAAGCAGGAGTGCCACACTCTGGCGGATATAATAAGGAACAAGCCGCTGACGGTTAATTCTGAAATCCGGCATTCGGTAAAGTCTGTACAGGCCATACACCATCAATCCGGCCAAAAGGACCAGATACCAGTGGTTCATAAACTCCAAGCCGACAATCTTACCCAAATTTCCCTCGTTGCCAAATTCCTGAAAGACGGAAGCTGTGGTTCTACGGCCAGTATAGGTGAAATACACCACATCGCCAAGATTGATAGCCAGACACAGGGTGTTTACCGCCACATAAATCCAACGGCAGATTTTATGAAAGGTGAGGGTCTCTTTCCAATGCAAAGGCAACAGAAGGAGAAAAGCGACCAGCACATTGGTATAGAGTATGGCCGAGGTATCAAACATGAATCCGCCCTTGAGCATCTCCAACAATGAAGATGTACTCAGTTTCCCGGCAAACACGCTCCAATGCTCAAGCAGAAAGACAAAACGGCACAAAGTGTAGCATACATATACCCATAACAGGTTTATGATCAGGCAAACACCACTGCTTTTAATGATACTCCTCATTGCACAATTATTCGTCAAACGCAATTGATAAGACTTTTCCTGCTATCATTTGGGGCGATATTTGATTCAAACAGGGATAGTCTCCTTCACGACAAGGTTTATTGCCATAGATGGAACAAGGACGGCAAGGCATTTCCACTTGAATAACATTATCCAACTTCTGATTCCATCCTAAAAAACCTGCATACGGATGGGTGGCTCCCCAAACGGACACCACTTCCGTGCCCACCAATGATGCCAGATGCATATTGGCAGAGTCCATGCTTAACATTACCCTAAGACTGGAAATCAGGCTCAATTCTTCTTTCCGGCTCAGTTTGCCGGCTACAGATTCCACATTGGGAGCAATCTTCGCCCAAGATTCCAACATTTCCACTTCCTTGGCACCACCCCCAAACAGGAACACCCGGGAATCGGCATGCTGGGCAATCAGACGAATTACCTCCCTCATTTTATCCTGCGGATAGACCTTACCGGCATGTGCGGCAAAAGGAGCAATACCAATCCAACCCGGCTTTGAGGTTTTGGACGGAGAATAAGAAATACTGGCAGGCAGTCCTAATCCCGCAAAGACATCGGCATATCGCTCAAACGAGGTCTTCAACTGTTGGTGCTTACCTGGATTACCACTGGTCAGTGCTTTTCTTTCTGCTCTTCCCTTTTGAATATGACATACCTTTTTGCCAGCCAGCAGAAAACGGAGGCGCAGATACTGGCTCCGCAACACGTCATGCAAATCGGCTACAGCATCAATATCCAGCCGTTTCAATTCTTGATAAAGACGACCTAATCCCCCAATGCCCTTGTACTGATTCAGGTCCACACCCTTAAACTGGACATTGGAGGGGAGATTCTCAAAATAAGAGGTTATTCCGGTCCGGCTCAGCACTATAAAATGGTGCTGAGGATAACAGGTGGCTATAGAATGAATGACTGGTACCGTCATTACCACATCACCTAATGCCGAGAAACGGATAACAAGTATGTTCATTACTTCTTGCCGTAAAGAACTGGGTTCAGATTCGGATCGTTATACATCTTCATCTGTTTATACACCTTCATGTATTTCTTACCCGATTCGATATCAGCCAGCAATTGGTCAATAGCGCTTGACAGATCCTTCTGTTGTTCCAACAGAACTTTCAGTTTGGCAGAGCATTGCTCGTGGTGTTCAGCCGACACATCGGTGCGGTCTACTTCCTGTTGCATATGATAAATCTTCAAAGCCAGAATGCTCAGGCGGTCTACAGCCCATGCAGGACTCTCGGTATTGATGGTGGCATCCTCAGCTGGAACCACATCCTTGTACTTATCCAGGAAATAGCTGTCTATCAGCTCTACCAGATCTGTTCGGTCCTGATTGCTCTTATCAATGCGACGCTTCAGTACCAGAGCCTCCTCTGGATTGATGTTAGGGTCACGGATGATGTCCTCGAAATGCCACTGAACCGTGTCAATCCAGTTTTTCAGATATAAATAGTATTCAATACTGCGTATTGGATAAGGGTTCTGAATCGGGGTGTCCACGTTGTCTGTCTTGTGATAATCCACAATGGACTGGACAAAAATCGGGTTGCTTAATTCTGTAAATGTCTTCATATTCTTTATGTTTGGTGCAAAAATACGATAAAAAGCCTATTCCAACAAATGAAAAACGGCCAAAGGTGGATAATTTTGTATAGGGATTCAGGTAGAATATGAGTTTTTTATTGTATGTTTGCATACTTAAAGAACTAAGGCTGTGAATACACTTAAAAAGACATGGGTTTGGCTGTGCCGGTTCCGCAAACGGAAAGGCTACGGTGTGCACTCTCCCTTTGCTTATGACTTCATCCGTACGGTCATCAATGAGAGAGGGCAATATTATGCATACGATGAACTGAAACCGCTTCGTAAGGGTGTCCGCCTTCTTTCTCCTATCGCTGTTGACAAACTGTTGTTCCGTCTAGCAAATTTCTTTCAGCCAGAAACGGCAATCCTGATTGGTGAGGGGGGAGCCTTATCGCTGAAATACGTCCAGGCAGGGTGCAAAAAGACCCATTGCCAGAAATTCTGTGATGCCGGTCAATTTACCATTCCTCAGGGCCAGACCATAGGATTGCTTTATCTGTGCAGTACGCCAGATTATAAGGAAGTGTTCGAGAAAACACTTTGCCACACTTCGGAACATTCGGTTATTATCATCGACAGTCCGTATGCTGACAGTGAAAGAAAACAATGGTGGCATCAATTAGAGGCAGATGAGCGCATTGGTCTATCATTTGATTTGTATGAAGTGGGACTTGTCATGTTTAATCCCACCTACAGCAAGCAGAACTATAAAGTAAATTTTGTGTGACATGAAAATATATACTAAAACGGGTGATGAAGGAATGACCAGCCTTGTTGGTGGTGAGCGTGTTCCTAAAACCCATCTCCGATTGGAGGCTTACGGCACAGTGGACGAACTGAACGCACAGTTGGGATTACTTTCCTGTTTTTGTGAAGAAGAGACACGTGCGGACCTTAGTCATGAGATTCAACTTCTCGAGGATATTCAGAACGAATTGTTCGTAGTTGGCAGTTATCTGGCCACCAATACTGACAACCGGGAACTGAGAGCATACTCTATTCTCAGCAACCAGGCTGTAGAGACCCTGGAGAAGGAGGTAGATGCTGCTCAGGAGTTCATGCCCAAACAGTTTTTCTTCGTTCTTCCCGGCGGTTGCAAGGCTGCAGCTCAGGCTCATGTGTGCAGAACAGTCTGCCGACGCACCGAACGGCAAATTCTGCGCCTGCACGAGGAGTATCCTATCGATGCTGTTATTCGTCAGTATGTGAACCGGTTAAGTGATTATTTGTTCATTCTGTCGCGAAAATTAAATATTTTAACACATAATGAAGAAAAAAAATGGATAAAAAAGCGGTAATTTGCATTGATTATTACTGCGTTTTTTGTACTTTTGCGACCTAATTTTTGAGAAACATTAAATAATAAAAATATGTATTGGACTTTGGAATTAGCCTCAAAATTGGAGGATGCTCCTTGGCCAGCAACCAAGGATGAGTTGATTGACTATGCACAGCGTTCCGGTGCTCCATTGGAGGTCATCGAAAACCTGATGGAAATCGAGGATGAAGGTGAGATTTATGAGACCATCGAGGATGTATGGCCAGATTATCCAACCAAGGAGGATTTCCTTTTCAACGAGGATGAGTATTAAAAATAAATTAGGGAACGAATGAGTTTAATTAAATCAATTTCTGGTATTCGTGGTACCATCGGAGGTCCAGTAAGTGAGGGCCTTACCCCACTGGATGTGGTGAAGTTCACTTCAGCTTATGCTACTCTGATCCGTAAAACGACCCAGAAAGACACGAACACCATCGTAGTCGGCCGTGATGCACGAATCAGCGGCGAAATGGTCAAGCAGTTGGTTTGCGGAACCTTGATGGGCATGGGATTCAATGTCCTGGACATTGGTCTTGCCTCTACCCCTACCACTGAGTTGGCAGTTACCATGAGTAACTCTTGCGGCGGTATCATTTTGACCGCAAGTCATAACCCTCGTCACTGGAATGCACTGAAGCTGCTGAACGAGCATGGTGAGTTCCTAAATGCAGCTGAGGGTCAGGAGGTCCTCCGTATTGCAGAGGCTGAGGAGTTTGGCTATGCTGACGTAGACAACCTGGGTGCTTATATCGAGGATCATACTTATGGTGAGAAGCATGTCAATGCTGTATTGGATCTGGACCTGGTGGATGTTGAAGCTATCCGTAAGGCCAACTTCCGTGTAGCGTTGGACACCATCAATAGCGTGGGTAGCATGGTGCTGCCTTTCCTGCTTCACAAACTGGGAGTTGAAGTTATCGAGGTGCTTAACGGTGAGCCTAACGGTGATTTTGCCCACAACCCAGAGCCATTGGAAAAGAACCTGACCGGCATCATGGACCTGATGAAGAGCGGCAAGTACGATGTTGGTTTTGTGGTTGATCCTGACGTGGACCGTCTGGCATTCATCTGCGAGGATGGCACTATGTATGGTGAGGAATATACCTTGGTTAGTGTGGCAGACTATGTACTGAAGCACACTCCAGGTAATACCGTATCCAACTTGAGTTCAACCCGTGCTCTGCGCGATGTAACCAATCTGTACGGCGGAACTTATAGTGCTGCTGCCGTGGGCGAGGTAAATGTAACCACCAAGATGAAGGAAGTGGGTGCAGTCATTGGCGGTGAGGGTAATGGAGGAGTTATCTATCCTGCCAGCCACTATGGTCGTGATGCTCTCGTTGGTATCGCTCTGTTCCTGAGTCATCTGGCTCACGAAGGCAAGAAGGTTAGCGAACTGCGTGCCACTTATCCTCCTTATTTCATTGCCAAGAACCGTATCGACCTAACTGAAGGTACTGATGTTGACGGTTTACTGCTGCAAGTTAAGGAAATGTATAAGGACGAGCAAGTTAACGATATCGATGGTGTGAAGATTGACTTTGCTGACAGTTGGGTTCATTTGCGCAAGAGTAATACCGAACCTATCATTCGTGTATACAGTGAGGCTGCAACCATGGAACAGGCTGACGCCTTAGGTCAGAAGATTATGGACGTGGTTTACGGTTTCGTAAAATAAGACATTCCCCGGGAGCTTAAAACTTCCGGGGATAATTTTTATTCAATAACTCCTAAAGAGTCCCAAAAGGTTTTCATCTTGCGCTTATACCAGGCATGGCAACCGAAAGGCAACTTCCCGCCAGTCTTACGGAAGCATAGGTCTGGGTATTTATCAAATGCAAAATGCAGGGCCTCTTCAACTGACGGATAGGCAAAACCCTGGGGCTCAAGTGCCCAGAAGACATCCTCGTTGAACAGGTGCATTTTCTTTTCTCTATTCACATATTTCTCTATCAGTCCTGCATAGTCACGGACTGCCTTACTGTGGCTTTCCACCTTGCGCAGGGATAACCCGCCATTGCCAATCCTGTCGTAAAGGTCTTGTTTGGATCGCTTGCCCAAGGCATGCTGCCAGTTCCGTACGACCCACATCCACTGCTTAATAAAGGGAAGATTGTAGACTCTACGTTTCAACCAGGGTGCTCCAATGTAGTCATAGCCTTTTTGGCACCATTCCGTCAATTCATCCCTAAAGATGTAAGCATCCAATTGGCAGATGAGGATGTACTGATAGGAACGGAATGCATCATAGAATACAGAAGACAGCATCAAGCGATTGTAACCCATGATGCCTTTGAAAAAAGAAGGGTCAAATGCCTTGAACTGTACTTGCGGATAGCTTTCAGCCACTTTGTTCAACTGCAGCCCTTCCGGATGGGCGATGATGATGGGATAGTTCCTAAGAACTTTACAAGTATTTCGAAGCGATAATAACTCGTACTCATCCAATGCGGTACGGTACATCGGAATAACCACAGCCACTAAACTATCCATTTCCGACACCTTATTTTATTATTGCAGAGATTGGGTATTTGGTCCCCTTGGCCGAATTCAGAAAGGCCTTGGCTGAACCAAATTTAAGATTCAGGTCCAGACGGACAGGCAGATGATTCCCGTCATCTGTCACATAGAAGGTGATGACTTCCTTTTCTTTGCCTTCTGGATATTCCACAAATGAAAGTACCAGACACTTATACTTAGTACCATCATCAGCCTTGAACGTATCACGACGACGGAAAATCAGAGTCTTCTCACTCACGCGCTTACCCTCGGCCATTTGGAACTTAATCTTCTGACCGGGTTTGAGGTCATCGGCACTGAGCGAACGGGCACGGTTCAACTGGGCAATCATGTCAAAGGCACATTGCGTCAAATCGGTCTTATGTTTCTCCCACTCACCCAATCGGTTTAGGTAGTTATGATCTATTGACACCTTACCGTTTTTATAATGATAAAACACCTCGTCAACATTATAGCGATGACCTTCCAAAGCTCCCTTACGGAAATACAGAGGCACCAAATCGGGTGTCATGTAGCTCAACAGAGTGTCACGCATCATGAACAGTTTATCGGCCTGTTTGCTGCCCTTAGTCTGCAAATAAGTACGCAGAGCCGGCTGTCCGTTATAGGTGGTGGAAACGGTCTTCATAGTGGCCGTACCGCACTTTACCCAAATAAACTTCCAGTTGAAATGCAGATCATACACCAAGTCCTCACCAGGTGCTATGGCCTTGTTCTGAACAGGGCATTGGGCCATGCACCAGAAAGGAGCAAGCAGCAATAGCAACATGCAGCCGTATTTGAAAATACGGCTCGCATAGGTCTTGGATAAGTTGATCGAATTTATCATCTTTGCTCTCTTTTCTTACGTTCACGCTCAGCATTTCTGTTCTTGATGGTCTTAGCTGCATCCTCTTTCTGCTTAGTAATCTCCTGAGGCTTCTGCTTATCCCATGGGGTTGACTCCAGATTCCAGTCCTGGGTCACATCCCACTGCTGTTTCAGTTCAAGTGCACTCGGATAGTAATAGACTTCCTCGGCCTGGAGTTTCTCGCCAAAGTTTCCGGTAGTCCATTTACCGTCATTGTTGTGGTCCATGACCAGTCTCACATAGTACTTTCCCGGTTTGACGAAATAGAACTCGGCATTACCATTCTCTACGGGTACGCGCTTTACCGGCTTGTCCTGGTTCAGGAGCTCCACGAAGGCAGGACCTTCCACTCCGTTGATGCGCAGGAACAGGGCACTATAGTCGTCCTGTTTCTTCACATTGAGGGTTTGTTTCAGTGGATTATTCACTGTGCCATACAAACCGCGGAAGCAGGCAGAATCCACCAACAACTGATAGCTCTGCTCGTAACGCCACTCACCGGCCAGTCTGTATTCCAGTAACTTTCCGGGAACCTGTTCGAAGGCAAAATCGACATCGGTCCATAGAGTGTCTTGTTTCAGTTGCAGATGGATAAATGAGGTGTCTATCGACACTACCGGTTCCTGAAATGCAAAGGTCAGCCAGGTATCCGGATCCAAGCTTCCGCTTGGTGTAATCTTCATATCCAATGGAGTGGCAGGAGGAACGGTATCCGGTTCCTCTCCTCTTCTCTGTTTCTTCTTCAGTTCCTTCTTCCATTCTTCCAGTTCCTTAGCCTTCTCCTCCTTCACCTTCTTCATGGTCTTCTTTGGTACCAGATTCAGAGTATCGGTAGTCAGCACCAAGTTTTCAAGGCTGTCCGAGGCATAGTAATCCAAAGCCAGGGAAAGGGTGTCCTGCTCAAACAGCAAGGAGTCCTTAAGCCAATACTGGATGGTATCCTTATATTCGGATTCCTGAACGACAAAAGCATCCTTCTCATTAAAGTTCAAGCCTCTGATAACAGGCAAAGTGTCGGATTTGGACGAGAAGAACAACGAGAAACGGTTGGGTACCAGTCGCTCGCTCTTGACCAGATAACGATTGGTCTGCTCCTCGGTAAAGGCACGCAGAATGATGTTATCTGGATAGAAATGGGTATAACGCACCGGTACGATAGTATCGTAATGGATAGAATCGGTCCACATGGTATCCAGACGGAAATCCGGCTTACTGCTGGTAGCTATCAGCTCGGTCTGGAAAGCGATTTTCTCGCTCTTCTGGCTGAAGATGAAGTTCTGGTCGGCATCCTGTAAGGCATATACACGGTATGAGCCAGGAGCAACACCCTTAATGACAAATTTTCCACTGCCATTAGTTCGGGCTACTCGCTCAATCGGTTTCTTTACAAAAGCAGAATCCTCCACGTCGCTGTGCAAGCCAACCAAGATACCCTTGATTGGTTCTAGGTCCTCGGCATTCAGCACCACTCCGGACACTTCCATGCTGTCGATTTTCTCACCAGTAGAAAAAGTAAAGGCAAAGTTACCCATGGGATTTCCCTCGTTGTTGTCCACAATAGCATCTGAGAAATCGATGGAATAGGTAGTATTGGGCTTCAGGCTGTCAAAGAGCTCCACGATAACCTTACGGCCTACTGCCTTGATGTCCGGCTGCTCCAACTGAGGTGGCGAGATAATAACCTTTTCACTGGCATTTTCCAGTTTGATGTATTCGTCAAACAAGAGTTCAATCTTCTTCAGTGTATTCTTGGTGGCGCGTTCTCCAGGAGTACTTGACACCAGTTTAGGAGGCATTTCATCGTAAGGTCCGCCGTCAGGGGTGCCCATGCTGGCGCATGCTGCAAAAATAAACAGCACACAAGCCATAAAGATATGAAACGCCTTCTTTGTCATGTTTGAAATGTGATTATCGATTCATCTGGATTAACTCCTCAATATATTGTCGGGAATTGCTTAAGCGAGGCACTTTGTGCTGGCCGCCCAATTTTCCCTTGGCTTTCAGCCAGTCGTTGAACAGGTTTGGACGGGCCTTTACCAATTCCAAAGGCTGAAGAGTAATATTCTTGTATCGTTTAGCCTCGTAATCCGAATTGATTTCCTGTAGATGGGTATCCAGAACGCGGGCAAACTTCTCCAACGAGTCTGGCTCCACACTGAATTCCACCAACCACTGATGACGGCACTTGGCATTGGCATCCATGAAGATTGGGGCAGCGGTATAATCGCTTACCTGAGCTCCTGTTGCCTCACAAGCCTTAGCCAATCCCTTTTCAGCATTGTCCACAATCAGTTCCTCACCAAAAGCATTGATAAAATGCTTGGTTCGGCCAGAGATGATGAACTTATAAGGGTCCTTCTGGGTGAACTTGACGGTATCTCCTATCAGATAGCGCCACAGACCACAACTGGTACTGATTACCATGGCATAATTCTTGCCAACCTCTACACCGGTCAACGGAACGACAGTAGGATTAGGTTTATCCAGTTCATCCATTGGGATAAACTCATAGAACACGCCATAGTCTATCATCAGTTCCAGGGCAGGATCGTTCATATCGCTCTGCAATCCGAAGAAGCCTTCGCTGGCATTATAAGTTTCCATATAATGCATGTTTGAGTTGGTAATCAGCTGCTTGTACTGTTCTCGGTATGGAGTGAATGCCACACCACCATGAAAGAACACTTCCAAGTTTGGCCATACCTCATTCAGGTATTTCTTGCCGGAAATCTCCATCACACGGTTCAGCACGGAAAGCATCCAACTGGGCACACCGCTCAGATTGGTGATGTTCTTGTTTAAGGTCTCGCGGGCGATACGATCACGTTTTACCTCGAAATCGCTCAGCAGTGCGGTAGACTTCCCCGGCACTCGTACCAGATTGACCAGCGGATTAATGTTCTCTATCAGAATAGCGCTCAAATCGCCAACCAGGCTGTTAGGCAGATTATAGTTAGGGGCATGTGAACCTCCCAGAATCAGTCCCTTACCCGAGAACATGTGGCTGTCAGGGTTCTGCTTCAGATAGAGGGCCACAGCATCGGTACCTCCGGCATAGTGAATGTCTTGCAAACCTTCCTTGCTGACAGGGATAAACTTACTCTTATCGTTAGTAGTTCCAGAAGACTTGGCATACCAGCGCACCTGACCAGGCCATAAAACATCCTTCTCACCGTGACGCATACGGTCAATAGAACTTTTCAATTCCTCGTAGGTATTGACCGGCATGGCCTTGGCGAACTGTTCGTAAGTCTTTATATTTTCGAAATGATGGTCACGGCCCCATTCTGTCTGGGCGGCATCACAAACCAAACGGTTCATGACACGCTGCTGAATAGCACCGGCCTGAGTATCATAAAGCTCCACGGCCTTTTGGCGTGAAACAAAATATTTTCCTATAAGTTTAGTTGCATTCATACTCACCGCTAAGAATCGGTTTCAACTTGCAAAGTTAGCGGAAAGTTTTGAGAAAAAGGGGGATTACACAATATTTAATAGTTGTGTATTAACACTCCCCGTTAAAAGCGGCCTCTTCAGCGGCTGCTATGATTTCATCGCGGGTCATTTGCCTAGGCTTAAGGCTAATATGCGAGAGATCCATTTCCATTTCCTTCTCAGCAACCGGATGTTCGTCCTGTTGTGGTTTTTCCTCAACAGGCTTAACGGCAACGTCCGGGCTTTCCTCCATCTCAGGAACAGCTCTCAGCTCTTCCTCCATGGCGGTTTTCTTACTCTTCTCAGCAAAGATGGACTCAATCAACTGAGGTCTCTTCTTCAGCAGAGCCATAGATTCCTTGGCCGCATTCTGTTGACTCTCCTTCTTGGAATATCCCTTGCCGGTACCGATTTCAATACCCTCAACCAGTACACGTGAAATGAATACTGGACTGCCGCTCTCCTCCTGATTCTGCTCAACCAGTTCAAAAGAAGCATTTACACGGTTTTTCTGGCTCCACTCTATAAGTTTGCTCTTGAAGTTCACCTCCTTATATGCCATCTTGTTGATGTCGATGTAGTCCTTTAGGATACGATCTTGCATGAATCGCATGCAATACTTGTAACCGCGGTCCAGATAGACGGCACCCACCAGCGCCTCGAAGGCATTACCGCCCATGTAGCTGTTGTGCGAAGTGTGAGGAGTAATTGAGGATTGAATCAGTTCGTTCAGGCCGATTTCCTTGGCCACTTTGTTCAGTGTATCACGCTGGACAATCTTACTGCGGGTATTGGTCAAAAAACCTTCACGTTTGCCCTCGAAATGACGGTAAACAATATCGCCCACTATGGCATCCAGAATAGCATCACCCAGGAATTCCAACCTCTCATTGTTTTCCAATCGGTTGGTTTTCTTGTCCTTATCTAGGTTTACCGACTTGTGAATCAGCGCTTTCTTGTAGTAGGTAATATTATGGGGATAGAATCCCAAAATTTGATATAAACGAGAGTACGACTCCTTTTCCTTACGGAAAGGGAGTCGTACTCTATCTATTAAATCTGTCAAAAACACGATTATTCAGCGTATTTTTTGAAGATTACACATGCATTGTGACCACCGAAGCCAAAGGTGTTGCTCAATGCAGCACGAACCTCGCGCTTCTGAGCCACATTGAAGGTATAATTCATGTTGTAATCGATGTTCTCATCCTGATCATCCTCTGCGTGGTTGATAGTTGGAGGAACGATGTCGTTCTTCACTGCCAATACACAAACCAAAGCCTCAACAGCACCAGCTGCACCCAGCAAGTGGCCAGTCATAGACTTGGTAGAAGAAATGTTCAATTTGTAAGCATACTCACCGAAAACTTCCTTGATAGCCTTTGCCTCTGAAATATCACCAACTGGAGTTGATGTACCGTGAACATTGATGTAGTCAATGTCAGCAGGAGTCATTCCAGCATCTTCCAATGCGCTCTCCATAACCAACTTAGCTCCCAAACCCTCTGGATGAGAAGCTGTCAGGTGATGAGCGTCAGCAGACATGCCTGCACCAACCATCTCAGCGTAGATCTTTGCACCACGTGCCTTAGCATGCTCGTACTCTTCCAGTACCAGACAGCCAGCGCCTTCACCCATAATGAAGCCATCACGGCTTGCAGAGAATGGGCGAGATGCTCCCTGAGGATCATCATTGCGGGTAGACAAAGCGTGCATTGCGTTGAAACCGCCAACACCCAGAGGGAAGATAGCAGCCTCAGCACCACCACTAACGATGACATTTGCCTTACCCAAACGAATCAGGTTGAAAGCATCAGCCAAAGCGTTCGATGAAGATGCACATGCAGAGCTGGTGATGTAGTTAGGACCGTGGAAACCATACTTGATTGAGATGTGACCGGCGCAGATGTCGGCAATCATCTTAGGAATGAAGAATGGATTGATTTTTGGTCCCTGTGCTGCACCATTGATAGCCCAGTTGCCAGCCTCCTCTTCGAAGGTGTGCATACCGCCGATACCTACACCAAACACTACGCCGATGCGGTTCTTATTAACGGTCTCGAGGTCCATACCAGAATCTTCGATAGCCTTGGTTGCAGCAGCTACAGCATACTGGCAATACAAGTCCATCTTGCGGCCTTCTTTACGGTCAATACCGAAATCTGCAGCATTGAAGTTCTTTACCTCACAAGCGAACTGAGTCTTAAACTGTGATGCGTCAAAATGAGTAATAGGTCCTGCTCCGCTAACTCCATTGCACAGGTTTTCCCATGCCTCAGCAACTGTGTTGCCGACTGGAGTAATCGCACCAAGACCTGTTACTACTACTCTCTTTAATTCCATATTATTGGTAAAGAGTATAACTTATTTAGAAGCTTCAGTAATGTAGTTGATAGCGTCACCTACAGTAGAGATCTTCTCTGCCTGATCGTCTGGAATAGAGATACCGAACTCCTTCTCGAACTCCATGATCAACTCTACAGTATCCAAAGAATCTGCACCCAGATCGTTAGTGAAGCTTGCTTCTGGCTTAACCTCGGTCTCCTCTACGCTCAACTTGTCAGCGATAATAGCCTTTACTCTTGATTCAATTTCAGACATAATTGTAAATTTTATAGTTCAACAAATTTTTATCTTTTCAAATTCGGGTGCAAAGATAATAACTTTTTAGGTTAAGTGACAAGAATTTCCGTGAAAAATGAACATTTTGGTGCACAAAACCCAAAAATGTGTGCATTTACTCTCTGCGAAGGGGGTAATTTCCTCTTAATTCCTCGAATTTTTCGGGATTTCTCTTTAATGCAATGCTGTCATTGTGGGGATTATACAACTGTAAGGCGCGCTCTTCGGCATCATCCGAGAGTTGCAAACCTGCAGGGAGATCGGGTGGCAACACTTTGGCCGGAACTGGCAAATTGAAATGGCGGCACATGGCCTCAAGCACCATGTTGGTGGCATTGGCCTTTCCATCGGCCGAATAGCCGGCAATGTGCGGGGTTCCGATATAGACCTTATCCAACAGGCCTAATGACAGCTGGGGTTCGTTTTCCCATGTGTCGATGACAGCCTGACGGACAGTTCCATTTTCCAAGGCCTCGAACAGGGCCTCATTGTCCACTACTTCTCCACGGCTGGAATTAATGATGTAAGGTTTACGGCTCAGTTTGCCGAAGAATGTCCGGTCGGCCAGATGATAGGTGGAATGCTTTCCGCCTCTGACCAGCGGAGTATGAAAGGTAATGACATCGCACTGCTCCATGAGTTGCTGCAGAGTACTGAAACCTGCCCAGCCTTCTTTCTCGGCTCTGGGTGGGTCGTTCAGCATTACGCGCATGCCCAATTGCCCGGCAACCGTTTGGATTTCCTTACCCACATGACCTACACCGACAATGCCGATAGTAGTGTCGGTCAGCGACAGACCATGCTCACGTTTCAGCAACAGCAGTACGCTTTTGATGTACTGGGCTACCGAAGTGGCATTACAACCCGGGCAATTACCCCAGGCGATGCCTTTTTGAGCCAGGTAGGCGGTGTCGATGTGGTCGAATCCGATGGTAGCGGTACCTACAAACTGTACCTTACTGCCTTCCAATAAATCGCTATTGCAGAGGGTTCGGGTGCGAACAATCAAGGCATCAGCATCCTTAACCAATTCGGGAGTGAACTTGCTGCCAGGAGCATACACCACCTCATCGGCCACCTGGGCGATGGCTGTATTTATATAAGGTATCTTATCATCGACGATTACTCTCATAGGGCAAAAGAGCCGGATTATTTCCGGCTCTGCTTTATCTGTACACCTGCCCAGATGGCCGCCAGCACAAACATGACGAGCATCAGGCAGGACATGGCATCAAAGCCCAGGACGGAAATCATCCATCCGGTGGCACACACGCAAACGACCGACAGGACCAGGAAGGCCCACATCAGAATTTTCTGAGCACCTTTCATATCATTATTATTTATTAAGTTTCCAACTGAATCCGTCCTTGGTGTCCTTTACCTCAAAGCCTAGGGCAGTCAACTCATTGCGAATCTTATCAGATGTAGCCCAGTCCTTGTTCTGCTTGGCAATGACGCGCTGCTCCAGCAGCATGTCCACAACCTTACCAAAAGCTTCCTCACGGCCACTATTGTCGCTACTCGTCTCGGCCTTCAGGCCCAAGATGTCGAATGCGAACAACTGGAACACTTCCTTCAGTTCCTGAATGTCGGCAGCACTCAGGGTACCCTTCTTGTCGTTCACGATGTTGATCATACGGCAAGCATCAAACAGGTGACTGATGACGATTGGTGAGTTCAAGTCATCGCTCATGGCCTCGTAGCACTTCTCGCGCAGGCCTTTCACATCTACGGAACTCTCGGCAGCTGGAGCAATCTTATGCAGCAGAGTCCAGCCTTCCAACAGGCGCTCCAGACCCTTCTCGGCAGCCTGCAAAGCCTCGTTGCTGAAATCCACGGTGCTGCGATAGTGCGCCTGCAGGATGAAGAAGCGGATGGTCATAGGGCTGTAGCCTCTTTCCAGGCGCTCATGCTCACCGGCAAAGAACTGTGGCAGGGTAATGAAGTTGTTGTACGACTTACCCATCTTCTTTCCATCGATGGTAATCATATTGTTATGCATCCAATAGTGTACCATCTGATCGCCCTGGCTAGCTACTGCCTGTGCAATCTCGCACTCGTGGTGTGGGAACACTAAATCCAGTCCGCCTCCGTGAATGTCGAAGTGATTGCCAAGGTACTTACGTCCCATGGCAGTACACTCGCAGTGCCAGCCAGGGAAGCCCTCACTCCAAGGACTTGGCCAATGCATGATGTGCTCTGGCATAGCTTTTTTCCACAGGGCAAAATCGGCCTGGTTTCTCTTCTCACCAACACCGGCCAGTTCACGGCTGGCATCTTTGATATTCTCCAAGGTGCGACCCGACAGGATACCGTACTTGTGATCCTTGTCATACTTTTCCACATCAAAATAGATAGAGCCGTTGCTCTCGTAGGCGTAGCCGTTGTTCATGATCTCCTCGACCAACTTCTGCTGCTCGATGATATGACCGGTAGCGTGTGGCTCGATGCTTGGAGGCAGACAGTTCAGTTGGTCCATGGCCTCATGGAAACGGTTGGTATAGTACTGCGCCACTTCCATTGGCTCCAATTGCTCCAGACGTGCCTTCTTGGCAATCTTATCCTCACCCTCGTCGGCGTCATGCTCCAGATGACCCACATCGGTGATGTTTCTCACGTAACGTACCTTATAACCCAACTTCTGCAAGTAGCGGAACAGCAGGTCGAAGGTGATAGCAGGACGGGCATGACCTAAATGGGCATCGCCATAAACAGTAGGACCACAGACATACATGCCTACACGACCCTCGTGAAGTGGCTTGAACAGCTCCTTCTGACGGGTCAGGGTATTGTAAATAAACAAAGGATGTTCCATAATAATCGAAATTTGCGCCAAAGATACGGCTTTTATTTTACAAGAGCCTCATCTTGCTTGCGTTTTTTATATAATTGGTAGGTGTTTATCAGATTATGCCATACGCTGTAGAAGCCTCCGGCCACGGCAGTGACAGGAGTCAGGAAGGTATAGCCCAGCCAGATGATGAAGACGGTGTTCTTCTGTCCCAGGGCCTGACCGCCCTCGATACGGCAACCATACTGTGTGCCTACCCACTTACCCACGGCAAACTGGAAGATACAGCAGAACAGCGATACCACAGCTATACCCAGGATCTGCAGCACGGGCTCGCTGCTATGCATGATGGCCTTACAGGTCACAGCGATAGCGATGGCCAAGGCTATGGCCCACAGGTAGAATGCCAAGTCCTTCTGCGCCAGGCATTTCTTGTGCAAAGACGGGAAACAATAGCGGACCAGCCACGCAGCCAGCAACGGGCAGAACAGCAGAGGAAACACCTTTCGGATAATGATGAAAAAGGCCGGTAGAAAAGCGATGCCCTCCTGCGGATGGGCCAAAGGCAACATCAGAGGTGCCAGCACAGCCACGGCCAGATTCACTGCCATGGTATAGGTGGTGGTTGCAGCGGCATTGCCACCTAATTTCATGGTTACTACGGCACAAGCAGTAGCCGTAGGACAAAGAATGCTCAGCATGGCACCTTCCAATATCAGGCGGTAGGAAGTGTCAGGAAACAGGCAGAGTACGCCTGAAAGGGCACAAAACAGTCCCATCTGGATAAGCAGCAGCCAGAACTGCCACCAATGCGGACGCAGTTCATGAGGAGCAATCTTACAGAAAGCCAGAAACAGCATGCAGAAGATCAGTACCGGTTGGATGATGCTGGTGAACTCACTGACAAAGGGGTGTGTGAAATCCAAAGCGGGAATCGAGGCATATATGAAATAGCTCAGCGCGCCCGTCACCATGGAGATGGGAAGTGTCCAATTTTTCACAAAACGAATAATATCCATTGTCATCCTTTTTATTTCGGGGTGCAAAGTTACTGCTTTTTTAAACAAGGTTTCACGATTACACGGATTTTTACGTAACTTTGCAGCCAAATTATCAAAAGATGAAAAAGTTACTCATTGAAACATACGGCTGCCAGATGAATGTGGCTGACAGCGAAGTGATTGCCAGTATCATGAAAATGCAGGATTATGACACCTGTGAGACGCTGGAAGAGGCTGATGCCGTGCTGCTGAACACCTGTTCTGTACGCGACAATGCCGAGCAGAAGATTTTCCACCGTCTGGAGTTCTTCGAGTCGGGACGCAATAAGAAGAAACTGAGAGTGGGTGTGGTAGGCTGTATGGCTGAGCGCGTCCGCGAGGACTGGATTGAGAACCACGGTGTTGATATCGTGGCCGGTCCTGATGCATACCTGACCTTACCTGAGTTGTTTGCCCAGGTGGAGGTAGGACAAAAAGCCATCAACGTGGAGCTGTCCACTACCGAGACTTACCGTGACGTGATTCCTGAGCGTATCTGCGGCAATCATATATCGGGGTTTATCAGCATCATGCGTGGATGCAACAATTTCTGCCATTACTGCATTGTGCCTTACACCCGCGGCCGTGAACGCAGCCGTGACGTGGAGAGCATCCTGAACGAGGCCAGGGACCTTCAGGCACGCGGTTACAAGGAGGTGACGCTGCTGGGCCAGAACGTGAACTCATACCGCTGGGAGGTGAATGAAACCGGCGAGGGTAATGACGGTACCGGTACCGATGGTGGCGAGATCATAGACTTCCCTAAGCTGCTTCGCAAGGTTGCAGAAACCGTTCCGAACATGCGCATCCGCTTCTCTACCTCTCATCCTAAGGACATGAGCGACGAGACCTTGCATGTCATTGCCGAGATGCCTAATGTTTGCAAGCATATTCACCTTCCAGTTCAGAGCGGCAGCAGCCGTATCCTGAAACTGATGAACCGTAAATATACACGTGAGTGGTATTTGGACCGTGTGGCTGCTATCCGCCGTATCGTTCCTGATTGCGGATTAAGCACCGATATTTTCTCGGGATATTGCACCGAGACAGAAGAGGATCACCAGATGAGCCTGTCGCTGATGCGCGAATGCGGTTACGATAGTGCTTTCATGTTCAAGTACAGCGAGCGCCCTGGAACTTATGCCAGCCGTCATATTCCGGATGATATACCAGAGGAGGTGAAGATCCGCCGACTGAACGAGTTGATTGCCCTTCAAAACGAGTTGAGTGCCGAGAGCAATGCACGTTGTGTGGGCAAGGAATACGAAATCCTGGTCGAGGGATTCAGCAAGCGTTCACGCGAGCAACTGTTTGGCCGCACCGAGCAGAATAAGGTGGTGGTGTTCGACAAGGGCGATGCACACATCGGTCAGTATGTTAAGGTCAGGGTGACAGAAGCCTCATCGGCGACCCTGAAGGGAGTAAGAATATAAAAAAGGAGCCTCAGATCGAGGCTCCTTTTTTTATATCATTTGTGTTCAATCTTCCAGATTGGACTCACATGTTTCTTCTGCAATCCTAAAGGTGTACTCATTGCAGCCTTGGTGGCCTTACGAGCCGGCTCGTCAAACTTCACAAAGTCCTCGTAGTCGAAGTTCCAGTTGTGATTATGGGCAATGCTCATCACACGCTTGTAAATCAATTGGCGGCTAATGGCGTTGAATCCGGAATTATTGCTTCGCATCATACTCTCGTAAGTAGGACGATAGGCATCCTTCGGGAAGGTGTAGGCACCCTCGTAAGTTCCCAGTTTCTCAGCAGTAAAACGCTTGTCTTCATACAGCTTGGCCCATGGGGTCTTCAGCGGATCGGATTCCAGACTCACATTCAGCATGGCAAAGTTCTCCTGACAGAACTTCAGTTCATCCAGTTCATCGGGATGATCCAGGATACTGCCGTTAGCGGCATAGATGGAACTTTCAGAACCGTACTCGTCGGCCAATTTACCCAATCCATGACCCACCGCCTCGTGATGCATCATCACTTCGAACGAGTCGTTATAAACAGGGATGAAGGCGATAGAATAACCCATTGGCACACCGTTCTGCGGCTGGTTGGTCACCACAGGCATAGTGGTTCCCGACTGGCGGCCGTCATTGACGATGACCACCAACAGGGCGTTCTCCATTTGTTTTTCATCCTTCAGGGCCTTCTTGGCATAGTTTTCGCAGATCTTCACATCACCGAACACATAGGTGGAACCTTCCTTGTCAAACTCGGTTTTGAAAGCTGTAGAGGTCTGGTCGGACACCACATTGTTCTTTGATACGGCCACTACACTATACACGTCAAAGCAGTTCTTCATCGACTTCATCGGTTCAATACTGAACAGATAGTCACAAGCTTGCTGGATATCGCGCTTATACTGGCCACTCTCAATCTGCTTATCGATATAGGCATCACCCATCAGCACCACTGGGATGCCCTGTTCTACACCGGTATGCTTCAGCAGCGTGCTTACCTCACCGTCACGTGAATAATCAGTCGATTCTTCCACTCCTGCAGGCATCTGGGTAAAGACAATCACATCCGACTGGTACTCCTCGTTGCTATGATGCACAAACATGAAGAATCCCTCTTTCACGCTCTTGGTCTTGTTGGGCAGAATCTTGAACGTGTACTCGAACGAATGAGCCGCACGGGTCATCTTCACATCAGTCTCACTGGTCGCACGCGATGCATTATTCACCAGAGTCTCCCACATTGTATCAAAGTCGCCCCCGTATCGAATGTACACGTCATCACTCAGATCGGTTGACAGATTCACTGTCACGGTTTCACCGTCCGGCTTGATATCGTAGTGCAGATTCTTGACTATAAAAACAGGATCCTGGTTCACCGTCACCGTCTTGGCCGTACCACCGTTGGGTTTGATGGAGAAGGTCAGCGAGCGCACCGCATTGGTTTTGTTTGTTGCCAGTGACTTCACCGTCAAGGTCTGGTTGCCTGCCTTGCCCGATGTTGGCGATATACTCAAATCCTGAGGATTGTTGTTTGTGACGGTCCAGTCACCCGTACTGCTGAAAGTCACGGTTCCGGATTTGCCCACCTGATAGGTCAAGGCTATAGTTGAGTTTTGAAGGGTAACCTCCGATCTGCCGTCGTCTTTTCCTCCGCCACCGCCACCCTTTTCACTGGAGCAAGCGCTGAGCAACAGCATCAAAGTGCCGAAGATCAGGGTTAGATAATTTTTCATAAGTAGTTAAAATTAGTAATTAATCTATTTTTATACGTTTCTCTCGTTCGCAAAAATACCATGATTTTTATTCTCCCACAAAAAAAACAAACAAAACTTTTTGTCGAAACGTAAATGGGCACATTTTTTGCTAACTTTGTAAACGAATTAACACCTTTATAACATGAAAACACTCCGTATTATTCTTTTGGGGGCTGTCTGGGCACTGATGGGTGCCGTTCATGCCCAGCAACGTGCCGACTATCAAGTTATTCCCTTGCCTCAGCAGATTGAACTTGCTCCATCGGGCAAGACCTTTCTTTTGAAAAACGAGAAACAGATTCACACGTCCATTGTTCCCGACAGTCGGAATCCCGAAGGGTATTCATTGGTGGTGGATGCCAAGGGGGTGCACATTACAGGCAACTCTGAAGCGGGTGTTTTCTATGGTTTACAAACCCTGCATCAAGCCATGCCTCAAGGCTATCCTGTACAGTTGCCTTATGTACATATCGAGGATGCCCCTCGTTTCAGCTACCGCGGCGTGATGATTGACGTAAGCCGTCATTTCTACCCGCTGGAGTACCTGAAGAAACAGATTGTGGCTATGAGCCGCTACAAGCTGAACCGTCTGCATCTTCATCTGACAGATGCAGCAGGCTGGCGACTGCAAATCAACCGCTATCCTATCCTGACCGAGGTGGCTGCCTGGCGTGATGGAAAGACGTATAAGGAGTGGCGCGACAGGGGTACGAAATATCTGCACGAAGGTGACCCTAATGCTTCGGGTGGCTACTACACCCAACAGGAGATGCGCGAGTTGGTGGCATTTGCAGCTGAGCACCACATCACCATCATCCCGGAAATAGAGATGCCCGGACACTCCGAGGAGGTCATGGCAACCTTCCCGGAACTGAGTTGTGCCGGTGAGCCTTATAAACAAGGTGAATTTTGTGTAGGTAATGAAAAAACGTACGAATGGGTGGAGAATGTACTGAGCGAGGTGGTTCAGATTTTCCCTTCTGAGTATATTCATATCGGTGGCGACGAGGCCAACAAGGAGCACTGGAAGACCTGTCCGAAGTGTCAGGCATTGATGCAGCGCGAAGGACTGAAGGACGTGGATGAATTGCAGTCGTACTTCATCAAGCGGGTGGAAAAGATTGTGAACAAGCTGGGGCGTAAGTTACTGGGATGGGACGAAATTCTGGAAGGTGGCCTTTCACCGAACGCTACAGTAATGTCGTGGCGTGGCGAGCAAGGGGGTATCACTACGGTCAAGGCAGGCCATCATGCCATCATGACTCCGGGGGAATTCCTGTATCTGGACAAGTACCAGGATGCACCTCACACCCAACCGGAGGCTATCGGTGGCTACCTGCCGCTGAAGACCTTGTACAGCTACGAGCCTGTACCAGACTCGCTAACCGTTGCCGAGGGCAAGCTGATTGATGGCGTTCAAGGCAACCTTTGGGCAGAGTATATTCCTACTCAGGAGCACAACGAAATGATGATCTGGCCCCGTGCCATGGGTATAGCCGAGATTGGCTGGATCCAGAAAGGACACAAGGATTACGGGGCTTTCCACCAGAGAGTGCTGAAGCAGTTGCCTGTAATGCGCCAATTGGGGTATAACGTATTTGATCTGGAGCATGAGGTGGGCAACCGCAGTGAGTATGACCATCCAGTGGAGCATCTGGCGCTGCATAAGAAGGTTACCTACAACATTCCTTACGGCAACCAATATCCGGCTAACGGCGAGGCCACGCTGACCGACGGTCTACAGGGAGGATGGACCTACATCGACAAGCGTTGGCAGGGCTTTATCCATGACGGCCGATTGGATGTAATCATCGACCTGGAAAAAGTGCAGGATATTCACAGCGTTCAGGCTACGTTCATGCAGACCGAGGGTGCCTGGGTGTTCTACCCTACCTCGGTGGATATCCAAGTGAGCAATGACGGGGAAAACTACACCTCTATATATAAAGGTGGCGTTCCGGTAAACCGTGCCGAGGCATTCGGTTTCAACACGTTCGGGTGGCAAGGCAGCCAACGAGCACGTTATGTACGCTACAAGGCCGACTGTAGCGAGTCTGGTTGCTGGCTGTTTACCGACGAGATTATCGTAAAATAAAAAGTTGACCACAATTCCAGAACGGGATTGTGGTCAAACTTTATCATTTCTTATTCTTCTTAGCTTTCTTGCTTTTCTTGACAGGCTGTTGGGCTGTCAAATCAAGCACGCGCACGTTACGGAACTTCACACCGGCACCGTGTCCGCAGAAACCGATATGACCCTTTTCGTTGAACATACCCGGATGATTGCGGTGATCTACGGTGAATGGATTGGTCTCGCTGCCGTCTGGAGCCACATTATTGCCCTGACAAGCCTCACGCACATTTCCATCTACAATCACGTCGCCGTTGACAGTCACAGTAATGTGGTCACCCTGAACGCGAATCTCCTCGTAGCTCCACTCGCCCAAAGGCTTATGCTTGATTCGCTTGGCAGGAATCACGCCATATACTGAACCGTGTACCTGATACTCGCGTAAGCCGGCATAGATAGGATCGTCATGATCCAAAATCTGGCTCTCGCACATGCCGTAGTAAGCAGCATCCACATTCATAGGAGTACGGATACCTACGCCGTTGTTTACACCCGGACGCACAAAGCAGAACTCAAAGCGGAACACAAAGTCCTGATACTCCTTAATAGTATACAGGTTGCCCTCGTCACCATAATTAGCCGAAACATAGATAGTACCGTTCACCGGAGTATAACCCTCCTTGTTACCCGTCCACTTGTCCATGTTGGTTCCGTCAAACAGCACCTCATAACCGGCAGCCTTCTCTTCCTCAGGCAATTCGAATACAGGCGAAGGTTCCTCCTTGGCCAGCAGGTTCTTAATCTCATCCACGGCATAGCCGTCATCAGCCGAACCGCCCGCAGCGATAATGCCCGAAGCCTGGGTCAGGGTCTTCTTCATGAATTGATAGTCGATGTCATCCACACACTTTCCCGCTATATTCTTCAGTGCATAGGCTGCGGTGTATGCCAGTTCCTTATCGTCCAGGTACCGGCTGGCTACGGTATACGCAGGCAAAGTTGGGGTATTGCCCAAGCCAGTCAGCAAGGTTTTCTTGATGGCACTGGTCTTGGCTAGTTCCAGTCCCTGGGTGATATAGGTAGCACGTTCATCCAAATCCTGAATATTGTTGTTCACCAGTGTGATGCACTGAGCCAATGCTTCCTGGTTGCCGCCCTTGGCAGCCTTCAGCAGGGGTTGCAGGGCCTTGGCATTGGTACTTTTCAGCAGGGCGTTCAGGGCCTCAGCCTTGCCACTCTCCCAGATAGCAGACAGTTCAGCAACCGACTCGTCTGTACCCGTACCGGCCAATACCGGATAGAAACGGGCTTGCTGTGAGGCACCCTTCATCAGGGTGCTTAGGGTAGTAAACTGAGTCTTGGCATCCTGGGCTTTGACACTGGCAGCCAGAGCCTTCTGATAGGCAGCCACACGGGCAGCCGGAGCCTTGTCCAACAATTCGGCCATCTGTGCCGACTCGGCAGTGGTAACCACACCGGCCAAAGCGTTCAGGGCAGCATTGGATATATTGGTGTCCGGAGCCTGGCACAGGGCGATGACCTGCGGACAGGCAGCCTTGATACGGCGGTCACTGGCCAACCCCAACAGGGACAGCAACTTCGCTCCGCTGGCAGCAGCCATGGCAGCAGGGATTTTGGTCTTCAGGTCACCCTTAAAAGAACGCAGGGCTGCAGCAGCTGCGGCATCATTGGCACCACCCAATTGGCGCAACAGGACATCAGCCACATCCTCACCGCCAATCTTGCCCAGAGCCTCCAGAGCAGCTGCACCCACCTCACCTTTCTGGATGGCGGCACGCATCAGCAGTAACTTCTGGCCGGTGGCCTTGTTGTCACCCAGCCAGTTCAGGATGTCTACACGGGCATCGGTAGAGGATGTGTTATATAATGCTGCCACCTTCTGAATCAGCGAGGCATCGGCCAGCTGATGGTCGGTGGCAAACTTCAGAGCCTCCATGCGCAAGGCACGGTCCTTGCTGCGTACAGCCTTCAGTACCTCTGGAGCCGCATTGGCACCCAGCGAGGTGAGTTTGTCGTACAAGGCAGTATAGGTAGCAGCACCGGTATGCTTGCCATAAGTCACGTCCTCCTCTCCCAGCAGTCTCATCTGTGCCTGAAGGAACTCACGGGCAGTCACATCTGCCGCACGAGGGGCAGCCACGGTCAATCCGTTCAGCACGGCCTTGGCATATTGGGGATGAGCCGAGGCATAAGCCACCACTCCGCTGATAGCATACTCCACCAGGTTGTTTGCTGCCTTCTCGGCCGGCTGCATCATCTGAGCCAGTATCTGAACAGATTGCGGAGCCGCCTTGGCCAAATCCTCCATCTCACGGTTAAAATCATTCTGGTGCTGGACAGGCATCAGGGCTAGTGCGTCCTGCACAATAGTCTCTACGGTACGCTGTCGGGCATCCTGTGCCATGACGCTCAGTGAGGCCATCAGTACCGCAGTGATGAGTAGAAATATCTTTTTCATGTCTTGTCTTAATTAATTGGATGCCACAATCAGATCATCTTACCCCAGTCGCCGCGCATCGGCTGGTTCACCAGTCGGTTGGCTGCATCATCATTGACAAACAACTGGGTCTTAGGGTCAAAGTGCAAGGTGCGGTTCAGTCGCAGCGCGCACACACCCATATTCACGATGGTAGCGCTGTGATGGCCGTTGCTCTCGTTCAGTGCAAACTGACGGCGGTTGCGCACACACTCCAGGAAGTCGGTATTGCGCTGCTCAGGATCAGGCATCTCGTTAATCAGTTCCATGACATTCGGAATGGTGCACTCAAAGCCCTTGAACACCTTACCCTTGGGGCCCTCGATGTAAGGCACCTTACCCTGACTCTCAAATCCCTCACCCTCCAGGATGATCTGGCAACCGTCCTCGTAGGTATAGGTGATGCTGCGCCAGATGCCTACGGCATCGGGATGCTGCTGGGGTGCGTCCACTTCCACCTTGACAGGGAACGTATCGTCCTTGCCCAGAATGTACTGCACAGGATCGATATAGTGCTGTCCCATATCGCCCAGTCCTCCACCGTCGTAATCCCAATAGCCACGGAAAGTCTGATGGGTACGGTGCACGTTGTATGGCTTGTACGGAGCAGGGCCCAGCCACAGGTCATAGTCCAGTTCCTTAGGGATAGGCTGCACCTCCAGGTTTTCCTTGCCGGTCCAGTAGAACTTCCACGCAAATCCAGTGGCACCCGAGATGCGCACTTTCAGCGGCCATCCCAGCAGTCCGCTGTCAACCAGTTTCTTCAAAGGTTTCACGTCGGTACCCATGCCATAAAAGGTATCCTTGAAGCGGAACCAGGTGTCCAGGCGGAAAATGCGGCCATTACGCTTCACAGCTTCCTCCACGCGCTTTCCCTCACCGATGGTGCGGGTCATAGGTTTCTCGCAAAAAATATCCTTGCCGGCATTGGCAGCCTCAACAGCCATGATGCCATGCCAGTGGCTTGGGGTGGCAATATGAACGATGTCCACATTCGCATCGTGTATCAGGTCACGGAAATCGTGGTATGCCTTCGGGGTTTCGTTGAACTTGCTCTTGGCCATCTGCAAGGCTCCGTCCAAATGATTCTGGTCCACATCACACAGGGCTACCAGACGACAATTTTGGTCACTTTCAAAATGCAGATTGGAGCGGCCGATACCGCCGGTGCCGATGATACCTCTGGTCAACTGATCGCTTGGAGCGATGTAGTTATTCGCTCCACCCATCTTGCCCAGGACGTGCCGTGGCATAATGGTAAACAGGGCTGTTGCAGCCGCTGTTCTCTTGAGGAATGATCTTCTGTTCATTATATCTAAGCTTTATTAAAGGTCTAGTACGCAAATATAGGCCTTTTATTCCAATTTTTACTATCTTTGCACCTAATTTTATAATTTGTTGCTTTTTATGGAAGACAAAACGAAAGAGTTTGAGAGTAAACCGATAGCAGCCCTGCTGTGGCAGTATGCCTTACCGGCAGTCATCACCCAAATCATAGCATCTGTATATAACATCTGCGACCGCGTGTTCCTGGGTCAGTGCGTAGGTGCGTTGGCCATTGCGGGACTGGCAGTGACCATGCCTATCATGAACATCGTGCATGCGTTCGGATCGCTGGTGGGTGCCGGTGCCGGTGCGCGACTGAGCATCGTCCTGGGCAAGCGCGACATCAACTGGGCCGAGAATATCCTAGGTAACACCATGCTGCTTACCTTCTTCTTCGGAGCCTTGTTCCTTTCCACCTGGTACGGGTTCAGCAACCAGATCCTGTCTATGTTCGGCGCATCGGCCGAGACCATCGGATATGCCAAGACCTATATGGACATTGTCATGCCGGGTATGTTCCTAACGACCCTTTCATTCAACCTTACGGGTCTGATCCGTTCCTCTGGCTATGCCAAGAAATCCATGTGGATTACCGTCATCGGTGCATTGATTAACATTGCCCTGGATGCGCTGTTCATCTTTGCACTGGATTGGGGTATCGCCGGTGCGGCCTGGGCCACCACTCTGTCCATGGCGGTATCGTCAGTACTGAGCATTGCCCATTTCATCGACAAGAAATCGTTTATCCGCTTCAAGCGTCACGGTTGGAAGCCACGTTTCTATATTTTCCGGAATATTTTGGCCATCGGTATCAGTCCGTTCTCGATGAACGTAGCCGGTTCGGCTGTAGTGGCATTGCTGAACAACCAGTTGCTGAACTACGGCGGTGATAATGCAGTGGCAGCCAACGGCATCGTCAACTCGTTCGGGCCACTGGTCATCATGCTGGTACTGGGAGTGTGCCAGGGCATGCAACCTATTGCCGGATACAACTACGGTGCGGGCCGCAATGACCGTCTGCGCCAGGTGTTCCTGATGGCCATGAAGTGCAATATTACCATTGGAATCGTGGGTTCGCTGCTGGTGCTGTTCGTACCCCGCTATCTGGCCATGGCGTTTACGCACGAAGATGAGCTCATCACCATGTGTGTGCCAGCTTTCCGACTGGTGCTGGGCATGTCGCCACTCATCGCAGTGACCATCACCAACTCGCAGTTCTTCCAGTCCATTGACAAGCCTTGGGTGGCTATCGTCACCAGCCTTTCACGTCAGGTGCTCATCCTAACTCCACTGCTGTACATCATTCCGCCTATGGCCGAGCAGATGGGATTCAGCGGTCTATATGGTGTGTTTGCCTGCTGCACAACAAGCGACATTTTAGGTGCGGCATTGGCCATGTTCCTGCTGAAGAGCCAGATACACGTGTTGAGAGGGAAATAAAAAAAGGAGCATTTTCATGCTCCTTTTTTTAGCTTTTCCGGGTACCCTTGGTGGTTATCTTAATCACGCCATTGGCACCTCGGGCACCGTATATTCCGGCCTCCTTAATCACCTCGATGCGTTCAATGTCCTGAATGCAGATGGAATGTAGGGCATTGATTTCTATCTCCACATCGTCAACGGTAAAGATAGGAGCACTGCCGGCTGAGATAGAGCTCACGCCACGCATGTTCACACTACCTTCTATACCCAATCCGGTCACATTCACCAGCACACCCGGTATGCGTCCCTGGATAGCCTCGAACAGGGTGGTGTAGCCCTCGGAATGCAGCATGTCACCTGTCAGCACATTGCTGGCCGATGAAATCTCACGCTGTGAAACAAAGTTGTACCCCATGTCTGTCAATGTCTGATCCTCGGTAGCCGACTCCACAATGCGGTCGCCCAAACGGATGCGCAGGCTCTTGCGTCCATTCACCGGCACATAATAGACTGTTTTCTTATAGTAGAGCGTCAGGATGTCATCCTCATGCACATCGGTCAGGCCGAACCGCCCGTCCTTCTTGCTCATGGAATAGTAATCGGGAGTGTTCACATACACGCGGCAACGCTTCACGGGATTACCTAGCAGGTCGGTAATGATACCGTTGAACGGCACTCCACTGTTCTGTGCCAGCGCCGGAAGGCTGACAGCCAAGATTGCTAACAGTAAAAAACGTCTCATATCGCTGACAGTTAATAGGTTTATCTGTCGCAAAGTTATAAAAAAAAGTAATACACCCGCTGGAGTACCGCTTTTTTTCATAATCTGGTCCTATTTTTCATTGTCCTTCCGGTACTGTTTTGGTTCCCATATTTACCGGCAAATAAAAAAGGGAGTGTTTCGCAACACCCCCTTCGTATCATTACCTTATCTTTTCAAAACTAACACCCTCACATAGAGAATATAATATTACGATACAAAGATAAGTCTACCCGTCCAAATTACAAAGCCGGATAGACAGAGAGGGTGAACACATAGACCCAATCGGGTGTTTTCCCGACAAACGATTGTCCCAAAGATATGTAAAGCCTCTTTACAGCCGGTGTTAAGTTACTTTACACTTTACAATCATTACAAAAGTCAAAACACGCTGATTATCAGCAAACTGATATTTTTGGCACGCATCATGTATTGTGTAGGGTAAAAAATCGTAGGATATGAAATTAAGTTTTAGTAAAATCTCTTTTGTGGTTCTTGTGCTCGGTTGGGGCCTTTCTGTACCCGCTGCTGCGCAGGAACTTTCTACAGACACACTCACCCTGCACGACTGTATGGTATATGCCGTGAGTCACTCCACCAAGATGCGGATTCAAGCTGCCGACCGCAACGATGAGCAGTGGCAGCGCCGGCAGGCCGTGATGAGTATCTTTACTCCCAATGTGGAGGCCCAGACCTATGTCTACAACCAGTATGGACGTAACCTGGACCCGGAAACCAACATTTATAATAATGTGACGACCTTTCACAACGGGTACAGCGTGAATGCGGGCATTACGCTGTTCGAAGGCTTCCAAGCTATCAAAAACTGGAAGATGGCCTCAACAGCCGCCAAGATGGGATGGAGCAAGGAACAGCAGACACGTGATGAAATCTGTATGGCCACCATGGAGGCGTACAGCAATGTGCTCTACTATGCTGAGTTGGAAAAAGTGTTGGAAAGTCAGGTAGCTACCGCACAGGCAGCCAGAGACCGGGCGGTTCGCCAGGAGGAGCTGGGACAAAAAGGACATGCCGATGTGGTGCAGATGGAGTCGGAACTGGCACAGAAGCAGTACCAGCTGGTTACCACGCGCAACCTGAAGAACGATGCTCTCATCACCTTAAAGGATGTAATGTTCTGGCCGGCAAGTGATGAGTTGGTCATCGACTGTAACACACCTGAGCCGCTATTGACAGCCGTTCAGTCCCCGGAATTGGCAGAATCGGCTAAACACATTCTGCCATCAGCCGAGATTGCCTCATTGAATTTGAAAAAGGCCCAGTATGAACTGAAAACTGCCCGTGGAGCCTATTCCCCCACCTTGGGACTATATGGCGGTTGGTCAACAACCTACTACACCTACCCTGGCAAGAAGGGTTACACGCCTGTACCCTTCAAAGAACAGTTCCGCAACAATGGCGGTGAATACGTGCAGCTATCGCTGAACATTCCTCTCTTCGACCAATTCAAGCGACGCACCAACCTGAAGTTGAAAAAAAATGCCGTGGTACGTGCCGAAGCCGAGTACGATCAGAAGATGCGCGATATAGAGAACGAGGTGATTCGTGCCGTGAGCGACCGTGACGGAGCCCATGCCGCCTATCAACAGGCCGGCAAGCTGGCCGATGTGCAGGAAGAGGCCTACCGCCTCAGCACTAAGCAGTTTGAGGTGGGACTCATCTCTGCTATCGAATACCAAACCGCCTCACAAACTTACCTGAATGCCAAGGCCGAGCGCATGAATTCCCTTCTACAGCTTCGTATCAAGGATGCCGTAGTAAGGTATTATAATGGAGAACCTTATATTGAACAGTAAAAACAATAAATCATGGATAAAATAATAGAAAAGAAAACCGGTTGGAAGGCAGCATTTACCAAGAAAGCGTTGCCCTGGTGGGTTGGTGGTGGAATGGCCATTTTGGTAGCCTTCCTGATTCTCAAACCTAGTCGCAGTACCCTTAGAATAAATGGAGAATCCATCTCCATCAGCGAAGTAAAAGCAGGAGAGTTTAACGACTACATCCGTTTGAGCGGAACCGTTCAGCCCTTGATAACGGTACAGATCAGTCCGATAGAAGGAGGTAGAGTAGAGGCCATTCTTATAGAAGAGGGCTCGATGGTAAAGCAGGGGGATGAGATTCTTCGCCTGTCGAACGATAATCTGGAGCTGCAGATGCTGAATTCCGAAGCTGAGCTGGCAGAGAAGGAGAATATCTTGCGAAACACCCAGATTCAGATGGAACAGGACCGCCTGAACGTGAAACAGTCGAAAGCTGAATACCTGCTGAACGTGAAGCGCCTGAAACGAAACTTTGAGCAGCAGAAAACGCTCTACAATGAAAAGCTGATAGCCAAGGAGGAATACCTGAAAGCCAAGGAGGATTATGATTTGGCCATGGACAAACTGCAGATTATCAAGGACAAGGAGGTGCAGGACAGCCTGTTCCGTTCTACTCAGGTGGAACGTATGCAGGAGAGCTTAGAGAACATGCAGCTGAACATGCACATGATCCGTAAGCGTAAGGACAACCTTACCATCAAGGCCCCAATAGATGGGCAGTTGGGAATTCTGGATGCCGTATTGGGTGAGAACATCGGTGCTGGTACCAAGATTGGTCAGATCAGCGACATGAGCAGCTATAAGATAGAGGCACAGATTGACGAGCACTACATCGATAGGGTCATTCCGGGTTTGAAAGCCACTTTCGAGCGTCAGGAATCCACCTTTGGGGCATCACTTCGTAAGGTATATCCCGAGGTGCGTGAAGGCAAGTTCAAGGCCGACTTCAAGTTTGAGGGAGAAATTCCTGAGAATATTCGCAATGGACAGACCTATTACCTAAATTTGCAGTTGGGCTCACCGGAATCGGCAGTCCTCATTCCCCGAGGCTCTTTCTTCCAGAAGACAGGAGGCAAATGGATTTATGTAGTTAGCAAGGACGGCAAGGAAGCCGTGAAGCGCGAAATTCGCATTGGTCGCCAGAATCCTCAGTTCTATGAGGTGCTGGAAGGATTGGAACCGGGTGAAAAGGTCATTACTTCGGGTTATGATAACTATGGTAATAACGATATATTGATTTTGAAATGAACAATTTCCTCAATTCTATTATAGCAGCCATCAAGGCACTTCCAGCCAAAGGCCGTAAGAATGGCATGAAAATCCTATCGTTAGGTGTTGGCCTTTCTGTCAGTTTAGTCCTGCTGACCAAGGTCTGGTTTGAGCAGACCTATGACAATTATCATGAAGGAGCAGACCGTATCTACTACTTGAGTGAGCATTTTGCGATGAACGGTCAGGAACTGGTCTATAACCACACCTCCGGTGGCATTGCCCCACGAATGAGAGAGTACTATCCTCAGGTGGAGATGGCCACCAGAGTCACAGCATATTCGTATAATACCCGGGTAATGCAGAGAGGAAATGGCCTGAAAAGCAGTGTGGATATGGTCTGTTTGGCCGATTCCTGTTTCTTCAGGTTGATGAACCGTCCTTGTCTGGCCGGAAACCTCACGGAATCACTATCCATCAAGGGTAAAGCTGTCATCTCGGCCTCACTGGCCATGAAGATGGCTGATAGCCGGAATGCGGTGGAGGCCGCTTCGGAAATCATAGGAAGGGACTTTAAGATTGACGACAGTAACGGTGTGTGGTTGACAGTAGCGGGTGTTTTCGAGGATTTTCCGGCCAATTCCAGCTACCGTCCTGATGTGGTGGCTTCCTTACCGAGTATTGGTTATTTAGGTCTGTATGATGGTTCGGACAGTGTGATGGGCAACGACCGTTACCTTACACTGATACGCATCAGCAAGGAATCAGATATCCGTGATATTCAAGCGGGAATGCCTGAATTTCTGGAGCGCTATCTGCCCATGGATGAGCTGAAGGAAGTGGGTTTTGAAGGAGAATTTCTGGCACGATCATACCAGAATTTCCACAACGAAGACCGTGATATGGGCAGCATGATGCTGGTTCTGGTGCTGGTGGCAGTGGCACTGTTGATGACTTCGGTACTGAACTACATTCTCATAGTGGTCTCTACATCAGTGAACCGTAGCCGTGAAATGGCACTTCGCAAATGCTTTGGCAGCAGTAAGTGGAATCTATACAGCATGATGGCGGCAGAATCGTTGGTTCACACCTTACTGGCTGTCATACTGGCGGTTGCACTTATCTACGCATTCAGTGGTACAGTAGAGAACCTTTCCGGAACGGCAGTCTCGTCACTCTTCTCAGGCAGTCCTCTTTTCATTGCCTTAGGAGTTGTTCTGCTGGTAATGATCATTAATGCCGTTGTTCCTGCTGAATTGTTCGAACGCATTCCAGTGGCTGTTATTTTCAGGAACCTGCGCGCCAGCAAAAGAATCTGGAAGTTGGGACTATTGGGTGTAGAATTCTGTGCCGTAGCCTTTTTAGGACTGCTTCTTACTGTTATCACCTTGCAGTACAACCGCATGGTAACCAGTGACTTGGGATTCGATAGTGATCATACGGCTTTTGTAAGCCTAAGCGGATTGAGCGGTTCGCAGAAGAAAACCCTGGTCGATGAACTCCGTTTGCAGGCTGAAGTTGAAGATGCCACCCTGTGCAATCAGAGTCCGTTTGCCGGATATTCAGGCAATTCGGTGTCTCTTCCCGGTGAAGAAGCACAAATCTTTAACACCTCGGATGCCTACTGGACAGATGGCCATTGGTTTAATGTACTGGGGGTAAAGATTGTAAAAGGCAGCAGTTTCACGGAAGGACGGATGATGAACGAGGAAGTGCTTATTGACACCAACTTTGAGGAGCAGTTGAAGATCAATACCGGTTGGGATGACGTATTGGGTAAGGAGATTCAGGTTTCAGAGCACTCCGATGGTACTACAACCTCGGTGATCACGGGTGTTTTTGAACCCACCTCCCAGGGTTTGGTGGAGAATGCCGAATATTCTACAGTCAAGAAACCTATGGCCATTTTCTATCAGAATCCCGAAACCAACAGCAATCCATTCGGTGGATTGATCATTCGGTATCACCAGATCACTCCAGAGGCACTGGCCCTTACCCAGAAGATATGTGAGCGCATTGTACCCGACAAGGAATTAGACATCTCACTGCTTCATAACGAACGTTTGAACGACCTGAAGGACACCCTGAATGTGCGCAACTCCATTCTGATTGGTGGTCTTGTTACTTTGCTGATCGCGATTATCGGTCTCATTGGCTATACCATCGATGAGGTGAAACGTAGAAGCAAGGAGATTGCCATTCGCAGAGTAAGTGGAGCGATGTTCTCCGAAATCCGTGCCATATTTATCAAGGATATTCTGTTGATTGCTGTGCCTTGTACGCTTATGGGATGTATCTTGGCCAGTATGGCAGTAAACCGGTGGGAACAGCAGTTTGTGGTTCAGGTAGGCTTGCCTATATGGGTTATTATGCTTACTTTTACACTGACAATAGCTTTAATATGCATCATTTCGGATATTTATGTCCGTATAGTGGCAGGAAGCAATCCAGCCGACAGTTTGAAGACAGAGTAAGTGTAAAGCCTCTTTACAACAGGTGTTTAGTAACTTTACACTTTTACAAGGTATTCAAATCGAAATATAGCTGAAAATCAATTTAATGCATGAATTGGCACGCTATATGTACTATATATAGTGTAAGTATAATAAAATTAGTATGATACTATTTACAAAAACCAAAGCATCGCCCATACTGAACATTCTGGGTATGACTATTGCCTTTGCGGCATTCTATGTGATTATGTCGCAGGTGATGTATGATGTGACGTTTAATAGCAGCATCAAGGATGCGGATAAGAAGTATATGATCTGCACGCTGTTCAACAATGACCAATGGATACCTCAATCTCCGATACAATCAAGCCTTAAGGCTACTGAAGCTATTCCTGGCGCAAAGACTGGCTATTGCAACTTGCAGGAACAAGGCAATAAGGTATATGGCGGCAAGGAGGGTACAGACTTGTATCATTTCAGTTACCATTTGTTCACTCATCAGGCCGCTGAAGTGTTAGGCTTGGAGTTTACAGCTGGCAAGTATCCAGAGGTGGATGGTGAAGTGGTCGTCTCTGATAAGGTGGCCGAAATCATGTCAGTGGCTCCTGGCGATATGATTTATGTGTTCCATCCTAACGAGCAGAAGAAAGTGGCACATACCATTACTGGCATCTTCAAATCTTATCCAGCCAACTCATATCTTGATGAATGTGATGTGCTAATCAACGAGGAGGAAGAGATTCTTTCGAC
>JAKSLP010000028.1 GCA_024401115.1 Bacteroidaceae bacterium | reverse complement strand
GCCTTAGCTTCTGACATAGAGTCTGCAACATCAAGAATCTTCTTATACTTTAAGCTGTAATTGCCAGCACCACCATATACTTTAATATAATATGTTGCACTTCTATCTAATTTACAATTAAATGAACCTATCAATATTATTACAATTCCAATGATGACACCAGAAATGGCAGGATACAATGAAATAAAGTTTCCCTTCTTTTTTGAATTAGGAATGCCCATATACAAGAACTCTAGAATATCCTCTTTTGTTGTTGGAACAGGGAAACTATTTATCATCATATTTATATTTTCATTTTTCGTTTCCCTTTTTTCCTTAGATGCCATTTCCTTTTGGATGGCTTCAAAAAAAACCGAGCTTGAGTGAACTGCTTTTACATTGGAAAATTCATATCCACATCCATCACATCTTGTAGCACCAGCCTTAACAGGTGCACCACAATTTGGACACTTCACAATATTGCCACGCTTCTCTGTAGAAGGAGTAACCCTTGTCTTTGCCAAACGCCCTTGAAGAATCATATCAACCTCATCTGGGTCAACACCTTCCAGTAACGCTTTTTTATGCAAAACTGATCGTTCTTTATCTGTAATCACGCCATCAGCCAAAGCTGCTTCAATCAAATCTTCTAATTGTTTTGAGAATGCCATAATATTATTTTATTTTTTGTTTATAAATCATTTTTTGATATTAATTCAGCATATAGAATTTACCAGAATCTAAGAGTTTCTGACATTTGTTTCGCCACCAGTTTCCATCACTGCCTTTGAAGTCATCAATCTTCAATTCACCATCTTCACTAATTACTTTTACTGTGCGTGGAGAAGGTGTACCCTCTTGGATGATATTCATCTTTACTATAGCCTGAGTCTTTGTGAATTCTACAAATTCAACAATCTGGTATTGTGCACTAAAATCTGGATCTTGACTTTCATACCAAGGATCTGCGTCAAAAGCTCCGAGGTCGCTTTCAAATTTCTCTGCATATTCCTCAACGCGCTTAAACATGTCTTCTAAGCCTTTTGAGTAGTAGACTTGTGGTGGAAATAACTGTGAAAGCATGGATTCAATTTGAGATTTGTCAACATCCAATTCCTCTGACTGAACGGAATCACTTTCATTTTTTTCTTCCACATCAATATTGCCAACAGAACTTGAACTAACTGCTACTTCAGAATTTTCCAGATTTTGAGATTTGTCGCTAGAAGTAGAGTTTCCCATAAATAGGAATAAAAGTAGTAATACAGCTATGCCGGCTACACCACCCCAAATAGCAGCTTTAGTTTTATACCATGGTGTAGGAGAAACATTTTGCTCTGTAGATGAATAAGTGGTATAATTTGGGGTATAATTCGCAGATGCAGATGATGAAACAGGTGCCTGTTCTTTTGCAGGTTCTGGCTCAGGTTCTGGTTTCTCTTCTACAGGCTCTTTGATAATACCATTTAATTCTGGAAGGTCTTTTGCACATATCCATGATGGTAAAGACTCATGCCAAACAGGAGTTTCTGTATTAATTACATCATTATCGGCCAAACGCTTAAATTGATTCCAATTAAAAGGACCATGCTTTTCTCCATCAACCTTGGCATAATATTGAATCTCCTTTTGTTCTACAACAGGAACTTGGACTGGTTCGGGAACAACAGGAGCGGATACTGTAGCAAAGAATGATTTTAAGGCATCTACTTCGCCAGCTTTAACCCATGAAGGCAATTCTTGAGACCAAATTAATGTTTCAGATGTTACTAGACCATTATCTACTAAGCGTTTAAATTGTACTTCGTTATAAGGGCCACACTGCTCATTATCAATAACAGCATAGATAGCAACTTCTGATTGTTGTGAAGCACTATTTAATGTGCCAGTTGTATTATCAGTCTTCATTTTTATAAGTAATATTTTTATTAAAAAATGTCTTTACAAAGGAAGTGGCGGAGGACAACTACCACCATTCTGAGTGGGCAGTGGTGGAGGGCATGTTTCTTGTGAAGGAAGTGGCGGCATCATAGGGGAATTACTTGGAAAGAAATCCACCATATCGTCAACTTCTGATGCTTTTTTCCAACTGCTCATACCGTCACACCACACCAATGTTTTACTGGTTACCATTTCTGCATCCACTAAACGCTTGAATTGTTCGTAATTGTAAGGTCCTCTTTGAACACCCTCTATCATTGCATGATAACTGAATACCGGTGCAGGTGGTGGACATGGAGAAACAACCGGTTCCGCTGCACCCTGTGAGACATTGGAACGAACAACTTCTGAGCTTACAAATTGAGCCTTTGCTCCATTGTCTGCAGTTCCTGTTTCTGCTGCCCTTGCATTTTCTGTAATTTGCTTCATTTTAGCATTAAATGCCTCAGAACCAGATTCTATCATTGATTTTGCTGCAGACAAAGTTTTTTCCTTCAACTCATTTGCAGTAATCCCTTCTGCAGCCGTCATCATTTTTTCTTTCGCAGCTTCAGCTATATTGCTGGTTGCTGCCTTAAGTGCTGATTTGAAAAGTCCCATAGTATTATCTATATAATTTTTGCAAATATATGTTTTTTGCTTACAACAAAGGGGCAATATGTGTATTGTATATTTTTACAGAATAGTAATGTATGTTTTTACATATCACCTTCTGTAATATTATCAAAATCATCCGCCAACACACGTAAGAAATTCTTATTTAACACCTTAGAGATACGAATAAGAAGTTGTGTATCTATATTTTCACGGTTGAAAATATCGTACACATTCACGCGGTGGCAGTTTAACTTCTTGGCAAACCAGGTGACCGTGCGTTCCTGGCGTTCTAATTCTTCTTTTATGAGGATTCCTATTGGTTTTTCCATTTGCAAGATTAATTTTTGCAAATTTACCCCCCTTAATGTTAAAAAATCATTAAAACGCCATCCGCTTCAAACAGAATTGGACACAAAGACAAATAAACACTTTTGTAAAGCGTCATGTAGAAAATAAGATGTTGAAACACTAATAGAGAGTACCAAAAGGTCTGACAGATAGATTTGGGGCTCCGTATTCATCGGCGTAGCGACTCTCTTCATTGCGAAGATTGGCAAATATATGCAATTCTTCTGAATTTGGAGAAAAGTTGATAGACCATGCACGATAATAGGTATAATCCTGAGTGGATGTCCAATACCAGCTATTCAATTCTGAAAACTCATCGCCTTTGCATCTTCTCAGGGCTTCATTGATCTCAGATAAGTTTAGCCACAAGTCCCTGCATTCGCCTAAGGCTGGCAGATATCCGCTCAGGCCATCGGGAAAACAATAAGCATTGGCACTGAGCACAGCACTGGGATTGGGATGATTGGTGCGCATAAATATCTTGGTATTATAGGCGCCAAAATAATCTGAAATTGCATTTCCCGGCATATCGTGTGCCAAAGTGGTATCATTGGTATGAATAAGGGGCTTTGCAAATGTATTTTCACCCCAAGCCATTAGTTCGGACAAATCAGTTAAGGCAATTCTGGCACGTGTGCTGTCCGTTATTAAAGCCACAGCTATAGCTCGATAATCAGAATTCCAATCTTTGGGAACAACCAAGTTTCCCATCCAGTCAACAATGTATATGCCTTTAGGAGCATCGGTTGGTGAAATGGCACCAGGATGGGCTTCCTCTATCAAACCAGCCCACCGATCAACCTGTCTATGGCTTATATAGACGTACACACCTAACATCAACAGAAATATAACGGAAAAAATAGAAATATTCCTAATCTTCTGTTTTTGGTGCACCTGTAAACATCGAAACTGCTCTACATCACTGCTCGTTGATAATTGTTGGATAAGCCTATCTGAAATTGCGGATTTATCAATATTTTTCTTTATGAATTCCAATACTTTAGATAGTGAATAAAGGTCGGCTTGTTCACTTATCTTATTATTGGAATAGGAATCGGTTTGCCCTGATGTAGAATCATAAGCATCGGCATAGCTGAAACCCAAATCTACAATCTTGGCAGAATGGCCAATATGGGTCACCATGATATTATCAGGTTTCAAATCCAGATGTATCACCTGGTTTGTATGCATGTATTCTATGGCAGATAATAATTCATTCAGGAAACGAGTCACATGTTCACGACTCTGGAAATATACTGGGTTGTCCTTTACAAAATCAGTTAAAGTTAAACCGTCAACATATTCCATATAAATTGAGGTGTCATCGCACGTATAGTATCGTACAAGATTTGTGTGCTCCAAACGCCTGCCTAACTCATATTCTTTCTGTAAAGCTTGCAAATAACGAGGATTGTCCCAATATTCAGGCTTCAACTTCTTCTGAAAGCATTTGCGGCCTTGATAATAAACCAAAAAGGTATGACAAGTGGCTCCTCTGGTGTTCAAAGGAATGGAATTGGAATCAGAAGAGCTGTTCAACGCTTTGAAACAAGAGACATTTTCCATCAAAATAACTGCTTAACTGTTTTGACGCCAAACTGCATGGCTGCAGAATAACGGCCTAAAGAACAGCCTTGGCGAACCACATCGGATACAATCAATGGAAAAGAAGGAATGATATAATAGATCTGCACCAAATCGTCTTCTTGTAATTTACTGTTTAATGCCAAGACTACACGAAAACGACTATCTCCAACATACTCTAAAAGCAGTTTCCTGTCAGGCAGGTATGTCAATTCCAGTAAACAGCCACTTTTCAAATCGGCAGTTACTAATTCTCCCTGTAGAAATTTAAATCTTGATGCCTGCGTTCCAATAGATTGGACAAGTGTATCCCAATCTGATCCTCCCAAATAGTTTGCTATAATATTTAATGTAGAAACACGTGGGGATATTCCTTCTTCATAAAAACCCAAAAGGCGCTTCACCGTATTTGTACCTATGTGCTTGCCCGTAACACGCTCTACATCAGCAGCCAAGGAATCACAATGGCTAATTTGATCCAAGCTCAGTTGGGACCGATTCTGAAGCATCTTAAAGATAGGTTTAGGTACAAACATCGTTAGTCGTTTTTCACGATGCAAATTTAGCAAAAAACAGTTTCGGAATGAAATACTATGATGATTAATTCAAGCAGGATGTGTAATACTTTATTTTACACTATTCTCTTCTTTCTCACCTACATGAGGGCGTATACAGATTGAATAAAGAGCAAGGACGAAGTCACAATGGCTCACAACATAAGCATGACTGGACATTTTTCGCAGCCACGGAATACTTTTTATGTAAACACGGAACAGCTGCATCACCTAGTAGCAGAACCTTTTTCGAAAGTATGGAATATAACGGTCACTTAAGTGGATGAAGGCCATTCATCCTACTGCAAAAACATAAAAATGAAAAAAGCCAACCTTCCACTAAACATTACATAAAACATTGTTTTACTGTATGATAAGTTAGTGGAGGGTTGGTTTCAACCTTCCACTAAATATATTATTGATAATCTGAATGTTATCATTGTTTAGTGGAAGGTTGGCTATTTTCTGCAAAAAAGTTCTTTTAGCGGTATCTTCTGTACTCTATAATAATGGTTCGAGTTCCGGTAATATAACCTCGTTGCTTTCCTCGTCTGGATGCTGCAGGAACATACAGTAGTAGATGGGCATATAGACAACTCCTTCTTTTTCATAAACTTTACCCTCATTGCTGAATACAATGGCACGGTGGATGTTATAAAGCGGAGTATTCAGGAAATTGTCAAGCGCACTATGCACCGTGTAGTCCTTGCCTGATTTTATCTCCAATGGCAAAACCGTCAGATTGTCATAATCGTCAACGAGGAAGTCCACCTCACCTATCTTCTTGCTATCATAATAGAACATCGGGAAACCATGTGCATGAAGCTCCTGCGCCACTGCCGATTCATATACTGTACCAAGATTGATGCTACGAATATCCTGCAACACGGCATTGACATTGTTGCCATACAGAATCTGGGTTAGCAGTCCCACGTCATTAAGATAAAGTTTCAGCAGATTCTTAGACTCCGACTCCTTCAGAGGGAAGTGAGGATTGCTAATAGCCTTGACTTCTAGAGTAATACCTGAATTGGTGAGATAGTCAAACTCATCTGCATAGTCAGAAAAGCGTTTACCTTTCTTGTCTTCTATATGCTGATAGACAATACGTTTCTTCTTGTTCTCAAGATTGCTTGGCACAAGGTCATAGATGCGACGTATCTTCAGTTTCTTTTCCTCATCATATTGCGAAGCATCTATTTTGTATAGGTCGTGGATGTTGCGCTGTGCTGCACGTACACGTATCACGTTCCTATCTTCAAGGAAGCAATTGACAGCTTCAGGCAATCCACCAACCAACAGGTAATATTGAAAACGCTTCAACAGGTTTTCATGCGAAGATTCAGGCAAAGACTCCTGTCTAAGGTAATGCTCTCTGGCATCAGCTATCCATTCCTCGCTTACCCCCATTGCCCATAGGAACTCCTCAAAGTCAAGGGGATACATCTCCTTCACCTCTATGCTACCTAGAGGAACAGAAGGCGTTTCTGACAGAGCCACTCCCAACTGCGATCCACTGGCTATGAAGCGATACCGCCCTTCCTGGCGCAGGAACTTAAGCATCGTCATCAGATGCGGATAACTTTGAATCTCATCCAGGAATATCAGCGTGTCATTGATGTTACCAAGGCGCACCCCGTAATTACTCAACTGCATGTAGAGGTCTCCTGTAGAACGAACATCTGCAAACACATGGTCTGTTTCCTTGTCCTCCTTGAGGTTTATCTCCACAAAATTCTTATAAAGTTTCTTGCCGACGTACCTAATAAGAAACGACTTACCTACCTGTCTGGCACCATTTATCAGAAGGATTTTATCTCGTTCTGTACGCAAGAAATTCTCTATATATTCCGTAAACTTCCTCTTAAGCATATCTATATTATTGAATGTCTGCGTGCAAAGTTAATGATTATATATGAATTATGAAAGACAAAATACACTTATTCCATAAAAACAAGCCTCGGGAAATACACTTATTCTATGTAAACACACCGTAAAATACACACTTATTCCTTAAAATTAACATCACTTATTCCATTCTAAGTTCCTCTAGCAGCACCTTCATACCTTCCGTGGCTGAAAGATTGATGACGTGGTGAGAAGGATATCGTAAAAAGGATAATCCAAATTAGGATAAAATTAGTCATTTTGAGGAATCTGCCAACAAAAATACTTCATAATAGCAGAAAGATACATTTTTATATTTATTATCCATTTTGGATAATCCATTTTGGATAATTGTATAAATTATTGTATCTTTGCCGAAAATGAACAAAATATGGCAAGAGTAACGAATCCTTTCCTCACTTATGGCTACGAAGGGCCTAAGTATTTTTGTGACCGAATCAATGAAACAACCCAGCTCACAAGATGGCTCACAAACGGAAATAACGTGGCACTGATCTCACCAAGAAGAATGGGCAAAACCGGATTGATTCAACACTGCTTGGCACAGGAAAGTATCCAGAAAGACTATAATACCTTTCTGATTGACATTTATGCAACAAAGTGCCTTGCCGACATGGTTTTTACTATCGGTAAAGCTATTGTTGGCACCCTGCGGCCTTGGGGGCAAGACGCTATAAACAAGTTTCTTACGGTTGTTTCTTCATTACGTACAGGCATTTCATTTGACGGTTGGGGCAACGCCAGTTGGAATATTGACGTTGGCGACATAAAAGCTCCGGAATATACACTGGAAGAAATCTTTGAGTACATTCAACATGCAGATCGGCCATGTATCGTTGCCATAGACGAGTTTCAGCAAATTGCCTCCTACCCTGAGACTAACACGGAAGCTCTGTTGAGAACACATGTACAGAAATGCAGAAATGGCATTTTCCTATTTTCTGGTTCACAGCGTGATATGATGAGCGAGATGTTTTCATCACCGGCACGTCCTTTTTATCAAAGTGTCTCGATGATGAATATATCTGCTATTCCGTTGCCTGCGTACACAACATTTGCCATCAGCCATTTTAATGAGGCAGGAAAGATGATTTCCCCGGAAACCATAGCGTCAGTTTATAATGCCTATGATGGTACAACCTGGTATTTGCAGAAAATCTTCAATGAAGCCTATTCACTGACAGAAAAGGGGGAAATGTGCGATATGAACATCGTCTCGGAAGCTACAGAAATCATACTTAACTCAAGCGAGAATTCATACCAGGAAATGCTGCTTCAGCTTAGCATGAAGCAACGTGACCTGTTGGTAGCTATCTGCAAGGAAAAGAAAGTGAGCCAGATAACATCATCTGCGTTTCTAAAGAAATATAAGCTATCCGCCAGCAGTGTTCAAAAGGCCAAAGAAGCACTTTTGTCACTCCACATGATAACCTGCAATTTAGGAGTTTACGAACCATACGATAAATTCTTTGCAGCCTGGATTAACCGATAATTACAACTGCATTTGTTCCAATCTGGAATATTAGTGAATCAGGGACGCATCAGCCGTGCCCTTTAGGATGCCTCCCGAATGTCAGACACGATATAAGGAATGATAATAACTGCCGGAAATTAGACACATGGAGTTCAAAACTATACCTTGCCACGAATCGTTGCGCCCCTTCATTCGCAACTATTGGATGCTGAGTGCTCAATGCACAGCAACCGGCACACAACAGATATTCTCGAATGGAGCGGCAAGCCTTCAATTCTACCTTTCGCAAGACATAAGAATTGATGATGGGGACAGACTATATCGCACAGTACTGTTTCATCAGAATATGCAAAAAGTAGGAGTCGTAACTGCCGAGGGACCATTCATAACCTTTGGCGCCGAGTTCGTACCTTTCTGCTCACGTGTATTCTTCCCAAACGAGATGACAAGTATCTATACTTCGCCTGAAGACCTGCAGGATGAGGAATTTATCAAGGTGAGCAAAAACATCTATGAAGCAGGAAGTACGGAGGAACGCGTCGATCTCCTCGATCATTTCTTCTTGAAACGACTGGCACTGTTTCCAGAAGGCGATATTAATATGGAACGCTTGAGCGATGTCTTTGATAATATGGTGCCGACAGATGGAAGTACAGCCCGACCCCCTCATAGCCAGAACGAGTTCTCACCAGCTGACCTCGCCTCTACGGCATGCCTGAGTCAGAAGCAGTTTACACGCGTCTTTAATAAATATGTGGGAATGAATCCAAAGTCCTACCTGCGATTGATGCGATTCCACAAAGCATTGATGGAGATTCAGGCCACCTCCGATAGTTCTTCGCTTACCAATATTGCATGGGGTTGTGGATATTATGATCTTGCGCACATGGCATCCGATTTCCGCGACATCTGTGGTTTTTCTCCTTCCGAACTCATTAGGCATGGTCAAGAACTTACCGAGACCTTTGGACAGAAATTCAGTGGTTTGATGAAGAAAAAGATAAAGATAGAAAACTTGATATAATCACACTGAATGGGCATTCTTGCATAACGAAGCAAGGATGTCCATTTTTTACTTACCCGTTCGTCAGGAATGTCATACCTTTACATCCACAAACATTGCAAAAAAAGTAATAAGAATAACAAATACAATAAAATGAAAGAGATATTATATATCTTACTTGACAAGTATGCCGCACATGAGATGATATTCTTGTCACAAGCTATCAATGAGGGTGAGATGGGACCTCGTGAGTGTCCTAAATATATAAATAAAGTGGTTGCGATTAGTATGGCCCCAGTTACATCTATCAGTGGAACACGGATATTGCCTGATTATACTTTTGACTCTGTGCCACATGATTAAGCACCTTAGTTTTGATCTGAACTTAGTGAACTTACTGAATCAAACCGGTGCCAGCGGAAAGATCGGTATTGCCGATCTGGTGGAGAAGGAGGATCTAAACGGCCAGTACGACAACTATGTCATGTCTGGAACTTACATCCGTCCATTCACCATTGAGGCTACGGCTCACCTGAAATTCTAGACTTTATAGAATTCTTTTTGCTCCCGGAATAAGGCGGATGAGCCAAGTCAGGACAAAAGATAGCACCGTAGTAGAGATACCGATGAATAGGAACTTACCGAAAGCTCCCATCCACAGGGTGTCTGTGGCGTATTGTATACCCAACATCAGCAACAGATGGACGATGTAAGCGCCATAAGCTTGTGAGGCACACCACTTCAAAAAAGGTGTGGTGTAATTGACGGCCTGACGAAAAAGCCAGAGTAAGCCGAAGCTGAGAAATACACAAAGCATTGACTCATAAATACCGAACCATTCTATCACGAAGTCATTCCACCAACCACTATTACGGACATAGATGCCGATAGCCAGCATAGTTCCTATCAGTAAAGAGATTGTTCCTGTGGTGTTGCTCAATTTTTCGAGCCAGTTAAATCTTTTTGCTAAGATGCCCATAACGAACATTAGAACGTATTGGAGATAATGTGCCGGTTCGATATGAAGAAAGCCCAAAAGCCAGATCCAATGATCCTGGGGACTTACCTGTCGGATGCAATAACTGCCAATACCCATCACAAGGCCGAATATGCTCAAGCCTATTAGCGTTGGCTTTGAACCACAGTCCTTTATGATTGGTTTTAAAAACTGTCGGAGCAACGCATATAGTAAACAGAAAAGCAGGAGACTCTCTACAAACCACATGTGTGCCACTTCTAACTTACCTGACAGCGTAGAAAGCAAGCCTCCAATGATCAACAATGGAATTCCCAAATGTGTGAGTTTCTTCTGGATAAACAAATTGCCTCCTTGTTTGTCATAACTCGTTGGGACAAAATACCCGGAGATAAGGAAAAACAGTCCCATGAAGAACGCTGCATTGACTGCAAAGAAATGCCAGATCCATGGCATCATCTCTGCTGGATTACTAGGCGTGTATGCCCAATCTCCTCCATCCCAATATGCCTGACCGGCATGGTGGAAAATTACCAGTACGGTAAGGAAGACTTTAAGGTTGTCAAGATAATATTTTCTTGTCATATTAGTAACCATCACTTGATTGTGAGTACAAAGGTATGACAAATAAATAATGCCAACTTGTAAAAAATGGACATTCGTTATCTATAAACACAAGGCGGAATTGTTGTTCTCTTAGACATTGATTATTGAGGCAACGGCTTTTTTGAAAGTCTAAAGACTGTATTCTAAGTGTAATACCATCCCCACCCTACGGAAGAAAGTTTTCCAACCCATTCTGACCAAGGGTTGTTTGGGAGTCGCCGGATCCAAGAGGATGACTTTGGAGGGATGAATCTTACCCTCTTGCTGCGAATCTTTGCTGAAATCTATACCAATAAGAACAAAGGTATGATTCTCTCTGCGGTTGTCCAAACCAACAATAAGCGGATGTTCCTCGTGCATGGCCTTTACCACCCTCCGCATATCCAAAGGTAAGTCCTCATAAACTTGAAGTGCTGCACTTCCCAGTTTCCAACCGTCTAAACCTTCCACCATAGTTTTAGCACTTACCGCACGGTTTTGGCTCATTCCCAACACCTTACGGGCTATCTCGCGCTGGGTACAGTCGATGCCATAAAAATGAAGTACCGTCTGAATACTAGCCGCCCAGCACCAGTTGCTCTGAAGTTGAGGTTCATAACACTCCACAATCCGTCTGTCCACTTGTGCAGAGATGGAGCCATCAGCGTTCTCCCGTATTTGTGCCTGCGCACTCATTCCTAAGAACAGGAACGCCACCAGCATGAGAAATGGAATGGGGAAATTTTTCCTAAGTGTCATGGCCACAACTTTCATTTTTGCAAAGATAAATAAACCTTTGGAAACTACCAAGAAAAATACAAAACCAGAAAAATTGTATCCTGTTATCTATTCTTTCTTATTCATATCCCAATATTTGCTGCTGTCAATGTTTATTCGTATTTTTGCATAAACCAATGACAATCACAGATTGTCCACCTTATAAACACCAATGATGAAACGAATCACACTTGTAACACTATTACTGAGTAACTTCCTGGCCATGAATGCCCAACGGTCAGAGCAACTGCTGCTGAGCGGATGGCGCTTTCAGAAAGGTGAGAATCCCGGAGCGCAGGCCGTAGGCTATAACGACTCGGAATGGCAACAGGTTTCCATTCCACACGATTGGGCTATCTATGGACCATTTGATAAGGATATCGACAAACAGGTTGTGGCGATTGAGCAGAACGGGGAGATAGAGGCTAATGAAAAGACAGGCCGTTCGGGTTCACTGCCCTGGATTGGACACGGATGGTACCGCACGGAACTGACTATTCCAGAAGGTTATGGTCATGCTGAACTGATATTTGACGGTGCCATGGCTGAACCTCATGTGTTTGTAGATGGCAAGGAGGTGGGCTATTGGGCATACGGCTATAACACCTTCCGATTGGACATCTCAGATACCAAACCGGGCAAGCATACCCTGGCTGTACACCTGTTCAATGAAGAGGAGTCAACCCGATGGTATCCCGGAGCTGGATTATATCGTCCTGTAAGACTGCTACTTAGCCAACCTATCGGATTAAAGACATGGGGCGTGTTTGCACGTACCACACGACTGGATAATATCGATGGCACAGGCCAAAAGGCTGCAGAAGCCCGAATCTCCATCACCTCGGAATTACGTTTCGACCGTGCTGAGGATAATAAGACTCCGTTGGTGGTTACACACAAACTGCTGAATGCTGCCGGTCGTGAAGTGGCCAGCCTTTCCAAAAATGCCAACGACAGCCACGAGACAGAACAAGTTCTGATTGTTCCCAATCCAGAACTGTGGAGTCCGGAACATCCTACCTTATATACATTGGTTACTGAAGTACGTGAGAACAAGCCAGGAGCTGCAGTTTTGGACAAGCAGGAAACCGCCGTGGGAATACGACTGACAGAATACTCACAGGAGGGATTCAAGCTGAATGGACAATTGCGCAAGTTCAAAGGTGTGTGCCTGCATCATGACATGGGCCCTATGGGAACGGCATTCAACAAAGCTGCCTTCCGCCGTCAGGTGCGATTGCTGAAAGAGATAGGCTGTGATGCCATTCGTACCAGTCACAACATGCCTGCCCCTTGGCAGATGGACATCTGTGATGAGATGGGTATGATGGTGATGGCTGAATCGTTTGATATGTGGGTAGCTGCCAAATGCAAGAACGGCTATTCACGCTTCTTTGAGCAGACCGACACCCAATCTGCCAATGCAGACGGCCGAGCATGGTGGGAACGTGACATGGAGAATCTGGTTTTGGTGCACCGTAACCACCCAAGCATCGTGATGTGGAGCATCGGTAATGAGATTCCGGATCAGGGCACAGCCATAGGATTGAAATACACTCGCGCCATGCAGGACCTGGTACATCGTCTGGATCCTACCCGCCCATGCACACAGGGTATTGACCGTGCGGATGATGCAGCCAGGAGCGGTGTCTGGCAAACTACAGATATTCAAGGATACAACTATCGTCTATACAAATATAATTTTGGTCATGACCATTCTCCTAAGGGTGTGATCTTAGGCAGCGAAACCGCTTCTACTATTTCCAGCCGTGGTGTTTATAAATTCCCCGCAAAAGAAGTGCATGGTGAGGCTTACGATGACGGACAGATTTCCAGCTACGATCTGGAATCCTGCTCTTGGAGTAACCTTCCCGATGATGACTGGATGTGGCAGGATAAGGCTCCGTGGGTAATGGGTGAATTCGTATGGACTGGATTTGACTATTTGGGTGAACCTACTCCATACGACGATTACTGGCCATCGAGAAGCAGTTATTTCGGCATTTACGATTTGGCTGGACTGCCTAAGGACAGAGCATATTTATATAAAGTACATTGGGCTCCGGAAAAGGAAACCCTCCATCTGTTGCCTCACTGGACATGGAAAGGACGCAAGGGTGAAGTCACCCCGGTATTCTGCTACACCAATTATCCGGAAGCAGAATTGTTCATCAACGGTAAGAGCCAGGGACGCATCAGGCGTTCGGATGTAAGTCTGGAGGATTACCTGAAACATACGGTTGAGGAACCTATGGCATGGGGTGGTACTACCATCTTTGCCGATCCTAATGCTCCTGCCGATAAGAACCGACTGAACCGTTACCGCTTGCGCTGGATGGATACACGCTATGAACCGGGAGAACTGAAAGTGGTGGCTTATGATGCCAAGGGCAATAAGGCTGCCGAACAGATTATTCGCACAGCCGGAAAACCTCATCACATCGAACTGGTAGCCGACCGTTCCGTTTTGCAGAAACTGCCGGTAGATGCCAACGGAAAAGCATTGGACACACCCGACTTATCGTTTGTAACCATCCGTATAGTTGATAAGGATGGCAATGTCTGTCCAGATGCAGACAACCAGTTGTCATTCACCGTGAAAGGTAGTTCTGCCAAGTTTAATTCCTGCTGCAACGGTGATGCCACATCCACCGAGGTCTTTACTTCGCCTACCATGAAGACATTCCATGGCGAACTGGTAGTAGTGGTGGAAGCTACAGCCTTGGCCGGTAATGCCCAACTGGTGGTTTCAGGAAAGGGATTGCAAACCGGACACATTAATCTGGATATCCGATAACAAAATGTCCACCCTAATTAGGGTGGACATTTTGTTAATTCTCTATGAGTGAAGGAGTATCAGGGGTAGGTCCCTCTGGAGTATCGTCATCCTTCTCCTCGCTCAGAATCTCTGCATCCTCAATATCGTTCAATCGTTCAAACTCTTTCAAATGCTTCTGCAACCAGAAATAGTGAACCATCTCCACCACCCCATAGAACATCATAGAAATACCTACTATATAAAAAGGTAATGCCACGGCCATATCCAGATTGGTTACCACATAAGCACCTGCCACCAACAGGAAAAGAGGAAAAGCATAGAAGAATATGGGTGTAGGAGCCACCCTGCGTGCACGGAATACCGAAGCCAACTGCCCTACGGCTGCCACTACCAGCAAACCGCCCAAAGCCAACATGATGGAACGGGCAAAGAAAGCAGGATTAAACACCATCCATAGGCCCAGGATAACACTTCCTAATCCTACAATAGGGAACACCGGACGATAGCCTTCGGTTTTGCGTAAGGTCCAAAAAGTTATCATGGAATAAATGCCAGGACCCAGAAACAGACAGCCAATCAAGATGATGAGCCAAATGGCAGCCTGATTTGGAAATGCCACCAATAATCCACCTACTATAACAGAAGATATGGAACGAACTAAAATACTTTTCATACTTACTCTTTTATAATTTGTCCAAAAATACGTTGATTTCATGACATTTCAAAGTTTGCACCATTAATTTTTCTTTATTCCTGTCATTCGACACAAAAAATATGTATCTTTGCGAAAAATGAATATGATTATGATTGACTATCTTTTATCTAATCTATGGGCCTTGTGGGCATGCGTTAGTGTAGTTTGCCTGATGATGGAACTAACCAGCGGTGATTGTTTCCTGCTCTGTATTGCCATCGGCTCTGCCGTTACGGCACTGGTTGCCGCATTGGGTGGTGGAATCTATGTGCAACTGATTGTGGCCAGTATTGTTTCACTGTTCTGTCTGTTTGCCATCCGCCCTAAGTTGCTGAAGAAACTTCATGAAGGTGAAGACAAGCGCGTAAGCAATGCAGATGCCGTTGTAAACAAGGTTGGTGAAGTTACCGAGGACATCCCGGCAAATGGATTCGGACGCGTAGCAGCCGGTGGCGATGACTGGAAAGCCAAAACTGCTGACGGTTCCGCATTGGCAAAAGGACAGCGGGTAAAAGTCACCGTCTTAGAGAGTATTATCGTGACTGTAGAAAAAATTTAAAAACATTATATTATGGAACCATCTGGAGCTATGATTTTTCTGATAGCTGTAGCTATCTTCGTTATCATCGTATTGAAGAAGAGTTTGGTGATTATCTCACAGTCTGAGACTAAGATTGTAGAGCGTTTGGGTAAGTACTTTGCTACCCTGAAACCGGGTATCAATGTCATCATCCCTTTCATCGACCAGCCTAAAACGATTGTTACCCTGCGTCACGGACGTTATGTGTATTCCGATGTTATCGACCTTCGTGAACAGGTATACGACTTCCCAAAGCAGAACGTGATTACCAAGGATAACGTACAGACCGAAATTAATGCCTTGCTGTACTTCCAGATTATGGATCCATTCAAGGCTGTGTATGAAATCAACAACTTGCCTAATGCAATAGAGAAACTGACACAGACCACTCTGCGTAACATTATCGGTGAGTTGGAATTGGATCAGACACTGACCAGCCGTGACACCATCAACACTAAGTTGCGTGCCGTACTGGATGAGGCAACTGACAAGTGGGGAGTTAAGGTAAACCGTGTGGAGCTACAGGATATTACCCCTCCTGAAAGCGTACTGCAGGCTATGGAGAAACAGATGCAGGCTGAACGTAACAAGCGTGCTACCATCCTGACCAGCGAGGGACAGAAAGCTGCTGCCATCCTAAAGTCTGAAGGTGAGAAAACAGCCATCATCAATAAGGCCGAAGCTGACAAGCAGATGGCTATTCTGGCAGCCGAAGGTGAGGCTCAGGCACGAATCCGCAAGGCAGAGGCCGAGGCAATTGCCATCCAGAAAATTACGGATGCAGTAGGTCAGAGTACCAATCCTGCCAATTATCTGCTGGCACAGAAGTACATTGCCATGATGCAGGATTTGGCTGACGGAGATAAGACAAAGACCGTTTATCTGCCTTACGAGGCAACCAATCTGTTGGGAAGTATTGGTGGAATCAAGGATTTATTTAAAGAGAATAATTAAAATATCTTTTTAATATAGTTATTTATAACATATGGGCTGCAAATTGCAGCCCATATGTTATTATTTCAATATATTTTTCAGTATTTTAACAGCCTCTACTGTAGAAGAAACATCCTTAACTAACAACCGGCGTTTTCCTTTTACTTCACCCAATTCGCATCGTCTCAGATTATTCTTATCCATTGCATACTGGATACACTTATCAAACATCTCGCTCTGATAGAAGGCGCTCTCCGGATTGCTCACAAAATAAAGCATCATTCTTCCGCTCTTCAGTACGGCCTTCTCCATTCCTAACGTCTTAGCCATACGCTTCAATGGAACAACATTCAGCAGTTCCTCTCCTTCCTTTGGCACAGGACCAAAACGGTCTTCCAGGCGTTTGCGGTAAGCCTCCAGTTCTTCGTCTGTAACCAGATTATCCAACTCACGGTACAGCAGCATTCGCTCACTGCTACTTGGTACATAACGGTCGGGGAACAGAATTTCCAAATCGCTTTCCAATGTTACCTCATCTACAAATTCATCTCCGGTAACCTGAGTTCCTTCCTTCATTTCCTCGGCATACAAATCAGCAAACTCGTCATTTTTCAGTTCCTTCACAGCTTCGTTCAGAATCTTCTGATAAGTCTCATAACCCAAGTCGGCAATGAATCCGCTCTGTTCAGCACCCAACATGTTTCCAGCACCACGGATATCCAAATCCTGCATGGCAATATGAATGCCACTTCCTAAATCCGAGAAGTTCTCGATAGCCTGCAAACGCCGGCGGGCATCCGGAGTGAGAGACGACAATGGAGGAGCCAGCAAATAACAGAACGCCTTGCGGTTGCTTCGTCCCACACGGCCACGCATCTGATGCAGGTCACTCAATCCAAAATTCTGTGCAGAATTGATAATGATCGTATTAGCATTAGGGATATCGATACCGCTTTCTATAATGGTGGTACTGAGCAACACATCATATTCATAGTTCACAAAATCAGTCAGCAATTTCTCCAATTCCTCAGGATTCATCTGTCCGTGTCCCACAGCCACACGGCAATCAGGCACATACTTATGAATCAGATTCTCCAGATCAATCAAATTATTGATACGGTTGTTCACCATAAACACCTGTCCGTTTCGGCTCATTTCGAAATTGATAGCCTCAGCAATAATCTCACCGTTAAAAGTGTGGATCTCGGTCTGTATTGGATATCGGTTGGGCGGAGGAGTCTGAATCACAGACAAATCGCGGGCACCCATCAGCGAGAACTGCAAGGTTCGCGGAATGGGTGTAGCTGTCATGGTCAGAGTATCCACATTCACTCTCATCTGGCGGAGTTTCTCCTTGGTAGCTACACCAAATTTCTGTTCCTCGTCAATAATCAGCAAGCCCAAATCCTTGAACTTTACGTTCTTACCAATCAGTTTATGGGTACCGATAACAATATTCAGTTCACCGCTCTCCAATTCCTTGAGCACAGTTGATGTCTGTTTGGCAGAACGTGCACGGCTCAGGTAATCCACCTTTACAGGGAAATCCTTCAGTCGGTTCTTGAATGTCTGATAATGCTGGAAAGCCAGTACGGTGGTAGGCACCAACACTGCTACCTGCTTGTTGTCACATGCAGCCTTGAATGCCGCACGTACAGCCACCTCAGTCTTGCCAAATCCAACATCGCCACACACCAAACGGTCCATAGGGCGCGATTCCTCCATGTCGCGCTTCACATCAATGGTTGCCTTCAATTGGTCTGGTGTATCCTCATAAAGGAAGCTGGCTTCCAACTCATGCTGCATGAAGTTGTCCGGAGAGAAACTGAAACCTTTCTCCTTTCTGCGCAGAGAATACAAGCGAATCAGATCTCGGGCAATATCCTTAATCTTGGTCTTGGTCTTATCCTTAAGCCGTTCCCAAGCACCCGAGCCCAACTTATTGACACGTGGAGGCTCGCCTTCCTTACCTTTATATTTAGAGACCTTATGCAAGGCATGAATGGACACATAGACCGTATCGTCACCATGATAGATAATTTTGATGGCTTCCTGAGTGGTGTTCCCATTAGGAATGCGCACCAATCCGGCAAATCGACCCACTCCATGATCCACATGCACCACAAAGTCACCAATCTCAAACTGGCTTAATTCCTTCAAGGTCAGAGCCACCTTTCCACTTCGCGCCTTATCGCTACGTAGATTATACTTATGGAAACGGTCAAATATTTGATGATCAGTGAAAATACAAACCTTCAAGTCATTATCCACAAATCCCTCGTGAACCGTTTTATTTACCGGAGTGAACACAATGCCTTGTTCCTCGCCATCGAAAATCTGACGGCCATTTTCCTCATTTTTCTCTTCGAAGATGGCTTTCAGGCGATCGTTTTGTTTGGCGCTGTCAGCCAAAATGTAGATTTTGTATCCATTATCCAGAAAATCAGAGAATGAACTGCACACCAGGTCGAAATTCTTATGGTATAAAGGCTGTGGAGAGATATTAAAACGCAAAACGGCCTCAGTGCTTCCCGTGGACAGTTTGCCGAATTCCAATCTGCGCAAGCCGATAGTATCCTTGGCAAAGCGTGGTGCATCGATAAGCATACGCTCCCGTACCAGTTCCTCCTTATTCTCACCGTCTTCCAAATTGGCCTTATTGGAGAAACCGGCATCGTAAACAGACTGGATGCACTCATAAACATAAGTAAAGTCGCGCATGGCCAGTACTGTCTCCTCAGGAAGAAACGAGAAAAAAGAATCACGGCTGCCCTGCATGGAACTCAGTTCCGGCAGAATGCTGATACTGTCACGCTTCTCCACAGACAACTGGCTCTGCACCTCGAAAGTACGGATACTATCCACCTCATCGCCAAAGAAATCGATTCGGTAAGGCAGTTCACTGGAGAATGAAAACACGTCCAGGATACTTCCACGCAAGGCATACTGACCCGGTTCATAGACATAATCATGGCGCTGAAAACCATACTCATGCAAAGTTTTAGTCAGTTCTATGATGTCATACTCCTGTCCCTGGCGCACCACTAATGTGCGGTCGTCCAGTGTCTGCATGTTCACCACCTGCTCAGCCACAGCCTCAGGGAAAGTCACCACATAAGGAAGATTATCCTTTCGTGCAAAACGGTTCAGTACCTCGGTTCTTAGAATTTCATTGGCAGCATCACGCTGACCGTATTTGATTGCCCTTCTGAAAGATGAAGGGAAAAACAAGACCTGTTCCTCGCCCAAAACCTGAGTAAGATCATGGTAAAAATAACCCGCCTCCTCGGCATCATTCAGGATAAAAACGATGGGATTGGAGCAAGACTGGCGGACACTGGCAAAGAAGAGAGGAGTGGCGGAAGCACACACGCCCTCGAGAAAAATCTTTTTTGCAGAAGATTTTCCTAATGCGGATGCCAAAGCCTTGACCTGCGGATGGCGAAGAAACAGACTTTGCAGTTCTGTTATTTCCATTACTAAAAATTACTTACAGTCTGCAAAGGTAGCATAAAAAAATTAAAGGCGGGGTTTTCCCCGCCTTTAATTTTTATTTGAACAACTTAGGAGCGTAATCACTCAGATAAATACGCCAATTGCGCCAGATGTGACCGCCATCTGTTTCCTTGTATTCAAATGGATAGTTATGCTCGGTCAGATAAGCACGCAGCTGATCAACACCCTGCTTAACAAAGTCAGTCTTACCGCAAGCGATATAGTACAAAGCCGGTTTCTTGGCAAACTGAGTAGCCATCTGTGAGTCGAAATTGCTGTAAACAGGACTAGACTGGTTGCCCATGCCGCCATCACCTACCATTGCACCAGAGAACAGACCTACATAGTTGAACATATCAGGATAGTACTTAGAGATATTCTCTGAGTGGAAGCTACCCATTGACAAACCTGCAATAGCACGATTCTTCTTGTCAGCCTTTACACGATAAGTCTTTTCGATGAAACTAACAATCTCTGGGAATGACAACTCGAAAGCAGCTGGCTTTACATTCTGTGTACCGGCACCACCCATGGTCGGAGGAACCATACCACGTGGAGACTCACCTGCAGCAGCATCCTGCCATGCATTACCATTGGTCATAACCACGATCATAGGCTCAGCCTTACCGGTTGCAATCAGGTTATCCAGAATCTGAGCGGTACGGCCCAAAGCAATCCATGCCTCCTCGTCGCCACCTGCACCATGCAACAGATAGAATACTGGATACTTCTGCTTGCTAGTCTCATAACCTGCTGGAGTATAAACAGTAAGACGACGATTCATATTCAATGAAGGGCTGTTATACCAAGTACGGCTAACAGTACCGTGAGGTACATCATTTACGCTATAGATATCACCCTTATCACCCTTATTCTTTGATACGATGAAGATATTGGTAACACTTGCCACGTCACGGTTCATGTAAACGTTTGCAGGGTCCATCACCTTCAAACCATCAACGATGAAAGAATAGCTGTACAATTCTGGATCCAGTGGCTTCTCGGTAGTATACTCCCAAACGCCGTCCTTACCCTCTTTCAGGTTAGCTACACCTGGAGCCTCCATCTTCATATCACGGCCAGGAACATCCACTAAAGTAGCAGGCAGGAAATCACCGGTAACCTGTACTGTTACAGCCTTAGGAGCCTTGAAACGGAAAGTTACAGTGTTGTCCGGATGGATGTCAGGAGACACAACGGTTTCACCGCTCCACAGAGCCTGCTGTGCATTGGCAGCAAGGCTAAAACATGCAGCAACCGCTGCCAAAATAAATTTTCTCATAAATCTATACGTTTTAAAGTTTGGAAATTACTTGTTTGCTGGAACATCCATGGTTGGCTTCAAAACATCGTGGCACTGAACTGATTCAGCCTTAGCTAGTTTGTATGTAGCAGTTGCACGGGTATCCTCAACGTTAGCAGAGAAGTTCAAAGTGTAGTTACCAGCAGCGGTCTCCCATGACTGGGTGTTCTCATTGTAAGATGCCAGATCATAGTTAGAAACCTTGAAGGTCAGCACCTGGCTTTCACCTGGCTTCAACTCCTTGGTCTTTGCAAATGACTTCAACTCCTGAGCAGGCTTCTCCAAACCACCTGCAGGTGCAGAAACATACAGCTGAGCAGCTTCCTTACCTGCAACAGAACCGGTATTGGTTACGGTAATGGTAGCCTCGAAACCGTCCTTGGTTGGTTTAACAGTTGGCTTGCTGTAAGAGAATGTAGTATAGCTCAAACCGAAACCGAATGGATATGAAACATTTACACCAGCGGTATTGAAATAACGGTAACCTACATTGATACCTTCCTCATGCAGAGTATAGTCTGTATTCTTAACTGGACCACGAGCGCGGAAGAAACCACCTGCAGCATTTGTCTGCTCAACATTAGGATAGTTCTTTGAAGAAGGAACATCGGTCAAAGCGATTGGGAATGTCAAGGTCAGCTTACCTGAAGGACTAACCTTACCAGTCAGCACGTCAGCTACTGAGTTACCACCTTCCTGACCTGGCTGCCATGCCATCAGAATAGCATCTGGCAAGTTTTTCCAAGAAGCGGTCTCGATAGCGTTACCCATGTTCATGATAACTACAACCTTCTTACCCTGCATGTGGAATGCATCGCAAACATCATTCAGCATCTGACGCTCCTGATCGGTCAGGTTGAAGTCGTTGGCAATCTGACGGTCACGACCCTCACCAGCCTGACGACCGATGGTTACCAAAGCGATGTCAGCATTCTGTGCCTGCTTGTTGATAGCCTGACGGGTGATAGGCATTTCTGGCAGAGGAGCCTTACCCCAACTGAAGCCGGTACGCATGGTCTCAGCAGCAGTCTTAGCCTCCTGATATGACTTGTAGTTGGTATACAGTGCCTTCAGATCCTCTGGAACCTGTAAACCAGCATTGGTCAGACCGGTCATCAAATCAACGGTATATGCCTTATTTACGTCACCAGATCCGGTACCACCAGCGATGAAGTCGTAAGAAGTCAGACCAAATACGGCAGCAGTCTTAATGTTCTTCAAAGGCAGAGTATTGTTATCGTTCTTCAGCAATACCATACCTTCAGTTGCACTCTGACGGGTAACAGCGGCATGAGCCTTCAAATCTGGTTTGTTAGTGAACTTGTAACCCTTGAAACGTGGAGTCCAGGTGATGTACTCCAGAATGCGCTTAACACAAATATCCAGCTCGCTCTCTGGCAGAGTACCATCCTTAACCTTTGCTACGATATCCTCAATCTGCGCAGGGCTACCTGGCTCCATCAGGTCGTTACCAGCGTGGATCTGTGCAGCGGTGTTACGCATACCGGTCCAGTCGGTCATTACGATACCCTTGAAGCCCCACTCATCACGCAGGATAGTGGTCAGCAAACCATAGCTCTCCTGAGTGAACTCGCCGTTCAGCTTGTTGTAAGAAGACATTACGGTCCAAGGACTTGCCTCTTTTACTGCAATCTCGAAACCTTTCAGGTAGATTTCGCGCAATGCACGCTGGCTTACGATTTCATCTACACCGGTACGGTTTGTTTCCTGACTGTTTACAGCGAAGTGCTTGATAGAAGTACCAACACCCTGGCTCTGAATACCACGGGTATAAGCAGCAGCAATTTTACCAGTCAACAATGGGTCCTCTGAATAGTACTCAAAGTTACGTCCACACAGTGGAGAACGATGGATACACATACCTGGTGCCAACAACACGTCGCAACCATACTCCAGAACCTCGTTACCGATTGACTGACCTACACTTTCAATCAATTCCTGGTTCCAAGAAGAAGCCAGACAGATACCAACAGGAAAACCTGTTGCATAATAGGTATTAGTGTCATTAGGACGGGTAGCACTGATACGTACACCGGCAGGACCGTCGGTCAATACGGTAACAGGAATACCCAATCGATCGATAGCATAAGTGTTACCAGCAGCACCTGGTACCAACTCAGAGTGCGAACCCAACATACCGTTCTGGTTACCACCTACAGCACCCTGACGACTAAAGCCGACACATAAGGTTGCCTTTTCCTGCAAAGTCATAGCCTTCAGAACCTCGTCAACATTGTTTGGAGTCAGTTTCTGGGCATGAAGTGTACATGCAAAAGCCATCATCAAAGCAGCTACTACAATTTTTGCTAATTTCATGACAATTTGTTTTTTTAAGAGTAATTAAAATGATTTTTGATTTTGTGCCACAAATTTAGCATTCTTTATTTACTCTCGCAATAAAATAAGGTGTAAATGAATCGCAATATGCAAAGAAACAACTATCTTTGCAACTGATTATGACTGCAAAAAGAAATTTACTCCGATATATCTTGCTGTTGTGCTGCTGCATTCCTGCATTGGCACAGGCACAATTCAACCAAAATGGCCGTAATAACATGAACGGCATGAATGGTATGAATAACACTATGGGACCTAACGGTATGCGCAACGAGCGCGACAGTTTGTCCGAGAGCCATGTGGATGCCAATACCGTTCCTCATTCCGTTCGTGCATGGCATTTGGAGCCACGTTTTGGCGAGGCTATCGTTGCCGATGTGGATACCCTGCACTTGAACTTCCAGAACAGCAACGAGAATTACGGCTACAAAGGTGAATACAACATGCTGGGCAACTTGGGTTCGCCCCGCCTGAACCGAATCTTTATGGACCGAAAGACTACATCGGAGTCTTTCTTCCTGGATCCGCTGGATTTCTATATGAGAACACCTGAAAACCAGTTGTTTTACGACACCAAATCACCTTTTACCAACCTCAGTTACTGGACTTGCGGAAATAAGGTGGTGGGTGATGACCATTTCAAGGCACTCTTCACGGTTAATGCCAACAAGCGTTTAAATGTGGGCTTTATCCTGGATTACCTGTATGCCCGTGGTTATTACCAGTATCAGGGTATCTCTTACTTCAATGGTGCATTGTTCACCTCTTACCGCGGTGACCGCTACCGCATGAATGCCTTGTTCAGCAACAACCACATGAAGATGGCAGAAAATGGTGGTATTGAGAATGATATGTTTATCACCAATCCAGAAGAGATGTCGGGTGATATCTCTTCAAACACCATCCCTACTTTATTAAGCAGTACCTGGAACCGAAACGACAACCAGACATTGTATTTCAACCAGCAGTACAACGTAGGATTCCACCGTCAGGTGAACGATTCCACCCGTGAGTTTGTTCCTGTCACCAGCTTCATTCATACTTTACAGTTGAATACCAACAAGCACGAGTTCCGTTCTTACGAGGATCTTTCCACTTATTACCTGAATGATTTCTTGCCAAGTGATACGACCAGCGACATTTCCAAATACATGTCCCTCAAGAATACCCTTGCCATTCAGTTGAAAGAGGGTTTCAACAAGTGGGCACAGGCCGGATTGACCGGTTTTGTCCGTGCCAATATGCGTACTTATAAGATGAGAGACCTGAACGAAGAGAACATTCCTTATATGCGCCAATACAACGAGACAATGATTTCAGCCGGTGGAATGTTGAGCAGGACACAAGGCAAACTGCTGAATTATAAGGTGCTGGCAGAAACCACCATTACCGGCGAGGAAGCAGGAGATGTGAATGTGGAAGGTAATTTTGGACTGAATTTCAGATTGTTGGGAGATACTGTCACCCTGGCAGGAAAGGCATACATGAAGAACCAGACACCAGCATTCTTCCTTCGCCATTACCATGGACGTCATTTCTGGTGGGATGCCGATCTGGACAAGGAACTTCGCACACGCATTGAAGGGTCACTGTCTTCAAAGCGAACAGGAACTACAATCAGAATTTCGGCAGAAAATATCAAGAACTATACCTATTTGAATAACCTGGCTCAGGCTGTTCCCGGATCAAGTGAAAAGTGGCTAAATGCTGCTTCGGTAGCTCAGAACAGTGGAAATATTCAGGTAATGACTGCGCAACTGACCCAAAATTTCAAATTCGGTATTGTGCACTGGGATAACGAGGTAACCTATCAGACTACTAGCGACATTGACATTCTTCCGCTTCCAAAACTGAATGTATACAGCAACCTGTACCTGAGTTTCCCTTTGGTAAAGGATGTGCTCCGCATGCAACTGGGTGGTGACGTACGCTACTTCACCAAATATTATGCACCGGATTATACCCCTGGATTACAACAATATCTGTTGCAGAATCCAGACAATCGCGTAGAGATTGGCAACTATCCGATTATCAACACCTATGTGAATGCAGAATGGAAGCGTACCCGCATTTATCTGCAGGTATTCTCACATCTGAATCAGGGAAAAGGCACCCGCAACTATTTCCTGGCGCCCCACTACCCTATCAATCCTTCTGTGATAAAGATTGGTATTTCTTGGAGTTTCTATGACTAACGGCGCCGTACAGCATTGTCCAACTGCTCAGCATTAGGAAGTTGACAATCAGTAGCAGGAATGCCACAATCATCGAGAAGATGAAATAAACGTTATTGAAATAACCGGGAAGATCGGCACCATCACCCATGGCCTCACTGAAGGATGCCTCCGCATAGATAACGTTGCTTACCAAAGAGGGAGTGGATACGATGATTCCAACTACAGATGCCACAATAAACAGTAAGACTGTCATCAGAGAGAACGACAGGAATCCGCGAAAAGTAACCTTCAAACTTCGGGTAATGGCACGTACCAGTGTGCCTTCCTGCACATGAACATCAGCCATTAGATTCAGATTCCATAATGTCAGCACCCAACCCAATGGTACGGTTGCTATCAGAGTATAAGGAGTCAAGGAAAACAGATAAATGGCTAAAGCAAGAAATACGGCATCAACAAAAAGGATCCACAATGTAACAATTAATGTATTACGGGTCAACACTTTAAAAGTAGGATTCCAAATGCTTTTAATACTCATTTGAGGGATAAAGCCATTAGCTACATAACCCTGGAAAAGGCTGTAGAACTGAGCCAATGCCACAATGTATGCCAGTGCGGTAAGCATTAATGGCAGAAAACTCAACCATGACCAATTGTCCAGACTCTTGGAGGTAACCGCCTGGTTAACCTCTATCAATCCGGATAATGAGGCCCATGCCCAAAGCACTGACACCAACAGCAGTAATGGCCCGCAAGCCTTCAACAACATTCCTGCATGACGACCCAACAGATTGATTCCATCTGCCACTGCACGCACATTTGTTTTATATTCCTTAAAGCCTTTAATTTCCTTTGTTTTTTCCATCAGTGCCTATTTTTTGTAATTGCGAAAGCAAAATTACAACAAATTTCGGTAAATTTGCATAGCATAATTTTAAATTAATGAAATACGCAGAAGAAATAGAGCTAAACTGGGGCTTCATCGGTTGCGGAGAGGTAACCGAAAAGAAAAGCGGCCCTGCATTCGGCATGATTCCTGGATCACATATCCATGCGGTCATGAGCCGGGATGCGCAGAAAGCGCAATCCTATGCAGAGCGACACCATATCCCCAACTGGTATACCGATCCTACAGAACTGATTGATGATCCGGATGTGAATGCCATTTATATTGCCACCCCTCCTTCCTCACACGCTACCTTCGCCATTATGGCTATGCGGGCAGGAAAACCGGTTTATATTGAAAAGCCCATGGCGGCAAGTTATGAGGACTGCGCCCGAATCAATCGGATTTCCCAGCAAACGGGTGTTCCTTGCTTTGTGGCTTATTACCGTCGTTATTTACCTTATTTCCAAAGGATAAAGCAAATGATTGACAGTGGTCTTATCGGAAACATCATCAATGTTCAGGTACGTTTTTCGGTTCCACCTCGCGATTTGGATTACAACCGGGATAATCTGCCCTGGCGATTACAACCGGATATTGCAGGTGGTGGCTATTTCTATGACCTGGCTCCACATCAGTTGGATTTACTTCAGCACTATTTCGGTGTGATTCTGGATGCGGAAGGATTCTGTGCCAACCGCGGCGGACTCTATGAGACCGAGGACACTGTCAGCGCCTGCTTCCGGTTCGAAAACGGATTGGTAGGTTCCGGTTCCTGGTGCTTTGTCGGACACGAATCCGCCAAGGAAGACAGAATAGAACTGATTGGCGATAAGGGACAGATTAACTTCAGTGTGTTTGACTATCAGCCCATATCACTCTATACCGAGAAGGGGCATGAATACATCACCGTGGAGAACCCTCAATACGTGCAGATGCCGCTGATTGAGTCAGTTGTGGCTCAGTTGCAGCATAAGGGCACCTGTATGTGTGACGGCATCAGTGCCACTACCACCAATTGGGTAATGGATAAGATTTTAGGAAAACTCTGATACTGTTCGTTCCATAAATAAAGGCGTCCGTGAATCACTTCACAGACGCCATTTATTGTTTTATAGAAGATATAAGGAATTTACTTTACAGCGATGCACTCAATCTCAATGCGACCACCCTTTGGCAGATCCTTTACTGCCATAGCAGAACGTGCAGGGAATGGAGCATTAAAGAAAGTAGCATAAACCTCATTAACAGCAGCGAAATCGCTGATATCTGCCAGGAACACACAAGTCTTTACCACATTGTCCATGGTCAAACCTTCCTGTGCCAGGATATTCTTCAGATTGGTCAGGCTCTGACGTGCCTGCTCCTTGATGCCACCCTCAGCAAACTCACCGGTTGCTGGATCAATAGGCAGCTGACCAGAAACAAAAACCATACCGTTAACCTCTACAGCCTGGCTGTAAGGACCAATAGCTCCAGGAGCCTTATCGGTTACAATTGCTTTCTTCATGTCTTTATTAGAATTTAATGTTCAATGATTTAATAATTCCACCCAATTCCTCCAGAGTGGTGATGCGGGTTGGCACCAATGGCAAGCGAAGTACGTTCTCGCACGCGCCCATCAAGTGCAGCATAGCCTTCACACCAGCTGGATTACCATCCACAAAAAGCAACTTGAACAATTCGGCAAAGCGATGGTGGATAATCAATGCATGGGAATAATCACCCTGCAATCCCAAACGTACCATGCGACTGAACTCTCTTGGGCAAGCATTTCCGATAACAGAAATAACACCTACAGCTCCCAAGGTAATCAATGGGAATGTGATACCATCATCACCCGAAATAACATCAAAATTATCAGGCTTATTCTTGATAATATCATCCATCTGGGTGATATTTCCGGAAGCCTCCTTAATGGCAACAATATTGTCAAAATCACGAGCCAGACGGAGTGTGGTCTCTGCTGTCATATTCACACCGGTACGGCCCGGTACATTATACAGGACAACAGGAAGTGGAGATGCCTGCGCAATGGCCTTAAAATGCTGATATAAACCTTCCTGTGATGGTTTATTGTAATAAGGACAAACGCTCAGGATTCCCTGGAAGCCCTTGAAATTGCCATTCTTCAGTGTATCTACAATTGCACGGGTGTTATTACCTCCGCAACCCAACAGCAGTGGGATACGTCCGTTAACCTGCTCTACAACTAGTTTCTTTATCTGTTCTTTTTCCTCTTCGCTCAGAGTGGGAGTTTCCGCAGTGGTGCCCAATACGCACAAAAAATCAGCACCGTTTACCACCAACGATTCCACCAGCGCTTTCAGTGCCTCAAAATCAACACTTCCGTCTGATGTAAAAGGGGTAATCAGAGCAACACCCATTCCTTTGAAAACATTCTTTGCCATATAAAATACTCTCTTTCGCTATAATTCGTCGCAAAATTACAACAAATCCCTTAAAAGAAGAAATTTGTTTACGATTTATTCTATCATTTTGAGAAACTCCTCCTCATTAATAATTTGGACACCCAACTTCTGAGCTTTTTCCAATTTTGAAGGTCCCATATTGTCGCCTGCCAGTATGAAAGAGGTCTTTCCGCTGATGCTGCCGACATTCTTTCCACCGTGTTTCTCAATCAGCGACTTATACTCGTCGCGTGAATGCTTCATGAAAACTCCACTGATGACAATGCTCATTCCTTTCAGTTTATCCGAGCGTTCACTCAGCACCTCTTCTGATAATGCCATCTGCAAGCCATTGGCGCGCAGTTCCTCTACAATCTCACGGTTACGTGGGTCTGCAAAGTAGCGGATAACACTCTCGGCAATGACGGTGCCGATACCATCGACCTGCAGCAGGTCATCCAGGGTTGCTGCCGCAAGGAGATCAATGTTTGGAAAGGCATGAGCCAGCAACTTGGCAGTTGTCTCGCCCACAAAACGGATGCCCAAAGCAAACAGTACACGCTCGTAAGGTACCTGCAATGAAGCGCGGACACTCTCCATTCCACGCTTGATGGATTTATCCTTAAAGCCTGGAATATTCTGGAACTCCCAGAGATTCAATGAGTAGAAATCCTCAACGTTCTGAATCTCACCACGGCTGTAAAACATATCGTACAGTCCCACCACATTCTTAATCAAACCCCGTTGGAAGAACAAGTCCACTGTTTCCGGACCTAATCCGTCTATATTCATCGCCTTACGGCTCACGAAATGCTCAATCTTACCTTTAATCTGAGGAGGGCATGACACATCATTAGGGCAATAGTGCGCTGCCTCGCCCTCAAAGCGGACCAACTTGGCACCGCATTCTGGGCAGAATTCAATGAACCCCACCTTATCTCCGGTCTGTTCGTTGCGCATGGATGTTTCCACGCCGGTAATCTTCGGAATAATCTCACCACCTTTCTCCACATACACCATATCGCCGATATGCAGGTCGAGACTGGCAATAACATCGGCATTATGGATGGAGGCACGCTTCACTACGGTTCCTGCCAACTGTACAGGATCAAGATTCGCCACAGGAGTTACCACACCCGTACGTCCCACCTGATAGGTTACCTTTTCCAAACGGGTGAGTGCACGCTCTGCCTGGAACTTATAGGCAATGGCCCAACGGGGCGACTTAGCCGTAAATCCCAAATTGCGCTGCTGACGGCGTGAATTTACCTTAAGGACGATACCATCGGTAGCTACCGGCAAATTCTTTCGCTCTGTATCCCAATATTTTATAAACTCAAGGACTTCCTGCAGAGTCTTGCATTTCTTCATGCCTTCACTGATCTTGAAACCCCATTGACGGGCCTTTTCCAAGTTTTCGTAGTGACCGTCGCAAGGCAGTTCCTCGCCCAGCAGATAATAAAGATAGGAATCCAGTTTGCGGTGTGCCACCTCACGGCTATTCTGCAGTTTCAGGGTTCCCGATGCCGCATTTCGAGGATTGGCAAACAGGGATTCCTCGCGGGCCTCACGCTCCTGATTCAGTTCCTCAAAAACCTTCCAGGGCATCAGAATCTCACCACGGATCTCAAAGAGTGACGGATAGTCGCCATCTGCCAGTTGCAAAGGAATGCACCGGATAGTCTTTACATTCTCGGTTACATCATCACCGCGGACACCGTCTCCTCGGGTTACCGCCTGAATCAGACGACCATCCTCGTAAGTCAGCGAAATGGAGGTTCCGTCATACTTCATCTCACAGCAAATCTCAAAGTCCTCACCTTCCAGACCTTTCTTCACGCGGTCATAGAAATCTGCCACTTCCTGCTCGCTGTAGGTATTTGCCAGGGAAAGCATCGGATAACGGTGCTCCACCTGACGGAACTCATTGCTCAAGTCACTGCCCACTCGCATGGTTGGTGAATTCGGATCTGCCATCTCGGGATGTGCCGTCTCCAGATCCTGCAGTTCGCGCATCAAGTGATCAAACTCCTGGTCCGAAATCTCCGGTGCATTGTTGATATAGTAATTGTGGTTGTGGCGATGCAATTCTGCACGGAGCCATCCTATACGTTCTATCTCGTTCATACTTATTGCAATGACTGAATATATTCATTAAACTTATCCTTAGAGCCGTTGAACACGTTGATGTCCACATCGCTCTGAATGCCGCTTACCTTTCCATCAGGCGACAACTGCCAGCACACCATGCGGGCATAAGGCTTGAACTCACCGTAGCGAGCTACCCACAGATCGTACGTCTGCAATTCCTCATCGGCCTTACTCAGATGATTATTGATAAATCCCTGATTCACATACAGAAGAGGTTTAACACCGAGTGCTTTTTCCACTCCCTTCAACCAGATCAGCGCCTCGCTGAACATCTTTTCATCAGAGCCCCACTTCTGCTTAATCTGCGCATTGGTAGGCTCGATATCCAAGACAGGCGGCAAATCGCCCTTTTCATAGTGCACATGCTTCAGGAACCAATCCAGCTGCTCCTTGGCAGGAGTGCCCTGAAAGAAATGATAGGCTCCGGTATGCAGGCCCAGATTACGTATCTGCTGATCGTCGGCTTTGTAGTACTGGTTCAAGACTGTCACTCCCTCGGTACATTTCACATAGACAAACGAGATGAGGTAATTCACTTTCTCTTCCTTGATACGCTTACGGCTATAGTTGCCCAAACTGGTGATTCTAAGATATTTCCATGCAATATTTGCAGGACGGCGACGTCGGTTCATGTGCTGGTAACGCGCTATGTCAATGCCATATACCCTATCTTCGGTATACAGCAAACGCTCACCCTGATACTTATCTTCCTCCCAGGTTCCGGCAAGTGCCAGGCCCTGGGATGCCACATACATACCGAAACCTTCCCGGACACCTTTTTCCCAAGTGCCCCAATACACGGATCCGTCAGCATAGTACAAATCACCGGCACCGTCACGGATACTGTCATTCAGCAATGCTCCCTCATAGCGACTGCCATCCAGATAATCCACACGTCCGTCCATCAGGTAGTTCTCTTCCCACTCTCCACTCAGATACACCCCATTCGGAAGTGCCATCACACCATCACCTTGCTTTTTTCCTTCCTGCCAGTAACCGCTGTAACGGCGTCCGTCAGCATAATGCATGACACCCCATCCCTGAGGCCTGTTGCCTGCCAACATGCCTTTGTAGGTGCCTTCCTCCAGCGGAAGGATGCCCAACCGTTGCTGCAAGGTATCCTCAATGGCAGTTTCCAGCAACATGCGGTCTGCATCAAAATTCCAACTCATCACACTACCCGAACCCTTAGGCATGCTACCAGTCAGACTGGTTCCGACGGCACTTTTGCCTATACTTACACTGCCGCAAGGATTACCCTCTGGGGCATTTGCGGTATATACTGTCACCTTATATAAATAACTCCATGACAGTTTACCTGGATTCTGAAGAGCATGCTCCAGCACCACTTTCACACTGTCCAGGTGGCGTTGTTCCTGTAGGCGCATCTCCTTCATGCGCTTCATCTCCAACCACCCGTCATCGTCCTTCATGTGGGTTTCATCGTAATAAGCCAGTTCCTTGAGCTGATGCTCCATGGTTTGCTGACGCACGGACACCCTATTCAATGTGTTTTCCAGCAAATCAGCAGTATTCTGTTTCAACCATTCATCGGAATATACACGGGTCATCAGTTCCGGTTGCGCACTGATGCGGCCCCAAGGCCAACTGAAATAGCCCACCGCCATCTGGCTCCGTTCACACAAATCTCTCCGGAACGACTCACCATACAGTCCGTTTCCAGTATCTGCACCGGTAAAATACAAGGTATCGCCATCCACAGACAAAGCATAGGCAAAGCGGTTTTCCAATACCACAGCAGCTTTGCTCCAGCGGCTTTCACTTACAGGCCAAAACAGATAGATAAGGGCTGCCATACTACACAGCAGTATTGCAGCCCCTATTTTCCGGTCAACCTTATAGTTTAAAATTGTCATTTGGTCAGATTCATGAATTCTTCACGTAATTCTTTATCGGTGCGGAACACGCCCGTCATGTAATAACTGGTCATGGTGCCTTCCTTCCGGCTTCCACGCATGGTCTTGCATAAATGCGTGCCCTTCATGACCAGAGCCATTCCCAATGGCGGGTACTCTGTTCCCAAGGCCTCCTCCAGCATTTCCACCACCTCCCGGGTCAGGCGTTCCTGCAATTGCAGGCGGGCGGCACAGTAATCCACCACTCGTCCTATCTTGGAAATACCCAGAATGCGACCCTTTGGATTAGGAATATAGCCGAACCAGTATTTGCCGTGGAAAGGCATCATGTGATGCTCACACTCCGAATAGAAAGGACCTTCGTCCACTACCAGATTGTCAAACACAATGCCGTCCTCTCCATTTGGAAAGGTAGTAATGGTAGGTTTCTTCTCCGGATCATAGCCGCGGAAAATCTCTCCCCACATGCGCACAATGCGATCGGGGGTGCCTTGCAAACCGGGGCGGTTCGGATCTTCACCCAAATATTCCAGGATGTCCCGGATACACTGTTCTATATGTTCCTTGCTCTGTTTCATTTTGAAAGCGCAAAGTTAGGCATTTTTCCGAGAATGACCAATTTAATTGTCAATTATCCAATCTTAATAATCCTTCAGGGCACCGATAATTTCGTGAATGTCCTGAATGCCATGAGCATCCAGCCACTCATTGATTCCGTTTTTCACCTTTACTGTCACCGCAGGATCCACAAAATTGGCAGTACCGATCTCTATGGCTGTAGCACCTGCCATCAGGAACTCAATGGCATCGTGGGCATTCATGATACCACCCAGTCCCACAACTGGAATCTGTACCGCCTTGGCTACCTGCCATACCATACGCACTGCCACAGGACGGACAGCAGGACCGCTCATACCACCGGTATTGATGCTCAGCATAGGCTGGCGCTTCTCGATGTCAATGACCATTCCCATCAGTGTATTGATCAGCGAAACCGAATCCGCACCCTCGCCCTCTACAGTCTTGGCAATGCTGGCAATATCTGTCACATTAGGACTCAGTTTCACGATAAGGGTCTTCTTATACGCCTTGCGAACGGCACGGACTACCTCAGCAGCTCCCTCGCAAGTCACGCCGAATGCCATACCGCCACTCTTCACGTTAGGACAAGAGATGTTCAACTCGATAGCAGGAATCTTCTCCAGCTCGTTGATGCGCTCGGCAGTTGCCACATAATCCTCCACGGTGCTTCCGCTCACGTTAACGATCATGTTGGTGTTGATGTCCTTGATGTCAGGGTAGATGTTCTTGCAGAAATAATCCACACCCTTGTTCTGCAGGCCAACGCAGTTCAGCATACCGCTTGGAGTCTCCACCATTCGTGGATAGGCATTGCCCTCACGATGATTTAAGGTGGTTCCCTTGACGATGATACCGCCAATTTCCTCCAGATTCACGAAATCCTCAAACTCACGACCGTATCCGAATGTACCCGATGCAGTCATCACGGGATTGGTCAATTTCAAATCCCCTATATTAACGCTTAAATTTGCCATGTCAACTCCTTAATATTAAATACTGGTCCATCGGTACAAACACACTTGTGTCCCTTCTGGGTGCTCTCCACGCAGCACAGGCAGGCACCCACGCCGCAAGCCATCTTGTTCTCCAGCGATACCTCGCAACAGATATCCTCTGCCTTGGCATAACGTGCCACACTCACCATCATTGGCTTTGGGCCGCAGGTAGAAATCTGATCGAAACGTACCTGCTTCAGGATGGAGTGCTGGGTAACGAATCCCTTCTCGCCATGACTGCCGTCCTCTGTGGTAGTGTATACCTTGCCCAACTGCTCAAACATATCCAACTGAAGTAAGTCGTTCGCACTGCGGGCGCCCAACAGGAATGTAGGTTCGATTCCTTTTGCACGAAGACATTTACCAAAGTACAACAGCGGAGCAGTTCCAACGCCACCACCTACCAGCAGCACCTTACATGGAGAATCAGGCATGGTAAATCCATTACCCAAAGGCAGGACCACGTTTACGGTATCACCCGCCTTAACCTTTGCCAGTGTGCGGGTGCCTTCACCCACCTTGGCAACCAGGAACCAAACCTCATTTTTCTCATAGTCTACATAGTTGATGGAAATAGGGCGGCGAAGCAGTGTGCTCTGGGATCCGTCAATACGAATCTCGGCAAACTGACCAGGAGCCATTTCAGGAAGAGGCTGATCACTGGTCATCTTCAGCAACACATATTTTTCGTGTGGCGAGGTATTCTCGCGAACGGTCAAATCTAGAATATATTTTTTCATTGTAACGGTTTTTTACTTTACCATCACAAAGGTAGCACTTTTTATTTAATAATAGGTGTTCTGATTTCACAAAAAAAGAGAAAGGGTGAGTAGTATTTAGTGATAGAAATAATCACTATTTATGAATATTTTTGTCATTTATGATAGATTCGAAGAATAGATGGCATCCAAAAAGCAACCAGGAAAACGTGATCAAAAAACTATAACCCTATTTTCGTATACCCACAAAAAAGATTGCCATTCTGAATGCTACAGAGTCAATGAGCAACGTCAGTGAACTCCCTATCGGAAAACAACAGTTTCCACACTCAGGATGGCAATCAACTATAAAGAAGCAATAATGTCTAAAAATTATCCTTTAGAAGGAGAGAAAACCTCGAAGGTATCGTCATCGTAAAATACCCGGATTTCACGTATGCTTCTAGGCTTCTTGTCTATATTTTTCGCTGACAAAGCAGCAGGATTTACACCCGTAAATCCACCGGAAAAATAGGACACCATCTGATTGATCTCCATTGCCGTCATCGGTTTGCCGGTTTGAGGATTGATAGGAGTCATAAAACCGCCATTGGCACCCACCTGACGAACGCCATTTGCTGCCTGAGCACGTCCGTTAGTTGAAGCATAAGCCGGAACCCCATTTTTGCCCGTTGCGTTTTCCGGGCCGTTATTCATGCCTGCTGAATTATATCCAAATGTCAGATCAGGTGAAATCGAGCCTTCGCTCGGGGTTCCGAACAAGGATCCGTCAGCTCCGAACAAGCCTCCGCCAAAGTTATCGGCAGTCCCATTTTGGACCTCCATACCATTAGATATAGTAGGGCTGTTGGGATCATCTGAGTTTCCTGGTTGGGGTACATACTTATCACCATTACCCGACATCAGCCACTGTAAACTGTACTGCGGGAATTGGGCGATGATGCTCATCACCATATCGGTATTATACTTAGCCTGCCTTCCCTTTAAGATATTAGAAAGGGTAGCTGGAGCTATGGCTATACGCTCTGCAAACTCCTGCTGGTTTAGTCCGGAGTCATCCAGAATTTCCTTGATTCGATTATACATAGTCAAATTTTCCTTAGGTGTTTAGCACCTGATGTTCTTTCGTTTCGATTTACAAAGATAAATCTTTTTTGCGGTCTATACAAGAAATCGAATTAAAATATTTAAAGCGTACGATTTAAGATTCTAAAGCTTAAATTCGTAATTATAGTATTAATGATTTAAAATTCCAAAATTTCAAATTACAATTTATAAATACAGTCCACAAAACACACTTTTTCAATTACTTGAATAAAGAAATGCAATTAACTGGTCTATATAGTGCTATATTCGTGATTTTTTCACTTATTAACGCTCGTCGGGGCCAATATGTCCGCAAAGTTATGGTTTATAAATTCAAGCACTTTAATGCAAGTGTTGTATCTTGTTGGTATTCAGCCGCTTTTAAACTTTTCAATTTTAGGCAATTTTATACATTTATAAATGCTAATCATCGATAAAGATTTGCAAATTTAAATATTTATATTTTCAAACCGAAAACGGCGAGTCCTGTTTGTAGGTTTCTTGATTTGGAATTTTTAATTTCAAATCGGATTTATAAATCCGAATATAAAAACCACAATCTAAACAAATGTGAAAAATAAAAATCGGAAATCCCAAAATCGCTCATTTTTGTACCATTTTTCTATTTGAAGAAAAGTGCCCGCTCCTGCTATTTCATGCGATTCTCAGCATGCCAAATTAGCATATAACTAGCTAATTTACAACCATAAACACCTAAAATTTCAGTACTCAAAACTGCACCATTCCAACTCAAAAACTGCCATTTTTCACCCTATTTTGGGCTTTTTCGGGCCTGTTTTAAGCCAAAATACCACCTATAACGCCCCAAATCCGACAAAAAACCATGTGAAAATCTGTTAAAACGTTATTTTACCCCAACAAGCATAATCACCACCGATCATCAGACAACAATCATCAAAGCCCACACCTTATATAATAGCGCCGGAGAGCCCACGTCTACATCCTTACCGCAAATACGCAATCGCCCAGGAACATCCTCCAATAGTCACAGAAACGTATAGCAGCGCAATGATCTTTCCCTACCCAGCGGCATGATTTGCACGACCAGATCTCGCTTTCTTCCTTCACCCCTACAGCAGCTGCAGGCTCCAGATTTTTAAGCAAACAACAGGGAAACAAACGCCCCAGGAAACAATGCCCGTTGCACAGAAGATTGTATCGCCACAATGAAAAAAGGCCCCGAAAAGGGCCTGAAAGTAAAAAATCGCAACAGTGGATTTTTTCAATCTAGAATCCAAAAATCGCGTGAGATTTTAATGTAGGATAAAAAATAAGAGATCCCTCAGTAATTCTCCATTCGTAGCCGACTTATTGTCTATGCCCTTGGACTTGGCGTCAGTGGTGCGAATCGCCGAAATTATGTTCATTGTCTTGCGTGCACTGTACACTTTCATGCCCTGAACATACTCCCTAGCCTGCCATGTCTGGCGGAATCCCAACTGCTCAGCAACCCCCTTTTCAGTCTTATCGGAAGCATAGTGAGCAAGCATCAAATTACTGTAAAAATTGAACAATGTAGCTAAGGTCATCTGGATAGGATTATTCTTGGGATTTTTGTCAAAATAGTTCGCTATCCGGTTTACCTTTAAAACATCCCTAGTCAATAGGGCATTTCGCAATTCATAATTGTTAAATTCTTTACTAATGCCAATATTACGCTCAATCTGCTCAGCAACGATACGTGTCTGCCCCTCAGGCATGGTCAAAGCCAACTTGTCAACCTCAGCAGCCAGACGGTTCAAATCCGATCCGACAAAGTCCGCCAGCAGTTCAACACTCTTCTCATCGATGGTCAGTTTCTTACGGGTAACACAAGCAACGATAAAATTCCGCAATTGTGCGTCTTTCAGTTTTTTTGACTCAAACAACACTCCCGAATTCTCAATGGCATTCACCACAGCCTTCCTTCTGTCCAAAGAACCATTCTTATGACAGAACACTAAAATCGTCTGATTTTGCGGTGAACGTAAATAATCCGTCAACGCATCAGTATTGCCCAACTGTTGCGCTTCCTTCACTACAACCACCTGGTAATCGCTCATCATCGGATATCGCTTGGCGGTAAGCAGAACATCCGTCATGCTGGCATCAGAGCCATAGAAGACCGACAGGTTAAAATCGCGCTGATCCTCCGTCAGAACCGTTTCTACGATATAATCGGAGATTTTATCAATATAATACGGTTCATCGCCCATTAAGTAATAAACAGGCTTAAAATCGCGTTTTTTCACGCTTCTAACCACTTCTTCGTATGTAATTTCTGCTTTTGCCATATCAGGAATGCTTTCTGCAAAGAAAAAAATGTATCTTTGCACTGCAAACTTACGCAAAAATATCGAAAAAAACGGTATGAACCAGAAAGAATTCCCACAAATACGGATAGAAGACAATGGAAAGCGGAGCATCTACGATGAGCTTCGCCAGCGCTATGTGGCGTTAACGCCAGAAGAGGAAATACGCCAGAATTTCATTCATTTTCTAATCACAGAAAAGGGATATCCTAAGAATCTTTTAGCAAACGAAGTTGGAATTCAACTAAATGGTACAAGCAAAAGATGCGACAGTGTTCTATATAATATTGATTTAACGCCAAAGATGATTATTGAATACAAAGCACCTCACGTGCCTATATCACAAAAAGTATTTGACCAAATATTAAGATACAACATTGTTCTTCACGTAGAATACCTTATCGTTACAAACGGAAAGCAAACATATATCTGCAAGACAAACAACAACCAGAAGATTGAATTCTTGCATAGCATTCCAATGTTTTGCGAGTTATAACACACAAACCAAGAACACAACCATAAAAACAAAATCACACAAATACAATAATAAAACACCAAACACACCAAAGCATATTCAGTACATAATTTACACTATAATTCTATTAGCAATTATTTA
>JAKSLP010000027.1 GCA_024401115.1 Bacteroidaceae bacterium | reverse complement strand
TTAAGAAGAAGAAGTATTGCCGTTTCAAGAAGAGCGGTATTAAGTACATCGACTATAAGGATCCTGAATTTTTGAAGAAGTTCTTGAATGAGCAGGGTAAGATTTTGCCTCGCCGTATTACTGGTACTTCTTTGAAGTATCAGCGTCGTGTAGCTCAGGCTGTGAAGAGAGCTCGTCACTTGGCTCTGCTTCCATTCGTAACTGATATGATGAAATAATTAAGAGGAGGTAAATAGCATGGAGATTATTTTGAAGAAGGATGTTATCGGCTTAGGTTTTGCTGATGATATCGTAACCGTAAAGAACGGTTATGGTCGTAACTATTTAATTCCTCAGGGTATTGCTGTAATCGCTTCTCCTGCAGCTAAGAAGATGTTGGCAGAGGATTTGAAGCAGCGTGCTCACAAGTTGGCTAAGATCAAGGCTGACGCTGAGGCATTGGCAGAGAAGATCAATGCAGTATCACTGACTTGCCCAGTTAAGGTAAGTGCTGCAGGTGCTGTTTATGGTTCTGTAACCAACATTCAGATTGCTGAAGGTTTGGCACAGCAGGGCATCGAAATTGACCGTAAGATTATCGTTATGAAGGACGTTAAGGCTCTGGGTGAGTTCGAGGCTGCTGTTAAGTTGCATCGTGAGGTAACAGCAACTGTTAAGTTTGCTGTTGTTCCAGAGGCAGTAGAGGCTTAATTAGTATTTATTATTGCTTCATAAATAAAGCGGGGTTCAGTTGAATCCCGCTTTTTTAGTTGTTCACGTGAGATAGAAGTTCAAATGTCTTATTGCTTTTGAAATAATATTCCCATAAAAGAAAGAATGGGGTACGTTCAGGAATGCAAGAAACAATGCAATGAGAGAGGTTCGTTGCCCTGTCAACAGCAAAATCTGCTTTCATTCGCTTAAAGTCCCTTCTGGCTCTGAAAACTGCTTTGGCATTCCCCCAGTCAAATTTTACTATATATTGCAACCAGGCCACGAAATCCAGAAAACTGCGGGCACGCATTACTGGGTTTAACTCTCCTTCAGGCAGGTTTTTGTACAACATTAATAGATTGTTCCTAAAGTTTAAATAGGTTTTGCTGGGGCTCTCCTTTTTCAGCGTGCCTCCTCCAACGTGATAGACATGACTTTGAGGAATACAGAATATTTCTCTGCCACGACTTTTTAATCTCCAGCATAGATCAATCTCTTCCATATGGGCAAAGAACCGGTCATCCAACCCGCCAACTCCAATGTAATCCATTTTTCTGATCATGAGTGCAGCTCCTGTGGCCCAAAAGACACTACAGATCGTATCGTATTGGCTATTGTCTTTTTCTAGGGTGTTCATGATGCGACCTCGGCAATATGGGTAACCGAATCGATCGATGAAACCTCCACTGGCACCAGCATATTCAAAAAAATCCCTTTTCTGAAAAGAGCGAATTTTGGGTTGGCATGCGGCTACTTCTGGGTGACAATCCATGAATGCTTCCAAAGGGTTAAGCCAATTTTCTGTCACTTCTACATCACTATTCAACAAAACGATGTACTCAGCGTCTATTTGCTGTATTGCTTTGTTGTATCCTCCTGCAAAACCAAAGTTCTTTTCTAATATAATGGTTTTGACAACAGGAAACTCATATTTGAGGACTTCCAAAGAATTGTCATTGGATGCATTGTCCACAACAAAGACTGAATCAAATCCGGAATATTGCAATACACCGGGCAAAAACTGTCGGAGCATTTCAGCCCCATTATAATTGAGTATGACAACAGCAGTTTTCAACATTTGTTATTTAACTAAAGTGGCAGTTAATGCAGTTTTGTCTTCGTTGAATTCTCCCAACTTAACTTTCACTATTGTATTGTCTTCCAATCCTGTTTTATCTGAGATTTCTATGCGGATATAGTTTTCCGTAAAACCATGAAATGGCATTCCCGATTTTGGCTTTTCCAAAAGGACATCCATTTCTTGTCCGATATGTTTTGCGTAAAAGGCTTGTGTACGTTGATCACTCCATTCCAACAAACGTTGGCTGCGTTGATGCTTTTCTTGAGGAGTGACAACATGGTCGATTTGAAGTGCTTTGGTCCCTGGACGTTCAGAGTAGCTAAACACATGCAACTGAGTCAAATCAAGACTGTCGATGAACTGATAACTGTCTTCGAAGTACTCTTCTGTTTCTCCGCGTGTGCCTACAATTACATCCACTCCAATAAAAGCGTTGGGCATCTTTTCCTTAATTCGGTGAATTTTGTCAGCAAATAAGGCACGGTTATAATGGCGGTGCATTAATTTCAGGACATCATCACTACCACTTTGGAGCGGAATGTGAAAATGAGGCATAAAAGCACGGCTTTGGGCACAGAAATCAATAATCTCATCAGTAAGCAAATCCGGCTCGATGGAAGAAATTCTATATCTTTCTATTCCCTTCACTTGATCGAGTGCCTTTAGGAGATCTAAAAAACTTTCGTTAGTGGTGTGGCCAAAATCACCAATATTTACACCGGTTATAACGATTTCCTTTCCTCCTTCTTTTGCTGCATTCTCAGCTTGTTTTACGAGAGATTCAATAGAACCATTTCTACTTCTGCCCCGAGCTATAGGAATTGTACAATAAGTGCAATAATAATTACAGCCGTCCTGAACTTTCAAAAAATAACGTGTGCGGTCACCTCGGCTGCAGGAAGGAGCAAAACTTCGTATGTCTTTTGTCTTTACAGTAAATGACTGACCGGATTCCTTCTTTTCCAGATTTCCCAAATATGACAAGATGTCTCCTTTTTGCTCTGCACCAATAACAATGTCAACACCAGGGATGTTGGCAACTTGGTCTGGTTTCAATTGTGCATAGCATCCAGTGACAATAACAAATGCACCTGGATGATTCTTTACCAAACGATGTATAGCTTGTCTGCACTTCTTGTCTGCAACCTCAGTGACAGAACATGTGTTTACCACACAAACGTCGGCTTTTTCTCCTTTTCGTGCAGTTCGTATTCCTGCCTCTTGGAAAATTCGTCCAATAGTGCTGGTTTCTGAGAAATTCAGTTTACATCCCAAAGTGTAATAAACGGCTGTTTTATCTTGAAATATGGTAGTATCTGTCATCTGTATAATTTTATCATGCAAAGATAATCAAAACTGCTTAATCCTGCCCGTTTTTATTTGTGATATTTTAAATGGGTGTGTTTCGTCAGCGTGCCATTCATATAATAAAACATCGCTTCATTACTAGTAAATGCCCATTTTGATTCCGGTGTGTGCCCACACGGTAAAAAATTAACATTACAAAAAAGATTGATTTCCAATTATATAAAGAATTTGATATAAAAGGCATTAAAAAAAGTTGAAAAAAAATATACGGCAAATAGAAAAACTCCTTAACTTTGCAGTGTTTTAGTTAAGGGAATAGATTGTTTTACTATTTTAAAAAGCAAGAAAAATGAAAAAGTTGGTATTTATGTTCGTAGCAATGGCTGCAGTTTCTTTCGCAGCATGTGGTTCTTCTAACGCAAACGCTGAGGCTCCAGCTGAGGAGGTTGCAGAGGAGGCAGTTGAGGCTGTTGAGGAAGTAGCTGCTCCTGCAGAGGAGGAGGCTCCTGCTGATTCAGCTGCTGCAGAGGCAACTGAGGCACCTGCTGCTGAGTAATCACTTGTTTACTACGGATAACAGAGAGAATTGAAACCTGCCTGATTGGGCAGGTTTTTTTATATTAATAAAAAACATAAAACGATAATCTTTCAAGATCTTGCTCTGTGAAGGCATCGACAAGCGATAGTTGATGTATTTCTTTTATATTTCCATATTTCTTTCGGTACTCAATGATGGCTTTGGCTTGGTAATAGTTGATATAGGGATGGCTTCTTAGCTGATTTAGTGTGTTCTTATTTATTAATATATTGCGTTGAGGATAATCGGAGATATGAACATAGTCTAAAATAGAAGGTGGTAATCCGTCTATTTCCAATAATTGGGTTGTATCATAGAATCCTCCTAATTTCTGTCTATAGCGAACAATCGTCCGGGAGAATCCGGAACCAATCCCTGGAATTCGTTGAAGCTGCAGAGTATCACTATGATTCAAATCAATAGTTTCGCCAAAAGAAAGCTTTTGAGGTCTTACCGCATGGAGAGAATCAAATTTTTGATTCCATTTTGCTATTCTTTCTTCCTTTTCTTTCTTGCGATTGGCATTAATAACTGCAAAACTATCCATCATGGCTTGATATGCCATCTCTCGTGCAAGTTTCCGTTGCTCTCTTTGTCTTTTTAAGAGAGCATAACTATCTTTGACAGCCAGATATCTGGCTGCCCTTTTTGCTGAATCAATTTTGTGCAGTAAGGCCAATGAATCGCGATTAAGACTCTTATAAGTCTTGAACGGTTCCTTTGGCTCGCGGAATTCGATAATGATGGACGAGAGTGCCATCACTCCAACCAAAACAAGAAGGGCTCTTCTGTCTGATCGGGAAAACTGTTTTTTTATCAATCCAAATAGGCTGTCAATCCAATTTCCTTTCCTTTTTCAAGCATCAGTTTAAAAGCTGCATCGTGTTCATTTGGAATCTTTCCATCCAATATAGCATCCTTAATGCAGTCTTTGATTTGTTTTATTTGAGGGCCAGGTTCCAAATGGAAGACTTGCATGATTTCTGTACCATCAACAGGAGGCTGAAAATTACGTATTCGATCCTTCTCTTCCAAATCAACCAATTTCTTCCGGACTAATTTGAAATTCTCCAAAAAGCGTTGCTTCTTGATTTCATTTTTTGATGTGATATCAGCTTCACATAAGGTCATTAAGTCATCTATGTCATCTCCAGCTTCAAATAACAGTCTTCTGACTGCGGAATCTGTAACTACATCATCTGCAATCACAATAGGACGCATGTGTAATGAAACAAGCTTTTGAACATATTTCATTTTATCATTAAGCGGTAGCTTTATCCTTTTGAAGATTTCTGGCACCATTTTTTCGCCTATTGTGTTGTGATTGTGGAATGTCCAACCAATCTGGTTCTCCCAGCGCTTGCTTTTAGGCTTGCCAATATCATGGAGTAATGCTGCCCATCTCAACCAAAGCTTACGCTCATTGTCTTCCATTTCTTTTGTGGCTTTTGCTATGTTGTCCAAAACCTCCATTGTATGGAAGAAATTATCTTTATGGGCACGTCCGTTGACCTTTTCCACGCCATGAAGAGCTTGCAATTCTGGGATGATAAGTTGAAGTAATCCGGTGCTGAACAGCAGCTCCCATCCCATAGAAGGATTATCAGATAGCATAATCTTGTTCAATTCTTCTGCAATTCTTTCGGGTGCGATTTGGCTGACACGATCCTTATTACGCTGGATTGAGTCTATGACATCCTGATGAATAGTAAAATACAAATAGGTGGCAAATCTGATTGCCCTAAACATACGCAAAGGGTCGTCCTCAAAAGTGTCATCTGGATGGAGTGGGGTGTCAATCACTCTGTCTTTAAGGTCCCATATACCATCAAATAGATCGACAAGTTCGCCGTATCTGGCCTTATTTAGACGGATGGCCAACGCATTGATAGTAAAATCCCTTCGATGTAGATCCTCATCCAATGTACCAACCGCTTGAGGTTCACTACTGTTACGAGTATAGCTTTCACTTCTAGCGGTGTTGAATTCTATCTCTTTGTGAAAGCATTTGACCAGAACTGCTCCAGAGGTTCCGTAAACTGACGGCTTAATTCTTTTTTTTGTTAATTGAATGAAGGATTTGGCTAATTGAAGAGCATCGCCAATTACTACTATGTCTATGTCGTCAGAGGGTCGGCCCATGTAGAGGTCACGAACAAACCCACCAACAATATAGCACTCTACACCTAATTCGTCAGCCGCTTGGCTGATTAGGTGGAATACAGGCGAACCCAATTGTTTTGCAACTTCTTCTTGTGTCAAATCTTTCATAACGAGTTGCAAAGATAGTCGAAATTTAATATCTTTGCAAAAGAAAGAACATTAATGCTAAGTTTAGAATGAAAAAAATCGGTTTATTTCTGCTGTTGATTGGATTGATGACAGCTTGTAAAGATAGTATTGAGGAGCAGGCACAAGTACATTTCCAATTGGCTAGTCAAGCTTATGCTAAAGGAGCCTACGATGTGGCAAGAAGTGAAGTAGACAGCATTCGTTTACTGTACCCCAGAGCCATACAGACCCGAAAAGAAGCATTGCAGTTACGTTTGGAAATAGACTTGGCTGAAGGACAGCAGGCAGTGGAGGAGGCCGATAAAGTAATCCAAAAGAAGACCGATTTGGTGGATAGACTGAAAGGTAAAATGATTTTAGAACCACAGCATGGGACTGTTGGTAATTATGTGTCGCCAGCTCAAACGGTAGATAAGATTGGACATAATATGCTACGCGCCCATGTTACAGAACAGGGCTTGTTGACACTAACCTCAATTTATGTGGGTAAAATGGGACATCGTTCTGTCCGTGTAACCAGTGCAGATGGAAAGAGCATTCAAACAACGTCAAGCACAGCTCATTTCATGTCTGAAAGCCATGGAAAAGAATTAGAGGAAAATGTGTTTAGTAATGATCATGAAACAGGTGTCTGTGCATTCATATCGGAACATGCCGGACAAGAGATTAAGGTAACTTTTATAGCTCCAGATCAGAGTAAGACAATAGTATTGTCATCTGAGGACGTAAATGCTATTGTTGCTATATACGATTTGTATTCTCAGATGACAGTACTAAATGATGCTCGTGTTAAGTATGCAGATGCCTGTCAGAAAGTGAAATTCATACATCAGAAAATGGAGGGGCAGGCCACTGCTGAGGAGGATTAGAGCTGCTTCAGGGCCATTTTAATGACCTTTTCAACTGGAAGGCTTGGATCCTCTTTCAAAATGGATACAACAACCTTTTGGGATGCCGAAACTTGGAATCCCAGCATAGTTAATGCTGAAACAGCTTCTTCCATAACTTCATTCGAAATATTACCAGTGGTTACCTTCCCTGGAATAACGTCATTGTTTGAGGAACCTATCAGGCTGATCTTGTCTCGTAGTTCTACGATAATTCTTTGAGCGGTTTTAAGCCCAATACCTTTAACTGTTTTCAACAATCTGTCATTGCCGGAAGAAATAACATCGACTAACTCACTTGGTGTAAGGGACGATAATATCATTCTTGCCATGTTCCCTCCAATTCCGGAGACCGAAATAAGCAAGAGAAAAAGCTCTCGCTCTTGTTTGCTGGCAAAACCCCAGAGAACAAAGGCGTCTTCTCTAATAGCCTCGTAGATGTACAATTTAATGTCTCGTTTCCCTTGAATAGCAGAATAGGTGTTTAGGGAAATGTTAACTCCGTATCCTACTCCGTGACAATCGACTACAGCCATGGCCGGTGTCAAGTCTGCTAATTCTCCTTTTACATATTCTATCATGGTCGGTTATTTTTTTCTAATAAATAGTCCTTGTTGTTCTATTTCTTCTTCTTGTATCATTTCTTTTAATACCTCTCGCATTTTATTCGAGTCGGGCTGGGAGGTGGTTAGTTCCGTGAGCAGATGCGGCTGCCCATCTGAAATCAGTTGTAGAATGTGTTCCCTATAATCATAGGGAGATGTCCTATTAATTTCTTTGCCTGAACAATTATCACAATGGCCGCAAGGATGAGTGTCAGTTTCTCCAAAGTAGTGAAGTAATAATTCACTTCGGCACCGAGATTCATTTTCTGCATAATCTACCATAGCCTTGATACGTAATTCTAATTGTTTTTTACGTTCTTCATAGACTTCAGGATGTAATACCAACTCATCTTTTTCTACTCGTTTCTGGGTATAAGTGATATATGCCGCTCTTTTACGGGGTATATAATGAATCAAACCAATGTGTGACAAACCTTTTAATATTTCATATACTTCATTAGAGGTTAGTCCGGTTAGATGTGCCAGTCGGCTTTCTTCAATATATGAGTAGTCTGTGAAAATTCCGGTGTAGGTTCTCAAGAGTGAGCGTATTATACACTCTTGTGTATCGTCCAAATGTGTATAACCGTACAACTCGTCTCTGCTGACGGTAAAGATTACTCTTGAAGAATTATCCTGCTCATCATTGTATTCTAGATAGCCGGCTTGTACAAGCAATTTTAAGGCACTGTATGTGTGGAGTGGAAAATGCTTAAACCGAATGCAAAACTCTTCTAAGTCGAATTCCCGGGTAACCATGTAGCCGTCCCCTACAGCCATTTGGTAGTAATAGGCCAAATGTTCGTATATATTACAAATAAATTCTTTTTCGGGATATGCTTCACTGACTCTTTTTAGCAGTTTGTTCCTGTCGCTTCGGTGATAAAGTAAAACGGCATAGCTGGTCTTCCCGTCTCTACCTCCTCGTCCTGCTTCTTGAAAATATGCTTCGGGAGAATCGGGAATTTGTAAGTGAATAACGGTTCTGACATCCGGTTTGTCAATGCCCATACCAAAGGCGTTGGTTGCAACCATGACTCGAATTCTATCCTCTTGCCATTCTTTTTGTCGAATGTCCTTTTCGATATTGGATAGACCTGCATGATAAAATGTGGCACTAATACCACTCTCCTTTAATAATTCGGCCATTTCTTTGGTTCCTTTCCGGTTCCTCACATAAATTATGGCAGAGCCGGGAACACGGTTTAGAATATGAATGGCTTCTTGGACTTTATCTTCTGTGTTTCTGACGACATATGCCAAATTCTTACGTTCAAAGCTCATCCGAAAAACGTTTCCTTCTCTGAATTCCAATTTTTCTTGGATGTCTTTTACAACATTTGGTGTCGCTGTTGCCGTTAGCGCCAGGATCGGGCAATCTGGCAACATCTTGCGGATGCTGCTGATCCGAAGATATGATGGACGGAAATCGTATCCCCATTGGGAAATGCAGTGAGCTTCGTCGACAGCAATGAAACTCACTTTCATGTGATTTAGTTTGGTAATAAACAACTCTGTCCCCAAACGCTCTGGGGATACGTAAAGGAACTTATAATCCCCCAATATACAATTGTCTAGTGCTACTAAAATCTCTTGGCGTGTCAGACCTGTATAAATGGCTGCCGCTTTAATGCCTTTTTGGCTTAGGTTTTGAACCTGATCTTTCATCAAGGCAATTAAGGGAGTGACAACAATACATACCCCCTCCATGCATAATGCTGGAACTTGGAAGGTGATGGACTTTCCTCCACCCGTAGGCATAAGTCCTAAAGTGTCATGACCATTTCCAATGCTTTCAATAATTTCTTTTTGAATGCCTCTGAAATGGTCATGACCCCAATAGGTGTGCAGTATACTTTCGTATTGATTCATCAAACAATCGGTTCGCAGGGCTGAATGTCTTCGATTTGTAATTGAGGCTCACCTCTCTTATATACGTTGTCTTCAATATAGTAACAGATGTCAAATGCACGTTTTGTCTTGATGTAGCGAGCTTGAGAACTTTGTCCAAAAGCTATGCCGTTCATAACTTGATTTGACTTGCCATCCACTAGCTCCAATTTAATGTGCTCCTGTTCGCGACCCACAACTTTGCTGGTTCCATAATCATATACTCTTCTCGTACAGAACAATGGTTTTGCATTATCTGGTCCAAACGGGCGAAATTTTCTAAGATCCTGATAGAACTTGTTGCTGATGTCCTTGAAATCGATTTCAGTACTAATATCAAGAATTGCACTTGTTTGTTCGGGTTCAATATGTGTTGCTACATATTCTTCAAATCGGCGGGTAAATTCCGGCACATTCTCGACTTTTAGTGATAATCCTGCTGCATACGTATGTCCGCCAAAATTCTCCAACAAGTCACGGCAACTTTCGATAGCCTTGTAAACATCAAATCCGGAAACGCTTCTGGCGGATCCTGTTGCCATATCATCTGTGCGGGTTAGGACAACTGCCGGACGGAAATATATTTCAGTCAGACGGGAAGCAACAATACCAATTACGCCCTTATGCCAGTCCTCGTTAAAGATTACAATTGTTTTCTTTTCATCCAGACTCGCAAATTGGTCAACTAAAGCGTTTGCTTCTTCTGTCATTTGCTTGTCCAAATCCTTGCGCATCTCATTGTATTCGTCAATCTGACGAGCTAACTCCTGCGCTCTTGGAAAGTCCTTCTCAACGAGAAGTTCTACACTCTGCTTGCCATTTTGTATTCTTCCAGAGGCGTTGATTCTTGGACCGATCTTAAATACAATGTCACTCATCGTGATGTCACGCCCAGCCATGCCACATACGTCAAGAATAGCACGAAGGCCCACACTTGCATTGCTATTTAACTGTTTTAATCCGTGACAAGCGAGCACCCGGTTTTCTCCCATGATGGGTACGATATCGGATGCAATGCTGACAGCCACCAAGTCTAATAATGGTGTCAGTTGGTTAAACTCAATGCCGTTACTCTGAGCAAAAGCTTGCATGAATTTAAATCCTACGCCACAACCCGAAAGGTGAGGGTAGGGATAATGGTTGTCTTCTCGCTTTGCGTTAAGAATCGCTACTGCTGGTGGAAGAACATCATCAGGAACGTGATGGTCGCAAATGATAAAATCAATACCTAGAGATTTCGCATAAGAAACCTCTTCGACTGCTTTGATTCCACAATCCAGTACAATAACCAACTTTACACCGTTTTCGTGAGCAAAGTCTACTCCCTGATGTGAAACGCCATATCCTTCCTCATATCTGTCGGGTATGTAGTAGTCCACATTGGAATAGAACTGACGTATAAACTTATAAACCAAAGCCACGGCAGTGGTCCCGTCAACGTCATAATCGCCATACACTAAGATGTGCTCTTTCCTTCCCATGGCCAGATTCAGTCGGTCTACGGCCTTATCCATGTCGTTCATGAGGAAAGGATCGTGAAGCTCAGTTAAGTGAGGGCGAAAGAATCGCTTTGCCTCATCAGCCTTACAGATGCCTCTTTTTTGAAGTAAAAGAGCCAATATAGGACTGATGTTTAACTCCTTAGCTAATAGCTTAGCTGATTCCAGCTTTTCGGGTGTAGGTGGTTCGTAATTCCATTGATAAGTCATTTATATTGTTTTCTTTTTTTCTGCAACCAGTTTGAATGCGCACGGATTACCGCAATATACATTCAATCCACAAAGATAGTTTGATTTTATCTGTTCTCCAAATATAGTGTGTAAATAAAACAAAAAAAGAGCATGCCTTCACCAGACATGCTCTTTACTATAAATAGTAGAAATATTAGAAACCGTACTTGTCTCTGAAGTTCTTTGAAACTGCAGCCTTATTAACGGTGACGTTCATGGTCTTTGCACGTACGAACTCAGGAGTAACGTAGTAGATACCCTTATAGTTGCCGCTCTCACCCCATGAATTCTTAACCATGTAGTACTTATTGCCCCACTGGTCCTTTGCGATACCGAAGATCAGCATACCGTGGTCATCGGTAGTGCTCTTGGTGTCATACATGGCCTGACGCTCAGCAACAGTAACCTTCTTCTGTGGCTTTGGTAATACTTCCTTATTGTTAGCCTTTACTGCTACAGCCTTATTGGTGTCGCCACCAACCAAACGCAACTCATCGATACTAACATTGTCTTCCACCTTTTCTTCTACATCCCATGAACCTACACCCTGACGGCTAAAGGTAGCCTCACTAACGTCAGAAGCCCACAGAATAGTGTAACCAGCCTTGATAGCGTCATCAAATACCTGGCAGAAGTCATCCAACTCCATGTTGATTGACTGAGCCCAACGCCAGTTGTCCTGTACCTCGATAGCAAATCCCTTACCCTTGTTTGCACCTGTGCTATATGGCTCGTGAGAGAAACTGGTCAAGCTAACATAATCGTCGCTCTTCAAACCTAGCGATTGAGCGAAAGACTTTGGAGTATATTCCTTGCCTTCGAAGGTGAACTTCTCTGGGCACTTGCCCAAATATACTTCGTGTACGGCACGTACAGCCTTCTTCCACAATGGCTCACCATCAGGAGAAACCTGAGGCTTGCGAGTCTTAACTGCTGCTGCAATCAATGGGTTGCCTAATGCTGTCAGCTCTGAGTGGTTAGACAGGGTCTCACCATACATTACGCCTGCAGGCATTTCAACATCAGGAACCAAACCGAAATGATCGATGGCATAAGTAACATCATAAGTTGAACCACCCTGAGAGAAGCTAACGTCACCACTGGTGCGTACAGCCTTCTCTGCACGGTCCATATAAGTCTGGAATACAACGTACATTTCACTCAGGTCATATACCTTACCCTTGGTGCGCAGCAATTCTGCTTCCAACATACCCATACCAGAGTAGCACCAGCAAGTACCTGCATTCTTCTGATTCTTTACAGGAGTGATAGCTACTGAATCAACGGTTGTGAACTTGTAGTTTGGCAGTGGAGCCTGAGGTCTCTGCTGTGCCATAGCGCTAACGCTCATCATAGCGGCAGCTGCTAATAAAACTGATTTCTTCATATTATTTGCTTAAATAGTAATTAATTCTAAGTTTAGATACTTTGATTAGTGAAAGGTTTATTTGCGGTTGGCCAAATATTCCTCCAATTCATCAACGTGGTATGGTATAACCTTGTCACCGCAGAATCTTGAACCGTCTGCTGTAATAATTACATCATCTTCAATGCGAATACCGCCAAAATCCTTGTACTTTTCGATTGCTTCATAATTCAGGAACTCTTCATGTAGATGCTGACTCTTCCACAAATCGATTAAATCTGGGATAAAATAGATTCCAGGTTCATCTGTAATGACAAAACCTTCCTCCAAGCGACGTCCCATACGCAGGCTTGCCAATCCAAACTGGGTGGATGGGCGGGTTTCCTCATCATAACCTACATACTGCTGTCCCAAATTCTCCATATCGTGAACGTCCATACCCATCATGTGTCCTAATCCGTGAGGCATGAACAGGGCATGAGCACCTGCAGCTACAGCTTCTTCAGTGTTGCCTTTGGTCAGGCCCAAAGCCTTCAATCCTTCAAACATCACTTTACAGGTGTCCAGATGGACTTGCTTCCATGTATTTCCCGGTTTTGCTACGGTCAGTGCATAATCGTGGCAATCTACTACAATCTGATAAACATCCTTCTGTCGCTGAGTAAACTTGCCGCTTACAGGAGAGGTTCGTGTATGGTCACTACAATATCCTTCATTATTCTCGCCACCGGCATCTACCAACATCAGTTTGCCGCTTTCCAGAATGTGGCATGGTTTATGATTGTGAAGAACCTCACCGTGCTGAGTAAGAATGGTCGGGAAACTCAATCCCTGACCCATGCTTCGTGCAATACCTTCCATTACTCCGGCAATATGTTGCTCACTCTCACCAGGGCGACACATTTGCTGAGCTGCTGTATGCATGGCATAACCAATTTCGAATGCTTTGTCCAACTCTGCAATTTCCTGTGGCTCTTTCTTGTTGCGTTGCTTGATGACAGCCAGAACAAGTTTGTGTGAGGCCTTATCTGCAATTTCGCTGATAGACAGTCCCATCATCTCGTGAATCTGCAATTTGGTGAAAGAGCGGTATGGCTTCAGATAGTGAATGTTGCGGTTGCTTGCCATAGCCTTCTGAATGGTCTTGGCCGCATCGGCATAAAGGGCAGTTTGGGTAACGCCCACTTCTGCTGCCATATCTTTAACCAATGGCATTGGACCTGTCCAAATAATGTCGTCAATGTCTACATCATTGGCAAACAGATATGACTGTCTGTTGTCAATGTCCAGGATTCCAACCATCATAGGTACATCCAATCCGAAATAGTATCGAAAAGTACTGTCCTGACGGAAATGGTATTGGTTGTCTGGATAATTATAAGGAACATCTGCGTTGCCGAATAGAACAATGATGCCATTGCCCACTTCCTGCATCAGTTTCTCTCTTCTCTGTATATAAGTCTCTTTGCTAAACATGTCGTTGTAATTTAGTACTTAACGGTTTGCAAAAATAGTAAATTTATTCGTAAAAAAGGATAAAATAACCATATTTATTCCCAACAATCCAATTCCTTGGATATTTCTGGTAACATGTCCCGATGGAATACCGGATCTTTTCCTTCCTTCTTTTGTCTTTGATAGTCTTTCAGTAATCGGATAGGATATTTTGCTAACAGAATAACAGCTATCAGGTTGCAGGCAGTAAGAAGCGCCATAAACAAATCGCCAAAACTCCAAACCAATTGCAAACTGGCAGCAGCACCAAACATTACAACCACACCTCCTGAGCAAAGTCTGTATAGTGTCAGGATGGTTTTACTCTTGGTAAGATATCTAACGTTTGTCTCTCCATAGAAATAGTTACCGATAATGCTGCTGAAAGCAAATGACAGAATAGCAAAGGCAATAAAAATAGAGCCGATGCTTCCTACTTCGTGCTCCAATGCACTTTGTGTCAACACAATGCCATCGCTGGTTCCATCCTGATACATTCCGCTAATCAGGATGATGAATGCTGTACAGCTACAGATGACGATTGTATCGGTGAAAACAGCCAGTGACTGGATCAAACCCTGCTTGACGGGATGACTTACGTTTGATGTGGCTGCTGCATTAGGAGCTGAACCTTCACCAGCTTCATTACTGAACAAACCTCGTTTGATACCTGTCATCAGTACAGCACCGAAAGTTCCGCCGGCAAACTGCTCAATACCAAATGCCTGAGCAAAGATCTCTTTCAGTATGCCAGGAATCAGTGTGATGTTCATAATTATGATGATCACAGCCAAGAGCAGGTATCCTACAGCCATGACTGGAACGATAACGCTTGATACCTTTGAAATACGTTGGATACCACCAAACACTACACATAAAGAAATAATTGTCAGTATGATACCAACGATGATAGGGTCAAATCCAAAAGCCTTCTGCATGGCACTGCAAATCGTATTACTCTGGATGGAATTGTAGCTGAAACCAAAGGTTAGGGTCAGCAGTACCGCAAATATACTACCCATCCAGGGTTTGTGAAGACCTTTTTTCATATAATACGCTGGACCTCCGATGAAAGAGTGCTCTCCACGGGTCTTAAATAACTGTGCCAGTGTGCTTTCCACGAATGCGGTAGCAGAACCGAGAAGTGCAATTAGCCACATCCAGAAGATAGCTCCAGGTCCACCCATTGTGATAGCTAAAGCCACGCCTGCCAGATTTCCTGTTCCTACGCTTGAAGCCACGCTGACCGCAAAGGCCTGGAAGGAGGAAATGTGTTTGCCTTCCGCATTGGCTTTCTTATTCGAACCGCTCAGAAGGCGAATCATCTCTCCCAACATGCGGAACTGAACAAATCGGGTGCGAATGGTAAACAATGCTGCGCATCCCAATAGCACAGCAATCAGAATATAAGTCCAAATGTAATCTTGAATGGTAGTGATGGTCAGGTTTAACCATCCGTCAGCTGCAAATATTTCTTCCATTTTATCTGTTTCTATCAAAAACAGTTGCAAATGTACACAGATTTCCCGAGATGACCAAGCTTTCTGTCTTTTGTAGGCCTGTTCGCTTGTTAGAATGAGCAAATTGAATTACATTTGTATGAACTAAATAGCAATGTGATGAAACTGATATGTATTATGCTGACGTTTTGGACTCTTTCTTCTTTCTCTGTCCGTGCCCAAGGCTTATTTATAAGACCAGAGGCTTTGAAACCCGGTGACAAGGTTATGATTGTAAGTCCGTCCAGTACCCCCAAACCGGAATATGTAACCGGTGCAGAGGAAGTCTTAAGTGCTTGGGGATTGGTACCTGTTCGGGGAGCACATGTGTTGGCCAATGCTAATGGTACTTATGCCGGAACTCCTCAGGAACGGTTGGATGATTTGATTCAAGCCTTAACTGATCCGGAGATCAAAGCTATTTTTTGTTCAAGGGGTGGTCATGGATCGGTTCAGGAAATGCAACTTTTATCTCCTGAAATCATTCGTAAGAATCCCAAATGGCTGATAGGTTATAGTGATATAACGGCAATGCACAGCACCTGGCAATCGGCAGGAGTTATGAGCCTTCATGGCCCGATGGGTGCTCATTTGAATGAACATAAGGGCATGGATGAGGAAACGCAAATTATGCACAAAATGTTGATGAATCAATCGGTTTCCTATACTTTCCCTGGACATGAACTGAATAAGGTCGGACAAGTGAAAGGTCGATTGTTTGGTGGTAATTTGTCAGTATACGATGGAGTAAGCGGGTCTTATTTGGATTGTCTTCAACATTTTGATAAGAATGAGCCGGTTATATTATTTATTGAAGAGGTTGAAGAAAGTTTCGAGCGTGTAAACCGTATGGTTAATCACTTGAAACTATTGGGCGTTTTTGACCGCGTTCAAGGTGTGATTTTCGGTCAGTTCACAGATTATGAAAAAACAGGTGCATGGCCTTCTGAGGAACATATGGTGGCCGAGATTCTAAAGGATTGCTCTATTCCTATCGCTTTTGGCTTTCCAGCCGGACATGGTGATGTCAACTATCCTTTAATTATGGGTGCAGAAGTGGAGTTGACTGTCAGCAAGGATCAGTTACAGTTGAAGTTTGCAGATTAGGACTTGACTTTTCCGTAGGCACGGAATAATTGTATCATCCATGATGCTTCAATCTTTCCGCTGTAGCGAAAAAAAGTCTCCACTGGCTCTTTACTTCATTTATTAGTGAAGACCTAGTGGAGACTTGGTGGAAGGTTAGTGGAAGGTTGAGATGAACCTTCCACTAAATAAATATACTGAAAATCTTTTGTTTATGATATTTTAGTGGAAGGTTGTCCACTTGACGTAAATTACATCTTAATCAGTTCATATTCACGGGTACCGATACCGATTTCCTCTGCATAAGTCAGTCCTGACTGCCAGTTGGTGTTTGGATGAAGCATGCGGAACTTATCGTTATCCTCATGATTATGCTCGTGGCAATGGCAGTCATGACCATGAGCTTCTTCAACCTTCTGACTCAGCTGGTTGTCAGTAGCCAAACGTGGAGCATTGTTGACGATGTCTACACAGGCTTGATCAAGTGCCACTGGGTCGAATGAAGCTGCCATACCCAAATCCGGAACGATAGCTGCATCATTGTGTCCCCAACAATCACATTCGGGGCTTACATTCATGATAAATGCGACATGGAAGTTTGGCTTTCCCTTAAGTACAGCTTTTGAGTATTCCGCAATCTTGCAGTTCAGCACAATTCCACTCTCTTCGCTTCCCATCATGGCTGCCTCGGTCTTGCAGAGCGCTACACACTGACCGCAACCTACACATTTATCATAATTGATGACCGCCTTTTTATCTACCACATGAATGGCATCGTGAGCACAATTCTTCTCGCAAATCTTGCAACCGAGACATTTCTCTTCGTCTACTTTAGGCTGTGCAGTAGAATGCATATCCAGTTTGCCGGCAACACTACCTGAACCCATACCCAAGTTCTTCAGTGCACCGCCAAAACCTGCCTGCTCATGGCCCTTAAAATGCGTCAAACTAATGACAATGTCAGCTTCGGCTATAGCTGCACCGATCTTTGGTTCTGGGCAGTATGCTCCCTGAACGTCAACAATGCGTTCATCTGTTCCACGCAAACCGTCAGCAATAATCACATTACACCCTGCTGAGATAGGGTTGAATCCATTCAGCATAGCTGTTTGCAGGTGGTCGACAGCATTACTTCTGCTACCACTATATAAGGTGTTGCTGTCAGTCAGGAAAGGCTTTCCACCCAGATCCTTAATTAGCTTAACGATGACTGCAGCATAATTAGGCCGGATATACGCCACATTACCAAACTCGCCGAAGTGAATCTTGATGGCTACATATTTATCCTTGAAATCAATCTGCTCCATTCCGGCACGCTTAACCATTGCCTCCAGCTTCTGAAGCAGGCTATGTCCTGGTCTTGTTCGTAAATCTGTAAAGTAAACTTTTGATGCCATAGTAAAATTGTTTTATTGTTCGTTGCAAATGTACGCCAAAATATTGATTTTGACAAATAATTTACCTTTTTGTCACTCTTCGCGTAGCGAAGAGTATGAAGAACCATAGTGAATTAAGATTAGCTAATAACAGAGTTAGAACGAATAACAGAAAAGACAGTGATTAACAATTTTTGTACACTACTTTTGCAGTACAGAAATCACAAGATATGTAGCGACATGTTTTTCGGTCTTATAAAGAATTTGGTGTTTTAAGTGTTTTACCTTCTGCTTGTCGTGAAGGCAAGCAGAAGTTTTTTTAAAAGAACAGAAGTTATTAACTATAAATAATTACGAATATGATAACAAAGAAAATCGAAGGATTGCTAAATAAGCAAGTCAATGCCGAATTATGGTCGGCTTATCTGTATCTGTCCATGTCTTTGGATGCTGACTGCAAAGGATTGCCTGGAATGACTAACTGGTTCTTTGTACAAGCTCGAGAGGAGTTTGATCACTCACGTATCCTGCAGCGTTACATTACGGCACAGGATGGAAAGGTTATGTTGGAACCCATAGCCGCAGTTCCTACGGCATGGGATTCGCCGCTCTGCATGTTCGAAGATGCCCTGAAACACGAGCAGCGAGTTACATCAATGATTCATGAATTGACTCATGAAGCCATGCGTCAACAGGACTATGCCACTATCAGTCACATGCAATGGTTTATTGATGAGCAGGTTGAGGAAGAGGAAGTGGCTCGTGACATCATCCTGCAGATGCGTCCTTGTGTTGTGACCGACAAAGATTGTGTTCCCATGCTTAATTTCTCGTCTCTGTTCCTAATTGACCGGAAATTGGGTAAACGCAAATACCAGCAGGCATCTCCGTTGGCAGATAATTAACAGATAAGCCTACGGCCTGATTCTCCATTGTACGTCTCTATATATAGTAGAGCATTGAGGCAAAACTGAAAAGTTTGCCTCAATGCTTGAAGTTTTTTTATTAAAAATTGATTTTTTCAACAAAACTTCTTATTTTTGCGTCACAAGGGGAAATAACTAATTAAAAGATAAACTCATGAAAAATTTTTTATGTCTTGTTGCGCTGGCCATGATGTCTGTAGCGCCTGTCTTTGCACAGAACAATATGTCTGACAGAGAGCTCAGTGCTCGTTATAAGGGTGAGATTACTGTATTAAATAACGAGATTAAGACTGTAAAATCTCAGCTCAAGTTGGATAAAGGCAACTCTACTTTGATTCAGCAACTGGCAGAAAAGAAGGCGCGAATGGCAGATTTGAAAGATAAGAAAAAGACTATAGACACAGCAATTAAGACCAAGTCAAAATTGGAAAAGGCTCAGAAAGCTGCAGAAAAAGCAGCAGAAAAGGCTGAAAGAGCAGAAGCAAAGGCTAAGGCTATCAGAAAATAACAGAAAAGACTCCCAATTGGGAGTCTTTTTTTTATTTGAAGAGTTCAAATGAGAACTTAACGCCTATAGCATCCGGCTTTCCATTTTTTAGTGCACCAAACAAACCTAGATCGACAATAGGAGTGGCAATTCCGTAACCCATTTCAATGTATGGTTTCAATTGACTCATGAAAAGTGCACTGAAATAAAGACGTTCTGCCTGGATGGAATGAGCCACACTTTTTAAAGCTTTAGCAATAAAGAGGTTGGGGGATTCGTAAGTGAAGTGGCTTCTAAAATACTCATTGGCAGAACTGTACCAACGATAATTTAGAAGATGGAAGGTTCCACCCAAATCCTCGTCCCATGTGTCTGCAAGCCTATTATGAGAGAAATTGTAAAAGTCGATGAAGTAGACATCGTCCTCATGCTGTGTGAATGCGCCGTAACCTAATTTAAATGAAATGCGCTTTTCTTGCTGGTTATGCCATTCTTTACTCATTTCCACTTCATAGCGCTGATAACTGGCTTCGCTACCTAAGAATCCTTTCAAGCCGGTTTCCCAATCCAATGATAGGGTAGGGAATGCACTTTTGACGGTTACTTTCTGATTCTTGTCCCAATAATAATAGCGTCCAGGTGTCCAATCCACTCTGACACGTGGTGCAAATGTCTTATAATGGTCTTTCAAATGTAGATCCTCTAATTCATTATTAGCCTTTTTGTTTGATAGCCATCGGTTATACCATGATGCTCCTACTGTGATTTGAAAGCCGTTTAATGGCTCAATACGTTGTGAAATACGGACATGGATGTCATTGAAGTAACTCAAGTCCAATTTCTCAAGATTAAAGTCTTCCCATTTTTTCAGTTTTTCCACAATTTCACTGTTGAAAGTCCTGAATCCGTTGCCTGCCTCCAGTTCCGTATGGGCCTGAATCTTTTTCCAATAGTCGTAAGACAAAGAGACACGCCAGTCAAACTCATGATATGTCAGGTTATATCCTACTAAAGGTTTAAACCCGAAAATGTTTCCTTTTCTGTTGGCGCGCTGGTAATCTAATTCCTGGCGGAAATCAAAACCTCTAGTCTTAGAGTAATGGAACAGCATCGGAGCCAATAGCGCAGAACTTTTTACCTTGCCTAATAGCGGTAAATTAACGTTGTAGCTGGAAACCATGGATTCACCTATGGCCCCCCAGTTTATGGATTTCTTTGATTGGCTCGGATTCTCTTCATGAATCTTGTTTCGGTTTATGGAGTCTGTCCGATAGGCATAGTGGTCATAAATACGTTGCTCATTCATAGTGAGCGGAACACTTCGATTCTGAGCAATAAGCAGAGAATCAAATTGGAAACGGGTGGTGTCCAACTGCAATGCGTAACGGTTGGTAAGGTCAAATCTGGATTTTCTTTTTCGTCGGTCATTGTATTCCTGGTCAATCTGCACGTAATCGTGGATAGCGTTGTAGCGACCTTCAATACTGTTACCTGCAAATTTAAAATGGTAGTTTAGATCGATTTCTTTAGGCAAGTACATTTCCAAACCATCTTCACCCATCCTCAACTCAACCTCAAATTTCATGAACTCGTATCTTCCTTCAAACCGGGTTTGTTTTACAAGATGATTTTCCAGGTCTAACACAAACGAGCCTTTAACAAACTGCGTGTTGGAGTATTTGGGAATGAAGTGTACGAATGCCTCTTGAGCATTAATTGAGTCAAGTTGGTAGTAATAGTAGTCACGGTTGTCACTGAGGAATGGCGAGAGCAAATGGTCATTTATCATGGTCTCCTTGTAGAGATTGATCGTGAAATAGTCCATGACCATGTCCGATGATTTCTTTAGATTGGGAATGGTACCATATGCATACTCAATCTTACGGTCGTAAGCGTCAGGGGCTGTATAGTTGATGGTACTGACGCTTTCACTCATATATTCATTGACACCTTTCTCAAAGCTCATCATCTGAGGGACTAATTCAATAAGGATATTCTTTCCTCTTTTCCTGACGTAACGCTTCAGGTATAATTTGGACTCGAAATGCCCTATTCTTTTTTCATAATACTGTGCCTCTCTCCATAGTTCATTGACAATGGAGTCAGTACGTTGCGCCCAGACTGAAAAAAAGTACATCAGGCACATAAAGAGGCAAAAAAATCTTTTGGCGTCTCGTTTGTTCATAAGTATCAGTGTAAACCAGTGCCAAAGGTAAGAGTAAAAAAAAAGGCTCCCAAATTTTAGGAGCCTTTTTTTAGTTATAGAGAGTAGATTACTGCAAATCAGGATCTGCGTAATCCATCTTGCTCATGCGGATGTATGAGTTGTAACGGCGCTTTGCTGCAGCCTTACATGCATCGTACAGTTCCTGAGCCTCAGTTGGAGCAGCCTTCTTTAATGACAGGAAGCGAACCTCACCCTCCAGGAATGCCTGGAAGTTGTCCCAGTTAGGAACCTTAGAATCCAACTGGAATGGGTTCTTGCCCTCTTCTGCCAATGCTGGGTTGTTACGCCACAAGTGCCAGTAACCGCACTCAACAGCCTTAGCTTCCTCAGCCTGGCTCTTACCCATGCCACCCTTAGCCTTCAAACCGTGGTTGATACATGGAGCGTAACCGATAATCAATGATGGACCATGCCATGCCTCAGCCTCCTTGAATGCCTTCAAGCACTGTGCCTGGTCAGCGCCCATAGCTACCTGAGCTACATAGACATTTCCATAAGTAGCCTGCATCAGACCCAGATCCTTCTTACCAGCACGCTTACCGTTAGCAGCAAACTGTGCGATAGCACCGATAGGAGTAGCCTTAGATGCCTGACCACCAGTATTAGAGTAAACCTCGGTGTCGATAACGAAGATGTTTACATCCTCACCAGAACCGATAACGTGATCCAAACCACCGTAACCGATATCGTAAGAAGCACCGTCACCACCGATGATCCACTGTGAACGCTTAACCAGATAGTGATCCAGCTCAGACAGCATAGCACACTTAGGACAACCAGCAGCCTTACCAGCAGCGATCAGTGGCTTCAGTTCAGCAGCAGCAGCCTTAGAAGCAGCAGCATCGTTCTGACCTGCGATCCACTTCTCAGCAGCAGCCTTGAATTCAGCTGGAGTCTGCTCGTCAGCAATCATTTCGGTCAATGTATCGGTAATACGCTTCTTCATCTTCTTGGTAGCCAGTACCATACCCAAACCATACTCGCAGAAGTCCTCAAACAGTGAGTTAGACCATGCAGGACCCTGGCCCTTTGCATTCTTGGTGTAAGGAGTAGAAGGGATAGAACCTGAGTAGATTGAAGAACAACCGGTAGCGTTAGCTACGATCTCACGGTCACCGAACAGCTGAGAAATCAACTTAACGTATGGAGTCTCACCACAACCTGCGCAAGCACCTGAGAACTCGAACAATGGAGTAGCGAACTGAGAGTTCTTTGGATTCATGGTGATGTCGATCAGATCCTGCTTAGAAGTAACGTTCTTAACGCAGTACTCCCAGTTAGCAGCCTCGGCAGCAGCCTTTGCAGAAGAATCATCGTAAGGAACCATCTTCAGAGCTGGGCCACCAGCCTTTGGATTACCTGGACATACATCAGCACAGTTACCGCAAGCCAGACAGTCCTTAACGCCTACCTGCATAGTGAAGTGCATACCCTTGAATGCTGCTGGAGCCTTCATTTCGATAGTCTGACCCTGGAAACCAGCCTTCTCCTCGTCGGTCATAACGAATGGACGGATACAAGCGTGAGGACATACGAATGCACACTTGTTACACTGGATACACTTAGCAGGATCCCATTCTGGAACGAATGCACCTACACCGCGCTTCTCATATGCTGCAGTACCCTGCTCCCAAGTACCATCTTCGATGCCCTTGTATGCAGAAACTGGCAGGTCAGCACCGTTCTGAGCGTTGATAACGCGAACCAAGTTGTTGATGTAAGCAGGATCGTTGTTCTCTACAACTGGATCAGCTGGCAGGTTTGCCCATGCTGGATCAACAGCCAAGGTCTTGTACTCACCACCGCGGTCAACAGCAGCAAAGTTCATGTTTACAACATCCTCACCCTTCTTGCCATATGACTTAACGATAGCCTTCTTCATCTGCTCTACTGCCAACTCTACTGGGATAACCTCAGTGATGCGGAAGAATGCAGACTGCAGAATGGTATTGGTACGGTTGCCCAAACCAATTTCCTGAGCAATCTTGGTAGCGTTGATATAGTATACGGTGATGTTCTTCTCAGCGAAGTACTTCTTAATCTTATTAGGAATGAAGTTAACCAGCTCCTCGCCCTCGAAGATGGTGTTCAACAGGAACTGACCGTTTGGACGCAAACCACGAATCACATCGTACATGTGCAGGTAAGCCTGAACGTGACATGCTACGAAGTTAGGAGTCTTAATCTGATAGGTAGAACGGATAGGAGTGTCACCGAAACGCAAGTGAGAGCAGGTGAAACCACCTGACTTTTTAGAGTCGTAAGAGAAATATGCCTGGCAATACTTGTTGGTGTTGTCACCGATAATCTTAACCGAGTTCTTGTTGGCACCAACGGTACCGTCAGCACCCAGACCGAAGAACTTAGCCTCGAAGATGCCTTCGCCACCCAATGCCATCTCTTCCTTCTCTGGCAGAGAGCACATGGTCAGGTCATCAACGATACCTACGGTGAAGTGATCCTTTGGAACATTCAGCTCCAGATTCTCATATACACCCAGAATCATTGCAGGAGTAGTATCTGCAGAACCCAAACCGTAACGGCCACCTACGATAACTGGAGTGCGGCCTGAACCATAGAATGCATCCTTAACATCCAACAACAGAGGCTCGCCGTTTGAACCTGGCTCCTTTGTACGATCCAGAACAGCAATGCTCTTAACGGTTGTAGGGATAGCCTCCAACAGACGCTTTACTGAGAATGGACGATACAAGTGTACAGATACCAAACCGTACTTCTTGCCGTTTGCGTTAGCGTAGTCGATAGCCTCGCGAGCAGCCTCTGTTACAGAACCCATAGCTACGATAACCTCGGTAGCATCCTCTGCACCATAGTATGAGAACAACTTGTACTCACGGCCGGTACGCTCAGAGATGGCAGCCATGTACTTCTCAACGATAGCTGGGATAGCATCGTAGTAGCGGTTAGCAGACTCGCGGTGTGCGAAGAATGTCTCTGGGTTCTCAGCCATACCCTTAGCCTGAGGACGCTCTGGAGTCAGGGCACGTGAACGGAATGCAGCAACTGCATCCATGTCGACCAAGTCGCGAACATCGTCTTCCTCAATCAACTCAACCTTCTGATACTCGTGAGAGGTACGGAAACCATCGAAGAAGTTAACGAATGGAACACGACCCTCGATAGCTGCCAAGTGAGCAACTGCAGACAGGTCCATTACTTCCTGTACAGAACCCTCAGCCAGCATTGCGAAACCAGTCTGGCGGCAAGCCATAACGTCACTGTGGTCACCGAAGATACACAGAGAGTGAGTTGCCAAAGTACGTGCAGATACATGGAATACTGATGGCAACAGCTCACCAGCAATCTTGTACATGTTAGGGATCATCAGCAGCAGACCCTGAGAAGCGGTAAAGGTGGTGGTCAAAGCACCAGCCTGCAGAGAACCGTGAACAGCACCAGCTGCACCACCCTCTGACTGCATTTCCTGTACCAGTACGGTGTCACCGAACAGGTTCTTTCTACCCTGAGCGGCCCACTCGTCTACATGCTCCGCCATTGGAGAAGACGGAGTGATAGGATAGATAGCTGCAACCTCAGAGAACATGTAAGCAACATGTCCGGCGCAGGTGTTACCATCCCAAGTTACGAATTTTCTTTCTTTAGCCATAATACTTTTTGATATTATTAGTTAACTATATTTTATTTCAAACATTTTTATTTAATATACGAAACCAAACAGCCAGAGTGGTATTTGATTCCCACGACCCACATCAATCCTGTGCTGCGCATAATAGGTGTTGGCATGTGGCTTATTCCTCAGCATGTGACCATCTGTGCAAATGCGGAAATTCAGTTTGTCATCTACCAAATAGCTTGCTCCCTTGGAACCTTTGTTCATTTTGTGGTCTTTCCAAAGGGTGTTAAGGAAAAACGTTTCTAAGACATCCTGTTCCTCTACCTTAATAGGATAGATGGCATACATTTGACTGGTGTTGTGCATCATGATCTTTGCCGGTTTTTTCGGGAAGTCATCCCCGCTTTCATAAATCAGATTAATCAGACGCGCGTCGGTCAAGTATTTGATGTAGTTCATAACTGTTGCACGGCTGGTTTGAATCTCATTAGCCAATTGGCTAATATTGGGAGACACAGGGCCGTCAACAGCCAGAAGATACAGCAGCTTCTTAATTTTGGTCAAATACTTAAGCTCAATTTGCTTAATGAGCAAAATATCGACTTCAATCATCATGGACATGGTTTTCAACAAGTTCTCGGAGAAATTCCGTTTCTCCAAGAAGAATGGGTAAAATCCGTGATGAAGATAATCTTGGAAATAATCCAATGGACGGACATGTGGTAAGATTGTCTTGACAATAGTCTCATGATTCTGCAGAATTTGTTCTAGCGTGAAGATTGGAAAGTCATTTCCAGTTTGCAGATTCAAATATTCACGGAATGAGAAACCTCTTAGATTGTAACTCTTTACAATTCCATTCAATTCGGGATTTTCCTCTTTTAATCGCATCACACTGCTACCGGTAAACACAATTTTTAAAGAGGGGTATCGGTCATAACATTCACGCAATTCCTTACTCCAATCCGGATACTTAAATACCTGATCAATAAGAAGAACTTTGCCGCCACGATGCAAGAATTCACCTGCAAATTGTGTCAAGCCCATTTGTTGGAAGTAGAAATTGTTCATGTTTATGTACAGGCAACAACGGTCTGTGCCGTATCTTTCCTTGGCATATTGCAAAAGAAAGGTTGTTTTACCCACACCACGAGGGCCTTTAATACCAATAAGGCGATCCTCCCAGTTGATGTCGTCCATAAGGGCGCGACGAACTGGAGCATTGATGTGCTCTATTAGATAGGCGTGAGTCCTGTAGAAAATCTCCATTGATGTTTAGCTGCTAAAACGATGCAAAGATAGGACTTATTGTTTAAAATGCAAAGTGGGGGTTGCAGAAAAATGAAATAAATTTAATAAAATACCACCCGTTTTCAAAGAAATGGTTATTTTTGCCAATCCTATTCAAAAACAGATGAGTACACTTCATATTTTTAATCCCAGCCATGAAATGGCAATGGCAGACAATTCTCACAATTTTCAGGCATCCAAAAGGGTGGCCCTGATGGAAAAACAGTTGGCTGCTTTGCCTGTTTGGTGGTGTGAAGACGGCGATGAAGTGCTGGTCCCAAATCCTAAAGAGGTGCAGCAATGGTATTTGTCTCAGGGGACAGTTTTTGATATGCCTAAGGTGAAATGGGTTTCTTCAGAAAGTGTGAAGGTCTTGCAGCATTCTTTTGTTGATCCATGGGGTTGGAACAAATCATTGTGGAGAAAACTTCCGGTTTTGAAGGATTTACCCGAAACGACATGTGAACGTTTGGACAAAATCCGATCGTTGTCCAGTAGAGAGATGGCGGTTAAAGTCTTGGCATCATTTCCTATCCATGCAGAAATTACAGGACAATCTTTTTTTTGTACAACAGAACATCAAATTGACGAAGCTATTTCAACGTGCTCACAATACGTGTTAAAGGCTCTTTGGAGTAGTAGCGGGAGAGGAGTGATGATGCTTCAATCCCCTGATTCCACTCAGTCACGTCAGTTGTGCAGTAGTTTTTTGAAACATAGCGGCGGATTGGTTATTGAACCTCAATATGAAAAAGTCCAGGATTTTGCCATGGAATTTTGTTGTGATGGAAAAGGCAACGTAAAATTTGCCGGTTTCTCCTTTTTCTCTGTGGAGTATGGACGTTATTCTGCTAATTGGGTTGCTCCCCAATATGTAATCATCTCTAAAATTCAAGCAAGAATGGAAGTGTTAGAGATGGTCAAGAAACACTTGGAAAGTGTGCTTTCTAAACAAATCGGGAATGCATATATTGGACCGTTAGGCGTTGATATGATGATAGTTAAAGAAAATGAATCCTTAAAGGTACACCCATGTGTAGAAATCAATCTTCGTAGAAATATGGGTTGGCTGGCAATGCATTTAATAGATAGGTTTGTTTCTCCTAACGTGACAGCCAGATTAATCTCTGATTATCGTCTGCCTGGTGTGATTTTTCAGGAGCATATTCATCAAAAGGCTCCGATTTTTCAGGATAGGCGATTGGTCAGTGGTTACTTATCCCTAACACCGGTTTTCCCTGACACTCAGTTCCGAATATATCTTCAAACTGATGATTGTATTATCTGAAGAAAACACCAACCCGACGTGTTCGGTTATTATTGTTCTTGTATTTAAGCCAGTATGATCCCTCTTTTAGATGGGTTACGTCTATCGTTTGACTATATGGAATAATGGATAATAACTCTCTCTCTGTTATGTCGCAAATAATTACAGTAGTGTTGACTAAATGCGATGGAATATGTAGCATGCCGTTGGAACAGTGAAGTTCATTGGATACCTGTACATTGGTTTCAGACATCCTATTACTTTCATTACCGGCTCTGTCTACTGCTGTGACTGCATAGTGATAATCTTCGGAATCATTTGGAAACTCTATCTGATTATCCATTAAGCGGGCCACCAATAAATTGGCAGGGTCGTTTGTGTTTACCGGCGTATGTTTACTTCTATAAACATTATATGTGACATAGGTGTCAAAATCAGGATCATAAACTTTGTCCCATGATAAAGTTAACTTGCTTTCATCTTTTGAAACGACGAGATTCTGAGGATTCGATGGCGCTTTTTTGGATAACCATGGCATACCTGCAGGTAAAGCCGGATATGGATAGTATTCCTCTTCGCACCAATTGTACAGTCCTTTAGTGTTGTCGGTTAGGAATTTAGAACGATAATGTGCGACACCTATACCTTTGCTTCTGCAAAAGTTCATTTGACGTTGAATCATATCCAAAGTCCATTTGCCTTCACTTGGATGTAGAAAATAGATACCCAGTCCTGCGGTAACCGGACGTCCATTGCTGTTCTCTATCCAATCGCAAACAAATGGATAAAAATTATCGTCACTATGGTAAATCATGGGGAAAACTCCATCGACAATACCTTCTTTCATCCACAGCTGTGCATCTTGGTAAACTCGGTTGTAGCCATTCCAATTACCAGCAGGGAATCGATTGGTGTCGGCATATTTTCCCAGAGGGGCAGCGGTTACTTTTACCCATGGCTTAATGGATTTTACCGTATTGAACATTTCTCGAACCAAAGCGGTAATGTTGTCTCGTCGCCAATCAGCTTTGGATTTTCCTGTCTGTGCGCCATATTTTGTCCAACTGATTCTGTCAAGGCTCTCACCACTGTTCTCCGGATAACGGATGAAATCAAAATGAATACCATCTACATCGTATTTCTGAACAATCTCCTGGCATAATGTGGCCAGGTAATGCCGCGTTTCCGGATTGCCTGGATCCAAATACCAGTAATCCTTGATTTTTCTCACTAATTCAGGATGAGTCTTTGTGACAGATTTATACCCTAACTGGTTGTGTATTTTTGCATTACCAGATGGAATGGTAACCATCCAGCAATGAAGTTCCATACCTCTTTTGTGACATTCTTCTATGGCAAACTGCAGAGGGTCATATCCTGGATCTTTACCCGCAACTCCAGTCAAGCAAGGATCCCAGCCTTCGTAAACTGAGGGATAAATCATTGTACCTCGCACACGTGTCTGTAGAAGAACGGTATTGATGTGAAGTCTTTGATATTGGTCTAAAATTCTTCTAAGCTCATTTTTCTGTAATTCTCTTCCTGATGGAGTGTTTGCCTTAGAAGACGGCCAATCCAAACCGCTCAATGTGGTCAGCCATACAGCTCTTGTTTCTATTTTTTGCTGTGATATCTGAGCGTATGCCATCGTGGTAATGCTTACCCCAATAATGCAGAATATATATTTAATGATAGTTGCTAATTTCATTTTCGATTAATTTGGTCGGCAAAATTAAAAAAAATAAAGATAAAATTGGGACAAAGTGATAAATCTTTTGGCTTTATTTTGTAATTTTGCTCCGTTTTTTGAATTTTATTTAATATAAGGTGTTATGATAAGTTTTACAATTGCTATACTTATTCTGATAGCAGGCTATTTTATTTATGGACGTTTCGTAGAACGTGTCTTTGGTCCTGATCCCAATCGGGTGACCCCAGCGGTTTCTAAAGCTGATGGGGTAGATTTTATGGTACTTCCTGATTGGAAGATTTTTATGATTCAGTTCTTGAATATTGCCGGAACCGGTCCTATATTTGGTGCAATCATGGGTATGTGGTTTGGTACTTCTGCTTACCTTTGGATTGTCTTTGGATGTATTTTTGCCGGAGCCACCCATGATTATTTGAGTGGTATGCTGTCTATGCACCACAATGGTGCGGGTTTACCGCAATTGGTCGGTTATTATTTGGGTAAAGATATCCGTAAGGTCATGTTAGTTTTTACGGTTCTTCTTTTGATGATGGTTGGTGCAGTCTTTGTGTATAGTCCTGCCATTATCTTGAAGAGTATTTGTGGAACTGAGGTGATGTGGATTCTTATCATCTTTGTTTATTATATCATCGCCACATTATTGCCTGTCGATAAGATCATCGGACGTATTTATCCTTTGTTTGCTTTCTCTTTGATTTTCATGGCTGCGGCATTGATGATAGGACTCTATGCCAAGATGCCGCAACTTCCTGAGGTGTGGGACGGCATGCAGAATCTGGGTGCTGAGAAGTTTGGCCGCAATACCCCGATATTCCCTGCGCTTTTCATCACTATTGCCTGTGGTGCCATTAGTGGTTTCCACGCTACCCAAAGTCCATTGATGGCACGATGCATCAAGAACGAGAAGATGGGTCGTCCTATTTTCTATGGATCAATGATTACCGAGGGTATCGTGGCTATGATTTGGGCTACTATTTCATCATATTTTTTCTATGCCGACGGTTGGAGAGAGGTTTGTTCTCCTGAAGTCATTCAGGCATTTGAGTCTCAGAGCGACAAAACGCTGATTCAGTATTTCTCAGCTCCTCAGGTGGTAATGAATGTGTGTCAAGGTTGGCTTGGTATTGTCGGTGGTATTTTGGCCATGCTGGGTGTTGTAGCTGCCCCTATCACTAGTGGTGACACTGCTTTGCGCAGCGCCCGACTGATTATCGCCGAGTTTATTAAGTTGGGCCAACGATCATACCGTAACCGTCTATATATCTGTATCCCACTGTTTGCCTTTACTTTTGCACTCTTGGTATGGCAGATATCCAATCCAGACGGATTCAATATCATTTGGAGCTATTTTGGTTGGTCAAACCAGTCACTTTCAATCTTTACACTTTGGACTGTGACTTTCTTCTTGGTCCGTAACAAGAAGAATTATGGTATTACATTAGTTCCGGTGTTATTTATGACATTTGTTTGTGTCACCTATATTTTGGTGTCTAATGAAGGATTCCGTATCCAGGGTCAGTTGCCATATTTTATTGGAGCTGCTAGCGTAGTAGCTTCTGTGCTAGTGTTCTACAGACATAAAATTAATATAGACAAAAGAAATGCTAAGAAGTAAAAAGCCTTGGCTCATCCCTTCTCTTTTAGCGGTGTATGCTACCGGAATGTTTATCTACTTGATACCTCGGAATCATGAAGCTGGCATGACGGAGAAAATGATTACTGTTGTTGGTACATACGCTGTCCTTATTATCCTTTATCTTTTATTAAAGAAGAAGGATAAGATGGCAAGAGACAGAGAAAATGATTTGAAAAAATGATATCAGTTGAAAATTTGGCTGTAGAGTTTGCCGCGCGTCCACTTTTCCAAGAAGTGACATATATTATCAATCCTAAGGAGCGCATAGCGTTGGTAGGAAAGAACGGTGCGGGAAAATCTACTATGTTGAAAATATTAGCAGGTTTACAGCAGCCGACAGGTGGACAGGTTAATGTGCAGCGTAACATTACTGTGGGGTATCTGCCTCAGGTTATGATACTAAGTGATAACCGTACGGTTCGTGAGGAAGCAGAACAGGCCTTTGCTCATATTCAGGAGATGAAGGAAGAGTTGGATCGCATGAATCAGGAGTTGGCTGATCGTACCGATTATGAGTCAGAGTCCTATTTGGACTTGGTGGACCGGTTTACCCACGAGAATGAACGTTTCACCATGATGGGAGGTGGCAATTATCAAGCAGAATTGGAGCGCACGTTGCAGGGTCTCGGTTTCTTGAGAACAGATTTTGACCGTCCGACTAGTGAATTTAGCGGTGGCTGGCGCATGCGAATTGAGCTTGCTAAACTGTTGCTGATGCATCCTGACGTTCTTTTGCTGGATGAGCCCACAAACCATTTGGATATAGAGAGTATTCAGTGGTTGGAGAATTTTCTGGCAACACGTTGCAATGCTGTTGTGCTGGTTAGCCATGATAGGGCTTTTATCAACAACGTAACTAATCGTACACTGGAAATCAGTTGTGGTCGTGTGTATGATTATAGGGTAAAGTATGATGATTATGTGAATCTGCGTGCTGAACGTCGAGAGCAGCAACTGCGCGCCTATGAAAACCAACAGAAAGAGATAGCAGATATTAAGGACTTCATTGAACGATTCAGATACAAACCAACAAAAGCCGTTCAGGTACAGAGCCGTATTAAGCAACTGGAGAAAATCATCCCAATTGAAGTGGACGAGGTTGATAATACCTATCTGCATTTGAAATTCCCTCCAGCCATGCGAAGTGGCGATTATCCGATAATCTGTACCGATACCCGGAAGGCTTATGGAGAGCATGTCGTCTTTCATGATGTCAACTTGACCATCAAGCGTGGAGAAAAAGTTGCCTTCGTAGGAAAGAACGGTGAAGGTAAATCAACGTTGGTTAAATGTATCATGAATGAAATCCCTTTCGATGGAGAACTGAAAGTCGGTCATAATGTTCAAATTGGTTATTTTGCTCAGAATCAGGCTCAGTTGCTGGATGAGAACATTACTGTTTTTGATACCATTGATAGGGTGGCCAAGGGCGATATGCGATTGAAAATTCGTGACTTGCTGGGTGCTTTCATGTTTGGTGGAGAAGCTTCGGATAAGAAAGTAAAAGTGTTGAGTGGTGGAGAACGAAGTCGTCTGGCCATGATTAAACTGCTTTTGGAACCTGTGAATCTGCTGATTCTGGATGAGCCCACAAATCATCTGGACTTGCGCTCAAAGGACGTTCTGAAGGAGGCCATCAATGCTTTTGACGGAACGGTTATAGTGGTAAGTCATGACCGTGAGTTTCTGGATGGATTGGTAACAAAGGTGTATGAGTTTGGCGGAGGACTGGTGCGTGAATACATTGGTGGTATTTATGACTACCTGCAAAAGAAACAATTGGATTCTTTGGACCACCTTTCTGTTAATAAGTTGAGCAGTGGTACTAGTGCTTCGGGAAGGGTGGAGAATAAGTCTGATGATACACCTAGTGAGGGCAAGTTGTCCTATGAGCAACAGAAGGAAAGGCAGAAGCAAATCCGAAAGGTTGAGAAAGCTGTGGAAGATTGCGAAAAACGTATAACTTCGATAGAACAAAAAATAGCTCTCGTGGAAGAAAAAATGGCCACAGAAGAAGGTGCCGGCAATACTGCTCTGTATGCCGAACATGCAGAGTTGAAAAAGCAATTGGATGCCGTTGTCGAGGAATGGGAGGCTTGCTCTATGGAATTGGAAGAAATAATGAATTAATAATTAATAAACGATGAAATTTAGTTATTTAATGGTTGCATTTGCTGCAGGAAGTCTTTTGTGCAGTTGTGCATCAGATACCAAGACTCAGGGTATTGGCATCAAAAAAGAGAACCGTGATGAGAACGTTCGTCCTGGTGATGATTTTTTTGAATATGCTAATGGCAATTGGATGAGAAACAATCCATTGACAGATGAATATTCTCGTTATGGCGCCTTTGAACAGTTGGCAGAACTTAACAATAAACAGTTACGGGGATTAGTTGACGAATTGGCTTCTTCAGAACATGAGCGTGGCAGTGTGGCTCAGAAAGTAGCAGATGTTTATAAGTTGGCTACCGATAGCGTGCGTTTGAATAAGGAAGGTTCAACTCCAGTTTTGGCTGATTTGAATTTGGTCGATGGCATTGCTGACAAAAATCAGCTGTTCGCCTCTTTGGCACAGATGAGTGTCAGCGCAGAACCAGGCTTCTTCGGCTATGGCATTGATGCTGATATGAAGTCAAGTAAAAATAACCTTTTCGAGATTAGCCAGGGTGGTCTGTCCATGGGGCAGAAAGACTACTATTTGGAAAATGACGAAGCTACAGCCAATGTCCGTTCAAAGTTCCAGGAAATGGTTGTCAAGATGTTTCAGCTGATGGGTGATGATGAGGCTAAGGCAAAGACCCGTATGGAGGATGTCATGCGTATTGAGACCCGTATCGCAAAAGCCTCTTTGAGCAATGTCGAACAGCGTGATCCTGCTAACCTGTATCATAAAATGACAACTGAAGAGTTTAAGAAACAATTCTCAAAGTTGGATTGGGATACATATTTTTCTGTAATCGGTGTGGATGTTAAGGAATTGAATGTGGCCGTTCCTACTTATCTGTCAGAAATAGAGTCCATCCTTACTGGTGAAAGTTTGGATGCATTGAAGAATTATGTCAAGTGGCACTTGTTGAACGATGCAGCAAACTATATGTCAGATGATTTTGTTCAGTGCTATTTTGATTTCTATAGCAAGGTTATGACTGGAACTCAACAGCAACAGCCACGTTGGAAACGTGGTATCAGTGCAGTTAGCCGCACTGTTGGTATGGGCTTAGGTCAGATGTATGTGGAAAAGTATTTCCCAACAGGCGCTAAAGAGAGAATGGTACAGTTGGTGAAGAATTTACAGGTCGCTTTGGGTGAACGAATCGATGCTCAAGAATGGATGAGTGATGAGACAAAGAAGAAAGCTCATGAGAAACTTGATGCTTTCTATGTAAAGGTTGGTTATCCTGATGAGTGGAAGGATTATTCCGCTTTGGATATAGATCCTGAAAAATCCTATTATGAAAACATTAAGGCGGCTAGAGTCTGGCGTTGGAAGGATACCGTAGCCAGAAAAATGAATAAGCCTGTAGATCCAACAGAGTGGGGTATGACTCCACAAACTGTGAATGCTTATTATAATCCTACAACCAATGAGATTTGTTTCCCTGCGGGTATCCTGCAGTATCCATTCTTTGATATGAATGCAGATGATGCGTTTAACTATGGCGCTATAGGTGTGGTTATTGGTCATGAGATGACTCACGGATTTGATGATGAGGGCTCCCAGTTCGATAAGGACGGTAACCTGGTGCAGTGGTGGACCGAGGATGACCGTACCAAATTTGAGGAACGCACCAATAAACTGGCTGCTTTCTTCGATCAAATTGAAGTGTTGCCTGGTCTGAATGCCAATGGTAAATTGACGAACGGTGAGAATTTGGCAGACCATGGAGGTCTTGAAGTGGCTTTCCAAGCATTTAAGAATGCAACCAAAAATGCGCCTTTGACTGAAGTTGAAGGCCTAACCCCTGAACAGCGTTTCTTTATCGCTTATGCCAGTGTTTGGGGACAAAATGTACGCGAGGCTGAAATCCGTCGCCGTACCAAGAGTGATCCTCATTCTCTGGGACGTTGGCGTGTCAATGGTACTCTTCCACACATCAATGCATGGTATGAGGCATTTGGCGTGAAGGAAGGTGACAAAATGTATTTGCCAGAGGAGAAGCGCGTGTTTGTTTGGTAATCTCTGACTTAATATTCTCAAAATGGCTGCAAAGGTTTCTTTTTGCAGCCATTTTTTGTTGGTATCGAATGAATTGATTAACTTTGTACACATATTGTGCAATATTACTCTCAGTTGACTGAATATGGAAAAACGAGACATGAGGAAGGCCGACTTACAACGCAAACAGGAGCCTGGCCGTCAAAAGGCAAAGGCTGCTTCGAATGCCCGTGAGGGTGTCCGTTGTCCAAATTGCGGAACGACCAACGATACTGGTGCTGTCTTTTGTGAAAACTGTGGTCATGCTATAGGTCAGAATTTGTGCCCTTATTGTCAGAAACCTTTGTCTGCCGGTACAGATATCTGTGAATCATGCCATCATTATGTTTTGAAAAATATCTGCTCCTTTTGTGGTAGCTCAATCGGCCCTTTAGATTACTTCTGCCCAGAGTGTGGCATTTCCAGGGAGGGCATTTTATGCCCAGTTTGCCATACTCATAACATCTATAGTATCTGTACCAACTGTGGTACAGCCTTGACGGATTCTGCGCGTAGGGAACAATCGGAAGTCCGGTTGTCTGTGGAATATGCTGAGATGCGTAAACTATCCAAGGAATTAAACCGTTTGCAGCATTATATCGTTGCCACTACAGAAGAGCAGGTGAAACGCAAGCTAAAGGGTGAGGACATCAGACAGCGCGTTTTGTCACTTTTGGAAAATGAAGGATTGCTTTATCCTCATTTGGAACCGGTAGAACAGATTCAGACCGAGGAGGATTTGAATCAGTTGATTGAGAAAAAGCGTGTGGAACTCCAAAATTTGTTGAATAATATGGCTGCCAAGAAACAGGCTTCTGCCGCATTGACTAGACGGTATGTTTTAGCACGTAAGCCGCCATTGACAAATCTTGGATGGAGATGCAATTACAAAAATGAACTTCACCGCGGACCTCAGGAATGTGCGTGCCCTCAAATGGGTGGTACTTGGGTCGTTTTGGAAGGAAAACAGGAAACAGAACTAAAAGGTAATAATCGATGAATGAGAAGACAATAAGAATTGATCAAGAACAGGAGCCAGTTATTCAGGCGGCACCTGGTTCATTGGATGTTACCTTGATGGGTAATTCCGAACCGGACAATGAGCGCACATTTGTCCCAAGTGGAAAGCCTTCCCAGGAAACAGGGGGGCTAGTAGGCATGGAGAGTGTGGGGGTAATTCCCGCTGCCAGTTCTGTGTATGCGATAAATGGCGAAATCTTTCGTGTTGTGAAAAGTCTTGCCTCAAACTCTGGTGAGGCAGATGTGTTTTTGGTGGAGTCAGGAGACGAGAGATATGTCCTAAAGATATATTTTAGCAATTCAAAACCGAAGGAGGAACTTATCAATATTGTCTCAAATATGCATTTTGAGCTGATTGTTAAGGTGGTTGATTATGGTGTGATGTCAATTAACGGACATGACCATTTCTTCGAATTGATGGAATATTTGGAAGGCGGAAATCTCTTGGATTTTAAGCTGAATAAAAACGAGGTTATTTTTAAAAGAATTGCCTTGAGTGGTGCTGCAGCTTTGGCTTATTGTCATGCAAACCGAATCATTCATAAGGATATTAAACCGGGCAATTTCTTCTTCCGTGATAAGGAAAGAACTCAATTAGTTTTGGGCGATTTTGGCATTTCTTCCGTCTATGGTGAAGAGGCCGATCTACACCGTACCAATCAGGCACGTACCCCAATTTATGCTGCACCGGAAATGTATGTCGATGTGATTGATGGTGAAGTGGAAATAACTCCAGGTGCAGATTATTATTCTTTAGGCATCACATTGCTTTATTTGTGGCTGGGTAGAAACCCATTCACAAAGAATGAGCGTGTGATGATGAGAATGAAAAGCGAAGGCAGATTGCCGGAGCTGGAAAGTGCTCCGGAATTCGTCCGCCGGATTATCCGTGGCCTGACGGGACCTAATCCCGAGAAACGTTGGACTTACGATGAGGTGGAGCGATGGTATAAAGGTGAGAATGTCCCTATCGATGAAAGTTCTTATTACTTGCATTATAAGGCATTTATCGTAGATCCTGATAAGAACATTGTGGCCCATGATGTTAAGGAACTGGCTCCTTTATTGAATGAAAATAGAGACCTGGGTATTCGTTACCTTTATAGTAAACGAATCAGCAGGTGGTTGGAAGAGTGCGGAAACGCTAAATTGACTTTGGAAATAGATGACATTATTGAACATCGATATCCAACAGACCAGGAAGCCGGTTTGACTGCGGCAATTTATGCAATGGATGAATTCTTCCCATATTATGGAATAAATGGGGAGGCTTGCCATTCTGTTCAGGAGGTGTCTTTGCAAGTAATGAAATATGCGGATGTTTACGCAGAACGATTGAAGGACCCGTCTGATTCGCTTTACTTGTATCTGGAGTCTCGTGAAAAGATTAACCGTAGCTCCATAAGTCAGTATTTCCTTAAGTACAACAAGGAATTGGCTATAGCACGATTTGTTTTTGAGATCGATGACACTTTGCCTTTCTTGCAGAATTTACCTTCTTCAACTCCTGAAGAGATTACTGCTTCTTTTGGTACTGGTAAATGCACGGAGGATCAGTGGGAATCGTTGGTAGATGGACGCTTGTTGTCTTGGATGCGCAATCGCCAGGGTAAGATTATGCGTGAGGCTGTACGTCTGCTTACCGAGGGCAAGTCCTTCAGCATGAGTTTGGCATATTCTGTCCTTTATACCATTGACCGTCAGTGTGCTTTTGATTTGAAGAATGCATATAATCCGGAGGATGTTGCTAATTTATTGAATCAATGTTTGTTGGATAATCAGAACTCAGACAATGTGACCTTCCAGACAAACTTGAATGATTATATAAGTCTTACCGGTCGTCTTCATTTCTATTCCACTCTTCATGGCTGGACCAGTGTGTTAGATAAGCAGGAGCAGATCCTGAATCTCACATCCCGTGAAAATACCGAACGTCTGGGGGTATATGATATTAAGATTGCGACTTACAAATTCTGTGCAGCCTTGGGCGTGTTCCCGTCTTATGTGTTCTCAATCAATGGATTGACTAATGAGATTAATTCATTGGATGAACTGGAAAGGCTGGAGTCAAAATATATCCGTCAGGAAATGCGTCAGGGCTCATTAAAGGCTTGGCTCACATTGTTTTTCCACGAAGATCCAAATAATACTTTTGAGGAAGAATTAAGTTATGAAACCACCTTACGTAACTATCTGGAATTTATTGGCAAATATGATTCTTCAGATAATTACTATAAGCGCTTTGTAACAGCCGGAGTAGAAACACAGAATACAATGGAGGTTACCCGGAATAGTTGGAACAAAGCGGCACGTCTGGAACGACGTTTGCGCTCTGCTATGTTGGGAACAGCAGCTTTACAGATTCTTCTTCTCCTGTTTTTCGGTATCCCTAAAATCGATGTTTTTGTTGACTATATTTGGTTTGCAGTTTGGATTCCATTGGCCTTAGGCTCTATGATTGTAGGAGGAATCAAAGGATATTTTACAGCAAATGGCGTGACAATCATTCTTATGGGTATTTTGGCGGGCTTGGCCTCTTCGGTTGTTCCAGTCTATATTCTTAGTTATCTGTATTTGTTGTCGCCAATACTTGTTGTCATAGGATGTATGGCACTGACTGCAGGCTATGCCGCATTGGGCTTAATGTGGGGGCACCGTTCTTCTACTCAAAGATTGGTAGACCTGAAGGCTGCATTTACTCAGGATGTTAATACACAATTAATCGAGCCGTTAATTTATACATTCAAGTCTCACACCTTGAAGTATAAGTCAAGTAAGTTTAACCTCATGGAGGATATTGCAATGGAGGTGTCATCAGCAGAAGGTGAGTTGACTTTGCATTACACCAGCTGGATTATCTTCTTTGCCATATTTATCGTTACATTTGTCCTTTATCATCCTTCTTTGATGGACAGATGGCTGCCAAATACAGATGATTGGATAAATATGCTGCACGATTGGATTGAACAAGTAAAAGATGTAAGATAATGCTTTGCCAAAATTGTCACAAAGAAAATAGGTTGGGCGCACGTTTTTGTAAATGGTGCGGAACTCCAATGGATGTCACTGAGGACTATTTGTCTAAGGTGGTGGGTCGTAGTGATATTAAACAACAGCTGAAAAGCATTGTTGACATCTATTCCTACCTCCGCAACCGAGAGACTTCCCAGGGAATTCGTCTGAGCGTTAACACAATCATCATAGGTGAGACTGGTACCGGAAAGACGATGTTTGCAGAGCTGCTCAAGGATTATTTCTATCAGCACAAGATTATTTCAAAACCCAAATTGAAAGTGGTTGACGCTGTCAATTTCCAACGCTTTGTTGAAAATTGGGATAAGAATATTGCCGAAATAAAAGGCGGTCTACTGTTCTTTGACAATGTGCAGAAATTACTTCCAGATAGTTATTCAAAGAATGTGAATCCTTTGGATAAATTGTTTGTGGAGATGGGCCATTGGAAAGATGATCCAATCGTAGTGTTGTCCGGACTTCCTGGTGGGTTCGAGGAATTCTTGGATAATAATCCATCAGAGAGAAACCGATTTAAATATTTGTTCCGCTTACCTGGATACAATTGTAATGAATTGGAGGAGATTACAAAATCTGTACTGAAGGAAAAATATGGCTTGACTGAGTTTTCACCTGAGGCAGAGTCTCGGTTGCGTAGACTGTTTAAGTATGCGGTAAAGACGAAAGACGAGTCTTTCGGAAATGCCCATTACGCACTTCAGGTGGCTGAGGATATTTTCACATCATTTATTACTCATGCTTCTACCAACGGCACCGTTCTGGATTCAGATATTGTTGGTTATGTTCCAGAAGAGAGAACCTTGGACGACATCCTTGGTGAAATGGATGAATTCATAGGCATGGAGAATGTCAAACAGGCAGTACGCGAGATTGCTTGGGAAGTTCAGGCAAATGTCGAACGTGCTAATCGCGGATTGATCAGTGACATCAAACCTCCTTTGCATTTCATATTGACAGGAAACCCTGGCACAGGTAAAACGAGTATTGCCAGAAAATTGGGTGAAATATTCGAGGCGATTGGTTATCTGGAAACGGGCCATGTCGTTGAGGTTGACCGTAGTC
>JAKSLP010000026.1 GCA_024401115.1 Bacteroidaceae bacterium | reverse complement strand
AATATGAGTGCACCGTCTCGAAACCCAGGCACAGGCGGTCGGCAATCATCTTGATGCTGTAGCCTTCCACAATGAGTTTCAGTACCTCGCGCTCACGGGGAGTAAGTTCCACCACATCCATCTGCGGATGATCCTTCAGAATTTGCACCACCTCAGGACAAACATACTGCTCACCCTTCATGACGGTGGCAATACCCTCCAGCAGTTCCTCCTTACCGCAGGATTTCAGTACATAACCATCGGCTCCACACGATAAGGCGCGGTTGATTACCGCTGCCTCGGCATAGGTGGACAACACCAGAATGCGCACATCCGGATAACGGTCCTTCCAGGTCTCTACATAATCCAGGCTGTTGCCGTCGGGCATGCCCACATCCAGCAGCAACACATCTATCTCGCCATACTTTTCCAGCATGGCCTCACACTCTGCAATCGTAGTGGCATGGGCAATGACATCAAAATCACCACACTGTTTCAGCATGGTATCCAGGCTCTGCGTAATGACCTTATGGTCATCTGAAATGGCTATCTTTATCATATCGAGAGTAAAGATAGCGAGTTTATTCTGCATTCCCATCGTTTGTTGTTCAAATACCCCCATTTGGGGGGAAGACTAATGATAATTGACAATTCTTGCTCCTCTTCGATACGCAAGCGAATCAAAGATTCGAGCGGATAATTAGCAAGGAATTTCTATATTAATCTCGGTTCCAGTAGATGAACTGCTGATACTCATTCTGCCCTGTTGCAATTCCACACGTTCACGGATGTTCCTCAATCCCATGTTTTTTGTCAGCTTATCAGGATCGAATCCCTTGCCGTCATCGGCCACAATCACCGCTGCATACTCCTCATCCATCATCAGTTGCACCATGATATGCGAGGCCTGGGCATGCTTAAGGGCATTGTTAACCAACTCATGTGTAGCGCAATACAGCATCACCTCCTGTTGCTCCGATAATCGCAGGTCCTGACCGTGATGCGAGAAACTGACGATAGGATTCACCCGGCAGAAATCGCGTAGTGCAGTGGCCAGACCGTTCTCCTTAAGCGATGCTGGCATCAGGTGATGTGCCACCCGTCGCATCTCCTCGGTGGCCTGAAGCGACAGGTCCTGAATCTGCTGCTCATTGGACTGCATGCGTATGGATGTGAGCAATCCTCCCAGACGATCGTGCAAATCACGTCCCAAACGGGTACGCTCCTCGGCCTCTCCTTCCATGCGCGATAGCATGTTACTGATACGACGGCGCTGTTTATTAACCACCACAATGACAATCACCACAATGAGCAAGATAATGATTAGGCCCAGAAAAAGCCAGTTACGCAGGATGGACATGCGGTGACGCTGCTCCAAATCGCGGAGCTGTGCTTCTTTTTCCAAAGTCTCATAGCGGACCTCCATTTCCGAAAGTGCCGACTGGTATTTTGAGGTGGACTGTTCTTCCATGGTGTGGTGCATCAAACCGATATAGCGCTGACATTCAATGGTATTTCCAACAGCGGCATAGGCTTCCGCCAGGGTTTTATACACTCCGATATTATGCTGCGGGTCCTGATCGTTGGTTTCCAGAGCCTTCAGCGCCCATTCTATGCCCTTGCTCCACTCTTTCCGTTCCAGGCACAGCGAAGCCTGCTGGGCATAGGCATCACTGAGGAATGTGGGTCCTACTTCCTCACCGGAAATCACTTGGAATCCCTCATCCAGATATTGCTGGGCAGTCTTCAGATCGTGGAATCCCAACTGATAGATACGGGAGAACAGCACATAGCCATCAAGCGCGCTGGCCAATTCCTCGTCCTGATGGACCTTGTAATACTCAAAGCCACGCTGTGCATTCTCCAGGGCTTTTTCGTATTGTCCTGCTTTCAGCAGGGTCATGGCCAGGCCATACTGAGGGCCGGCTACCATCAGGGAATCGCCAGTAGTGGCACCTACCTCCATAGCTTTCTGATAGTTTTCTTCAGCAGCATCGTAATTGCCCAATTCCAAATATAGTTCGCCCACATTATAATATAGGATGCACTCACTCTCCTTCCATCCGTTGCGCTTGAAGATGGGCAGCGCTTTCTGATAATAGTCCAGTGCCAGATGCAGTTTGCCCTGAATATTATACAAATTGCCTAAGGTGCCATACAGACGTGAGTAATTATTATCCAAATCCAATTGCGTATAGTGCTTGTTTCCCCGCATCTGCTCCGTTGCCTGCAGCGCACGGTCGAAACAGTGCTGCGCCGAATCGTAATCGGTACGTCCATAGGCATGGAGTCCTATCATCATCCATGCATCATACAAGGCATTCGTATAACCGTTCCTTTCGGCCAATTCCACCTCCAACTGTGCATAATGTATGGATTTATCTCTATCGGTTTGCTGGTATCCCGACATAAGTTCAAGATAGATAGTAGAGAGTTCCTCACCCTTGGGATGTTTGGTTTTCAGCACGTTTTCCAACGAATCCACCTTGTGGTTGCGGTGGTCGGTATAAACAGCATGCAAACGCAACGGCAGAAAACAAAACAGCAACAAGATGAATGATAAATGCAATTTCATAGCGCTAAGGTCTTCAGTCAAATGATTGCATAAAGTTACGGATATTTTTTCAGTTGAAATAATCAAACGAAAGAAAGTAAAGCGCAGGGCGCTATTTTTTACTTTCACAAGTTAAATCTGTAAGGAATTAATGCGTATCTTTGCGTCACTAAAATCAATGTTCCATGTCGCAAAATACTTATCTCGAGTCCAAGCCTCATTATGAGATTCTGGACGGCCTTAGAGGCGTAGCCGCATTCATCGTTGTATGTTTCCACCTGTTTGAGAGTTATGGCGGAAGAGCCAATACCATCGGACACGGCTATCTGGCAGTGGATTTCTTCTTTGCCCTGTCGGGTTTTGTTATCGGCTATGCGTATGACGACCGCTGGAACAAGATGACAACGTGGGGATTCTTCAAACGCCGTCTCGTGCGTCTGCATCCGATGGTCATCCTGGCAGCCACACTGGCCATGCTGTTCTACTATTTCACCGATGGTGTTCCGGCCTTCCATATCGTACGCGAAACGGCACCATGGGTCCTGTTCGGTGTTTTCCTTTGGCAGTGTCTGATGATACCTCTGCCTCAGGCATGGGATATCCGCGGTTATGCCGAGGTAAGTTCCCTGGGCGGTACATTCTGGACCTTGCATTATGAGTATTTTGCCAATTTCATCTACGCGCTTTTCGTGCGCCGTTTCAATAAAATAGGTCTGTGGATTTTTGTTGCCATCTGTGCGGTGTTCAGTTTCTGTCTGGCCAATCAGATTGATATACTGGGACTTTGGGGTCACCGCTGGGCGCGTTATTCGATGAATAGCGGCTTCAGTCTTACGGTCAGCGAGGTATCAGTAGCCCTGACGCGACTGATGTATCCCTTCTTTGCCGGTCTGTTGGTGAGCCGCATGGGATGGCTCATTAAGGTGAAAGGCGGATTCTGGTGGTGTTCGCTGCTGGTGGCTATTCTGCTGATTATGCCTCCTGTAGGTGTGAACGATGCGCACTTTGATTTCGAGACCCGCAGCATGGTTATCGGTGCCAACGACTCGATGTGGATGAACGGCATCTACGAGAGTTTCGTGATTCTGCTGATGTTCCCGCTTATCGTTTCGATGGGTGCCGGAAGTAAGGTGGTGGGCAAGAAATCATCCGCTATCTGCAAGTTCCTCGGCGAACTGTCCTACCCGTTGTATCTGACACATTTCTCGCTGGTTTATATTCAGCAGAGTTGGGTGGCAACTCATCAGGACAGCACATTTGCACAGCATGCCTTTGTATTTGTGGCCGTGCTGGTGCTCAGCATTTTACAGGCTTACGCCTGCCTGAAACTGTACGATTTGCCTATCCGCGAGTGGCTGAAAGAGAAGTGGCTGAAGAAGTAAATTCCTTGCGCAGCAGATAGATAGTTACAGGCATCAGCACACTGATGTTGATAACCCAACTGATGGGATAACAGTACATCAGGTAACAGAAGTCGGGATTTTTTGGGAAAAAGAAGAACAGCCACAACAGGCGCACACCGCAAATGAATATGACGTTGATGACTGCCGGGGTAACCGAATGGCCCACAGCACGGAGGTTGCCCGACAATATCTCGTTGAATGAGTGGATACTATAGAAAGTAATCACTACCTCGAAACGGGCTACAGACAACGCCACCACCTCAGGATCGGCGGTAAACAGCGACGACAACGGACCGGCAAACAGGATGAACAGCATGCTGATGCAGAACGTCAGTCCCGGTCCCAGTATCATACAGTCGCGAACAATCTTCTTGCAGCGGTCAATCTGTTGTGCACCAAAGTTCTGGCTCATGAATGAGGTTCCTGCCTGACCAAAGCTGTTGCCGATAAAGAAACAGAAATAGTCAAAGTTTAGCGATGCGGTATTGGCAGCCACGCAAGCGGTTCCCAGAGAATTAATACCACTCTGTATCAGCACATTAGAGATATTAAAGATAACACCCTGCAAACCTGCGGGAATACCAATCTTGCAGATTCGCACCAAGGAATCCTTCCGAATTTTGACCTTATTTATGCACACATGCACATATTCATCGGTCTCGTGACGCAACAGGTAGAGCAACGACAGGGAACTGATGGCCGATGAGAAAAGGGTGGCCAGTGCCACGCCCTCCACGGTGAGATGAACGTACACCACGAAGAACAGATTGAGCAGTACATTCACCACTCCGCTTCCCATCATGATGTACAACGGACGGCGGGTATCACCCTTGCTGCGCAATATAGCAGAGGCAAAGTTGAAGAGCATGATAAACGGCATGCCCAGGAAGTAGATGCGGAAATACAGGGCTGCCAGATCCAGAATGTCATCGGGTGTGGACAACAACGAAAGCAGCGGACGGGCAATAAACCATCCCACGATGCTCAGGAATACTCCGCTGATCAGCGACAAGGCGACCGAAGTGTGCACGGCACGCTGGCAATCCTCTACCCTGCGCTCGCCGATAAAACGTGCAATAACCACATTGGCACCCACCGAAAGACCCACAAACAGGTTGAGCATCAGGTTGATGACAAAGGTGTTAGCACCCACGGCAGCCATGGCCTGACTGCTGGCAAAACGACCCACTACAGCCACATCGGCAGCGTTAAGCAACTGCTGAAGAAAAGCACTGGCGGCAACCGGCAGTGCAAAGAGAATGAGCTTAATGGCTATAGGGCCATTAAGCATATCGATGTGGGACGATTTGCTCATGATTTATTGACAACGAACGGCCATACGTTTCATTAATATACAGCAAGATATACCACTGCAGCCAGCAGAGCACCAAGGATTGGACCTACTACCGGAACCCAACTGTATCCCCAATCGCTGCCCTTCTTTCCCTTAATTGGCAATACGGCATGCGCCAGACGTGGAGCCAAGTCGCGCGCGGCATTCATGGCATAACCGGTAGTGGAACCTAAGGACATTCCAATGGCCATAATCAGCATGGTAACTGGCAGAGCACTGTCGGCTCCGACATTCACAACATCGCCATAGGTACCGAAACTGAACACGCCCATCAGCAGAACGAAAGTGGCCACAGCCTCGCTGAACAGGTTGTTCCATGTGTTGCGGATAGCTGGTGCAGTACAGAAACAGCCCAAAACAGTCTCGGGTTCATCGGCAGTGGCATCGAAGTGGTCCTTATAGAACAGCCAAACCAAGATGGCTCCGCAAAAACCGCCCACCATCTGTGCGATGGAATATGGGATTACACTGGCCCAGTCAAACAGACCTGCAGTGGCCAAACCAATGCTGACGGCTGGATTCAGATGCGCACCGCTTTCGTGTGCAATGAAGGCTCCGCACATTACAGCAAAGCCCCATCCCATGGCGATAACCACCCATCCTGCGCCCTTGGCCTTACACTTGTTCAGTGATGTGGCAGCGCAAACGCCATCACCCATCAGTACCAGTACCAAAGTGCCCAAAAACTCCAGTATACAGCTATGTAATAATTCTGGTGTCATATTTCTTTTTTTAATTGCGGTGCAAAGTTACAAAAAAAGTTGATTGGTTTTCCTAATGACAAGAGATTTAGATGATCTGAGCGGACGAAAACGATGGCAGCATCTGCTTAGCGCTTTTTCTCTGGCGAATAGACCAGACCTGGAACTGCGGCTTTCCCCTCTGTATCCGTGAGGACAAAAGTGAACATCCATTTGTTCAGACGCACGGTATTGCGGTCCGTTTCCACATAGGGAAGTTTCAGGAACACCTTGTTCCATCCCTTATTCAGTGTCACAGGAATAGGGCGTCGTGCCGGAAAGTTCTCATTAAGCAAATCGTTCTCGTTGTCTCCTCCTCCACTACCGTTATTATCCCATACAGGTGGAGCTATACGATTGCCATTCAGCCAGATATCGGATTCTTTATAATCCCATTGACCATTAATGGGAGCCGCATCTTTCTCCGAACGGCCATAGTTTTGGAACTCAATTTGCGCTCCCACCGTCTGCGGCTTATCGCTATATATATAGGTGTAGGCATAAGCCGTCTGATTCAGATCCTGATTCAGTCCCCAAATGCCAGGCACCACGCTTCCCCAAGTGTGATTCAGGTAGATGCCTGCTCCGGTAGCCTGTGTCCAACCGTACTTCTTTCCGTTAAAGGTGACGTTGTCAGGCATTTCCACATCAGCCGATTTCAGTTCATCCCAAGGAAATTCGGTCGTTGCTTCGCCATTGTTTGGAACAGGATCAGAGATAAGCCAACGCACATTCGTCTGTTGCACATAAGGAATAGGCTCGTGCTGCAAACTGTGCGATTTATGGAAAAGGAACCGGCGTTCCCAATCGGTAAACTCGTCAAACTCGCTTCCGCTGTTAGGCAAATAGGCTCCACCCTCCTCAATGTACTGTTGTCCCCCGCCTATCCAGGCACGCTCGCCGCTGGCTAAAGTCACTGCAAACACATTGTTCTGAGCGATAATATCTTCCTGAGACGGGGTCTTACGATCATTCCACGGACACGAAATGAAACCGGCAGTCTCGCTGTCGCCCCTCTTTTTGTAGAGAATGGTGCTGCGATACATGCCCGCCACATCGGCAAACACATCAAAATGATTGCTGTAATTGTAGCGACAATCAATACACGGCAGTCCCGCTATCGGACGACCAGCGGTACTCCAGCACTGAGCCATATCGCAACCGTTTTCACGGCTTACTTTCAGGTTGCGCGTAGGGTTCCACCACATCACACGCTGACCTTTTTCGTGGACATAGGCAGACATCGTGGTCAGAAAATTCTGCCCGTCAACCTCAAGAATACCCTGCTCATCACCGCCCAGATGAATGTACGGAGCATGAGGAAAACAGGCCATCACCTCATCCAACACCGTTTTCAGTTCCCGGATTCCTTCCGCGGTCTGCATATCATGACCCATTGCACGCTTAAACGCCTGACTGTGTCCCGGCATATCAATCTCGGGAATGACATACACACCGTATTTATAACCCAATTCATCCAGTTCCCGGCACTGTTCCTGTGTATAGTAACTGCCGGCATAGCGCGTCATGCTAGCAGCATCCGTAAGTTGAGGATATGCCATGACCTGGAACCGCCACGCCTGATTCTCGGTCATGTGCCACTGGAAAAAGTTGATTTTAAATCGGCTATAGAGCTTTATCTGGTTCTTAAGTTCATCGAAAGTAATAAACGAACGGCCCACATCGTGCATGAATCCACGCACTTTAAAAGCCGCCCAATCGGTAATATCCACCCCCTCCAGCCATCGGGCGCTACCCCCTTCAGTCTCAGCGAGTTGCAGCAGTGTCTGTGCGGCACGAATCACGCCCAAACGTGAAACGGCCTCGATGGTTATTTGATGATCTTCAATAAGCAGACGATACGATTCGTTCTCAAAACCATCCAATGCAGGTTCATCAGCACCCGCTACGGCAAGCACCCGCTTAACGCACACTACAGTTTTCGCCCTGGATGTTATACGGAGACCCATATCTACCAGAACTTCAGGCAGTAAGGAACATTCGCTCCAGTCGTCCTGCAATATCACATCCCGCTGCAAGCGGAACCGCTGTCCGTTTTGCGACAGTTGCTGTGGTTTGGGAAGCAAATGCTGCACTGATGCAACGGCAGGAATACTCATGGCCACCAAGCCCATTAGGGCAATAACTAGAATGCGGATCGGTCGTATCATCTCATTTGTTTTTTTTCTGCATCATCAGCAAGGTCACAGAACCAAAAATCAGCACCATGCCGATGGCTGGCATCAGTGTTAGTCTCTCACCCAGGATAAGGATGCCCAGTACCACTGCAGTAAGCGGTTCCATGGCACCAAAAATGGCCGTCTGTGTACTGCCTATCAGGGCAATAGCCTGAGAGGTACACCACAACGAAAGTAAAGTTGGGAAGAAGCCTAAACCTATGATATTCAACCAAGACAAAGCATGCTGCGGTAAGTGAATCTCACCACTAATGAGGCTATTAATAATCAGGAAAATGAAACCAACCGCCATGACATAGAAAGTAACCACCGATGAAGGCAGATGCTTCATAGGACCACGGTTGATGTACACCAGATACAGCGAGTACGACAGCGACGACAGCATAACCAGGGTGAATCCCCACCAGCTGATGCCCGTTCCGTCATCGCCTTTGGACAAAGTAGCAACGCCAATAAAGGCGATAATCAGACAGATAATCTTGCGCAGGCCCAAACGCTCGTGATAGAATCCCGCCATGATGAGCGACACCATGACCGGATAAAAAAACAGCAATGTAGACGCAATACCGGCAGAAAGGTAGTCGTAACTGGCAAAAAGGGTGATGGATGACAGCACCATCAGCACGCCCATGATGGACAATCCTCCAACGTCTTTCAGTCCGATAACCAGCGATTTGCGGTTATGGAACGCTATCATCAGAAACATGCAGAGCGTGCCGATGGCATAACGCATCAGCAGCACGGTGCTTACATCCATCCCGTCGTGATACAGCGGCATGGCAAATATGGGGTTAGTACCATACGATACGGCCGACAAAATAGCAAACAGATATCCTTTAGCTGTTGTTGTCATTTCACTTTCTTTTTTCGGAGTGCAAAATTACTAATTTTCTTTTTGGACGTATAGAAAATTCTGTATATTTGCATAACAATAGAAACACACTTTATTTAAACTATCAATTAAATCTGAATTACTATGTTAAAAGTTTGGAGATTTCCGATCAATGATGTTAGTGGCGTGAACAATATCAGCATGCCAGAGGGAGCACAAATCACAGGTGTAGGAGTAGCCACCCATGCAGTGGGTGTAGAAGGAATCAGTATTTGGGCATTATGCGAGACAGAGGCTCCGCTGGAGACCCGTACCTTTGTGGTAGCCGGTACCGATGTGGACATGACCGATACACTTACCCGTTACAGTTATAAGATTCTGGGAACCGTACAGCGGAAAGATATGTATGCCTTCCACGTATTCGAAATCCTAATGTAATAGCATAAGAAAAAGGAGTGAGATTCAAACCTCACTCCTTTTTTATTTACTTACTTGGATACATTCCCTTTCGGTTCAGCATGTGATCCAGGTTGGCGGTATTCCATGCCACAATGGCAGTAACCAGTGCCGAGCGCTCGGCATAACCCTTATCATGCTTGTCGTAGGTATCACGGTTGGTGTGCATGGTACTGCCGTAGTTGAAGTTGATGCCGCGGCAGTCGCTGCATGAGAACTCATAGATAGGCACACCGCGCATACCGAATGCCGAGTTGTCCGAACCACCCAGAGCTGTACGCTTAGGCTGTGGAGCAATCTGCTCTACGGTAAACGGATATTCCTCGCTTACAGGCACATCCTTGCAGATCTTTACAAAATCATCATACATCTCCTTGTGTACACGCAACGATGTAGGAGGCTCGATGCCCATATCGCGATGGAACACGTTCGAGATCTTATCCATTTCATCAGGATGCATGCGGCAGTATGCGTCAGCACCCCAGATACCGAACTCCTCTCCTGCAAAGGCCATGAAACGGATGGTGCGCTTTGGCTTCTCGCCGGTCATGCTCAACAGACGGGCAACCTCCATCAGGGTACCGATACCCACACCGCAATCTACTGCTCCAGTGCCGGCATCATAGGCATCCAGGTGACCGCTCACGATCACATACTCATCAGGAAACTCGGTTCCCTTGATCTCGGCAATCACGTTCGAATAAGGAATAGGACCCACCTTCCAGAAGTTGCGGATGTCAAACTCCAATTCGAAATCCTTATACTGCTGAACCATACGCTTGATTTCCTTATACTGGCCCTCATCCAGTTTGATGTCCGGAACGGTAGGCAGATCGTCGAAATCGGTTACAATCTTCTCGTTGATCAATGGACGGTCGTACAGACACTTCAAAGGCAGAGGAGCTGCCTGGATGAAACCCAGCACACCTGCAGCCACCATCTCGTCGTAGTACAGGCCGCCAAACTCCTGATAAGGCTCCAGCTCCACGTTGCGGATTCCCTTGGCACGTGCCTCGGCACGCTTGGCCTGGTTGCGTGCATCAATCTCGGCATTGGCCTTCTTCACGGCAGCACGCTGCTCATCAATAGCCTTGCTGTGACCGATAGGGAAACCGGTGCTGCTTCCGCCTACCAAAACCCATGCGCCCTTCAGCGCATTCTTCATCTTCTTCAACTGGTCCTCATTCTGAGGCTCCATCAGCACCTTACCGCGCTGAATGCCGTGAGTACCGCTGGTAAACGATGGGGTCACGAAGTTCAGTTCTGTGAAGTTCACGTCGCCGCCAATCACATGACCGCTCCAAGGACCGCGGTTGAATCCGAACGGCATCTCGCCACAATTTTCGGTCCAACTGTTTACGCCCCATTTCTTAAACTCGCGCTGCATCCATACCTGTACGTTCTCAAAGGCATCGCTGCCCAGCAGACGTCCGCCGAAACGGTTGGTCAGAATGTCCAGATGATGCATCACCTGATTGTTCTCAGTACCCTCTTTGATAATCTTCTGTACGGCTGGTGTCTGTGCCATGCCCATAGTGCTCATGGCCAGCATCAAACCTAAAAACAAACCCTTTTTCATGTTGATAATGTTATTTTGACGTGCAAAGATAACACAAAATGAGAATAATAAGGAAATAATGAGTAAATTTGCCGCATATTACAACTAATAAATGTCTTAATAAGGGAACTCGTGAACCGGACCGTATCAGCTATAGTCTATTTTTTCTTCCTGAATGCCTCATGTATGCTGGCTCAAGCTCCCATTGGTGCCGAGCGCATCAGTTTGGGCGTACAGAACCGGATGGAAAGTCCATGGTTTGCCCCTGCAGCATGGGTGTTCTACATCTTCCTCATCCCTATCCTTACCACGTATGGCATACAGGCATATAAGTTCTTCAAGCACAGGGAAGAGCGCATCCATCAGGCCGAGGAGCAACAGGAAATGCACGAGCAGCACCTGCATTTCGTAGCCAATATCTCACACGAGATCCGTACTCCCCTCACCCTAATCAGTGCCCCACTGAAGGAACTGATGGCCAACAATAATCTGGACGACCGCGACCGTGAGGTGCTGGCTGTCATGCAGCGTAACGTCACCCGGTTGAACCATCTGGCTGAGCAGATTCTGGACAACACCAATCACGGTAAGGACGACCGCGTACTGAAGGAGTCTTTCGGCGATATCGGTGCCTTTGTGGAAAACATCGCCAATAATTTCCGCTTTTATGCCCATGAGAAGAACCTGAACCTGACCTTCGATTCCCAGACGGCTGGCCAGCAGGGATATTTCGATATGGAAAAGGTGGAGAAAATCATAAGCAACCTGATGACCAATGCCATGAAGTACACGCCAGAGGGAGGTGACATTGTGGTGCGCGTCAGCCTGAATGGGGATAATGCCGTAATTGTGGTGAAGGATACGGGTATCGGAGTGACCAATAGCCGCCAACGGGAAATGTTCAGGCGATTCAACCGATTAGACATGTCGGCCCTGAACCCCGGCAGCAAGGGTTTTGGCGTGGGACTGCATTATGCACAGTGCCTGGCGTTCTTGCACCACGGGCGATTGGCTTACGAACCGAATGTGCCTAAGGGTTCGCGTTTTACTCTGACTATTCCATATAAGGAGGCTGTCACCGAACTGCCTGTCCTACCGGAAGCTGAGGATGCTCCGCTGAATGCCGAGAAACCAGAAGGCATAAAGGGCGAAGTGGATGACAACCTGCCTACCATACTGTTGGTGGAGGACGACTACGAGATGAGAAGATACATCCAGATGTTGCTGGATGAGGATTATAACGTGATTATTGCCGGGGACGGAGAAGAGGCTTTGGAGAAACTGCAACTGACGGTGCCCGATTTAGTGCTGAGCGATGTGGTAATGCGGCGCATGGATGGTTTCTCTCTGTGCCGGAACATTAAGGAAAGCCCTGACTACGGCTACGTGCCTGTGCTGCTGCTCACGGCAAAGAGCGACATGGATAACCGTAAGCACGGAATCGACTGCGGTGCGGATGCCTATATCGGCAAACCGTTCGACCCGTACTACCTGAAATCGGTTATCGCCAGCATCTTGCAGAACCGCCTTCGCATCCAGCAGATTATCCGTAGCATGACCCACATGGAGGAGTTGCCTACAGATCCTGAAAGCACGCCCGAACCGCTGATGAGCGAGCGCGACCGCGAATTTCTGTCGCATTTCCATAAGTTGCTTTCCGATCATCTGGAGGACGATAGCCTGAACGTAAACCAACTGGCCAGCGAGATGAACCTAAGCTACAGCTCGCTCTACGCCCGTGTCAAGGATCTAACCGGACAATCGCCTCAGGTGTTCCTGAACACCTACCGCATGAACATCGCCATGGAACTGCTCAAGACCCACAACTATACAGTGGCAGAGGTGTGCTACAAGGTAGGAGGCTCTACACCGGCCAATTTTAGCCGGAGCTTCAAGAAACAGTTCGGAATAGTGCCCAGTGCTGTGTAAAATTCAGTAGATGAGACTCAAATCCTTCACATTTGAAGATTTTGCACAGTCTTTTGAAAGATTTGAATAGCCGTTTTGTGTGATATCGGCTACCTTTGCAGCCGGAATTTTAATTAACACACACTTAAACCTAACCATCTTTATGACCTTCATGATGATTCTGGAACTCATGGTAGTTCTGTCGGCCCTGTATGTGGGCTCTCGTTATGGCAGTCTGGCACTGGGAGCCATCTCAGGTATCGGTCTGGCCATTCTAGTTCTCTGTTTCGGTTTGAAACCGGGCACCCCTCCTACCGATGTTATTTATATTATTATAGCTGCCGTTACCTGTGCGGGTATGATGCATGCCTCGGGCGGTATGGAATGGCTGATTCAAATTGCCGAGCGTCTGCTGCGCAAGCATCCTGACCACATTACTTTCTGGGCTCCTCTGTGTACCTTCTTCCTGACCGTGCTGGTGGGTACCGGTCACGTGGTTTACACCTTGATGCCTATCATCTGTGACATTGCTCTGAAGAAGGGAATCCGTCCTGAACGTCCTTGCGGCGTTGCCAGCATCGCTTCTCAGGTGGGTATTACCTGCTCGCCTATTGCTGCGGCTGTAGTGGCTTTCACTACTATATCGGCCACCAATGGATTTGATGTTACCATTCCTCAGGTACTGATGGTTACCATTCCATCGTGCGTTTGCGGTCTGATGGCTGCCGCTGCCTGTTCGTACAAGCGTGGTTTGGACCTGGATAAAGATCCTAAGTTCCAGGCTCGCCTCCAGGATCCGGAAACCTATCATTACATGTACGGCAATACTTCCACCACACTGGACAAGACCATTCCGGCTCATGCCAAGCGTGCTGTATATATCTTCCTGGCCGCACTGGCCATCATCGTTATCTTCGCTACTTTCCAGGAACTGTTGCCTACCTACGAGACAACCAGCGTTGTCAACGGCGAGACTGTGACCAAGACCACTACACTGAAGATGAACATTGTAATTCAGATTATCATGATTGCTGCCGCTGCGCTGATGATCATCTTCTGCAACGCCAAGCCCAAGAAGGCTGTTGCCGGAGCGGTATGGCAGTCGGGTATGGTAGCTGTTGTGGCCATCTATGGTATTGCCTGGCTGGCGGATACTTATTTTGCCAATTACATGGATGTAATGCAGAACGGACTGGCCGATATCGTCAAGGAGTTCCCTTGGGCCATCGCCTTTGCCTTCTTTGCTGTATCCGTGCTGATCAACTCGCAAGGTGCTGTGGTGGTAGCAATGTTGCCTCTGGCTTATTCGCTGGGTATTCCTGGTCCTGTACTGCTGGGTGTACTGCCAAGTGTATACGGATATTTCTTCATCCCAAACTATCCTTCCGACATTGCTACGGTCAACTTTGACCGTTCGGGTACTACCGTTATCGGTAAGTATCTGCTGAACCACTCGTTCATGATGCCGGGTTTGGTCAGCGTGGTAGTCTCCACCCTGATGGGATTGCTGATTACGACTATTGTTTACTAACTAATGTATAAAGTTTTCGGGAAATTTTGAAAGACTGGACGCTACCCACTTCTATGGTAATGGGTAGCGCCAGTTTTTTTTGAGCACATCAGGAGTTGTAAAAGGATTAGACAGTTGGGTAATCTGTTGTGTCTAATTGTTTTACGTTTTCAGACATTCCCGAAAAATACCGGACGATTCGTTTGCGGCATCTCAATCGCCGCCTTACTTTTGCATCAGTTAAAACAAATAAAATACTGATGACAATGAAAAGAATGATGACTCTGGTGACTGTCGCACTGATGCTGATAGCACCTGCATATGCACAAAAGAGAATGCTCATAGATGAGTTTGCCGCAATGGTTCAGCCTTTGCAGGAGAAAGCGTACAACCGCGGAGAGGGAAAGAACTATACGGCCCAACTGGAGGCGCTGCAGCAACTGGTGGACTTGTTTGAGAATACCGAGGTGGATGCAGGCACTATGATTATCCCTCAGGCTCAGTTGCGCGAGCAGGCAAGCCTGTACTACTATGACATGGCTTGCTATAATGCCTTGTTGGGCAAGAAGAAACTGGCCGTTCAGCAGTTACATAGAGCCGTGGACGGTGGTTGGAGCAATTACGGCAACCTGAAGTATGACATGGAGCAGGGCGACTTGGTGTCGGTAGCCCGGAATCCTGAAGTGCTGGACTTGCTGGAGAGGACCCGTCAGACACAACCGCTGGTCAAGTTGCAGAACGCCGGTGCCTACACGCATGAGAACAGGGATACCCTTCCGGAATTCAGCTATCAGTCAATGGATGACCCTAATCTGAGAGAAGTGCGCGAGTATTTCAAACTGGACTCAGTGGCTGGCAATGGCGATGAGATCTCGAAGATCAAGAAACTGCTGACTTACTGTCACGACCTGATTGTGCATGACGGAAGCAACTATGCCTTTGCAGAACTGGATGCCATCGACTTGTATCATTATCACAAAGTGACCGGAAAAGGTATTAACTGCCGCCAGATGGCAGTCGTAATGATGGAGATGTACCTGTCCATGGGCTTCAAGGCCCGCCTGGTAAGTTGCATGCCTATGGATTCCAACGACTACGACAGTCACGTGATCAATACCGTATGGTCCGAGACCCTTCACAAGTGGCTGTGGATAGACCCATCGTTCAATGCATGGGTGATGGATGAGAACGGGAACATGCTGAGTATTGCCGAGGTTCGTGAGCGACTGAGAAACGACCAACCTCTGGTACTGAATGAAGATGCCAACCATAACCACGAGAACCAGCAGACAGTGGATCAGTATCTGAAGACCTATATGGCCAAGAACCTGTATATCATCACCTGTCCCATGAAACTGATGTTCAATGCCGATTCGCGCTATCGCCAGTCGGGCACCCCATACATGCAACTGGTGCCAACGGGATTTGAGCCCTACACCCATCCCGAGTACACCACACGCGATGCGGATATCTTCTGGGCGGCACCTGCTGATGTAAAGCACTAAAAAAAAGAAGTGAGGCGAAAACCTCACTTCTTTTTTTATCGGTAACCACCGGCAGATTAGAGTGATATATTCTCTATTCTCAACTTAAGGATACCCACAGGCGCCTGAGCTTCCACAACATCACCCACCTTCTTGCCCAAAAGAGCCTCAGCAATAGGAGATTTGATAGAGATTTTACCCTCGCGGATATTAGCCTCGTGGGGGTTAACGATGGTATAAGCCATTCGGGCATTATTGGCCAGATTGGTGAATTCCACCTTGCGCAGCAGTCCCACGGTATCGCAATTCAGTATCGAGGTATCCAGCACCTGAGCATGCTGGAACACATTGGTCTTAAAACGGATTTGCCCCATCAGTCTTCTCAACTCTCGCTTAGCAGCATGATATTCAAAGTTCTCACTTAGATCACCCTTTGCACGAGCCTCGGACAGTTCATTCTGAGCCTTAGGAAGTTCCACCTTTACCAGGTTGTCCAATTCGGCAGCCAGTGCGTCGTAGCACTCCTGTGACATGTATTCCATTGTATTCGCTATTTAGTTAAATTTTATTCAAGATGCGAAATTACAAAATTTTCCCGATTTACCTCTATTTTATCACCAAAATCAGCCCGAGACTGCATAAGATATCCTTGGCTGCAGGATTACCAGTCGATTGATAAAACACTCCTATAAGTCTTATCCCGAAGGACTGCGCAGTCTTTCCGCGAAGGACTTATAAGTCTTTCGAATCAAGACTTACAGAGGTTTAGGCACTCATTTACTATTAACCTAAAAATGGGTTATTATATCCACAAAACGGGTATAACCACTTATTCCAAATATAAATATCTTTGCACCCGAAATACTATCAATTATTTAATTACTATGCTAGGCAATTTTACATTTCAGAATCCTACACGACTCCATTTCGGAAAAGAGTCGCTCGGTAAACTTAGTGAGGAACTCCAGAACTATGGTCCTAAGGTGATGCTCACCTACGGCGGTGGTTCCATCAAGAAGAATGGTATCTATGACCAGGTGGTAGCCGTACTCCAGGCTGCCGGAAAGACTGTCATAGAAGAACCGGGCGTAATGCCTAACCCTACTATAGAAAAGGTGTTGGAAGGTGCAAAACTGGCCAATGAAGTACTTCGTCAAAGTTTATAATCCTATGGCTCACAGATCATTCTTTTCACATCTTTATATTATTCTGGCAAGCATATTCATGATGGCTTGCCAGAGTGAGGATGCCAATGCAACAATACCATCTGGCCCTACTTCTGGTTCTGCACCAGCACAAGGTGCCAGCAAGACACTGGTAGTTTATTACAGCTACACGAACAACACCGAGCAGATTGTTAATGACCTGAAATCTCTGATTGCAGCGGATGTCATCGAGGTAGAACCTGTAAACAAGAATCTGGATTATTCAGCTAACAACTATGCTATCGGCACGGAACAGCTGACTAAAATCAAGAACAATCCGAATGACGAGAGCAGCTATCCTGCCATTGATCCCGTAGACGTGGATATGAGCCAGTACGACACCGTCATCATTGCCACTCCCCTATGGTGGAGCCAGATGGCCAGCAACATGCAGACATTCTTGTTTAAGCACGGTAAGGAGATGGCAGGCAAGAACATCGGTCTCATTGTGAGCAGTCACAGCAGCGGTATAAGCGGTGTGGAAGCCGATGCCAAGCGCCTGGTACCAACTGGAAAATTCCAGAAGAGCTTGTGGATCAATGCCTCAAAACATGCTCAGCGCAAGTCGCTCCTTGAACAATGGCTGAAAGAGATGCCATAGTTATAAGTATTATGAGTAACTTTGCACAGAGTTAAGATACAGATTGAAGTAATGCAAGAGATACATTTAGATACAATACAGCAGTTCAACGACTACAACGGGATGGAGACTCTTCATCCCCTTGTCAGCGTTATGCATGTGGAAAACACCGAGCACATCAAGGAGAGTGTGATAAAATATGGTGTTTACGCCCTCTACCTGAAGGAAAACAAAGGATGCAAAATCTCATACGGTCGCACCGAGTATGACTTTGATGAGATGACCGTTACCAGTTTCGCTCCTGGACAGGTGGTGAAGGTAGAACCTAATCCAGAGGTACCATTTGCTAAATATACCGCTTTGGCCTTCCATCCTGACCTTCTCAACCGTACCTCACTGGGTAAACAGATGAGCCGTTATGAGTTTTTCGATTATACGAGCAACGAGGCGTTGCACCTTTCTGCACAGGAGGTGGAGATCTTCAAGAGTGTCCTCTCCATGATTGAGCAGGAGCTGCATCATGCCATCGATAAGCATACACGGGAGTTAGTGGTCAGCCACATAGAGCTGTTGCTCAACTACTGCCTCCGTTTCTATGAACGCCAGTTCATCACCCGCGAGGAGATCAACCATAGCGTGGTTAAGAAATTCCTGTCCCTTCTCGATAATTACATCTCAGACAAGGCAGAACATGAAGGTTTACCTACAGTAGCCTATTTCGCAGACAAATGTTGTCTCTCCAACGGGTACTTCGGTACATTGGTGAAGACCGAAACCGGCCGTACCGCCAAGGACATCATCAATGATAGAATCATGAGAAAAGCCAAGGAACTGCTGGAATCCGAAACACTGTCTGTCACTCAGGTAAGCCAGTACCTCGGTTTTGAGTATCCGCAGCATTTTGTCCGTTTCTTCAAGGCTTTGACAGGAAAAACTCCTGCACAATGGAGGGCGGCATGAAACATATTTTATTCATATTCTTATTCTTAATGACCATGGCAACAACAATATCTGCACAATCATTATCTGAACGCCAGAAGCATCTGGGAACTATCGCCGCCCTTGAAGCACAGGGCGACCTCGTCCGCCTGGAACCTGCCATCATTGCGGCTCTTGACGGAGGTATTACAATAAACGAAATCAAGGAGGCTTTCTCACAACTCTATGCCTACACCGGCTTTCCCCGCTCACTCAATGCGCTGGGTGTACTGAGCAAGGTGTTGGAATCCGGTAACGGCAAATGGACAGAAGGTAAGCCTTGGGTGCGCCCTGCCCTTTGGGATGATGCACAGAAAGCATTGGAACAGGGAACAGCCGTACAAACCGAATTGGCAGGACAGCCGGTGACCAATACATTCAGCCCTCAGAACGACTATTACCTGAAGGCACACCTCTTCGGCGATATATTTGCCGGCGACCAGTTGCCTGCAGCCGACCGCGAGATACTGACCGTGGCCGCACTCTCAGCCCTCAAAGGCACCGAGAGTCAATTGGCATTCCATAAGGGTGCTGCCGTAAAGATGGGAAACGCCCAGGAAACCGTAGATGCACTCTGTCAGTTCCTTTCTGCCAATGGCTACAGCCAGACAGACTGCGCTGCTGATGCCGAGGGCGATTGGAACAAGGGCATACCAAACCCATACAACCAGTTCTTTCAGGGACAGAGCTATCTGGCTAATATCCAGCCGGCCAACATTGCAGAAGGTGAAAGCACACTGGCTCATTACCAGAATATAACCTTCGAACCGGGTTGCCGCAACAACTGGCACATTCATCACGGAGCTCATCAGATACTGATCTGTGTCTCAGGCCGCGGATGGTATCAGGAATGGGGTAAGCCAGCCATCGCCCTGAAACCGGGTATGATTATCGACATCCCCGATGAGGTAAAGCACTGGCACGGAGCCGCCAAGGATTCCTGGTTCCAGCACCTTTCAAACATCGTGCTCACCGGAACGGAAAAGGAAAGTCACGAGTGGCTGGAACCTGTGGATGACGAGTATTATGATCATGTAAAATAAGACAAAAAAGGGGCACCCGATATGGCGCCCCTTTTTGCTTACACACTATATTATAACTCAACAATCACTCGCACACGGTCCAAATTCTGAATCTGGGTGAAAGTCTCAGCTTGGCCGGAACGTGAAGAAGACACACGCACTGCTGGGAAATAAGTACCCACATCGGAATATTTCACCGGCACGTCAAACTCCACCTGAGTGCCGTCGGCACTGTAAACCGCATTGCTCAAATCTATGTCCTCGTAATGTGCTGCAGGCATCTCCAGAATGCTGGCATTACCCTTAGGACCTGTAGCATACAAATCGGCAGCCTCACCCACACACAATTCAGCACGTACTATGCGACCGGTACCCTTTGGACAGTTGGCCACTACATGCAGCATCACCTCCTTATTCACACCTGTCTCCACTCTTTTCTGTCCCTTAGCGGTGAGAGTGACAGACGGCTGAACGCCACCACGGTCGGTAGCCACGGCAGGAATCTCCACCTGCGTATCCTGTACGGTATAGGTGGTACTTGGCGATGGCTCTATGCCCTTCTCTGCCCATAAGGCTACATCCATCAGAGCCTGCTGAAGGATAGGTGTATAATCAATAACCTGGGTAGCATCGTCCACGCCACCATGGGTGCAGCGATCGGTGTACCACAGGCGGAAGTTCTCGTCACAGAACTGCTGACCCTTATTCTTGATAATCTCATTCTTGTACCAATCGGCCTGCCAAGGATAAGCTTCACGGTCCCACAGGCTCTCTACCAGAATCATCTTGCCATGAATGTTACCGTTAGGCAGGCAACCGGCTGCGCCCATGGTAAACATCGGTCCCATCAGGTTCTTGCGCTGAGGAGGGACAGGATTTCCCTGCGCATCGCGGAACTGGTTCCAGGCATAGAACTCCGGTCCCGGCACCTGATGGCGATGGATGAACAAGGCAGCCAAGGCACGCGAGTTGTCCACCACCACGGTATCGCCCACTTCTATTTTCTGCAGGTTTTCCGCACTATTGACTGTGGCCATAACGGCCAGATTATCATGAATACCGTGCATCTGCAACTTCAGGCCCTTTCCCTTGCCGCTCTTTACAATCAGGTCGCCCACCATGAAATGCACATCAGGCAGTACCTCGCTCAGAATGAAAGCACGTGGTTTCTCTTCCTTGGTACCCACCACCAGGGTGGCACGGTCGGCAGTACCTTCCAGGCTCTCATCCACTACAGGCACCACACCCAGACGCTCACACATGTCCTGGTTATAGGCTCCAATCACCACCGCCTCTTGCTGAATGCGGTTTGCTTTAATCGATTGATCCTCACAGCCCTCATATCCGGGAGTCTCCCAGAAATCGTGCTCGAAATAAGTAGGATCAAATGCGGTGGTACCACCGTATGTGGCCACAAATCCGTGCAGGTCCATGTAGCGGAAACCGTACCACGAACGCTTAGGGAAACCCATGCGGCAGGTTTCTTCCCAGATGGCACGCTCGTAGGCATTCAGTCCCTTTAGCGGATTGCCGCTACCGCCCACTTCCAGGGCATCGACAATCTGCGGAAGCTTGTCATGCAGCACACGCAAGGCATTCATTCTCACTGCAAAGCAGTTTGGTATGGCGTGAGGCGAACCCAGCACAAAAGGCACGGAGCCGTCCCACACGCCCTCGGTGCTCTCCATGGAACCAGTAGTGCGGTAAGCACCTCCCGAGCCTCCATAGCAGTAGCCGTAAGGGCGCTTCTTGGTGCCGTAGATCAGCTTGGCCACCTCGCGACTGAAATCGGCACAGGCAGCATTGGCACGATAGGCCGAGATGGAAGATTCACGGCGAATATCGGGATGTGTCAAGTCCATGGCACCACCCTCGTTGGTCTCAATAAAATACGCTCCTCGCGATACGCTGAATGAAGCCATATCACCTGCATCGCCCGACAGGGCTGCAAAAGTAGCCTCGCTGCCCGGCAGCGGAGTGATGTACTGGAAGAAACGGCCGGCAAAAGCCTTCTTCTCCGGGAAATAATAAGAGAACATGGTGCCGTCATCAAAGCCACCGTGCATGTAGCGCACCTGCAGACCCTGGCCGTTGGTACGCACCTCATCTACATCGATATACGGATTCTTGAACACCGAATCCCTGTATTCCCATTTAAACTTCTGCCCTACCAGTCCCTTGGCACTTACATGCATGGCACATGCCAGTCCCAAGAAAACCAGGGAAGAAACAAGTATTCTTTTCATGCTTTATTAATCTATGTTTATGGTCTTTTTATCTCTCCCTCGTGCAGTTCTATCATCACACCTTCCGGTCCCCGGAAATAAGTGAACTTAAACCCAGGAATGCGACTGCTCTCTACTATCGGGTTCATGAGTTCATAGCCCAAGGCCTGCACCTTGCTGACCACAGCCTCAATATCATCCACCCTCAGCATAAAGTGCATGGAACCTAAATCATTATGGTTCATCGGTTCCCTAGGCTTTGCAGGCGGATCAACATACTGATGGATCTCCAAATCCACACCGCCCTCGCCGTGCAGCATCAGGCAGTGCATCAGCTGATTCTTGCAGCCCGACAGTCCCTGTGCCGGCTGAATCTGGTTCCTGGCCTCGAACACCACTTTCATTCCCAAAGTATCACAGAACAGGCGCAGGCATTCATCAATGTCGTGCACCATGATACCTACCTGAAAAACGCCCTTGGCATATCCTTTATCCATAACCACTGATTTATCTGATTATTGAACCACCATCAATGACAAAATCCTGTCCGGTTACGAACTTGGCCTCGTTGCTGGCCAGATAAAGTGCGCAATAGGCAATATCATTCACATCGCCCAGCATACCCAAGACAGATTCATCACGCATCTTCTTCTCCATCTCCGGCATCTCATGGATCCGCTCAGTCATCTCCGTTACGATGAAACCCGGATAGATGGTATTCACACGAATGCCCAGATGACCGAAACGGGCTGCCAGGTTTCGTGAAAGACTCTGGATGGCGCCTTTGGCAGCACTGTAGCAGATAGGGCCACGTGCCCTGAGCGCAGCCAGCGAGGCGATGTTTATAATGGAACCACCCTCTGCCTGCATGTGTGGATAGGCATACTTGATGCAGTTAAAGGTGGAAGTGAAATCCATATCCATGGTATGCTTCAGGTTTTCCGAAGCGAACTCATCCTCCAATGTTCCATGAACGCCCTTGCCTCCTGCAGAGTTAACCAGGATATCAAGACGTGAAAATTTGTCCAGACAGTATTCCACCATGGCCTTACAGTTATCCTCTACCATCAGATCAGCAGTAAAGCATTCGCAAACACCCCCGTCCTTTTCTATCTCATTCTTGGTTTCCTGCAACTTCTCAAGTCTTCTTCCAACAACAAGTACTTTGGCTCCTGCCTGTGCCAGGATACGGGCACATCCCTTTCCAATTCCGGTTCCTCCACCAGTTATGAAGGCCGCCTTACCTTGGAGACTAAAAAAATTATTATTCATTTCAATTAAAATTATACCCCTAGATGTCTAATCATCCAATGCGGTGGCAAAGGTACGCAGTATTCCCGAAATCAACTTTGACTTTTAGGCGCAACTTTTGTACATTTTGTCCGGAACAATCCTGAAATCTTTTCCTCATTCCTCACAGAATGAAACAAACGGCGATTCTTCCGAACCGCCGTTTGTCATATCTTTCAAGCATCAATACTTAAACATCTTGAATCTGAATACAGAAGTGCCTCCCTCAAAAACAGGACCGCCAAAAGCCGCTTCATCACCATTCAAACGGTGAAGAATTTCCCGGCCGTCTTTAAAGAAGACCTGATCCAAAGAAAGAATTCCAATCTTATCTGCTTTGCAGGCAGCACTTTTTGCTATACGCAAGGTGGCAGAGCCTAAACCACCGGCAGCCAGGAACTCGTCATTGTCTAATTGGATAAGAAGTACACCCGTAGGAACCGTCTCCTTCTTCTTCTCCTCGGCCGTTACACCGGCTACAGCCTGGAAGATGCCCAAGTTGAATTCTGTCAGAGAGAAAGTGTAGTCACCCATAGTGACCTCATCTGATTTCTGAACATCATCAATCCACAAACCGGTTATCTTGTTGGAACCGACATACTTCTGAATGGTAGGCATCAAATTAGCCAACATGCCGTATGCCTTATCGTACGACTTGTCATTATCATCGGCCGAAAGAACAGATCTTCCGCCGTCAATGCCAAATGGAGCATAACACAACGTAGGATACTTACCAAAGGTATAGATGGCACGTGATGCTCCCGCGATATCAGCCTTGGTCTCAGGAATGAACAATGGATTGCCCGAGCGGGTGTAATCCTGGCAAACCCAATCAAAATAGCCTACTTCGTAGATATCCGGTGCAAAGAAATCCACATCCGGAGCTGCAGCACGCCAGATATCAAACAAATGCGGAGATGGGGCTCCTGACGGATAAAGACCCGGATGATGCTGCTTAGCCTGTTTTAACCATACATTACAATACATCGGAATGTTATGCTGGGCCTTACCCTGACGAATCACCTCACCTACGTATGATGCGTAGTTCCATGCAGAGAACAACTCATCGGTCAACAGTGAGAACTCCTCCTGCCAGTTGCCGTTCTCTACCTTTACGCTAGGGCCAAACACCTCTTCCCAAGTACCGCTCATCTTCTTGCCATTGGCATTCCACGCATTCAGTATGGCAGGATGCAGTGTTTTCTCATGCGATTTCAGATACTGGGTTAACGCTGCAGGGACCTGACCCTTGTAAGCCTTATTGGCCAACGTAGAGAAGTCACGGGCGGCACGGTTATCCATGCCCATGTAGCTGGCAGCCTGATCCAAGGTTCCAATCTCATTCTCCACCTGCATACAGATCACGGTATGCTTCTTGTCCACTTCAGCTATATGTTTCATCAGCGCCGCAAAGGCACGGGCATCGGCCTTCATGCTCTCCTGCCCCAGAGGAGAAAGCGTATAGTCGTTCTTCTCGCCCGTACTCAGATAGCATATAGGGAAGCGCTTGGTATCCTTCTTGACCCATGCAGGCACATAGGTGGACTTGCCATTCTTCCAGCTTCCAAACCAAATGACGGTCAGTTTCAGTCCCTCACGCTCGGCACCCTGAATCATGTTGTCAATCTGAGCGAAATCGTATTTTCCCTCTTCCGGTTCCAGCAATTCCCAGTTCACTGGCGCAATGACGGTATTCAGGTTCTTATCGGCCATGCGCTTCCAGATAGGATCCATATACAACAGACTTCCAGTGGATGAATTATGCAATTCACCAGCCAACATGGTAAAAGGCTTACCATCTACCACAAACTGCCAAGCCCCATGCTCATTCTTCTGTAAAGATGGCAGTCCTTGTGCCATGGCCACAGCTGAAAGACTAAGTGCAAGGCACAAAGTACCTAATCGTTTCATTGTTTTATAGTCTTATTTTATTTTTTTAGAAATCCACCTTAACTGACAGTTCGGTAGCAAACGGGCGGATGAATGTTCCCGCCATGACATAGTTTTCATAACCAGAGGCATCCTCTATCAGATCTGCCGAACCGATAGAACCGCTCACACCCTTCTGATTCAGCAGGTTCACCACATTGAGCGACAGCTTCACCTTCTTGTTCAACTGATAATCTATACCTCCGAAGGTTTCCCAGCGGCCCTTGAAGAACAACGAATTGGTCTTATTGATATAGCGCTTGCTCACATAGCGGAACTGCGTCCAGATGCGCCAGTCGCCAAAGCTGTAGCTTGGATCCACGCTCACCTCCGTCTTGTGCAGGTTGGTGATGTTATTGCCCGAAAAGTCGTAATGTTCGGTCACACCGTCGCTGAACGTTGGCGAGAAAGCGTAATTCTTGTATTGCGGATTACGAAGGGTAAGTTGCAGGTGCAGGTTGAATCCCTTGAACGGTTTCAGTACCGCATCGGTGGTCCATCCCAGCGATTCCACACCATAAACGGCTGTCTGTGTCAGCGTCTCGGTATATCCGGCAGGCATGCCGTCAGCATCCTTGGTCAGCACATGGTTGACATTGGTGCGTGAATTCATGTTATTCTGATGAATGTATACCAGCTGCGATACCACGTTAGCCCAACTGTTCTGGTAAGAGAATCCGGCACGGATCAGATGGGTGTCACTGGGATCGGTAATCGGCATGTTTACCGAACCATAATTAAACAAGGTGGTATGGCTGCGGGTCATGACATACTCGGCAGTGGCCGTAAGGCCCTTGTACAGACGGTAGTTCATGCTGGCACCCAATGAACCGTTCAGGAAGTTTTCCTTGAAATGAGTCAGGTGACCCTCCTTCAGGTTGAAACCGCTGCGACGGCGGTTGCTCTGGTCCTCACCGGTCACTGCCGCATTCTCACCGCCCAGATGCAGGTACTCCAGGCGCAGGAATCCATCCATATCCAACCGGCGGTTTACCTTCCACATATCCTTCACGTACAGGTCTGTACGGTACTCGTCACCGTTGTAGTACTCCGAGCTGGTATTGAAGTTATAGAAAGCCTGTCCCTTGAAATACAGAGTCTTAGGATCAGCCTTAGCCTCATGGGTAAAGGCTGCCGACGAGGTAATGGTACCACCGTGATTGTACCACAGATTCGTACCCAGACGCCAGTTGTGCGCACCCTGACGGCGGCTCAGTTCCGCATTATTAATCCAGGTAGTCTCCACCGCATCAAAGTGCGTCATGTATCGGCGCTGCAGATAACCGCTGTAAGGAGTGCCGTCGGCATAGGTGTAGCCCTGATCGGCTGCCACCTGGTCGGTACTGCTCAAGTTGCGGTTGCTGCGGTAGCTGTGACCGGCTTTCAGACGGCTCTTCACGGTCAGGTTAGCCCCATTGTTCAGGCGGTAATCCAGGTGATAGGTCACCGCATGTGTCTCGTCACGGTTGGCCGCCGTAATGTCCATGCTCTTGACCTCACCCGTCTTCAGGTCCATGAAAGTCAGCATCCTATCCTCCGGCAAGTACGAATCATGACCCAGATTGAAGCCCTGGAACGGATCAACACTTCCGTCGAGATGATAGACAAACGGACCGAAATTCTCGGTGATGCACATGTAATTCACATACTGGTATACCAGCGACATCTTGCCCCTATCGCCCAGTTGCTTGCTCAGTACACCCTTGTAGAACTGATGACGGTCATGGTATTTGTTCACCTTCAAATGATTACTGGCAGGGTCAAAATTCTGGTAAGTGGACAGCGAGTACTGCCATCCCTTTCCCAAAGCACCCCGCACGTTCACATCCAGCTTATGCTGGCCGTACTGATTGGCCGAGTAGTTTATGCTGCTGTGGAAGCTGTCGTCACCCTCACGGTTCATGCCGTTCATGTACAGGCCAATCTCGCCATAGATCATGGCAGACTCCATCGGGCTCATCTGACCGCTGCTCTTGGCACTTACGCCACCGTGCCACGATTTGTAGGGATACAGCTGGAAATGGTAGTATGAGACAGGTATTCCGTCTTCAAAGATAGGCACCGTACCGACGGTATTGGTGGGCAGACCCAGTGAAATGTCGCGCGGACGGCTGTCGGACGAGGCATCGGTATAAGCGCTGTTGTCAGTCTCGGTTTTCTGGATCTTCACGGAATCGTTCACTTCCTGTGCAGCCACCTGCATGGTGGTCAGGAAAGGTGCGGCGCAACACACCAGCCAGGCTGTCTTTTTTCCCATACTTCTATTCTCCATTTTCTCTATCATTCTCTTCATCAGATTATTCTTACTATTTAAGGTGCAAATTTACTATAAAAAAACACGAATCACTTTACCTTTTCTTTGGGAATTATTGCACTTTTTCCCGAAATGTGTCACGCTATCTGCTAGCATTCTTCAATCGCTCGATAGCTTTCTCTATCATGTCCGGTGTGCCTGAACCGTCATTGACATACTGGATAACGGTATCGGCATAGTCCAGGGCGGAACGCAGTTCCTGCGACTTATCCGAAATGTTTTTCAGGGATGACGAAAGCGAGAGCAGTTCCTGCAGATCCTCCGGTTCTGCCAGATTACCCGGACGCATGGAGTTGATGACTACATTCAAGGCACTGGCCAACTTGCCCACCTGCTGACCGGTAGCGGATGCCTCGGCTTGCTTCAGCAGTTCCACCATCCGGGCATAGCCATGAGGAGCCCACGGCGCATACGACGGAATACGTACCGGCATGGCCAGCCACAGTTCCTGAGCTTCTATACGCTCGCGTGCCAACTGCATATACATATCCAGTTCCTGGCGGTCCACCACCCCATTGTCTTGTGCCACAGCCTTTTCCGATAGCAACCGCAGGTAGTGCGTGCTGTGTTCCGTCTGGCAGTAATCTGGCTGGAACTGCACCCCGTTCAGACTCAGGGTATACAGATGTCCGTCAGGGCCATGACCAGCAGTGGCACCGTGCAACTGTACACCGTCCAGCGCCGCATCCATCGGGAACTCGGCCTGATTCCAGTCGGTAATCTCAGTAGATGCCATAACCAGCGGGCCATACATCAGGGCACCCAGCCAAGCCGGCTCGAAAGAGGTACGGGTCTGATCCAGACCGGTAGCCGCAATATCCATCTTGTCGGCACCATAGTGCACATGAGTGGTAAACGGCATGCTCACCTCCACCACATCGGTGGGTTTCCAGGTGCGCAGGGGAATCTCCACATACGAACACGGCTGATACGAGGACTGAACCTCCCGGCCGTTCAGACGGACGCTGAACCCGGCAGTAGCCCAGTAAGGCACACGCAGTTTCAGGCTGAATGTACCGCCCGAAACGGTAATACGCGAGTAATCCGAAGGCCACTCACACTCTTGGGTAAGGGTAATGTCCTTCTCCCGCCAATACGCCACGGTGGGCAGATACAAACCCACCCATAAGGTATGATCGTTCACAAAGTAAGCCGCCTCTTGATACTTGACATGATTCTCCACGCCCGTGCCTCCGCAGCAGGAACTCTGGGGAGTATCGTTATCAAAATCCTTCTGCGCATTCAGTCCCACGGCATACTGATAGGTGGTTCCCCAATGCTCGGGATGCAGCGAACCCACCAACTGGTTGTACAGCACCCGCTCATAATAATCCATATAACGGGCATCATCGGGACGATAGGCATTCAGGTCCTTGGTCAGTTTGGCCAGGTTGTACGCGCAACACGTCTCGTTGATGTTCGGATTCGGATGCATGTGATGATCAGCGTCACTCTCTATGTTGGTATTCATCGAAATCATCTGGCTGTAAGGCTGTCGGAACATCTCGCCGTTGCCCACGCCGCCCATGGCATAGGCATACCGGCCCTGAATCAGGTTCCAGAAGTTGGATGCCAGACGGTAATAATACGGATCATGATTGCCCGCATACGATTTCAGCGCACCCGTAATCATCGGGATATGCTGGTTGGCATGACGCGTACGGATATCGTCCACATTCACCGACACCGGGTCGAAGAAAGCCGGAGAATCGAAATAGTTGCTGGCCTCCAGCAGGCGTGCCTTCTCCTCCGCATCGGCCGTCATCTCCGACAGGCGTGCCAGGCTCTCGGACATACCTCCCACCTCGCCGGCAATGTACATGTTCCACATCTCGTAGCGGTTGCCCGGACGGGCCTGACGCTCCTCCTTGGTACCCTCGCGCTGCACAAAAGTGCGGTAATGCAGGCGGTTCCACACCCACAGTCCCATGTCGTGCGCTATCTGGAAAGCCTTGGTACTGATGGCTTTATCATCCACATTATTCACAATGTCAATCAGTCCGGCCAACTGCTTATGGATGGAATAGTAAGGAGCCCACACCCACTGGCTGTTGTTGTACGGGCGGTACATCTCTATCAGTGCCGGATGCGCAGCCGGAATGGCATTCAGATACCCGTAGCCGTAGTGCGCATAATCCTTCTTATACCGGTCAAAATCCTCCCACGAACCCTGCATCTCCCGCAGTTCCTCCTCCGGGGCATAGTCGCGTGCCTCGCGGTAACGGCCCAGTTTCTCGTCATACACAAAGGTACGCTCCTGGCACTCACGCAGCTGGTCCACCATGGTGCGGATGCGCTGGCGCAGCTGTTCCCTGATGCCCTCGTCCTGAGCCGAGGCATAGGCAAAAGCCAGTGCCGAGAGGAAATGCCCCGTGCCGTGGCCCTTCAGTTTGGTGGTAGGCGAATCCCATCCGTCGGACTCCGTATAGCCATCGGTGCTGAGCCCGTACGTATCGCGGTAATTATACAGCTGCTGGCTGATGTCCAGTGACAGCAACCACTCTATATCCCTATCCCTGTTGTGTGTCAGCCGGTTATCACCCGTGATGCGCACATCGGCCAGGGGCAGCGTATGTGCCTCGGCCGTCACCGGCAGCGCCTCGCCCTGAGCGGCCACCCTTACCGTAGCCGTCACCGGATAGCCGTTGCGTGTGGTGTTATCGCCCAGCACGAAACCGTTGACGGTATACGTCTTTCCCACCGGATACAGTTCCGGATTACTCTGCATCTCCTCGGTGGCCCGTGAGTAATTCATCCACTTCACCTGCCGCCACTCCTGTGTGCCGTCGCTGTATGTCACCCACAACTGATAAGGAAGCGTGGGCACGGTACCCACCTGCGCATCCACCTGAACCTGCTGCACCTGTGTGATGGTGCGGCTGGTCATCGAGGAAAGCAAAATGTATAGTATCAGCAAGAATTTCATGTTCCGGAATGTTAAGGTTTGATTTATCGTGTAAAATTACGAAGAATTTTAAACTATCCCAAATAATCCGTCCATTTGTCGCAAGAATCAACCTCCACCCCGCTTCACAGCGGAGTGGAGGTTTACAATTAAAATCCATATTTATGAGTAAAGTTAAGTACCCGCCGGTACTACTTATTATTATCGAATACCCGTTGGCGGAATTAAATTTGCGCATATTTAACTCTTCCAATAGGTTTGTTATTAATGTGGTTAATATATTGAAGGACAGTAAAGGCGCTGATTTTGTTAATGATTCTAGTGAAAAGTCCTTCCTGATGTTTTGCATAATTCCTTAATAACATAAACTGGTCATTGAGTTGTGAGAAAACGGTCTCAATCCTTTTTCTGGCTTTTGCAAAAGGAATAAACTGAGGTTTCCACTCCTTTTGGTTCAATCGGTATGGGACTTCTAATTTTATATTTGCTGTCTGGAAAAGGTATAGTTGTAAGTCAGCACTGAGGTATCCCTTGTCACCAAAGATGCTACAATTGCGGTATTCCAACCTGAGATCTTTCAGATAGTGTATGTCATGGACATTTGCAGGTGTCAGGTCAAATGAGTGTATGACACCACTTAAGCCACAGAGAGCATGCAGTTTATAACCATAATAGAAACAGCTTTGAAAGCAGAGAATTTCGGTACAACACCACGACGTGGTACATTACCCGATTCGTTAACCAAATTTGAGGAGAAATCCTTGCATATCTCAAGAAATTTAGCGAATATTGCAGTCAAGTTGCGCATACGATGATTTGATCTTAATGGTTTGGTCACTACTAAGATACTAAAAATCAATAATATGTGCAATTTTTTAAACATTAATTATTTATAAATTTAATTCCGCCAACGGTTTTTTTTGTATTTTTGCGGAAATTTGAGTGAATTAGTCTAAATACGCGATGAAACACATAATAATATACACACTGCTTATGGTGTTGCTATTCAGTTTGCCTACTTCAGCACAGCAACACTGGTTTACTATGGATATGGTTCACAACAATCCGGGTGAGCCACCAACACAGACACAATTCACGAATCCGCTGATTCTGAATACATACGGATATGACTCTCAAGTGTTTTTCCTGTTCGATGCAGCCCAGTTTGGTGTAGATTGGCAGGAACTGAATCCGAACATTCTTCCAGAGGGCAGTGTGGAATACAACTGGATGATGAACAAGCGCAAGGCCATTACGCAGAAGTACGACGGTGCAAAGAAAGCAGGGATGAACGTATACTGTATGCTGGACATGCTGGTGCTACCCAAACGGATGACTGAAATCTATGCTGACAGCCTACTGAATGATAAGGGCAAGATAGATATTCAAAAACCGTTCACCAAAAAGTGTGTGCGCCTGTTAATGCAGCAGATGTTCCGGCTGTTTCCGCAGTTAGACGGACTGGTGATTCGCACCGGCGAGACGTATCTGAACGATGCTCCGTATTATGTAGGCAACCATCCGGTGCAGAATGATTTGCAGCAGGATCATGCCACCCTAATCAGCCTGCTCCGCGAAGAAGTGTGCCAGAAACTGCAGAAAGACATCTTCTACCGCACCTGGGACTTCGGACAGTTCCATTCGTTGCCGCACTGGTACATACGGATAACCGATCATATAGAGCCTCATGATCATCTCTATTTCTCCATCAAGCATACCATGACGGATTTCTGGCGAGGAGCCATTGTTCATCCCAAATCCTCCTATCTGGATTACAATGCATACTGGATTAATGAGACAAGCCACGAGGGCAATCCGTTTAATCCTACTATCGGCATAGGCCGCCACAAGCAGATAATTGAGGTGCAGTGCCAGCGTGAGTACGAAGGAAAGGCAGCGCATGTGAACTATATCGCAAGCGGCGTAGTCAATGGTTTTCAGGAGTATAAGGATGCCAATATGCCTCATCCCTACTGCCTGAGTGATTTGAAGGATAATCCGTTGGTTAGCGGCATCTGGACCTGGACTCGAGGTGGCGGCTGGGGTGGTCCCTATCTGAAGAATGAGTTCTGGGTAGAGCTAAATGCCTATGTCTTGTCGCAGTGGGCTAAGCACAGAGACCGGAGTGAGCGGGAGATTTTTGCTCAATTTGCACGGAGCAAGGGACTTCCGGAATCAGAAATTGAGACTTTCCATGAATTGTGTATGCTATCCCTGGAGGGCGTAATCAAGGGCCAATACAGCACCTTGGGTAATACTTGGGTAAACTGGACGCGAGACAACAAATGCTTTGAGGAAAACCAGTTGCCTTATATGCGCGACATCCTAAAGGCAGGCCGTCAGGCAGTTTACAGTCAGGAAAAGCAGGATGCTGTGAAGGTATGGTCTAAGATAGAACAGCTATCGCGCTGTCTGCATTTCAGTGACCCCGAACTGAACACCTATGTGCAGAACAGCTGTATGTATGCCCTGCTGAAATATACCTTCTTTGCTGCTGTGTGGGATTTGACTATAGCAAAACTTCAGCACGAATCTAACCCTACAGTTCGCACTCAGAAGTATCAGCAACAAGCCGATGCTGCCTGGAAGAACTGGAACGATTTCATCGAACAACATCACATGGAAGAAGCAAAATACACTTGGAATCAATAATTTATCGATATTATAAAAAGACATATCTCCTATCTGGTATTGGCATTTGTGGCTCTATTCAGCCTCACCCTAGCCTCGTGCAGAAGTGATGACGGATGTACACAAGGGTCCCCTTGTGTACATTTTGTAATCTTTACTCCTTCCATAAAGTATATGCCATAAAACAAATGTTTTATAGAATTCGTTATTGTCCCAAAATTTCCCTAAATTTGCGGATTAAGCATATCATATTACTATGGCAAACTATAATCAGGAGCGAGAGGAGCTCCACAAAACAATATGGAGCATTGCGGATGATCTTCGTGGTGCCATCGGCGGCTGGGAATTCAAGGCATACGTGCTGGGCGCCATCTTCTACCGCTATATCAGCGAGAACATGACCAAATACATCAATGCCCTTCAGGGTGAGGATGATTTTGATTATGCACAGATGACGGATGCCGATGCAGAGGAGGCCCGTGAGCAGATGGTGGAGGAAAAGGGTTACTTTATCCTGCCATCTCAGCTGTTCTGCAACGTGACCCAAAATGCGGATAACGATGAGAACCTGAACGAGACGCTTTCCAAGACCTTCCGTGCCATTGAGGCCAGTGCGGTGGGAACACCCAGCGAGGAGAAGCTGAAAGGTCTGTTCAGCGATTTCAGCGTGGATAACTCGCAGTTGGGTAACAGCGTGAACATGCGTAACAAGCTGTTGGCTAAGGTACTGCATAAAATTGCCGATATGGATTTGGGGCACAAGTACCAGGATAATCAGATTGACACCTTTGGCGATGCCTATGAGTTCCTGATGCAGATGTACGCCAGCCAGGCAGGAAAGAGCGGTGGCGAGTTCTTTACTCCTCAGGAAGTGAGTGAACTGCTGGCACGCATTGCCAGCCATGAAAATGAGAATATCCGCAAGGTGTACGACCCTGCCTGCGGTTCCGGCTCCTTGCTGATGAAGTTTGCCAAGACTGCCGGAAAGCAGAACGATCAGTTGAAATACTACGGTCAGGAAATCAATCCTACCACCTACAACCTGTGCCGCATCAATATGTTCCTGCATAACATCGAGCCCGATAAGTTTGATATTCAGTTGGGTGATACCTTGCACGAACCGCTGCATATCGATGATGCTCCTTTCGATGCCATCGTTTCTAATCCTCCCTACTCCACCAAGTGGGACGGAAAGGACAACCCTATCCTGATTAATGACGAGCGTTATGCCCCTGCCGGAGTGCTGGCACCTAAGAGTGCTGCCGATTTGGCATTCACCATGCACATGCTGTACCATCTGGCCGAATCAGGAACGGCTGCCATCGTTGAGTTCCCTGGAGTTTTGTACCGAGGTGGCGATGAGCAGAAAATCCGACAGTATCTGGTGAAGAACAACTATGTGGATACCATCATCCAGCTTCCGGCCAACCTGTTCTTTGGCGTGAGCATAGCAACTTGTATCATTGTCCTTAAAAAAAGCAAAAAAGCAGATAATAAAATTCTATTCATTGATGCAAGCAACGAATATGAACATAGAGGAAATAAAAACTATTTATCCATTGAGAATAGGAATAGAATATTTGATACTTTTTGTAACCGCAAAGAAATTGAATATTTCTCAAAATTATTAGCTAACGACTTCATCCTTGATAACGATTGCAATTTGTCTGTTTCTTCTTACATAGAGAAAGAAGACACCAGAGAGATTGTCAATATAGATTTATTAAATCAACAAGTTAAACAAACACACCAAAAAGTCATTGAAAAATGCGAAGAATTGGACATGTTAATCAAAACTCTTTGAACTTATGAAATCATTTAAAAACATAATCGAAGAGGCATGCCCAAATGGTGTGCCATATGTTACAATAGGAGAAATCGCCATTTCAGAAAGACAGAGAAATAAAAAAGGTATCTCCAAATTAGCATATAGCATAACACAACGTGGACTTATTCCAACTGCAGATTTTTTTGGTGAAAAGACGAAAATTACTAGCTCAGACACTTCCAACTATTTTCTCGTTTATAAAGGATGGTTTGTATACTCTCCTTCACGAATCGACGTAGGTTCGATCAGTTATCTAAAAGATGAAGGGCCTGTTATAGTAAGTCCACTTGATGTGGTCTTTAGTATTGATGAAAGTAAAGTCCTTCCAGATTATCTGCTTTCCTTTTTGCTGAGCTACCCTGGAATGAGCCAAATACTTTTTTATAGACAGGGTATTGAAGGAACAGGTAGAAGAACTCTTCCTTTTTCTCAATTGGCAAAAATTGAAATCCCTCTCCCTCCTCTCCCCATCCAGCAGGAGATAGTTCGGATTTTGGATACCTTCACTGAAGCTCAGGCCAATCTGGAACAAGAATTGGAATTGAGAAAGAAACAGTATGAGTATTACCGCAATCAGCTCCTCACATTTGATGAAAATGTGGAAAAAAAGACTCTTGACCAAATCAGCATAAACTGTGATAGAAGACGAAAGCCTATTACAAGTTCTAAAAGAGTTGCTGGAATCTATCCATATTATGGAGCGTCTGGTATAGTGGATTTTGTTGAAGGATATATTTTTGATGGAGACTATCTCCTTATATCTGAAGATGGAGCAAATCTGTTAGCAAGATCAACACCAATAGCATTCAGTATATCTGGCAAAACATGGGTAAATAATCATGCTCATGTTATAGAATTTGAAAATAGGGAAACCAGACGATTGGTCGAAACATATTTAAATTCTATTGATTTAACCCCATGGATTACAGGAGGTGCTCAACCAAAGTTAAATCAAGAAAAATTAAACACTATACCAATTCCTATCCCATCCTTGCAACGCCAACAAGAAATCGTCTCCATCCTCGACAAGTTTGAATCCGCCATTCAAACCTTGGAGGAAGAGCTGGCATTGAGGAAGAAGCAATACGAGTATTATCGGGAAAAGTTGCTCACCTTTAACTAAACCATTTGTCCGATGCTATTAGAAAAATTTGTATACCTTCGGACAAATGGTATAAAATAGAAAAAGAACACAATATACTGAAATGTTATATTTCAAATTGTAATTATGAACGAAATACAATTTCTCATATACAACCTACCTGATGAAGAGGGGAAAGTTCAGGTGGTAGTAAAAGATGAAAATATCTGGTGCACTCAAAAAGCAATGGCACAGCTTTTTGGAGTAGATAGAAGTGTTATAACAAAACATTTGGGGAATATTTTTGAAGAAGGAGAATTAGTACAAGATTCAGTATGTGCAAAAATTGCACATACTGCTACAGATGGAAAAAAATATCTCACTAATTTCTACAACCTGGATGCCATCATTGCGGTTGGTTATCGAGTAAACTCACTGAAAGCCACACGATTCCGTCAGTGGGCAACGGGCGTCCTGACTGAGTTCATACGTAAAGGATTTGTTCTGGATGATGAACGGTTGAAGCAAGGAAAGACTGCTTTTGGCAAAGATTATTTCAGGGAACTGTTAGAGCGTGTTCGTTCTATCCGTGCCAGCGAAAGACGAATTTGGCAGCAGATTACAGATATCTATGCTGAATGCTCTATAGATTACGATCGCCAAGCCGAGGTTACCAGAGAGTTTTTCATGATGGTTCAAAACCGTTTCCATTATGCCATTACAGGAAAAACTGCACCTGAAATAATCTATCAAGCTGCTGATCATACCAAGGATCACATGGGATTGAAAACTTGGAAAAATGCGCCCGATGGACGAATATTGAAATCGGACACTAAAATTGCAAAGAATTACCTGGATGAAAAACAAATCCGTCAATTAGAGCGTGCTGTAACTGGATACTTTGATTATATTGAGGATTTGATTGAACGTGAAAACACATTCAATATGGAGCAGTTTGCTGCTAGCGTAAATGAATTCCTCTCTTTCCGCAGATATGATTTATTACCCGACAAAGGTAAAATCTCACGTTCGCAAGCTGAAGCAAAAGCTGAGAAAGAATATGAGATCTTTAACAAGACTCAAAAGATAGAATCAGACTTTGATAAAGAAATCAAAGGATTTCTGGATAATAACAATTAAGAAATCATGACCGAAAACTATAACATCGTAGTAGAACAGGAAGAGAGTACCGTGGTGGCTAAGTACGAGCGCCAGCAGGAGAACGTGCTGGTGTATCAGAGCGAGGCGCAACTGGAACGGTCTTTCATCAAGCAGCTGAAGGCTCAGGGGTATGACTACCCTACCATCAAGGATGAGAAGGCTTTGATAGAGAACCTGCGCCACCAGCTGGAACTGCTGAACAACTACACCTTTACCGATACGGAATGGAAACGGCTGTTTGACGGACAGATAGCCGGTGAGAGCATGACCATCGAGGATAAGACGGTGATTATTCAGCGGGAGAATATCCTGAACCTGCAACGGGATAATGGTGAGACCAAGAATATTAAGTTGCTGGATAAGAAGAATATCCATAACAACCGCCTGCAGGTCATCAACCAGTATGTTCCCGAAGGCGGTACCGCCAGCAACCGCTATGATGTTACCGTTTTGGTGAATGGTTTGCCGCTGGTGCACATCGAACTGAAGCGCAGAGGCGTGAGCATAAAGGAGGCGTTCAACCAAATCAACCGCTACCAGCGTGAGACTTTCTGGGCAGGACGGGCGCTGTTTGACTATGTACAGATCTTTGTGATTTCAAACGGAACACAAACCAAATATTACAGCAATACCACTCGCTTTGCCCATGAGAAGGAGATGGACAAGCAGCCTCAGAAGAAAATCAAGCGAGAGAGCAACAGCTTTGAGTTTACTTCGTATTGGGCTGATGCCAAGAACCGCATCCTGCCTGATTTGACGGACTTCACCACCACTTTCTTTGCCAAGCATACCCTGCTGAACATACTGACCAAGTATTGTGTGTTTACCGTGGATAAGAACCTGATGGTGATGCGCCCTTACCAGATAGCAGCCACCGAGCGCATTCTGATGCGTATTCAGCAGGCCAGCTACAACAAGTGGCAAGGCACCATTAAGGCTGGCGGTTACATCTGGCATACCACCGGTTCGGGCAAGACACTAACCAGTTTTAAGACGGCTCAGTTGGCCAGCCAGATGGAGTGTGTGGATAAGGTGCTGTTTGTGGTGGACCGTAAGGATCTGGATTACCAGACCATGAAGGAGTACGACAACTTTGAGAAGGATTGTGCCAACAGCAATACCAATATCCGCAAACTGTACGAGCAGCTGAATGACGATAGTGTGAAGATTATCATCACCACCATTCAGAAACTGTCTACCCTACTCAAGAAAAAGGATGTGGAGGTAAAGGCGCTGAACCAGAATGTGGTGATGATATTTGACGAGTGCCACCGCAGTCAGTTCGGTGATATGCACGTACTTATCACCCGAAAGTTCAAGAAGGACTTCCTGTTCGGCTTTACCGGTACGCCTATTTTCTCGGTCAATGCCGGTGCCGGAAAGAACCCCAATTTGCGCACCACAGCTCAGGCATTCGGTGGCGAGCCCGATGATAAGGGTAATCCTACCAAGGCTCTGCACACCTACACCATCATCAATGCCATCAACGATAAGAATGTGCTGAAATTTAAGGTGGATTACATCTCTACCATGAAGATGAAGGAAGGTGTTGGCGATGAGAAGGTTTGGGGAATTGATACCGATGAGGTGCTGCATGACCCACGAAGAATAGCCAATAACGTAAAATACATTCTGGAGCATTTTGACCAGAAGACCAAACAGGCCAACAGCTATGGATTCAGCAAGATAACGAATGTGGCTCAGGTGGTGAAGCGTGCGGATGAGAAGAAACTGAAGGTGAAGCAGCAGGGATTCAACAGTATCTTTGCGGTGGATAGCGTGCCTACAGCCATCAGATACTATGAGGAATTCAAGAAGCAGCAGGAAGGATTGGCTCCCGACAAGCGGCTGCGGGTGGCCACTATCTTTACCTATGCCGCCAATGAGGCTGAGGACGATACGGGCACCCTGGAGGATGAGAATCCGGAAGCAACCGATCAGCTGGATGTAGTGAGCAAGGATGCTTTGGAACGTGCCATACGGGATTACAACGAGACCTTCGGTACTAGCTACGATACCAGCAGCGAGAAATTCCAGAATTACTACAAGGATGTTTCGCTTCGCATGAAGAACAAGGAGGTGGATATCCTGATTGTGGTGGGTATGTTCCTGACGGGTTTCGACAGCAAGACCATCAATACACTATGGGTGGATAAGAACCTGAAACTGCACGGACTGCTGCAGGCTTACAGCCGTACCAACCGTATTCTGAATGCGGTAAAGGACTGCGGTAACATTGTGTGCTTCCGCAATTTGGAGAAGGCAACCAACGACAGCTTTGCCCTGTTTGGCGATGAGAATGCCAACGGCATCATTCTGGTGCGTCCGTTCCGTGACTACTATTACGGCTATACCGATGACAAGGGCAACCGTATTCCGGGTTACAAGGAACTGATAGACGCCTTGTTGGCTAAATTCCCTGTAGGCGGATTGGCTGATATCACATCGGAGGAGGAGAAACTTGACTTTATCCGTCAGTTTGGTGCCATCCTGAAACTGCAGAACCTGCTGAGCTCGTTCGATGAGTTTACCGCAGAAAAGGCGGTAGTGACTGAGGGTGAGATGCAGAACTACAAATCATGGTATCTGGATTTGCGTGATGAGTTCAAGCCTGAGAAGCAGGAAGCGGAAAAGGTGAATGAGGACATAGAGTTTGAGATGGACCTGATCAAGCAGGTGCAGATCAACATCGATTATATTCTGCGTCTGGTGAACAAGTTCCATGAGTCCAACTGCATGGATAAGGAAATCATCGTGAAGATAAAGCAGGCTATCAGCTCCAGCCCTGATATGCGTGACAAGCGTGAACTGATTGAGAAGTTCATTGACCGCATGACTCCGGAATCATCGAATGTGTACGATGACTGGGAGCAGTTTGTGGCTAAGGAGCGCAAGGAGGAACTGGATAAGATTATTGATGAGGAGAACCTGAATCCGGAGGAGACCTACAAGTTCATGGAGGATGCCTTCCAGGATGGTGAGGTAAGCTCGACGGGTACAGCCATCACCAAGATTCTGCCTAAGATGAAACTGTTTGGCGGTGGCGGCAACAAGCGTGCCGTAAAGAAACAGACCGTTCTGGATAAGCTTCGCGACTTCTTCGGCCGCTTCTATGACATTTCGGATGGTCAGTTCCAGCCGGATGTTCCTTTGGATGCCATCATTCATGATGTGCCACAGAACTATCCACATATCATGAAAAAGTATCAGGAGGCAGAAGAAGGTGACGGTATGCTGATGGCTGCTGAAAGAAAAGAATGATTTCTATAATTGGTGATTAATATTTGACACCATAATTTCTAAGTGTGACAGCGTGACCGCGTGACACCATATTTTATGCCACTACTATCGGATTTGGTTTTTTCTATAATCTTATCTTATCTATATATATTATATAATATATATAGATAAAATATTTTTTGAGTTATAAGGAGTAGTATAATTTTTGCTGTCACACGGTCACGCTGTCACACTCATTATAAT